>DASUWU010000211.1:0-7037 GCA_036378315.1 Streptosporangiaceae bacterium | reverse complement strand
TGGGCGACGGCACCACGGACTGCTCGACGGCGTTCGCCGCGGCGATCCGGGCCTGCGCCAGGCGCGGCGGGGGCCGGGTGGTGGTCCCGCCAGGCCGGTTCCTGACCGGGCCGATCCACCTGCGCAGCTTCGTCGAGCTGCACGTCAGCGCCGGCGCGACCATCGCGTTCAGCACCGACACGACGAAGTACCTGCCGGTCGTCTTCACCCGCTACGAAGGCATCGAGCTCTACAACTACTCACCGTTCATCTACGCCTACGGCGCCAGGAACATCGCGATCACCGGCACCGGCACGCTGGACGGGCAGGCGAGCACCACCGCGTGGTGGCCGTGGTCGGGCAAGGCGGAGTTCGGCTGGCAGGCCGGCACCCCCAACCAGAACGCCGACCGCACGGCCCTGCAGGCCATGGGTGAGGCAGGGACGCCCGTGTCGCAGCGGGTCTTCGGCGCCGGGCACTTCCTGCGGCCGAACATGATCCAGCCGTACCGCTGCCGGAACGTGCTCATCGAGGGCGTCACCATCGTGAACTCACCGATGTGGGAGATCCATCCGGTGCTGTCGCAGAACGTGCTGGTGCGGGACGTCACGGTGAACAGCCATGGCCCGAACAACGACGGCTGCGATCCCGAGTCGTGCGACTACGTCGTCATCTCCGGCTGCGCGTTCGACACCGGCGACGACTGCATCGCCATCAAGGCCGGCCGCAACGCCGACGGACGCCGCGTCAACGTGCCCAGCCAGAACATCCTCATCGAGGACACCGACTTCAGGGACGGGCACGGCGGCGTCACGATCGGCAGCGAGATGACCGGCGGCGTGCGGAACGTCTTCGCCCAGAACCTGCGGATGTCCAGCCCCAACCTGAACACCGCGCTGCGGATGAAGACGAACTCGATACGCGGCGGCTTCATCAACGACGTCTACCTGCGGGACACGGAGGTCGGTGTGCTGGCCGTGTCCGCCTTCCAGATCGACTTCTTCTACGAGGACGGCCCCGGCCACGGCTTCAACCCGTCGGTGGGCGGGATCCACGTCGAGAACCTGCACGTGGACACGGCCCAGCAGGTCTTCGACCTGCGCGGGTACCCCGACGACCCGATCACCGACGTCACCCTCGCGCACTGCGCGTTCGACCACGTCACCCAGATCGGCCGGACCGAGGACGTCGAGGGCCTCGTGCTCACCGACGTCACCGTCAACGGCCAGCCCGTCGGCGGCTGAGCGGCTGATCCGGCCCCGCAGCCCGGCAGACGGGTCGACCGGCAGACGGGTCGACCCCGGCAGGCGCGGATGTCACGCGCCCCCGGGCTCCGTCCCGGATCCGGGGGCGTCGCCGCCGGCGCCCGGCCGGGGCGGCGGCGGTGGGGAGGGCGGCGGCGGGGAGGGCGGCGGTTGTCGCTGCTGCGGCGTCTGCTCCTGCGGCGTCTGCTGCTGCGGTGCCGTTGGCTGCTGCGGTGCCGCTGGTTGCTGCGGCGATGGTTGTTGTGGTGCCGGTGGTTGCTGCGGGGCCGGTGACTGTTGGGCCCGCTGCTGCTGCGCCCGCTGCAGTTGGGACAGCCGGGCCATGAGCCGTACCGCGGCGGTGACCGGGTCGGAGGCGGGGTGGGCGACCCGGCGGCCCCGCTCGTGCCAGAGGAACTCGCGACCGTTGCACCACACGGTCAGCTCCGGGCTGATCGACAGGACGGAAAGGCCGCGGCTGTCGCTCTGGTAGACGCGGCCCGGCCATCGCAGCGTGATCTGCTGGCGTAGCTGCGCGATCGCCTCCCTGGGGTCGCGCAGCTGCTCGCCCCTCGTGCCTGCCCCGGGAGGTATCACGTCAGTAACCCTCCCGGGGAAAGCGGCCGACTACAGGTCAGCAGTTTCGATTTCGGTTGATGCAGCTTACGACCATGTTCATGAGCCGTGTGGGCATCACGTTCTCAAAGTCTCCATGATCCGTGATCGGCTTGTGTATCTCTTCGGGGAAGCTGTCCACCGCGAACGACGGGCCGCTCGGCACCCGGTAGGTCAGCCGGAACCTGAGCTGCGGGATCGCCTTGGTCCCCGCCGGGCAGGCGCCGCTCGCGGCGTCGGGGAACACCACGTGCGTCCGGTGGTTGGCGCTGTCGGTGTTCTGGCCGTCCCAGCAGCTCGGGAAGTCCAGCGTCCGCACCACCTGGCTGCCGCGCGGGCAGAGCGGGTACTTGTCGCCGGACGTGCGGTTGGTGAACCCGGTGCAGCTCCATGACGCCTTGGCGTTGGTCCCGTTCTGGGTGAACGCGTGCGCGTTGCCGGTGACGATCCTGAGGAACTGCGGCATCGCGACGACCTTGCCCTGCGCGTTTCCGCGGAACTGGATGGTCGCGGCGGTCGGGCGGAGGATCGTGCCCACGTTCCCGTCCTGCCCGCTCTGGCCGGCCGCGTTCGCCAGCGACCGCAGCACCGGCCAGAAGTACGCGGACTTGTCACCCCGCCCGCAGGTCGTGCCCGCCGCGGCCAGGCTCTGGTCGGTCGAGGTGTTGTCGGTGGAGACGTTGCCCACGTAGTCGTGCTGGTGGTGGGCCCCGTTCGGCACCCCTGGGGTCACGATGAAGTTGTCGGGGTTGTTGTGGCCGTTCGCGTTCGTCCCGCAGCGGGACACGAACGATCCCCTCGACGCGTTCTGTCCCGGCCTGGGCGTCTGCACGCGGGTGGTCACCTGCCGGATGTTGACGAAGTCATCCGGGGACGGGCCGGTCGGCGGGGCCGCCGCGGAGTCCGACGGCTGCGGGGCCGCGGAGTCGGACGGCGCCGCGGACGCCGAAGGGTCGGCCGAAGCCGAGTCCGACGGGTCGGCGGACGCCGATGCCGACGCCGAAGGGGCGTCCCCCGCGGACAGATGGACGGGGGTCGAGCCGGCGCCGACCTTGATCCCGACGATGACTCCTCCGGCGACGGCCAGCGCCACGATGACCGCGAGCAGGCCCGGCTTCCTCGCGATCAGGCTGCTCGGCGCGGCGCTTGTTTGGGGCCTCTCCGGCCGCGACCGCGAGCCCCGCCGCGCTGGGTAGTAGGAAACCTTGGAGCGTCGTCGTCTCATGGATTTCTCACCTCGAATATCACGGCTCGGCATATGACAGGGACGATGTGGACCGCTGGGGCGATGCGGGGGACTGGGCCAAAGCCGAGCCGTCGACCAGGCCCGTATGCTCCAGCAGCGTCATGTCGTTCATGACCGTGTCCACGGCCCGTTGCGCAGAGGCTCTGATCAGGGAGTTACGGGTCTCCACCCGCGCCCGCGCGAGGTCCGTGAGGACCCTGGCGTAGGCGGCGCGGAGTCGGTTCACGAAGAGGGCGTCGTACTCCCTTCCGGACGCGTCCGACAGTTCGGCCGTCCATTTGTTCAGGTCGTTCTTCAGCTCGTTGGGTGCGGCCTGCCGGCCGTCGTTGAGCCGGGCCGGGAGCGCGACCCGCAGCCGCGCGGCGGTCGACGTCACCTGGGCGTCGAGCGCCGGCTGCGCCTTCGCGACGCCGGCCGCGGCCGTCTTGACCCGGCCGGCCGAGGCCACCTGCGCCGCCTGCTCCACGGAGGTCCGCGTCCACAGCCCGACGTGGCGCAGCTCGACGAGCAGCGCGCGGTCGGCCGCGGTCAGCGGGCCCCACGCGGTCCGGGTCGTGTCCGCGGCCGAGGCGTCGCCGCCGGAGCCGGCCGCGTCGGCGGCCCCGGCCTTCTTGCCGTCGGGCGCGATGGCGAACCACACCCCGTCCACGTTCTGTCCCTTGACATCGCCGCGGCGGCGATCGCCCGCGTACCGGTAGAGCGGCCAGCCCGCCAGGGTGAGCTGCCAGCGGCCGTCGTCCCGCTTGACCTTCCCGACCGCGCCCAGGTCGACGCCCTTGGTGGACGTCTCGTCGCCGGCCAGCACCGGCGGCCACTTCTTCTCGCACGCACCGGCACAGGTGGCCCGCGACGGCTTGGCGGTGTCCCGGTCGAAGCGATACAGCGTGTGCCCGGTCGAGTCGACGACGATCGCGCCGGCCGACACGGTTTTGGCGGCGGACAGCACCGGCCTGCCCTGCTTGCGTGTGGCCTTCACGCTCGGCAGCGGCGTGCCGGCGGCGCCCTTGGCGGCGCCGGACCCGCAGGCACCGGCGAGGACCAGCACGGCAAGAGCGCAGGCCGTGGCGGTCATCGTCAGGGCGGTGCGGCTACGTCGCTGCTCCACAGGCGCCGTCCGTCCTCCTTCATGAAAACTTCATGAGATGCGGTTCGTGGGAGGTACGCGACGGAAGAACGACAGGTTCAGCCTGAGTTGCGAAAGTCGGCGGATGTGGCGGGAGATATCACGTTTCAAGTACGCCGGGGTCTCCGGAACGTCAAGATGATCCCGTGGAGCGTCACGCGAGCAACAGCTTCGGGGCCGCCAAGGTAGACGGGGGCACCGGCGGAGACGGCGGGCTGGGCGACAGCTCGGACGAGCAGCTGGTCAAGGCTCTGTACAAGGAGTTCGCCGGCCCGCTGCTCGGCCACCTGCTGCCCCTCACCGGCAACGACCGCCAATGGGCCGAGGACGTCGTCCAAGAGACGTTGTTCCGCGCCTGGCGCAATGCCGGGCGGCTGGCCCGGGACAGAGGGCTGCTGTGGGCATGGCTGCTGACGGTCGCCCGCCGTATCGTGATCGATGGACGTCGCCGGCGCAGCGCGCGTCCGAAGGAAGTCGAGCCGGCGGCGCTGGACATCGTTCCGGTGCCGGACCAGTCTGAGCAGACGCTGTCAGCCATGGTGGTCTTGGACGCCATGCGCGGTCTGAGCCGGGAGCACAGGGAGGCCATCGTGGAGACGTATTTCCACCACCGATCCATCAGTGAGGCCGCCCAGATCCTCGGAATCCGGCCGGGTACTGTGAAGTCCAGGGTCTATTACGGCCTGCGCGCACTACGGAACGCGCTGCAAGATGAGGGGTAACAACGTCATGGAGCCGCCCGCCGCGCATGTCGAGGTGGCCGCCTTCGTCCTGGGGATCCTCGATGAGGAGGAAAACGAGATCTTCGAGGCCCACCTGGCCGAGTGCGCGGAATGCCAGGCGGAGCTTCGCGAGCTCTACGTCATGCCGCCGGTCCTGGACGAAGTCGCGCGCATCGAGCCGACGATCACCGCGCCCGAACCGTCGCCGCGGGTGCTCACCGCGCTGCTCGACGACGTGACGAGGTTGCGCCGGCGCCGGCGCTACCTGATGTCGGCCGGCGCGGTCGCCGCCGCCGCGGTGGTGGCGGTCACCCCGCTGGCGACGCGGTCGCTGTGGACGAACTCATCGTCGCCCACCGGCCGCACCGGCGCCACCGCGGCCGCCGCGCCGCACACCGGCACCGAGATCCTGCAGGCCACCAACAGGTCGAACGCGGTGAACGCCAAAATCACCATCCAGCCGCGGAGCTGGGGCACGCAGGTCGATATCGAGCTGGCCGGCGTGCGCGGCCCGCTGCACTGCCAGCTCGTCGTGGTCACCCACTCGGGCAAGAGCGAAGTGGTGCTGAGCTGGCAGGTGCCGGCCAGCCAGGGGTACGGCGTTCCGGGCTTCCCGACGCCGCTGCGCGCCGAGGGCGGCACGGCGTATTTCCGCGGCGACATCGACCGTTTCGAGTTCCGTACGACAAGCGGCCCCAACATCCTCAACGTTCCGGCCTGACCGTCCACGAGGTCCTGAACTGCGATAACGGCCGGTGAGTCAAACCGCTCCGAAAAGGGTGATCTTGACAGCTGTCACCAAACGACGTGAAGTGTTGCCAGGTGACGAGGAAGAGACATCCCAATAGTTTGTCCCGCCTGCGGGACATCGTTTCGCCACTTTTCTGGCGAGGGAGCCGGTTGTGACTGTTCAGGATTACCTGCCGCCTCGGACGTGCCCTTTTGATCCGCCCGAAATGTTGAGCGAGCTACGCGAACAAAACCCGATCGCCAAGGTGCGCATGTGGGATGGCAGGGAGGTGTGGCTGGTCACCGGGTACCGGGCCGCGCGGGCCGTACTCAGGGACCCCAGGTTCAGCGTGGACGTCACCAATCCGGGGCTGCCCAGGCTGAGCCCGGGCCGGGTGGCGCCGCGGCCGGTGATGAGCCGGATGGACGACCCGCGGCACGGCGAGATCCGCCGCATGCTGGCCGACGAGTTCCTGTCCAGGCGCATGGACCGCATGCGCCCGAAGATGGAACGCATCGTGGCCGACCAGATCGACGAGCTGCTCGCCGCCGGTCCGCCCACGGACTTCCACCGGGCGTTCTCGCTGCCGGTGCCGTCGCGGCTGATCGGCGACCTGCTTGGCGTGCCCCCGGACGAGCACCAGCTGTTCCAGGAGACCACCAGCGTGCTGGTGTCCAAGACCGCGACCCGCGAGGAGTTCGCGGCCGCCGACGACGAGCTGTACGGCCTGTGCAACCGGCTGATCGACGCCCGGATGGCCGAGCCCATCGACGACGTCCTCGGCCGCATGGTCCGCAGGTACGTACGGACCGGCCGGCTCAGCCCAGAGGAGGCCTACCAGACCACCAAGCTGCTCATCGTCGGCGGGCACGAGACCTCGGCCAACATGATCTCGTTGTCGACGCTCACCATGATCCTCAATCCCGACTGGATGCGGGCCATGGCCACCCGGCCGTCCCACGTCGCCGCCGCGGTGGAGGAGCTGCTGCGCTACCACACCCCGATGCACGACGGCATCCCGCGGGTCGCCACCCAGGACGTGACGATCGCGGACACGCTGATCCGCGCCGGCGAGGGCGTCATCGTGTCGCTGGCCGCCGGCAACCGGGACGCGGCCGAGTTCGCCGACCCTGACCGGCTGGACATGGCGCGGCCGCGCGCCCGCCGCCACCTCACCTTCGGTCACGGCGTGCACAAGTGCCTGGGCCAGTGGCTGGCCCGCGCCGAGCTGCAGGTCGCGCTGGCCGGCCTGGCGCGGCGGGTGCCCACGCTGCGGCTCACCGTGCCGCTGGAGAAGATCTCCTTCAAGGAGGACACGCACATCTTCGGAGTCCACGAGCTTCCGGTCACCTGGTGAGCCGGCCGTGACCAGACCCGC
>DASUWU010000210.1:0-8184 GCA_036378315.1 Streptosporangiaceae bacterium | reverse complement strand
GTGTGCCGCTCCTCGTCCGGCACGGCGGCCAGCTTGCGCCGGTGCAGGATGCGCACGGCCGCGACCGGTCCCATGACGGCGATCTCGGCGGCCGGCCAGGCGAAGACCCGCGTCGCGCCGAGGGAGCGGGAGTTCATCGCGATGTAGGCGCCGCCGTACGCCTTGCGGGTCACCAGCGTGACGCGCGGCACCACGGCCTCGGCGAAGGCGTGCAGCAGCTTCGCGCCCCGGCGCACGACGCCGTCGTGCTCCTGGCCGACCCCCGGCAGGTAGCCCGGCACGTCCACCACCACGACCAGCGGCACCCCGAACGCGTCGCACATCCGGACGAACCGCGCCGCCTTCTCCGCCGACGTGGCGTCCAGGCAGCCGCCCAGCCGCAGCGGGTTGTTCGCGATGATCCCGACCGTGCCGCCGCCGAGCCGGCCGAGCGCGGTCACGATGTTCGGCGCCCACTTGGGATGCAGCTCGACCATGGCGTCGGCGTCGTCGACCAGGCGCCGCACCAGCGGGTGGACGCTATAAGCGCGGCGCGGGCTTTCCGGCAGCACATCGCCGAGATCGACGTCGGTCACGCCGTCCGGACGGACCCGGCCCTGGTGCCCGAGCAACGTCGTGACCCGCCTGGCCTGCACCAGCGCCTCGGTGTCGTCCTTGGCCACGACGTGCACGACGCCGGAGCGCTTCGAGTGCGGCTCCGGGCCGCCCAGCGAGGCCATGTCGACGTTCTCGCCGGTCACCGACCGGACGACGTCGGGTCCTGTGACGAAGATGCGGCCGCCCTCGGACAGGATCACGATGTCGGTCAGCGCAGGCCCGTACGCCGCGCCGCCGGCGGCCGCGCCCAGCACCACCGAGATCTGCGGGACCAGGCCGGACGCCCGGGTCATCGCCGCGAACACCCGGCCCACGCCGTGCAGCGACTCGACCCCTTCGGCCAGCCTGGCACCCCCCGAGTGCCAGAGCCCGACGATCGGCAGCCGTTCCTTGATGGCGTGGTCGTAGGCGTGCACGATGTGCCCGCAGCCCTCGCCGCCCATCGCGCCGCCCTGGACACGGGGGTCGCTGGCGAAGGCCACCACCGGCATGCCCTCGATCCGGCCGACCCCGGCCAGCGTCCCGCTGGAGTCCTCGTCGGTCAGCAGCCGCAGGCTGCCCTCGTCGAACAGCGCCAGCAGCCTGACCCTGGGATCGCGCTGGTCGGCGGCGCCCGCCACGTCGGCGGCCGGTGCGTGGCCGGCCTGGCCGACCGGCGATTTGTCGAGCACGGTCACGTCGATGGACTCCTTGCCTAGAGGTGCGCGCCGGTCAGAGCGCGCGACGGAAGGCGACGGTCACGTTGTGTCCGCCGAATCCGAACGAGTTGTTCAGCGCCGCCGCCGGCCCCTCGGGGAGCCGTCGCGGTTCGCCGATGGCGATGTCGAGGTCGACGGCGTCGTCGAGGTCGTCAACGTTGATGGTGGGCGGCACCAGGCCCTCGCGCAGGGCGAGCACGGTGGCGATCGACTCGACCGCGCCGGTCGCGCCGAGCAGGTGCCCGGTCATCGACTTGGTGCCGGTGACCACGATGTCGGTGGTCGCCTTGCCGAGCGCCCGCTTGAGCGCGGCCACCTCGGCGATGTCGCCGACCGGGGTCGAGGTGGCGTGCGCGTTGACGTGGACGACCTCCGACGGGTCGAGCGCGGCGTTGTCCATCGCCCGCTGGATGGCCATGGCCGCGCCGGTGCCCTCGGGGTCGGACTGCACGATGTCGTGGGCGTCGGCCGAGTAGCCGGCGCCCGCCGCGATCGCGAGGACCTCGGCGCCGCGCGCCCTGGCGTGCTCGGCCGACTCCAGCACGAGCACACCGGCCCCCTCGCCGAGCACGAACCCGTCGCGGTTCTTGTCGTAGGGGCGGGACGCCCGTTCCGGCTCGTCGTTGCGGGTCGACATGGCGCGCGCCGAGGCGAACGCCGCGATGTTGAGCGGGTGGATCGCCGCCTCCGCGCCCCCGGCGATGACGACGTCGGCCCGGCCGAGCCGGATCATGTCGATCGCGTAGGCGATCGCCTCCGCGCTGGAGGCGCACGCGCTGACCAGGGCATGCGCGCCGGCCCGCGCGCCGAACTCGATGCTGACCCACCCGGCGGCGCCGTTGGGCATCAGCATCGGCACGGTGAACGGGGAAACCCGGCGCCAGCCCTTCTCCCGGAACGTGTCGTAGCTGCCCAGCGTCGTCAGGATCCCGCCGATGCCGCTGGAGATCACGACGCCGAGCCGGTCGTGGTCGACCGCGAAGCCGTCCCGCTCACCGTGCGCGTAGCCGGCGTTCGCCCACGCCTCGTGCGCGGCGATCAGCGCGAACTGCTCGTTGCGGTCGAGCTTGCGCAGCCGGTGCTTGGGCAGCACATCGGCCGGCTCGACGGCCGCGGTCCCGGCGATCCTCACCGGCAGCTCGGCCGCCCATTCGGTCTCCAGGGGCCGGACGCCGGAACGGCCCGCCAGCAGCGCCGACCATGTCGAGGCGACGTCACCCCCCACGGGGGTCGTCGCGCCGAGACCGGTGACGACGACGGTTGCCTGACCTGTGCTCATGGTCGTGCTCTCTCCTCACTGGCTGACGGGCCCTGGCCGTCAGGCCGAGATGCCCTGGGCCTGGACGTACTCGACGACGTGCTTGACCGTCTTCAGGTTCTTCAGCTCGTCATCGGGGATCTCGACGCCGAACTTGTCCTGCGCGGCAACGGCGATCTCCACCATCGACAGCGAGTCGATGTCGAGGTCGTCGACGAAGGTCTTCTCCGGGGTCACGTCGGCGGCGGGGACACCGGCGATCTCTTCGACGATCTCGCCGAGGCCGGCCAGGATCTCCTGCTCGGTCATGTGGCTCCTTCTCCCTCTTTATCGTTGACGTACAGTTGCGTTGCGTTGCGTTGCGCGTCCGCGGCCGGTCACCGGCCTACGGAACCTTGATGACTTGCGCGGCATAGGTGAGCCCGGCGCCGAACCCGAGGATCAGGGCCGGCGCGCCGGACGGCAGTTGCTGGCGCTCGGCCATCCGGGACAGGGCCAGCGGGATGGACGCCGCCGAGGTGTTGCCGGCCGTCACGATGTCGTCGGCGATCACCGCGTTCGACGCCTTCAGCCGGCGCGCGATCGACTCCACGATACGCAGGTTGGCCTGGTGCGGCACGAACGCGGCCAGCTCCTCCGGCGCCACCCCGGCGCGCCGGCAGGCCTCGATCGCCACCGGATGCAGCGCGGTGGTGGCCCAGCGGAAGACCGCCTGCCCCTCCTGTACGAGGTAGGAGTGGCGGTCCTTGATGTAGATCTTGTCCGCGTCAGCGCCGGAGCTGCCCCAGACCACCGGCCCGACGCCGGGCGTCGCGGCGGCGGTCACGACCGCCGCGCCCGCACCGTCGGCGAAGATGATGCAGGTCGTACGGTCGGACCAGTCGACCCACTGGGACAGCTTCTCCGCGCCGATGACCAGCGCGTTGCGCGCCGACCCGCAGCGGATCGCGTCCGAGGCCGTGGCGAGCGCGTAGCAGAAGCCGGCGCACGCCGCGTTGACGTCGAACGCTCCTGGCGCCCTGATGCCGAGCCGATGGGCCACCCCGGCGGAGACGTTGGGGATCGTCGACTCCGGCGTGCAGGTCGCCACGATGACCAGGTCGACGTCGTCGGGGGACAGCCCGCCGGCGGCCAGCGCCTTGCCGCCGGCCTGCACCGACATGTCGGCCACCGACTCCTCGGGCCCGGCGATCCGGCGCTCGGCGATGCCGACCCGGCTGCGGATCCACTCGTCTGTGGTGTCGACCGACTCGGCCAGGTCGTGGTTGGTGACCACCTTGGCCGGCTGGTAGTGCCCGAACGCCACGATGCGCGCGCCGGGCATTCCGGCCGGCAGCACCAGGTCGGCGGCGTCCGTCGCTTCGGTGCCGCGCGCCGCGGGCGGCTGCGAGTCGCTCACGTGTCATCCTCCTGTGCCTGGCTACGGTGCGCGCGGATCACGTCGCGGGCCTGGTCGAGATCGTCGGGTGTCTTGAGCGCGACCCGCTGGACGTCGGGCAGCGCGCGCCGCGCCAGCCCGGCCAGCGTGCCGGCCGGCGGCAGTTCGATGATGGCGGTGACGCCGAGCTCGGCCATGGTGGTCATGCACGCGTCCCAGCGGACCGGCCGGCTCACCTGATCGACCAGGTGGGCGACGAAGGCCGCGCCCGCGGTGACCACGGAGCCGTCGCCGTTCGACAGCAGCCGGGTGCGCGGATCGGCCACCGGCATGCCGGGAACGAGCCGGCGCAGCACGTCTTCGGCCGGGCGCATGTGCTCGGTGTGGAAGGCGCCGGCCACCTTGAGCGGTCGTAGCCGCGCCCCGGCCGGCGGGTCACCGGCGAACGCCTCCAGCCGCGGCATCGTGCCGGCGGCCACGACCTGGCCGGCGCCGTTGATGTTGGCTGGAGTGAGCTTGTGCTTGTCGAGGGCGGCGAGCACGTCCTCCGGCTGCCCGCCGAGCACCGCCGTCATGCCCGTCTCGGTCACCGCGGCCGCGTCGGCCATCGCCCTGCCGCGCTCCCGCACGAAGACGAGCGCGGCCTCGGGGGACAGCACGCCGGACAGCGCGGCGGCGACCAGCTCGCCGACGCTGTGCCCGGCGGCGACATCCGGCATGACGTCCAGCTCCGCCGCGGCCGCGAGCCCGGCGGCGACCAGCAGCGGCTGGGCCACCGCGGTGTCGCGGATCTCGTCCTCGCCCGCCGTCGTGCCATGGCGCACGAGGTCGAGCCCGGTGACGGCCGACCACCAGGCGAGGCGGTCGGCGACCCCAGGCAGCTCGAGCCACGGCTGCAGGAAGCCGGGCGTCTGGGCGCCCTGGCCGGGCGCGGCGATGAGGAACACAACCCCACCCTGCCCTGTAGGGGTCCGCTATATGGGTGCGGTGGCGTACGAAGTTTGAGGTCGGGGCTTTGTAGCCCCGCTATAAACCCTGTGTCGGCGGGATCAACCGGGCAATGCCGTCGTCACCGGGCCGTCCATCCGCCCGCCCACCCGCCGTCCCCCGCTCCGTCGCGGTTGTCGTCGAAGCGGCCGAGCACGAGCGCGATACGCAGCGTGAAGGCGGCCCGCCCGTCGGCCGGGGCGTAACCGGTCAGCTCGGTCACCCGGCGCAGCCGGTACCGCACGGTGTTGGGATGGACGAAAAGCAGCCGAGCGGTCGCCTCGAGCGACGAGCCCTGTTCGAGGTAGGTCGTCAACGTGTCGAGCAGCGGAGCGCCGGCCTCGCGCAGCGGCGCGTACACCTCATCGACGAGGAAGCGCCTGGCGTGCTCGTCGCCGTCCAGCGCCCGCTCCGGCAACAGGTCGGTGGCCAGCACCGGGCGCGGCGCGTCCGGCCAGCCACGCGCCGCGCGCAGCCCGGCGAGCGCCGCCTGCGCGGACACGGCCGACCCGTACAGGTCGGCGACCCGCGGCCCCACGACGACCTGGCCGGGCCCGAACTTACCGGCCAGCGGCCGCGCCGCGTCCAGTGGATCGCCCTCCATGCCGCCGACGATGACGATGAGCCGGCTGGCCTGCACGCCGGCGAGGACGTCCAGGCGGGCGCGCCTGGCCACGAGGCGGAGCTCGTCGACGATGGCCTCGGCATCCGCCTCCGGCGCCTGTCCGGCGAGCACCACGACCGGGGTGGCCGCCCACCCGAGCGCGGCGGCCCACGAGTGCATGCCGTCGTCGACCTCGCCGCGCAGCACCGAGTCGACGATGAGGGCCTCGAGCCTGGCGTCCCACGCGCCGCGGCTCTCGGCCGCCCTGGCGTAGACCTGGGCGGCGCCGAACGCCACCTCTCTGGTGTAGCGCAGCACGGCCTCGCGCAGCTGGTTCTCGCCTCCGGCGGCCGCCAGGTCGGGGACCCGCGCCTCGACCACCTCGATGATCACGCGCACCATCTCGACGGTCTGCTGCAGCCGTACGGCCCGCATCAGCTCGCGGGGGGCGGTGCCGAACACCTCGCCGGCGATCGCCGGCCGCGGCTTCTCCTCGTTCTTGAACCACTCGACGAACGCGGCGATGCCCGCCTGGGCGACGAGGCCGATCCACGACCGGTTCTCCGCGGACATGCGGCGAAACCACGGCAGCTTCTCCTCCATGCTCGCCATGGCGGCGGTGCCGAGCTCGCCCATGGTCTGCTCGATCCGCTTGGTGGTCTCGGCGCGCATCTCCGCGTCGTTCGAGGTCTGCGACATCCTCCCAAGCCTGCCATCTCGGCGAATGACGCGCCGGGCCGCCCGGACGGGTCGCCATGGGTACCGTCGTGGCATGGATCCCGTCGAGGCGTTGCGCCGGATCGCCTTCCTGCTCGAGCGCTCGCTCGAGGCGACGTACCGGGTTCGGGCCTTCAGGAAGGCCGCGGACATGGTGGCCGGGATGCCGGCCGACGAGCTGGCCGAGCACGCGCGGGCCGGCACGCTCACCACCCTTCCAGGTATCGGTAAGGTGACCGCGCTGGTCATTGAAGAGTCACTGCGCGGTGAGATCCCGGTCTACCTGCGCCGGCTTGAGGCCACCGCGGGCACCTCTCTCGAGGCGGCCGCCGCCGAGCTCCGCGCCGCCCTGCGGGGCGACCTGCACACGCATTCGGACTGGAGCGACGGCGGCTCGCCGATCAAGGAGATGGCGGAGACCGCGCGGTCGCTCGGTCACTCGTACATGGCGCTGACCGACCACTCACCCCGGCTGAAGGTGGCGAACGGCCTGTCGGCAGAGCGGCTGCGCGCCCAGCTCGATCTGGTGGCCGAGCTGAACGAGGAGCTGGCGCCGTTCCGCATCCTCACCGGCATCGAGGTGGACATCCTGGAGGACGGCACGCTCGACCAGGAGCCCGAGCTGCTCGACCGGCTCGACATCGTGGTGGCGAGCGTGCACTCCCAGCTCAAGATGCCACTCGCCGACATGACCAGGCGGATGGTGACGGCGATCGCCAACCCGCGGGTGAACGTGCTCGGCCACTGCACGGGCCGCATCGTCAAGGCCGGCGGACGCCGCGGCGGGCTGCGGCCCGAGTCGCGGTTCGACGCGGCGCTGGTGTTCGACGCCTGCGCCGCCTACGACGTGGCAGTGGAGATCAACTCGCGTCCGGAACGGCTCGACCCGCCCAAGCGGTTGCTGCGGCTCGCGGCGGAGGCCGGCTGCCGGTTCTCGATCGACTCCGACGCGCACGCCCCCGGCCAGCTCGACTGGCAGCCGTACGGATGCGAGCGCGCGGCCCGGTGCGGCGTGCCGGCCGAGCGGCTGGTCAACACCATGCCGGTGGACGAACTGCTCGCCTGGGCCGCCCCGCGTGGCACCGGCGGTGGCGCCGCCGGCGGCGAAGGCGGCACCGGCGGCACCCCCACGCAGACCGCGGCCGGGTAGGTTCCCGCCATGACTACTCCGCATGGCGCCGGGCCGGACCTGACCGGCCGACGTGCTCTCGTGACCGGCGGCGCGAGCGGGATCGGCCGGGCCTGCGCCGCCCGGCTGGCCGCGGCCGGCGCGAACGTGCTGATCGTCGACATCACGGCCGACGCCGCCAAGGAGGCGGCCGAGGAGGTCGGCGGCACCGCGCTGGTGGCCGATCTGTCGAATCCGGCCGCGGTCGAGGCGCTCGACTGCGACGTCAACATCGTCGTCAACAACGCCGGGCTGCAGCACGTCGCCCCGATCGAGGAGTTCCCGCCCGAGGTCTTCACCCGGATGATGACGATCATGGTCGAGGCGCCGTTCCGCATCGTGCGCCGGGCGCTGCCCACGATGTACGGCAGGGGCTGGGGCCGGGTCGTCAACATCTCGTCGGTGCACGGGATGCGCGCCTCGCCGTACAAGTCGGCCTACGTCACCGCCAAGCACGCGCTCGAAGGCCTCTCGAAGGTCATCGCCGTGGAGGGCGCCGGGCGCGGGGTGACCTCCAACTGCGTCAACCCGTCATACGTCAGGACCCCGCTCGTCGAGAACCAGATCGCCGACCAGGCCAAGGCGCACGACATGGACCCCGGCGAGGTGATCGAGCGGATCATGCTGGCGCCCGCCGCGATCAAGCGGCTGATCGAACCGGCGGAGGTCGCCGAGCTGGTGGCCTACCTGTGCTCGCCGCAGGCGTCGATGATGACGGGCGGGTCGATCACCCTCGACGGCGGCTGGACGGCTCACTGAGAGGTCTCAGGGGCGGGC
>DASUWU010000209.1:0-58956 GCA_036378315.1 Streptosporangiaceae bacterium | reverse complement strand
CCATCGCGGTCACGTACGCCCGCGAGCGGGCGGGCCTGACCAGGACGCAGCTCGCCGTCGCGTGCGGCGTTTCGCTCAGCCTGATCAGCGAGATCGAGACGGGAAGCCGCAACGCCACGCCGGCGATGCTGAACAAGCTGGCCAAGGCGTTGAACTGTCCGCGCGTGGTGCTGGAACGGAAAAGAAAGGTCGAGTGCCGTGAATGCGGCTAACCCCGACCCGGTGCTCCGCCATGGCTACACTCTGGCCAGACTGGATGAGCTGGCGCGTACCGCGGTCTTCCGGTTCTACTGGCGGTTCATCTCTGTTCAGGAACGGTTCGACATCGCGCGGTCGGCCATCGCCGAGGGGATCCTTGCCGCCGCGGCGGCGCCGGCGCCGGACGATCTGGTTCGGCGCGCAGCGAAGGCGATCCGCGCACATGTCAGCGACCATGCGAACATCTGGGGCCGCTACTGAACCGAGCCCGGCGCAAGCGCGCGGTCGGCGAGCGGGCTTAAGGCATCGCTTATCTGGCTGTTGCCGGAGGCTCGGCGGGGGTCGAGGATCCCGGACATGCAGGTACCCGCACATTTCGAATACCGGAAGGCCACCAGCGTGGACGACGCGCTGGAGCTGCTCGCCAGGCACGGCTCAGAGGCGTGGGTGATCGCCGGCGGCCACAGCCTCCTGCCGATGATGAAGCTCCGGCTGGCCCAGCCGGACGCCCTCATTGACATCAACGACATCGCCGAGCTGTCGTACATCCGGGTGGAGGGCGACGAGCTGCGCATCGGGGCGATGGTGAGGCACGCTGAGCTGCTCGGCTCGTCGGTCGTCGGCGAGCACTTCCCGATCTTCCACGACGCGGAACGGGTGATCGCCGATCCCATCGTGCGCAACCGGGGAACGGTCGGCGGCTCGCTGTGCCAGGCCGATCCGTCCGAGGACCTGTCGGCGGCGTTCGCCGCCGTGCGGGCGACGGCGGTCATCCGGGGGCGGGAGGGCGAGCGGACGGTGCCGGTACGCGAGTTCCACACCGGACCGTACGAGACGGTGGTGGGTCTCGGCGAGCTGCTCACCGAGCTGCGGGTACCGATCAGGCCGGGCGGCTCGAGCGCGTACGAGAAGGTGGAGCGGCGGGTCGGCGACTGGCCGCTGGCCGCCGCCGGGGCCGCCGTCTGGCTCGACGGTGACGTCGTCGCCGACGTGGGCGTCGGGCTCACCGCGGTACGGGCGCCGCACTTCGTGGCGGCGGAGGCCGAGGACTTCCTGCGCGGCCGGCCGGCCACCGACCAGAACATCGCCGAGGCCGGGCGGATCGCGGCCGAGCACTGCGACCCGGTCTCCGACCAGCGCGGTCCTGCCGACTACAAGCGGCACCTCGCCGGCGAGCTGACCACGCGGGCGCTGCGCCGGGCGATCGCCGGCGCGCAGGCGGGAGGGCTTGGATGAACATCACCGTCACGGTCAACGGGCAGCCGCACACCCGGGACGTCGAGGCACGCCTGCTCCTCGTGCACTTCCTGCGGAACGAGCTCGACCTGACCGGCACCCACTGGGGCTGCGACACCTCCAACTGCGGGGCCTGCGTCGTCCGGCTGGACGGGGTGCCGGTGAAGTCGTGCACCGTGCTCGCGGTCATGGCCGACGGCAAGCGGGTCGACACGGTCGAGGGGCTCGAGCGGGACGGCGAGCTGGACGCCGTCCAGAAGGGGTTCGTGGAGTGCCACGGCCTGCAGTGCGGCTTCTGTACGCCCGGGATGATGATGACCTCCCGCTGGCTGCTCGACCACAACCAGGACCCCTCGGAGCGGGAGATCAGGGAGGCCATCTCCGGCCAGATCTGCCGCTGCACCGGCTACGAGAACATCGTGCGGTCCGTCCGCTGGGCCGCCGAGTACGAAGCCGGCGAGCGCCGGACGCCCGACAGCCCGGAAGAGGTGACCACGGCATGACCGCCGAGACGACGCAGGGCCCGCCGCAGCACCTCGGCTTCGGGCGGATGCACCGCAAGGAGGACGCCCGCTTCATCCGCGGTCGCGGCAACTACGTCGACGACATCAAGCTTCCCGGCATGCTGCACGGCGCGGTGCTGCGCAGCCCGTACGCGCACGCCAGGATCGTGTCCGTGGACACCACGGCCGCCGAGGCGCACCCCAAGGTTCGCGCGGTCATCACCGGGCAGACCCTCGCCGGCCTCAACCTGGCCTGGATGCCCACCCTGTCCAACGACGTGCAAGCCGTGCTGGCCACCGACAAGGTGCGCTTCCAGGGGCAGGAGGTCGCCTTCGTGGTGGCCGATGACCACTACGCGGCGCGTGACGCGCTCGAGCTGATCGACGTGGAGTACGAGCCGCTGCGACCGGTGGTCGACGCACGCCGCGCGCTCGACGCCGACGCGCCCGTCATCCGCGACGATCTCGAAGGCCGCACCGACAACCACATCTTCGACTGGGAGGCCGGCGACGCCGCGGCCGCCGACCGCGTTTTCGCCGACGCCGAGGTGACGGTCGCCCAGGACATGCTCTACCCGCGCTCGCACCCGGCACCGCTCGAGACCTGCGGCGTGGTCGCCGACATGGACAAGGTGACCGGCAAGCTCACCGTCTACACCACCACCCAGGCACCGCACGCGCACCGCACGTTGTACGCGCTGGTGGCCGGGCTGCCCGAGCACAAGATCCGGGTGGTCTCGCCGGACATCGGCGGCGGGTTCGGCAACAAGGTCGGCATCTACCCGGGGTACGTCTGCGCGATCGTCGGGTCGATCGTCACCGGAAAGCCCGTCAAATGGGTCGAGGACCGCTCGGAGAACCTCATGAGCACCTCGTTCGCCCGCGACTACCACATGCACGGCGAGATCGCCGCGACCCGGGAGGGCAAGATCCTCGGGCTGCGGGTGAAGGTGCTCGCCGACCACGGCGCGTTCAACGGGACGGCCCAGCCGACGGCCTTCCCCGCCGGGTTCTTCCACGTGTTCACCGGGTCGTACGACCTGGAGGCCGCGCACTGCGCGGTGACCGGGGTGTACACGAACAAGGCGCCGGGCGGGGTGGCGTACGCCTGCTCGTTCCGGGTGACCGAGGCGGTCTACCTCGTCGAGCGCATGGTCGACGTGCTCGCCGCCGAGCTCGGCATGGACGCGGCCGAGCTGCGTCTGGCGAACCTGCTGCGGCCCGAGCAGTTCCCGTACACGTGCGCCACCGGATGGGAGTACGACTCGGGCGACTACCCGCGCGCGCTGCGGCACGCGATGGACATCGCCGGGTACGCCGAGCTGCGCGCCGAGCAGGCCGCCAAGCGCGACCGCGGCGAGCTCATGGGCATCGGCATCAGCTTCTTCACCGAGGCCGTCGGCGCCGGACCGCGCAAGCACATGGACATCCTCGGACTCGGCATGGCCGACGGGGCCGAGCTGCGCGTCCACCCGACCGGCAAGGCCGTGCTGCGGATCTCGGTGCAGAGCCAGGGGCAGGGGCACGAGACCACGTTCGCCCAGATCGTCGCGCACGAGCTCGGCATCCCGGCCGAGGACGTCGAGGTCGTGCACGGCGACACCGACCAGACGCCGTTCGGCCTCGGCACCTACGGCTCCCGGTCCACGCCCGTGTCCGGCGGCGCCACCTCGGTGGTGGCGCGCAAGGTGCGGGAGCGGGCGAGGATCGTCGCCGGGGCGATGCTGGAGGTGGCGCCCGATGACCTGGAGTGGGAGCCGGGCCGCTGGTACGTGCGGGGCGAGCCGGGCTCCGGCGTCAGCATGAAGGACATCGCCATGGCCGCGCACGGCACCGTCGAGCTGCCGGAAGGCGTCGAGGGGCACCTGGACGCGACCTGCGTCTATGATCCGCCGAACCTGACGTTCCCGTTCGGGGCCTACATCGCCGTCGTGGACGTCGACGCCGGCACCGGAAAGGTGACGGTGCGGCGGTTCGTCGCGGTCGACGACTGCGGCGTGCGGATCAACCCGATGATCGTGGAGGGGCAGGTCCACGGCGGCCTCGCCGACGGCGTCGGGATGGCGCTCATGCAGGTGATGGCCTTCGACGAGGACGGCAACCACCTGGGCGCGTCGTTCATGGACTACCTGCTGCCCACCTCGCTCGAATGCCCGTCGTGGGAGCTGGGCGAGACCGTGACGCCGTCGCCGCACCACCCGATCGGGGCGAAGGGGGTGGGCGAGTCGGCGACCGTCGGCTCCCCGGCCGCGGTCGTCAACGCCGTCGTCGACGCGCTGCGGCCGCTGGGGGTGCGCCACATCGACATGCCGCTCACCCCGGCGAACGTGTGGCGTGCCGTCCAGGGCCGGCCGTTCCGCACCGACCTCGCGATCACCTGACCGCCACCACGCCTGGATGAACTCCGGATGAACGACGCGCACGATCTGTTGTTGTCCCGCACCGAGGAGCTCCGCTCGGGCCGTACGCCGTTCGTGCTCGCCACGGTCGTACGGGCCGAGCGGCCGACGAGCGCCAAGGCGGGAGACCGCGCGGTGGTGCTGCCGGACGGCACGCTCGAGGGCTTCGTCGGCGGCACCTGCGCCGAGTCCACCGTACGGCTCCAGGGGCTGCGGCTGCTGGAGACCGGCGACTCGGCGCTGCTGCGCATCACGCCGACAGAGCCCGCGCCGGGCCAGGAACCGGCGGCGAGCGCGGCCGGCGGCTTGATAACGGTCGGCAACCCCTGCCTGTCGGGCGGCACCCTGGACATCTTCCTGGAGGCGGTGCTGCCGCCGATGCTGGTGCACGTCTTCGGTGACGCGCCGATCGCCAGGGCGATGGCCAGGGTCGGCGCGGCGCTTGGCTACGACGTGCGCCCGACGACCGACCCGGCCGCGCCGATCGCGCCGGACACCACGGCGGTCGTCGTCGCGTCGCACGGGCGGGACGAGCCGGCGGTGCTGTCCGCCGCGCTGCGGGCCGGCGTGCCCTACGTGGGGCTGATCGCCAGCCGGCGGCGCGGCGCCGCGGTGGTCGCCGAGATCGACCACCCCGACGCCGCGCGGGTGCACACGCCCGCGGGCCTGGACCTCGGCGCCCGTACCGCCCCCGAGGTCGCGCTGTCGGTGCTGGCCGAGGTCCTCGCCCAACGACCCCCGGTGGGATCGCCGGCCGGGCCGGCCGGCGGCGAGGTCCGTACGGCCGGGCGGCCGGCGCCACGACTCCGCGAGGCGACCGACCCGGTCTGCGGGATGGCGGTCGCCGTCACCGACTCCACCCCGCGGGCCGAGCTCGGCGACGCGACGTGGTACTTCTGCGGCCCCGGCTGCCGCGACGCCTTCACCGCCGACCCCACGGCGTACCGGCCGGCCTGAGGTCGCTAGAGGCCGAAGACGCGTTCGGCGTTGGTCTGGTAAAGGGCCTTCCGCTCGGCGAAGCCGATGGGGAGGTCGTCGTGCACCCGTACCTCGTCGAGCTCGTACTGGTACGGGTAGTCCATCGCGTAGAGGACGCGATCGGCGCCGAGCACCTCGCGGCAGAACATGATCGCCGGCGCCCAGCCCATGCCGCTCGTGGTCACCCAGACGTTCTCGCGCATGTAGTCGCTCGGCTTCTTGTTGAGCGGCTTCATGGCCTCGTACCGCTTCGCGGCGACGGTGGCCGCGTGCATGTAGTCGAGCCGGTACAGCCAGAAGGGCAGCGCCTCGCCCAGGTGGCCGACGACCATCTTCAGCGCGGGGAACCGGTCGAAGACGCCGGAGCAGATGATCCGTAGCATGTGGGTGCCGGTCTCGACGGCGAAGCCGAAGATGGCGCCGTCGAGGCCCGCGCTGAGCAGGGGTTGGATGAGCCCGCGCGACGGGCCGGTCGGATGCAGATAGACCGGCATGTCGAGCGACTCGGCCGCCTCGAAGATGGGCCAGAACTTCTGGTCGTCGAGGTACTCGTCGTGGGTGTGCGAGTTGATGATCACACCTTTGAAGCCCAGCTCCCGCGCGCCGCGTTCGATCTCCTTGGCCGCGTGCTCAGGGTCCTGCGGCGCGATCGCGGTGAGGCCGACGAACCTGTCGGGGTGGCGCCTGCAGGCGTCCGCGAGCTGGTCGTTGGCCAGCGTCGCCATCGCCACGCCCAGGTCGCGGTCGAAGACCTGGGTGCCGGGCGCGGTGAGCGAGATGATCTGCTTGTCGATGCCGGTCGCGTCCATGTCGGCCAGCCGGCGCTCGCCGAGGTCCTGCAGCCGTTCGAGCACGGCGGCGGCACGCGGGCTCGAGCTTCCCACGTAGAAGCCGCTCAGGCTCTGGAACCCTGGGTTGTCGACCCCGCTGGCCAGCAGCCGCTGCCACTGCTCGACCATCTCCGGGGGCGCGAACGCCTCCTCGGTGGCGATCCGCAGGTAGCCGGCATGCCCGCCGACGGACGGTGCGTACGGACTGGCCATTGACTGCTCCCGTTTCCCGTGACCCGAACGTGATCATGGAGGGTGCTGAACGGCTCCGCATTTTTCAGCACCCTCCGTCATGAGCGTTTCATGGGTCACCGGGCGTTCCGGCCAGTAATTCCAGCGAAGTACCAAAGATTTCCGACGATGTATATGTCGGCATATGTCAGCATCCGAAGCTCTGGCCCTGCCACCGCCCCGGTCGCGACCGGCCGCGAGCCGGGCATCCGCGCGTGTACGGTGCCCGGCTCGTGGCGGAGGGGTCGGGCACTACGTGCCGATTCCCGCCTGGAGGATCAGCTGGCTGGCCATCTCGACGTATCCCCTGTCGTTGGGGTGGAACGTCTCGGGGACGTCCAGCAGGTCGACGCCGTTGGCCCACGGCGCATCGCTGCAGATCCGATGGCCGCGGAACGCGTCCAGCACGTCCACGAACTTCACGCTCGGATCCCCGAGCTGGGCGACCGCGCCTGAGATGATGTTGCTGAGCTGCGCGGCCGCCTGGTAGATCCTCGTCAGCTCCGCGACGGTGATCTGGGAGTTCACCGCAGTACACCGGGTGAACGACGGCAGCGGATCCACCGCGGCGTCCGCCGGGTTCGGCAGGAAGGCCGGATAGCTGAGCACGACCAGCTCGCCACCCCGTCGCATCTGGCCTCGGATGTCCCGGTAGAGCCTGACCAGGGTGTCCTGCAACGTCGATGCCTTGTCCGGCGGGATGAGCGGGGCGCCGGAGCAGTCGGAGAAAATGCAGGTTCTCAGGATCGGGCCGAAGTCGAGGTCGTTGCCGCCGATGGTCAGGGTCACCAGGCGGGTGCGCTTGGTCACGTAGGTGAGCTGCCTGTTCTCCGCGCCCCTGTTGTTCTGCGTGAAGTACATGTCGACGGTCTTGGCCCCGTCGCAGGCCTTCAGGTCCGGCTGGTCGAGGGCGATCCGCTCGCCACGGTCCCCGAGCGGCAGGCTCCCGCCGTTGACCCGGTAGGAGTAGGTCTGCAGGCTGCGCCGGCAGTCGGGCGGGTTGGGCGGGCCGAGGTAGGAGGAGGCGCCGGTGCCGGCCGAGTAGGAGTCGCCGAGGGCGGCCCAGTGGATCACCGGAGGCGCCAGCCCGGTCCCGAAGGGCCCGGTTCCCACGACGACGTGCAGCTGGAAGGTGCCCAACCCGTCGCAGGCCAGGTAGCGCAGACCCGGTATCGGGCCGCAGTCGGCCCATGGCGCCGAGGCCTGCAGGTAGAGCTCGAGGATGACCTCGACGGCCCGGCCGCCGTCGTACTGGTCGCCCTGCACCTCGAAGGCCCCGAAGCTGGCTCCATAGCTGCCGCTGCCGGCGAACTCGGTGCCGACGTAGCCGATCTCCCCCTCGTAGTGCGGACTCCAGTCGACGGCCGCCGAGACGCCGTACATGGACTCGAGGAAGAAGTTGCACGACACGTCGGCCGTGTAGGAAGTGTCGGAGTACGGGCCGATGTCGGCATCGTTCCCCACGAAGGTGCTGCCGAAGATGCTCGGCACGCAGTTGAAGGCGTCGAGAGCCGACGCCGAGGCGCCGGCCGAGCCACCGGCGAACGTGAGCCCGGTCCCCTTGCCGGCCCCGGCGAGTGCCTTGGGCGCCGTGGTCTTCAGCTTGGACGTGAGCGGTGCGATCTTCTTGTTGGTGCCGGGAAGGACCCGCGCGCCCGGACGCTTCGTCCCCGGAGTGAACACGTCGTCGGGCCGCTTGGCCGGGTCGGCCTTGCCCGCCGCCGCGATCCCGTTGGCCGGCTGCGGTTCGGCCCGCGCCGGCTGGACGTTCAGCAGCAGACCGCACAGCGCCGCCGCTATCGACGCGGACACTATCGACCGCCGCCGGACCCGCCATTTCTCAGAAGTCAACGCGGCCAACCTCCTGCTTTTATCAATCGACAAAGTGGCACCGAGAAATGCTCACCGCACACGTATCCCGTTGGCTGGACAGCGGAAGAGGAAAGCGGCTATGTCAACCGTCGAGTCAGACTGACGGGTCACAACGCTGACGGCGGTGTCCGACGCGGATCAGGCGTCCCTGGCCATTCACCGTCATCACCTCTTCGGCGGGGAACTGACTCGGCAAGGCCAGGGTGGCAGGTCACAAATCAGAACGGATCGGTAAAATTACGCAACCGGCTACGCAATCCCGTTCCGAATGGTTGATTGGCGAACGGGACGTACTTCTTGACCGGCCAGGTCAGCGAGCCGGCTGACCATCGCGGTACGCGAGCGAACCTCCAGTTTGGCGAAGATCCGGGCCAGGTGTGACTCGACCGTCCGGCGGCTCAGACAGAGCCGGTCCGCGATTTCCTTGTTGCTCAAGCCGGTGGTCGTCAGATCCGCGATCTCCCGTTCCCGCGCGGTGAGCGGCACGCCGTCGCCGGATGCGCGCGGCGGCCCTGTCGACGTCATGATGCCGCCGCGGTGGCCGGCCAGGACGGACGACATCCAGGCGGCTCCGCACGCCGTGTAGCCGGCCTCCGCCTGGTCGAACGCCTTGCCGGCACGGTGGAGCTGGCCCCCCGTGCGGTGCGCGGCGCCGGCCAGATGGTGGGACAGGGCCTCCTCCATCGGCGCGCCGGCAGCGGCGAACCCGGCCGCCGCGACGCCGGCCAGCTCCGCCGCCCGGTCGAGATGGCGCATCCGATACGCGGTGTGTGCCTGGCTGAAGCCGCCGAGCGCGCGTTCATAGGCAAGACCGGCGGCGTCGGCCAATGCCTGTGCCCGGTCGCCGGCGTCCTTGGCGGCCCCGAAATCGCCGGCATCGGCGTGCGCGATCGCGGCGATCGCCTGGCGCGCGACAAGGATCGGCGGATGGGTCGACGGCGGGGCCGGTGAATCGGCGAGCAGGTCGAGACAGCCCCGCCGGTCGCCGCCCGCGGCGTGGACGAGGGCCAGCTCGACGCGGTTGATCCGCCACCAAGCTCGCGAGCGAGGCCGGTCCCCGTCGCCGGCGGCGACGGCGAGGGCCGTGGCGGGCCCCGCCGTCCACAGCAGCGGGCGCAGCCTGACCGCGGTCGCCATCGCTCGCATCTCGGCGCTGCCGACGCGCTCGGCGGCGGCGGTCGCCTCCTCGGCCAGCTCGGCCGCTCGGGCCAGTCGGCCGGTGCGGGTGTGCAGCGCGGTTTCCATGACGAGCAGGTACGGCGAGGCGCTGCTCGGCCCGGACGCGTCGAGGATGCCGCGGGCGCGGGCCAGGTGGCGGGCGGCATCGTGCAGGTTCCCGAGCTGTATCTCCGCCAGCGCCAGCGGCGAGATGATCTCGACGTACATACGCAGGTCGGCGTCGCTGAGGGCGTCGACGGTGCCGGCGGCTTCGGCGAGGTACCGCCGCGCGAGCCCGGTGCGTCCGCCGTACAGAGTGGCGAGCGCACGAAGCGTTCGCGCCGTGGCCACGAGCGCGGACCGGTCCTCGCCCAGCAGGTCCAGCGCCCGTTGTGCGTGGCGGGCCGCCGCGGTCGGGTCGTCGCGGAAGGCGTCGACGGCCGACAGTTCCGCGCGCAGCTTGGCCTCGCCGACCGGGTCGAGCCCGCCGCGGGCGAGCTGTGCGGTGAGCGTGGCGGCCGCTTCGGCGAAGTCACCCAGCTGCCGCGCGATCGCGACGCTGAAGATCTCGGCCTGGACGCGTACCGGCCCCCCGGCGCGGCCGAGTTGCCGGAGCACCTCGCGGCTGCGTTCCAGCTCGCCGCTGCGGCCAAGGGCGCGGGCGTACCACATCGTGGCCATGGAGCGGCGCTCGTCCCGCCGGCCGCCATCGGGCATGATGCGCAGCGCCGTGCCGAGCCACCGGGCGGCCTGGGCGGGAGCCTCGGGCGCGAACGCGATGCCGGCCTCGATCAGCGTGGCCGCCGCCGCGTCGTCGCCGTACCGCGCCGACTGCTCGGTGTGGTAGGCCACGACCTGCCGCGACGCCTGCCGGGTGCGCAGGTATTCGGCCGTGCGGGTATGGGCGTCGAACCGCCAGGCCGGGCCGGTCAGCGCATAGGCGGCGGCCCGCATCATCGGGTGCCGGAACGCCAGCCGCGCACCGTCGGCTTCGATCAGACCCAGCCGGCCGAGCTGGTCGACCGCGGCGACCACCGCGCCCATCGGCAGCCCGGCGACGTGGGCGACCAGATCGATGGTGGCGTGGTCACCGACGACCGCGGCGACGTGGGCGACCCGCTGAACGGGCTGCTCCTGCGAGGTGATCTCGGCGGCGAGCCCCGCCAGAACGTAGCCCCGCGAGTTGGTGATCCAGCCGGTGTCGACGGGACTTTGCCGCCGTGCCAACGCCGCCAGACCGTCCAACGTACGGTCGGGCAGGCGTGACAGCGCCTGGGCGTACAACGGATTGCCGAGACTGGCGCACATGATCAGGTCACGACGGCGCCGGGGAACGCCGGCCAACAGCACTTCGAGGTCGGCCGACTCCAGCGGCGGCAGGTCGATCAGCACCGCCGCCGAACCGACCCGTGCGATGGCGTCCACCAGCCGGGCCGGCGCACCCGCGCCGCGGAACGCGACAGCGAGCAGCAGCGGCCCCCGCGGTGGCTTCCTGATCAGGTGCTCCGTCAGCTCCAGCGAGGCGGAGTCCGCCCAGTGCACGTCATCGAGGAGCAGCGCGACGCCGGTTGCCGTGGTCTCCGCGAGCATCCGCCGCATGCTGGAATCGACCCACGGCCGGCCGTTGTCAACGGCATGCCGCGGGGTGAGCGGCTCCAGCATCTCGGCGTAGACGCCGAACGGCACCCCCTGCTCGAACTGGGTTGCCCGTCCGGAACGGACCAGCAGTCCCGCATCCGCCGCCCGGCGTCCGAGCTCGGCGAGGATCCGCGTCTTTCCCAGGCCGGCCTCCCCGCATACTTCGACCACCACCGACCGGCCGCCGATGACCATCGCCACCGCGTCGTCGAGCATCTCCAGCTGAGCGGTACGGCCCACCAACGCCGAAGCATCCGCAACATTCACGGCTTCCCTAGCCGGCATCTCACCTACTCCTGACCCAACCCTGATCGGGGCTCCGGAGGTGATACGACACCACGTTGGTAGTACACCCGCCCTTCGGGCACCAGACTCCGAGTCGCCGGTCGGCGGCCGGCCGCACCTCTGGAAGGGGCTCGCGCACGAAGCACGGGCGTTACCGGGTCGCAAGGTCCTTATCCGGCCATGCCCGGCGGCCATATCTACGTCGTCGAAAGGGGGATTCGGACCGACCGAGCCAGCCGGCCACCGGTCCCCTGGGGTCGGTGGCGTGCCGCTGCCCACGGGCGGCCATCACCTAGGGTCGGTGGCGTGCTGCTGCTGACGACCCTGGACGCCTGGCTGGCCGCCCCCAGGAGCGCGCCGTTCGTGCTCGGCGAGAACGGCGCCGCCTGGGCGCCGGGCGACGACGACCAGGCCGCGCTCGCCATCGCCGACGACGCCTTCCCCGCCGGCCAGGTCGTCGCGCTCACCCTCGACCCGGAGCCGCGCAGGGTGCCGCTGCCCGGTGTGATCGACCGCTCGGCCGTCGCCCGGGTCCGCTACGCCAGGCGCGGCCCCGCCGGGCGGCACGTCGCGCTGCTCGACCGCCCGGCCGTCGCGGCCGCGCTGGACCTGCTGCCGCACCCGGAGGGCGGCTGGTTCCGGGAGACCTGGCGTACATCGTCACGCTTCCGCCCCGACGGTCGCGGCGAGCGGGCCGCCGCGACCGCCATCTACTTCCTGCTGCCGCCCGGCGAGGAGTCGGTCTGGCACACCGTCTCCTCCGACGAGCTGTGGCTGTGGCACCGCGGCGGCCCGCTCGCCCTCACGCTCGGTGGCCGCGGCGGCCGGCCGGGCCCGGCCGAGGACACGATCACCGTCGGTCCGGACGTCGAGCACGGCCAGCACCCGCAGGCCCTGGTCCCCCGCGGCACGTGGCAGTCCGCGAGGCCGGCCGCCGGCGAGGCGGTTCTCGTGACCTGCGTCGTGTCGCCGGGCTTCGACTTCGCCGACTTCCGCGCGCTCTGACGCGACGGGCCCGGGCGGCTGCGGGCCGGACGGTCACCAGGTGACCGGAAGCTCGTCCAGCGTGAAGATGTAGGCCTCCTCGGCGAAGGAAAGTTGCTCGAACGGCACCGCCAGCCGCAGCGTGGGAATGCGGGCGGCGAGCGTCGATATGGATATCCCCACCTCGGCCCGGGCCAGCCACTGGGCGATGCACACATGCGGGCCGGCGCCGAACGTCACGTGATGTCGCGCCTCGCGCCGGGAGACGTCGAACTCGTCCGAATCGCCGAACATGCTCTCGTCGCGATTGGCCGACGGCAGCGACACCAGCAGCCGGTCGCCCTTGTGGATCAGCACCCCGTCCATGACCACGTCTTCGGTGGCCGCCCTGGGGAGACCCCAGTTCATCGGCGAATTGTAACGAAGCAGCTCTTCCACGGCGACGGTGAGGGTATCGCCTTTCTCCTGCACCGCCTTTGCCAGGTCATCGTTCTGCAGGAGCATGAGCACGCTCATCGAGAGCGAGCTCGCCGTGATCTGGTGCCCAATCGTCGAGACGTTCGTGATGACGCCGGCCGCTTCGTGATAACTTAGCCGACCATTTCGGACGGCTCGCTGCATTCCGGCGAACAGCGAGCCGTTCGGCTCCTCATGGTTCCTGAGGAGCTCTTCACACAGGTGGTACTGATCGATGATGGCGGCGGTGTACCTCTCCTCCACCTCCGGCGTGGGCGATTCGATGAGGGCATCCAACAGGTCCATGTACGCGAGGTTGGCCGCCAAATAGGCGGCGGGCATTCCCAGCGCCGTGACGACCACCTTTCCGGCAACCTTCATCGAGAACAGCTTCTGCAGGTCGATCGGCGGCTCGAGCTCGAGGATCTCGTCGACGCAGCCGTCCACGACCGCCTGCAGGGCCGGCCGCATGGCTTCGATGCGCTTGGGCAGGAAGCCCTCGGCCAGGGCCTCCCTGATGCGCGTGTGCTTCGCGCCGTCCATGTGGCCGAGCGAGCTCGTGTAGAACCACGCGGTGAGCTTCTTCATCGCCGGGGAGGCCTGCCTGTGGTAGCCGACGTCGGAGCTGAACCGCGGGTCTCTCAGGACGGCGACGACATCGTCGTGGCGGGCGACCAGCCACACCTCTTCGCCGTCTTCCAGCTTCACCTTGCTGAGCGGCCTGTTGCGCAGCTCACGCAACAGCTCGGGGGGATTGAAGGGATGGCTCCGGGACAATGCGAACGTGCGGGCGACCATGAACTACTCCCATTTCCGGTCGCGGCCAACAGGTTACTGATGTTCCCCACCAGCCGGCGACTCGGTGGCTGGCCCCCCGCTTTCGGTTCCCGCGCCGGGCGAGTCACGGACTCACGAAGGGAGCGTGACTCGGGCGCCTGACGCGGACGCGTGCATCGGGACAGCTGTGCCCAATAAGGCAGTTCGGATCGACCTGTACGACATACCAAAGATGACGATATCGAAAAGGTTGTCCAGACTTTACTTTGATCGCCAACTATCCGTCAATAGTGTCATCAATTCGCTAACGTTTCTAAGGTCGCGTTAACCCGGCGCTTACCTTGGCCGTGATTTTCGGGCATCAAAGAAAATGCTGGGGAAAAAGAAATCCCAGGGGCACTCGCGGAAACCCCTGGGATCCGGCCTGATCGTCGGCAGCGCTCAACCGGAGCTGAAAGCCGCGTCGAAGGCGGCGGCGGGCGGTTCGATGGCGGCCAGCCGGCGGACGAACGAGAGCGCCTCGCGGGCGCCGACCAGGCGGTCCATGCCGGCGTCCTCCCACTCGACGGATATCGGCCCGTCGTAGCCGATCTCATTCAGGGCCCGGAAGCAGTCCTCCCAGGGGACGTCGCCGTGGCCGGTCGAGACGAAGTCCCAGCCGCGCCGCAGGTTCGCCCACGGCAGGTGCGACGACAGCCGCCCGCGGCGCCCGTCACCGGTGCGGACCTTGGCGTCCTTGCAGTCCACGTGGTAGATCCGGTCGTGGAAGTCGAGGATGAAGTTGACCGGGTCCAGGTCCTGCCAGACGAAATGGGACGGGTCCCAGTTGAGGCCGAACGCCGGCCGGTGGTCGATGGCCTCCAGAGCGCGGACCGTCGTCCAGTAGTCGTAGGCGATCTCGCTCGGGTGCACCTCGTGGGCGAAACGCACCCCTTCGGCGTCGAAGACGTCCAGGATCGGGTTCCAGCGGGCGGCGAAGTCCTCGTACCCCCTGGCGATCATCGACTCCGGGACGGGCGGGAACATCGCCACCGTGTGCCAGATGGACGAGCCGGTGAAGCCGACCACGGTGCGGACCCCGAGCCTGGCCGCGGCCCGCGCGGTGTTCTTGAGCTCTTCCGCGGCCCGCCGCCGGACGCCCTCCGCGTCGCCGTCGCCCCACAGCCGCGCGGGCAGGATGCCCTGGTGCCGCTCGTCGATGGGGTGGTCGCAGACCGCCTGCCCGGCCAGGTGGTTGGAGATCGCCCACACCTTGAGGTTGTGCTTTTGGAGCGTCTCCAGCCTGCGCGGGACGTAGCTGTCGTCCGCCAGCGCCCTGTCCACCTCGAAGTGGTCGCCCCAGCAGGCGATCTCGAGGCCGTCGTAGCCCCACCCGGAGGCGAGCCGGCAGACCTCGTCGAACGGCAGGTCGGCCCACTGGCCGGTGAAGAGGGTGATGGGTCGTGGCATGCCTAGTCCTCCGGGTCGGGACGTCCGCCGTCCGGCCGGGCGCCTGTTCGTTTCGTGCCGCTGCCGCCGCCCGCCTGCCGGTACGCCGGCTCGTGGTCCACCTCGGTCCAGCCGCTGCCGGTCGCCGCGCTGCGCTCGACGGCGGCCAGCACGCGCTGCACCCCGAGCCCGTCGGCGAAGGACGGCTCGGGGTCGGTCCCGCTGGCGACCGCGTCGACGAGATCGCGGATCTCGTGGGTGAAGGTGTGCTCGTAGCCGATCAGGTGACCGGGCGGCCACCACGCCTCCATGTACGGGTGGGACGGCTCGGTGACGAGCACCCGGCGGAAACCCGCGGTGCCGGCGTCCTCGGCGCGGTCGTGGAACCACAGTTCGTTCAGCGCCTCGAGGTCGAAGGCGAGGCTGCCGGCCGAGCCGTTGATCTCGATGCGCATCGCGTTCTTGCGGCCGGGCGCGAACCGGGTGGCCTCGAACGTGCCGATCGCGCCGCCGCCGAAGCGGGCGAAGAACAGGGCGGCGTCGTCGACCGTCACCCGACCGGTCGCGCCGCCCGCTCCGCCGGCGGATCCCGTCAGGCCGGCGGACGACTCCACCAGGGGCCGCTCCTTGACGAAGGTCTCGGTCAGCGCGGAGACCCCCGTCATCGGCTGCCCGGTCAGGTACTGGGCGAGGTCGACGATGTGCGCGCCGAGGTCGCCCAGCGCGCCGGACCCGGCCTTCGCCTTGTCCAGCCGCCAGACCAGCGGGAACGCCGGGTCGACGATCCAGTCCTGCAGGTACTGCGCGCGGACGTGCCTGATCGTGCCCAGGCGGCCGGCGGCGATCAGCTCGCGGGCGAGCGCGAGCGCGGGCAGCCGCCGATAGTTGAAGCCCACCATGGCCAGGACCCCCGCGGCCCGCGCCCGGTCGGCGGCGGCCACCATGGCCTCGGCCTCCTCGACGCTGTTGGCGATCGGCTTTTCGCAGAGAACGTGCTTGCCCGCGTCAAGTGCGGCGATCGCGATCTCGGCGTGGCTGGCGCCTGGGGTACAGATGTCCACCAGATCGATGTCGTCGCGAGCGACCAGACGTTCCCAGTCGGTCTCGGCCTCCCGCCAGCCAAGCCGCGGCGCGGCCGCGGCCACGTTGTCCTTGTTCCGGCCGCAGATGACGACCATCTCGGGGACGAGCGGCAGGTCGAAGACCCTGGCCGCGGTCCGCCATGCCTGCGAGTGCGCGGCACCCATGAACGCGTAGCCCACCATGCCGATGCGGAGCGCCGGCCTGTCTGCCTTGGTCATGTGGAGAGTCCTCTGCTGGTCGGTCGCCGGTCGGCGGCCGGTCGCGCGCCGGTCACTGGAAGCCGACGGGCATGTACTGGTCGACGTTGTCCTTGGTCACCACGGCGGAGAACGTCGTGATCGACGCCGGCACCTCGTGCTCGACCAGGTCCGACATGCCTTTGCCCTGGGCGATGAGCCTGGCGACCGAGATGGCCGATGATGCCATGGTCGGGCTGTAGAGCACGGTGGCCTTGAGGGGGGTGTTGTCGGCCTTGATGTCGGTCATGGCCTTCTTCGATCCCGCGCCGCCCACCATGAGGAACTCCTTGTCCCTGCCGGCCTGCTTGATCGCCGCCATCACCCCGATGCCTTGGTCGTCATCGTGGTTCCACATGGCGTCGATCTTCTTTTCCGCCTGCAGGACCTGCGCCGCGACCTTCTGTCCGGTGGCCGCGGTGAAGTCGGCCGCCTGACGGTTCGCGATCTTCAGGCCGTTGGCGGTGAGCGCCTCCTTGAAACCCTGGCTGCGCTGCTGCGTCAGCTCCAGGTTGTCGATGCCGGCGATCTCGACGATGACCGGGTTCGACGTGCCGGCCTCCTTCATCTTCCGCGCGATGAAGTTGCCGGCGTTGACGCCCATGCCGTAGTTGTCGCCACCGATCCAGGTCCGGTAGGCCAGCGCCGAGGCGAAGATCCGGTCCAGGTTCACCACGGGGACGCCCGCGGTCATCGCCTTCTTCGCCACCTCGGTGAGCGCCTTGCCGTCGTACGGCAGGATCACCAGCACGTCGACCTTCTGGTCGATGAGCGTCTGTACCTGCTGGATCTGCTGGTTCACGTCGTTGGTGCCCTCGGTCGCCCTGATCGTGACGTCTTTGTACTGCCCGGCCTGGGCCTTCGCGTTGAGGGTGATCGCGGCGATCCAGCCGTGGTCGGCGGCGGGGGCGGAGAAGCCGATCGTGACGTGCTTGCCGGCCGCCGCGTTGTTACCTCCGGCCGCCTTCACCTGGCTCGCGTTGTCGCCGCTCTGCCGGCTGTTGCTGGTGCACGCGGCGGTCAGGGCGCCGATGCCGAGCATCGCCCCGCCGCTGAGGAGGCGGCGCCGGCCGACGCCGCTGCGGTCGAGATCTGACATGGGAACTCCTCGAGATGGGAGGGATCGGAAAGTCGTACGAAGCCCCCGAGCGGACGGTCAGGTGACGGCGCGCCTGGTCCTGCTCCAGCGCTGGATCAGCAGGACGGCGACGATGATCGTTCCTTTGGCGATCTCCTGGATGGGGGTGGACAGGTTGGCGAGGATGAACAGGTCCTGGATGGTCGTGAAGACGAGGACGCCGAGGATCGACCCGATGATCGATCCCTGCCCGCCGGTGAGCAGCGTCCCCCCGATGACGACGGCGGCGATGGCGTCCAGCTCGTACAGCTGCCCGTGTGTGCTGGCCCCTGTGTTGGCCTGCGCGGTGAGCATGATCGCCGCGATGCCACAGCACAACCCGGACACGACGTACAGCAGGCAGGTGTGCAGCCGCACGTTGATGCCGGCCAACCGCGCCGCCTCGGGGTTGCCGCCGACGGCGATCGTGCGCCGCCCGAACGTGGTCCGGTTGAGCACCACCCAGCCGGCGACGACGACCGCCAGGAACAGGTAGACGAGCAGCGGCACCCCGAGGAACCGGTTCTCCGCGAGGCCGAGCAGCGACTCCACGGTGACGATCTGGGACTTGCGGTCGGAGATCTGCTCGGCCAGGCCGCGCGCCGCCACCATCGTGGCGAGCGTCACGATGAACGCCACCAGCCGCCCGTACGCGATGAGGAGCCCGTTGACCAGCCCGCACACCGTGGCCACCAGGAGCGCGGCGAAGATCATGGTGGCGAGGCCGTACGACTGGGTCGCCACGGTCGTCGACCACACCGACGCCAGCGCGATGAGCGCGCCCACCGACAGGTCGATGCCGCCCCCGATGATCACGAAGGTCTCGCCGACGGTGACGACGCCGATGACCGAAGCGAGCGTGAGGATCGTGATCATATTGCCGGTCGTCGGGAAGTTGTCCGGCTTGATCGCCACGCCGAGGCCGAACAGGACGGCCAGCGCGGCCAGCAGCGCGACGTGCCGCATCTCCCCCACGGCGGCCAGCCGCCGCACCGGGCCGCCCTCGCCGCGCCGCGCCGGCGCGACGCTCGCCGCCGCCCGCACGTCAACGCGCTCGCTCAGCGTCTCCCACGCCTCGCCCGGCTCCGGCGTGCTCATCCCGCCTCCCGCGTGCTCATAGCGCGCTCCCTTCCATGACCATGTCCAGCACGCTCGGCTCGTCGAGGTCGCGGGCGGCGGCCGAGTGGATGATCTGCCCCTCGCGGATCACCAGCACCCGGTCGGCCAGCCCGAGTACCTCTGGCATCTCGCTGGAGACGAGCAGGATGCCGACGCCCGCGTCGGCGAGGCGGCGGATGAGGGCGTACAGCTCGGTCCTGGCGCCGACGTCGACGCCGCGGGTGGGCTCGTCGAGCAGCAGCAGCCGGCAGTCCTTGAGCAGCCAACGGGCGAGCACCGCCTTCTGCTGGTTGCCGCCCGAGAGCGTGCGAACGGGCCGTCCGGGGTCGGCGGGCCGGATGTCGAGCGCGCGCGCCTGCTCGCGCGCGTCCTCGATCTCGCGGCCGCGGTCGAACCAGCCAAGACGCGAGTACCTGGCCATCGAGGCGAGGGTGATGTTGTGCCCGACCGAGTCGAGCATGAGCAGGCCCTGCGACTTGCGCTCCTCGGGGGCGAGGCCGACGCCGGCCGCGACGGCGGCGCCTGGCCGCCCGGGGCGCAGCGGCCTTCCGTCCAGCAGGATGCGCCCGGCGGCCGGCCGGCGGGCGCCGTAGACCGTCTCGAGGATCTCCGAGCGCCCGGATCCGACGAGGCCGGCGAGGCCGACGATCTCGCCGGCCGCCACGGTGAACGACACGTCGGCGAAGGCCCCGGGCAGGGTCAGGCCCTCGACCCGCAGCACCTCGCGCCGGCCGTCCGCCGGCCGGGCGCCGGCACCGTCGCCCGGTCGCGGCGGGATCGCGTACTCGACGTCGCGGCCGGTCATCAGCGCGACGATCCGCGCGGTCGGGGTGGTCCGCGCGGGCAGCCCGACCGCCACCGTACGGCCGTCCTTGAGCAGCGTGACCCGGTCGCCGATCTCGCGGATCTCCGCCAGCCGGTGCGAGATGTAGATGATCGCCACGCCCGCCGCCGTCAGCTCGCGGATGATCCGGAACAGGTTGGCGACCTCGTCGTGGGCGAGCGCGGCCGACGGCTCGTCCATGATGATCAACCGCGCGTGGTGCGAGAGCGCCCTGGCCATGCTCACGATCTGCTTGCCGGCGGCGGGCAGCCGGCCGACCTGTACGGTCGGCGGGATCTCGCCGTGGCCGAGCCGGGCGAGCAGCGAGCGGGCGGCCCGGTTCATTTCCTTGCGCCGGGTGAACCCCGCCGAGGCCGCCTCGTGGCCAAGGAAGACGTTCTCGGCGACGCTGAGGCCGTCGACGAGGTCGAGCTCCTGGTAGATGGTGGCGATCCCCAGCCGCATCGCCGCGGTCGGGTTCGCCAGCCGCACCTCGTCACCCCGCCACCGGACCTCGCCGGCGTCGGGCTGGTGCGCGCCGGACAGCACTTTGATCAGCGTCGACTTGCCGGCGCCGTTCTGGCCGAGCAGGCAGTGCACCTCGCCCGCCCGCACCTCGATGTCGACGCCGTCCAAGGCGCGTACGCCGGGGAACTCCTTGACGATTCCCCGCATCTCGAGCAGCCGCTCAGGCTCGGGCAACGCCGGCCTCCTTCGACGAAACGATCACGGAGCCGCGCGCAGCGGCGCGGACGGCTCGCCGTCGCCGGCGAGAACGTGGTCGATGTGGTCCGGCGACAGGAAGTGCTCGATCGCGAGGATCCCCGCGCCGAGCGCAGCGGCGTCGGCCCCGGTGTGGCTGGGCACGATCTCGAGATGGTGGGTCGCGAGCGGCAGGGACCTGCGGTAGATGACCTCCCTCACCCCGGCGAGCAGGTGGTCGTGCACCGCGGACAGGACGCCGCCGATGACGATGACCTCGGGGTTGAAGAAGTTCACCAGGCCGGCCAGGACCTCGCCCACCATCCGGCCGGCCTCGCGGACGAGGCGCAGCGCCTGGATGTTGCCCGACATGACCAGCTCGACCACCTGGGACCCGGTGGTCACCTCGAAGCCGAGGTCGGTGAGTCGCCTGGCCAGCGCGGCGCCGCCGGCCACCGCCTCGAGGCAGGCGCTGTTGCCGCACCGGCAGCCGGCCTCCTCGTGGCCGCTCACCCTGATGTGTCCGATGTCGCCGGCGCAGCCCTGGGCGCCGCGGTGCAGGTCGCCGTCGGCGATGATGCCGCAGCCGATGCCGGTGCCGACCTTGACGAACATGAGGTAACGGGTGTCGGGGAAGGCGCGGCGCTGCTCGCCCAGCGCCATGACGTTGACGTCGTTGTCGACCAGCACGCTGATCCCGTAGCGCTCGGTGAAGAAGTCGGGGATCGGGTACTCGTTCCAGCCGGGCATGATCGGCGGGTTGTTGGGACGGCCGGTGGCGAACTCCACCGGGCCCGGCACCCCCATGCCGATCGCGCGCAGCGCGTCGAGAGGCTTGTTCGCCTCGGCGAGCAGCCCGTGCATGCGCCGGTCGACGTGGGCCAGCACCGCCTCGGGGCCCTCGGCGATGAGCAGCGCGTCCTCCCGCGCCGCGAGGACCTGGCCGCTGATGTCCATGAGGGCCACCCGGCAGTGCGTGGCCCCGAGGTCGACGCCCATCACGGTGTTGTCCTCGGTGCGCAGCCGCAGCTGCCGCGGCGGCCGCCCGCCCGTGGACTCGCCCTCGTCGAGCTCGCGCACCAACCCGTGCGCCACCAGCGCGTCGACGCGCTGCGAGATCGTCGAGCGGGCCAGCCCGGTCACCCGGGCGAGATCGGCGCGGGTGGTGGCGGCCCCCGCGCCGATCAGCGTCAGGACGTGCCCCGCCGAGCCCGGCGCCGCTCGCTGGTCCCCCGAAGCTGGTGACATGGCCGCCACATTAAGCCGGTTAACATACGGCTTCAAGATGTTGACCGAACAAAGTACGGACAAATCCGGCGCAATCTCGATCGTATGATCGTCCGAGCTACGGAAGGTCTTCGTACGGGCCGGGCCCGTTACACCACGAGCGGGCCGTACTTCGGACTTCGCCTGGACAAAGTACGGCGGGCGGCCGTCAGGAGACCAAGGCGGCGCTGTCGCGCCGGTCGGCGACGGCGGGGCGGCTGCGCGCGCGGAAGACCCCGGCGGCGGTGAGCAGGATGCCGGCACCGGCCCAGGCGAGCAGCACGCCCAGCGGCGCGGCGGCGCCGGCGCCGTCGAAGAACGCCACCGAGCGCAGGAGCGTGGCCGTGGCCCCGGGCGGCAGCGCCTGGCCGACCGATCCCCAGGGCTGGGGCAACAGCTCCGGCGCCGACGTGGCGCCCGAGAGCGGGTTGCCGAGCAGCAGCATGGTCAGCGCGGCGAGCCCGAGGCCGGGACGGCCGAGCGCCGTGCCCAACCCGGTCACCGCGCCGGCCACGGCGAGCGAGCCGAGCCCGGCGACGCCGGCCACGGCGAGGTAGTCGCCGGGCAGCACCGACAGCCAGCTCTGCGCGATGCCGGCGATCGCCGCCCCACCCGCGACCGCGAACCCGGCAAGGCCGGCGAGCCGCCACGCGGCTCCGGACACCAGGAATGTCAGCAGCGCTCCGGCGGCGATGCCGGACATGACGAGCGGCAGCACCATGGAGCCGAACGCCGCGCCGCGCGGGTCGTCGCCGTCGGCGGGGACGACGTCCTCGACGGGTGCGGCCGGCCCGCGGCCCGACAGCCGCTCGGCCAGCTGGCCCAGTTGCTGGGCGATGGCGGGGCTGGCCGCCGAGGCGACCATGACCCGCGGGCCGGCGGGGGTAACGACGATCGCCCCGTACGCCTCGCGGTCGCCGAGCGCCGCCCGGGCGGCCCTCTCGTCGGGAAGTCGTTTGATCTCGAAGGCGCCCGGGCGTTCGGCGGCCAGCCGGCCGGCGACCGTGGCGGCCGCCTCCGGCGGGCCGGCCACCACCAGCGGCACGTCCCGTGCGGACAGGCGGGCCGACGGCCAGCCGAAGGCGACGATCATGAGGGCTTGGATGGCCACGGCGGCGGCGACCGCCGCGACGGCGCGCATGGCGGGAGCGTGCATCGCTGACCCCTAAAAAACGGATGCTCGTTCTCTTTACGCTCCTCAGTGTGTCAGCCACGCCCGGGACTGGTCAAGAACGAACGTTCGTTTTAGTTTGGAGGCATGCCACGAGTCAGCGAGGCCCACCTCGAACGGCGCCGCCGGCAGATCCTCGACGCGGCCCGGGTCTGCTTCATCCGCAAGGGCTTCTACGAGACGTCGATGCAGGACGTCTTCCGCGAGTCCGGCCTGTCCGCCGGGGCCGTCTATCGCTACTTCAAGAGCAAGGACGAGCTCGTCAAGGCGATCGCCACCGAGGGCGAGGAGCTGCTGGCCGGGTTCATGGAGGACATCCTCCGGCAGGACCCGCTCCCACCGCTCGACCAGATCGCCGGCCGCTTCGCCGACTTCGCGCTCACCCTCACCGGGCCGGACGGCATCCTTCGCATCGCCCCGCACGCCTGGGCCGCGGCCATGCACAACCCCGAGATCGCGACCGCGATCCAGGAGCTGGTCCGCACCATCCGGCGCTGGCTGTTCAAGATCGTCGAACGGCTGCGGGACGAGGGCCGGCTGGCACCCGACGTCGACGTCGAGGCCGTCGGCACCACGCTGTCGTTCGCCATGCCCGGCTTCGTCCTCTCCCGCCTCCTGCTCGAGGACGTCGACGCCGACACCTTCAGGAACGGGATCGCGGGCCTGCTCGCCGCCCCGGCCGGCACCGGCGCCCAGACGCCGGCCGGGACGCGCGTCACTTGAGGGCTTCGAAGACGGCGGCCATCTGGTCGCCGGCGTGCCTGGGGACGACGTACGGCGTCTCAGCGGTGATCTGCTGCCAGTTGTCGCGGACGTCCTCGACGGACAAGCCGTCCTTCTTCACGAAGCCGGGGCCCTCGGCGATGAAGACGCGGGCGATCCGGCCGCCGCCGACCGAGTAGACCTCGCCCGTCGCCTCGCAGTCCTCGTGGACCAGCCAGGCGACGAGCGGGGTGACCAGCTCGACGGCGAACTTGGCCGCCGCATCGGGCGGGATGATGTCCTCGGTCATCCGGGTGGCCGCCACGGGGGCGATGGCGTTGGCTTTGATGTTGTACTTGGCGCCCTCGACGGCGAGCGTCTTCGCCAGGCCGATCAGGCCCATCTTGGCCGAGGCGTAGTTGGCCTGGCCGAAGTTGCCGAACAGCCCGGCGGGCGAGGAGGTGTTGACGATCCGGCCGTACCCGCGCTCGCGCAGGTGCGGCCAGGCGGCGCTGCTGACGAGGAACGAACCGCGCAGGTGCACGGCGATCACGGCGTCGAAGTCTTCGGGGGCCATGTTCTTGACCGACTTGTCGCGCAGGATGCCGGCGTTGTTGACGACGATGTCGAGCTGGCCGAAGGCGTCGAGCGCCGTCTGCACGATCGCCCGCGCGCCCTCCGGCGTGGCCACGTTGTCGGGGTTGGCGACGGCCGTGCCGCCCGCCTTGGTGATCTCTTCGACGACCGCCTCGGCCGGGGTGCTCGATGCCCCGCCGCCGTGGACGTCGCCGCCGAGGTCGTTGACGACCACCTTCGCTCCGCGCGCGGCCAGCTCGAGCGCGTGCCGGCGGCCGAGACCGTGTCCCGCTCCTGTGACGACCGCGACGCGCCCGTCGTAGCGCAGTTCCGTCATCGCTTCTCCTCATCATGGCGCCAAGGGCACAACCTCATCAGTCGTCAGCCTGCCACGTGCCAGAATCTCGCTCGGACGCGGGTCAGCGCCCGGGATCGGGATCCGGGACGGTCACCGCGTCTTCGGCCCCCGGGTTGTCGGGGGTCTCCCGGTCGTCGGGCAGGTCCGCGGGGTCGGGGTCGGGGTCGGGGTCGGGGTCGGCGGCGCGCCGGTGCCGCCGCAGGGTCCAGACCACGAGCGCCGCCACGACCACGACCGCGATGGCCACGGCGACGCCGCGGCCGACGTACTGCGCGGTGCGCTCGAACGCCTGGCCGATGAAGAAGCCGCCGAGGGTGAACCCGGCCCCCCACGCGGCGCCGCCCATCAGGTTGAACACGAGGAACTTCGGGTACGGCATGCGCGAGCTGCCCACGAGCGCCGGCATCAGGGCGCGCAGCAGCGCGGTGAACCGGCCGATGAAGACGGCGGCCGCGCCGCGCCGCCGGATGAGGTCCTGCGCCCAGCCCACCTTCGCCCGGTGCCGACGCATCGCCCTGACCCCGAGCAGCCTGGGCCCGAACCGGCGCCCGACCTCGTACCCGACCGAGTCCCCCGTGGTCGCCGAGATCACCACGATGATGATCAGCACGGGAAGGGACACCCGGCCCTGCCCGGCGAGCACACCGCCGACGACGATCGCCGTCTCACCGGGGAAGACGAACCCGAAGAACAAGGCCGCCTCGGCGAACACCAGTGCCGCCACGATGGCGTAGATCACTGGCCCGTGCAGGTCCAACAGGGATTCGGTGATGTGATGCACCGAATCAGCCCACCGGATGGCATCGCCGCATAGTCGGTATCGTAGTCATGGAACCACGCCACCAGATCACCCTTCAGGATGAGGATCGGGATGACGGCGCAAGAGTTCCGGGACGGGCGTTTTGTACGGCAGGCGAACCGCTTCACGGACACGATCACTGCCGACGGTTCCAGCGGATACCCCGCCGAGTCCGGCCGCTACCAGCTCTATGTCTCCCTGGCCTGTCCCTGGGCGCACCGGACGCTGATCGTCCGGCACCTGCTGCGTCTCCACGACGTCATCGGCGTCACCGTCGTCGATCCGATCAGGGACGAGCGCGGCTGGCGCTTCCCCAAGGAAGACCCGGCCACCGGCGCCGCCTTCCTGTCCGAGCTCTATCTCGCGACCGATCCCTCGTACGAGGGCAGGTACACGGTGCCGTGCATCTGGGACACCAGGACCAAGCGCCTGGTGACCAATGACTACCCGCAGATCACCCTGACCATGGAGACCGAGTTCACCGCCTACCACGGCGCCGACGCGCCCGACCTGTACCCGCCGGAGCTGCGCAGGGAGATCGACCAGATCAACGAGGTGGTCTACCACAAGGTGAACAACGGGGTGTACAAGGCCGGTTTCGCGCGCAGCCAGCACGCCTACGAAGAGGCCTTCGACGCCCTGTTCGGCACGCTCGACGAGCTGGAGCGGCTTCTCGCGACACGGCGCTTCCTCGCCGGCGACCGGCTCACCGAGGCCGACGTCAGGCTCTACACGACGCTGGTCAGGTTCGACGCCGTCTATTACGTGCACTTCAAGTGCAACCTGCGCCGGCTGGTCGACTACCCCAACCTCTGGGGGTACGCCCGCGACCTCTACCAGCGGCCGTCCTTCCACGAGACGACGGACTTCGACCACATCAAGCGGCACTACTACCTGACCCACCCGCACCTCAACCCGACAGGGATCGTCCCCAAGGGGCCCGCCACCGACTGGACCGCACCGCACAACCGCGACCGGCTCACCCCGCTGGCGCGGGTCACGCCCGACGCGGGCGGCGCGTGACGCGATGACCGCGGCGAACGGCCGGAACCGGCACCTCGACTTCGCGCTCGCGCTGTACCGGCGGCTGGCCGACGAGCAGCCGGCGGACGGCAACCTGGTCTGGTCCCCCTACAGCGTCGCCGCGGCCCTCGGCGTCACCGCGGCCGGCGCGCGCGGCCCGACGTACGACGAGCTGGCGCGCGCGCTGGGCGGCGGCGACCCGTCAGCCCCCGCGCAACCCGCGGACCGCGCCGACCGTGCCGACCTCGCCGCGCTCGGGCGCGAGCTGGGCGCGGCGTACCGGCTGGACGGCGACGCCGAGGTGGCGGTCGCCAACACGCTGTGGACGCGGCTGGGGCTCCCGTTCGAGGACGCCTACCAGCAGGCGGTGCTCGGCTGGCCGGGCGGCGCGCTGCACGCCGCCGACTTCCGCGGCGACCCCGAGGGCTCCCGCATCAAGATCAACGCCGATGTGGAGAAGACCACCCGCGGGCTGATCAAGGAGCTGCTCGCGGGCGGCACCATCACCCCGGCCACCGCGGCGGTGATCGTGAACGCGCTCTACCTGAAGGCGGCCTGGCGGCAGCCGTTCGAGGAGGGCGCCACGAAGCCCATGCCGTTCTTCGCGCCGTCGGGCCGGCGCCGGGTCCCGACGATGCGGCAGGCGCAGCGGATGCCGTACGCGGCGGCGGGCGGCTGGCGCATGGTGACGCTGCCGACGGTGAGCGCCGACGTGGTCGTCGACGTCGTCCTGCCGGCCGGGGAGCGCGCCGGGATCGGCGCCGGCCCGGACGGCGAGCCGGACGCCGCCGCGCTGGCCCGGCTGTACGAGTCCGCCTCATCCGTCCAGGTCGACCTGGCGCTGCCGCGCTTCCGGGTACGGTCGGCCGCGACGCTGAACGGGCCACTCGGCGAGCTGGGAGTCGTCACGGCGTTCGACCCCGACCGCGCCGACTTCTCCGGGATCACCCAGGAACGCATCTGCATTTCCAAGATCGTCCACCAGGCGGTTCTGCGGCTGGACGAGCAGGGGTTCGAGGGTGCCGCGGCGACCGCCGTCGTGATGCGGCTGGCGGGGGCGTTCATGCAGAGCCGGACCGTCGAGTTCCACGTCGACCGGCCGTTCCTGTTGATCGTGCGGCACCGCGACACCGGGGCGATCTACTTCTTCGCCCGGGTGACCGAGCCATAGCGATCCGTTACACATCACCTCTTATCACCGCTTTCGCCGCCAAACCCGAATGGCATTCGCCCGATTCGGTGGCCGGAGACGTATCGCCACCGAGTAGCCTTGACCTCGATCGAGAGCTAGCAGCGAGCCGCGGAAGAGGGCGATCTCCGCCGTGTCGACAGAGTCTGCCGACCCCAAGACCACCGACTTCGGCGCCAACGAGTGGCTGGTCGACGAGCTGTACCAGAAGTACCTCGAAGACCCGGACTCCGTTGACCGTGCCTGGTGGAACTTCTTCGCCGACTACCAGCCCGACACGAGGCCGGCCACCAAGGCGACCCCGGCGGCCGTCAACGGAGCCGCCGGCACCTCCGGGCCGCGGGGAGCGGCCGCGGCTCCGCCGACGTCCCCCACGCCGCCGTCCGCCCGGGCCGCCGAGGCCCCGCCGGCCACCGGGCAGAGTGCCGGCCGGCCCGCAGGCGCGCGCCCCGCGCCCGGCGCCGGCCCCGCCCAGGCTCCGGCGCCGCAGCGTCCTGCCGCGGCGCGTCCGGCGCCGGCCCCCGCCGCGGCGGCTCCATCGCCCCCAGCCGCGGCGCCGCGGCCCGCGCCCGCCCGGCCGGAGGAGGCCGAGGAGGTCAGGCTGCGCGGCGTGGCGGCACGTACGGTCACCAACATGGAGGCCAGCCTGGCGGTGCCGACGGCGACCAGCGTCCGCGCCGTGCCGGCCAAGCTGCTGATCGACAACCGCATCGTCATCAACAACCACCTCAAGCGCGGCCGCGGCGGCAAGGTGTCGTTCACGCACCTGATCGGCTACGCCATCGTGCAGGCGCTGAAGACGATGCCGGAGATGAACGCCAGCTACGGCACGGCCGAGGACGGCAAGCCGGTGCTGGTACGGCCCGCCCACATCAACCTGGGCCTCGCCATCGACCTCCAGCGCGCGGACGGCCAGCGGCAGCTGGTCGTGCCGAACATCAAGGCCGCGGAGACGCTCGACTTCCGCCAGTTCTGGGCCTCCTACGAAGAGGTCATCCGCAAGGCCAGGGGCGGCAAGCTGACGCTCGAAGACTTCCAGGACACCACGTTCAGCCTCACCAACCCGGGCACGATCGGCACCGTCCACTCGGTCCCGCGGCTCATGCCCGGCCAGGGCTGCATCATCGGAGTCGGCGCCATGGAGTACCCGGCCGAGTACGCCGGCGCCTCCCCGGAGACGCTGGCCCGGCTGGCGATCAGCAAGACGATGACGCTGACCTCGACGTACGACCACCGCATCATCCAGGGCGCCCAGTCGGGTGAGTTCCTGCGGCGGGTCCACCAGCTGCTGCTGGGCGAGGAGGGCTTCTACGACGAGATCTTCGAGGCGCTGCGGATCCCGTACGAGCCGGTGCGCTGGGTGCCCGACATCGTCGCCAGCCACGAGGACGACGTCGCGAAGATCGCCCGGGTGCACGAGCTGATCCACGCCTACCGGGTCCGCGGGCACCTGATGGCCGACACCGATCCGCTGGAGTACAAGCAACGGCGCCATCCCGACCTCGACGTGCTCCAGCACGGCCTGACCCTGTGGGATCTCGAGCGCGAGTTCGCCACCGGCGGCTTCGGCGGCAGGTCCACGATGAAGCTGCGCGACATCCTCGGCGTGCTGCGCAACTCTTACTGCCGTACGGTCGGCATCGAGTACATGCACATCCAGGACCCGGAGGAACGGGCCTGGATCCAGGAGCGGGTGGAGCGCCCGCACGCCAAGCCGACCCGCGAGGAGCAGCTGCACATCCTGGGCCGGCTCAACGTCGCCGAGGCGTTCGAGACGTTCCTGCAGACCAAGTTCGTCGGGCAGAAGCGGTTCTCGCTCGAGGGCGGGGAGTCGCTGATCCCGCTGCTCGACTCGGTGATCGACGCGGCCGCCACCGCGGACCTCGACGAGGTCGTCATCGGCATGGCGCATCGGGGCCGCCTCAACGTCCTCGCCAACATCGTCGGCAAGTCCTACGCCCAGGTGTTCGGCGAGTTCGAGGGCAACCTCGACCCGCGCAGCGCGCAGGGCTCGGGCGACGTCAAGTACCACCTGGGGGCCGAGGGCGACTTCGAAACCCCGGGGGGCGCGAAGATCCGCACGTCGCTGGTGGCCAACCCGTCGCACCTCGAGGCCGTCAACCCGGTGCTCGAGGGCGTCGTCCGCGCCAAGCAGGACATCCTCGACGTGGGCGAGGGCGGCTTCACGGTGCTGCCGGTGCTGGTCCACGGCGACGCGGCGTTCGCCGGGCAGGGCGTGGTGGCCGAGACGCTCAACCTCTCCCAGCTGCGCGGCTACCGCACGGGCGGCACCGTCCACGTCGTGGTCAACAACCAGGTCGGCTTCACGACGGCGCCGGAGTACTCCAGGTCCAGCGTCTACTGCACCGACGTGGCCAGGATGATCCAGGCGCCGATCTTCCACGTCAACGGCGACGACCCCGAGGCCTGCTACCGCGTGGCCAGGCTGGCGTTCGACTACCGCCAGGCCTTCAAGAAGGACGTCGTCATCGACCTGGTGTGCTACCGGCGGCGCGGCCACAACGAGGCCGACAACCCCTCGTTCACCCAGCCGTTGATGTACGACCTGATCGACGCCAAGCGGTCGGTCCGCAAGCTCTACACCGAGGCGTTGATCGGCCGCGGCGACATCACGGTCGACGAGGCCGAGCAGGCGCTGCGCGACTACCAGGACCAGCTCGAGCGGGCGTTCAGCGAGACCCGCGAGGCGGCGAAGCGGCCGGCGGAGCCGGGCTCTGTGGTCAAACCGGAGGCCGAGGAGGGCATTCCGATCGACCACACCTCGGTGCGCTCGGCGATCCCGCGGGAGACCGTCAAGCGGATCATCGAGACCCAGGTCAACCTGCCCGAGGGCTTCACACCGCACCCGAGGCTGCAGCCGATGCTGCAACGCCGCACCCAGATGATCGAGGACGACGCGATCGACTGGGCGACCGGCGAGCTGCTGGCCCTCGGGTCGCTGCTCATCGACGGGCATCCGGTACGGCTCGTCGGCCAGGACACGAGGCGCGGCACGTTCGGCCAGCGGCACGCGGTGCTCGTCGACCGCAAGACGGGCGAGGAGTACACACCGCTCAAGCAGTTCGGCCAGGGCACGTCGAAGTTCTACGTGCACGACTCGCTGCTCAGCGAGTTCGCCGCTGTGGGGTTCGAGTACGGCTACTCGCTCACCCGGCCCGACGCGCTGGTCTGCTGGGAGGCCCAGTTCGGCGACTTCGCGAACGGCGCTCAGACGATCCTGGACGAGTTCATCTCCTCGGGCGAGCAGAAGTGGGGGCAGCGCTCGTCCGTCGTGCTGCTGCTGCCGCACGGGTACGAGGGGCAGGGCCCCGACCACTCCTCCGCGCGCATCGAGCGCTATCTGCAGCTGTGCGCGCAGGACAACATGACGGTGGCCTACCCGACGACCCCGGCGAACTACTTCCACCTGCTGCGCTGGCAGGTGCTGTCGCACCGCGGCAAGCCGTTGATCGTCTTTACCCCCAAGTCGCTGCTGCGGCACAAGGGGGCCACATCCCCCACCGACGCGTTCACCACGGGGAGCTTCCTGCCGGTGATTCCCGATCACGAGGGCCCCGACCCGGCGGGGGTCACCCGGGTGCTGCTCACCTGCGGCAAGATCCACTACGACGCCGTGGCCGAGCGGCAGCGGACCGGCACAACCGACACCGCGATCGTCCAGGTCGAGCGGCTCTACCCGGTGCCGTTGCGCGAGATCGAGGCGGAGCTGGCGAAGTACCCGGCCGCGCGTGAGGTGATCTGGGTGCAGGACGAGCCGGCCAACATGGGCGCGTGGCCCATCATGGCGCTGAAGCTGCCCGCTCACCTGCGCGGCCATACGCTGGGGCGGGTGTCGCGGCCGGCCAGCTCCTCCCCCGCCGTCGGCTCGGCCAAGCTGCACCAGGGCGAGCAGAAGGCGCTGCTCGCCCAGGTCTTCGGCGAGGCGTGAACCACCGTGATCACGCCCACCGGTTCGTGATCAGTCGTCCGTCCGCGGGCACCAACACGTGATCACGATCGGCTGGGTGGCGTTGAGAGGTCCGTTGCCATGTACTTCACCGACCGCGGGATCGAGGAGCTGGTCGCCAGGCGCGGCGACGACGAGGTGTCCCTCGCCTGGGTCGCCGATCGGCTCCAGGAGTTCGTCGACCTGAACCCCGAGTTCGAGACGCCGGTGGAACGGCTGGCCACCTGGCTGGCCAGACTCGACGACGAGGACTGACCGCGACGATGAAACGCCGCTGCGCGATCGCGATACATCTTGACATCGGCTAGACGCGATATATCGTATCTATCAGGGGGTCGAGGCCGGGCGCTGGCCGCCCGTCCGCCCCGGCGCCCCGCGAATGGCCGGCGGAGGAGGCACGGTGCGATGTCGCGTTGGACGATCGACGAACCCACGAGGCTCGAGTTCGACGGCGTGGTGGCGCTGAAAGCCACCCTCGTGGCCGGCAGCATCTCCATTCTCGCCTCGGAGGACGCGCCCTCGTTGCACGTCAACACGGTCGAGGGTCAGCCGCTACTGGCCACGCACGAGGCGGGCATGCTGAACATCACCCACGAGAACCTCCTGTGGGAGGGCATGCTCAAGTGGCTGCGCAGCATGCGCTGCGATGCCGACATCACGGTGACGGTCCCGCGCGACTGCCCGGTCACGCTCAACCTCGTCACCGCGGGCGCGGTCATCGCCGGCCTGTCGGCGCGGACGTCCATCAAGTCGGGATCCGGGGACGTCACGCTCGACGGCGTGACCGGCAAGATCGAGGCGAACACCGTCTCCGGAGTCATCGAGGCGCAGGGGCTCGACGGGGCGGTGAGCTTCGCCTCGGTCTCGGGCGACCTCGCACTGGCCGGCGGATCGGTCACGGCCCTCACCGCGTCGACCGTGAGCGGCCGGATCGCCGCCGACGTCGAGTTGAGCCACGACAGCCGGGTGCGGGTGAGCACGGTGTCGGGCGAGGTCGCGCTGCGCCTGCCGGAGCGCACCTCTGCCACGGTCACGCTGAACGCCGCCGCCGGCCGGATCGATACGTCCTTTCCTGAGCTGCAGCGCCAGGAGCGCGCCATCACGAGAACGGTCGCGGGCAAGCTCGGCGACGGAGCCGGGCAGCTCTCGGTCAACACCGTCTCCGGTAGCGTCACCCTGCTGAGCCGCCCTCAGGAGGATTCCTCAGAGAAGGGTGAGTGAGCCATGAGTCCTGTCTTCGGCCACGGCAGGCTGCGGCTGTACCTGCTCAAGCTCCTCGAGGAGAGCCCCCGGCACGGCTACGAGGTGATCCGGCTCCTGCAGGACCGATTCCTCGGCGTGTACTCGCCGTCCCCCGGCACGATCTACCCGCGGCTGGCCAGGCTCGAAGAGGAGGGCCTGGTCACCCACGAGACCGTCAAGGGCAAGAAGGTGTACTCGATCACAGACAAGGGCCGCGCCGAGCTGGAACGCCGGATGGACGAGCTGGCCGAGCTCGAAGAGGAGATCACCGCGTCCGCGCAGGAGCTCGCCCGCGAGGTCCAGGAGGACGTCCGCCAGACCGTACGGTCCCTGCGCGAGGAGCTCACGCAGGCGGCGCGGGACATGCGCGAGCAGGGCCGCGCCGACCGGGCGGTGTGGAAGGAGTCGGCCCGCCGCCAGAAGGAGCAGTGGCGCCAGCACAAGGAGGAGTGGCGGCAGCAGCAGCGCGCCTTCAAGGACGAGTGGCGGCGCACGTGGGAGGACGCCTGGACCGCCGCCACCGGCGATGACTCCGCGCTGACGCAGATGAAGCTGGAGCGCATGCTGCGCAAGTTCGCCGAGGACGTCCAGCGCGCGGCCGGCCGCGAGACCCAGCTCGACGAGGAGACGCTGGACGCGACGAGAGAGCTGCTCACCGAGACGGTCGAACGCCTCAGGATCGAAGTCTTCCGCCGTCCCGAACCGTGATCAAGGGGTAAAGACGATCTTGCCGAAGAGGTCGCCTTCGGCCATCGCCGCGAACCCGGCGCGCGCCTCGGCCAGCGGCAGGACCCGGTCGATCGCCGGGCGGGTGCCCGTCGTGGCGCAGAACCTGGCCAGCCGCATGAGCTGGTCGCGGGTGCCCATCATCGATCCCACCACCGAAAGCTGCAGGAAGAACACCCGGCTGAGCTCGGCGGACGGGGCCGGCCCGCTGGTGGCGCCGGAGACCACGATGCGCCCGCCGGGCCGCAGCGACCTGACCGAGTGCGCCCAGGTGGCCTCGCCGACGGTCTCCATCACCGCGTCGACCCGTTCCGGCAGCCGCGCCCCGGACTCGAAGGCCTGGTCGGCACCGAGCTTGATGGCCCGCTCCCGCTTGGCCGCGCTGCGGCTGGTCACCCACATCCGGTAGCCGGCGGCCGAGCCGAGCGCGACGAGCGCCGTCGCCACGCCGCCGCCCGCGCCCTGGACGAGCACGGTCGCGCCGGGCTGCTGGCCCGACTTGTCGAACAGCATGCGGTAGGCGGTGAGCCAGGCGGTCGGCAGGGACGCCGCCTCCTCGAACGAGAGCTCCGCCGGCTTGGGGACGAGGTTGCGGCGCGGCACGGCCACCCGCTCGGCGAGCGTGCCGTCGTGCAGCTCGGACAGCAGCGACCGCTTGGGGTCGAGGGTCTCGTCGCCGCCGCCCCGGTCGGGATCACCGATCACCGCGTGCACGATGACCTCGTTGCCCTCCTCGTCGGTCCCGGCCGCGTCGCAGCCGAGCACGATCGGCAGCCGGTCCTCCCGGATGCCCACCCCGCGCAGCGTCCACAGGTCGTGATGATTGAGGGCGGCGGCCCGGACCGCCACGGTGGTCCACCCGTCGGGCGCCTCGGGCTCGGGGCGCTCACCGATCTCGAGACCGTTCAGCGGATTGTCGGCGTCTATGCGTACGGCGGTGGCAGCGAGCATGGGCAAAACCTTATGCTCCGCCCCCACGGCCCGCCCGCGGCGCCCCTCAGTTCAACGGATGCCGCCACCGTAGCTCGGGGAACTTGGCGAAGTCACGATCGGCCGTGACGAACTCGCAGCCGTGCTCGATCGCGAGCGCGGCCAGGTAGGCATCGGGGACGAGCTTGGCCTTCGCGTCGGCCACGACGCAGAGTGTTGTGAAAATGCCCCAGAAGCGCGGACCTGGATTGATCACGACGGCATGGGGCTGATTTCGAACGGTCTCGGCAAACTCGATGGCCTCCGAGAGACGCGTCGGCTCCTTGAAGATCCGCTTGTTCGTCACCACGCGAATGAACCCGGCCAGCACGACATCCGAGACCGCGTAGGCCTCCTCGCCTTGGATGGTTTTTTCGATGACGGCGCGGAACTGCTTGTGCTGACCATCCTCGGGCCGATAGGCGTTAATCAAGACGTTGACGTCGTGCAGCCTCATCCTGCTGGACCTCCAGGTGGTGCTCGACATCTTCTGCGTCGAGGAGCTCTTTGATGTACTGCGGGGTCAGCTCGACTCCGGGCTGCAGACCTATCTCACCACCGTAGACGGGCAGCTCGGCTCGGGGGCGGCCTCTCGCCTGCCGAGCGGTGTTGAGAAGCTGACGCAACCCGTCCTCGATGACGGAGTTGAGGCTGCGATGGTGCTCCGCCGCGAACGCCTTGGCGTCGGCGAGCAACTTGTCGTCGATCCGCACTGTGGTCCTCCGCATGGTTCCAGCGTCCGCATGTGACATAAAAATGTCAATGCACGCACTGTAACTGCCTGACTGCGAATGGCGCAACCTTGGCTCGGACTTTGCCCGTCACCGCCGTCCACACGCGGAGCGGCCCGCACCTGGCGCGGTGCGGGCCGCTCGGGCCGCTCGGTCGAGGGATTCGGGTTCAGGCGCGGGCGACGCCCTCCCTGCGGGCCTGGTCGGCGACGGCCGCGATGACGGCGGGCGCGACGCGGGCGTCGAAGGGGCTCGGGATGATGTAGTCCTCGCGCAGGTCCTCGCCGACCACGCCGGCGAGCGCCTCGGCGGCGGCGAGCTTCATCCCCTCGGTGATCGAGTGCGCGCGCACGTCGAGGGCCCCGCGGAAGATGCCGGGGAAGGCCAGCACGTTGTTGATCTGGTTCGGGAAGTCGCTGCGCCCGGTGGCGACCACGCGGGCGCGCCGGCCGGCGATGCCGGGATGCACCTCGGGCGTCGGGTTGGACAGCGCGAAGACGATGGCGTCGTCGGCCATGGCGGCGATCGCGTCCTCGGCGAGCGTGCCGCCGGACAGCCCGACGAACACGTCGGCGCCGCGCAGTGCCTCCTCGGTCGAGCCGGTGCGGCCGTCCCTGTTGGTCTCGCCGGCCAGCGCCTGCTTGACCGGGCTCAGGCCGTCGCGGCCGCGGTAGATCAGGCCCTTCCGGTCCGACACTGTGATGTCGCCGATGCCCGCCCGCAGCAGCATCCGGGTCACCGCCACTCCGGACGCACCGGCCCCGGCGACCACGGCGCGCAGCTCCGACAGCGAACGGCCGGTCAGCCGGGCGGCGCCCTGCAGCGCGGCGAGCACGACGATCGCCGTGCCGTGCTGGTCGTCGTGGAAGACGGGGATGTCCAGCGCCGCGCGCAGCCGGTCCTCGACCTCGAAGCAGCGCGGCGCGCTGATGTCTTCGAGGTTGATGCCGCCGAAGCTCGGGGCGAGCCGCACCACGGTGTCCACCAGCGCGTCGACGTCGGTGCAGTCGAGGCAGATCGGCACCGCGTCGACGCCGGCGAACTCCTTGAACAGCAGCGCCTTGCCCTCCATCACGGGCATGGCGGCCGCGGGGCCGATGTCACCGAGCCCAAGGACGGCGGTGCCGTCGGTGACCACCGCCACCACCCGGGAGACCCAGGTGTAGTCGCGCGCGAGCGCCGGCTCGTCGGCGATCGCCGAGCAGACCCTGGCCACGCCGGGGGTGTACGCGAGCGAGAGATCGTCCTTGCCGCGCACCGGCACCGTCGACCGGATCTCGATCTTGCCTCCGCGGTGCAGGGAGAAGGCCGGATCATCGTCGCGCGATTCGTACGATTCGTAGGAATGATCATTGCGAGCAGGCTCTGTGGCCACAGCGACCCCTTGATGAAAGCGGCGGGCGACAAGATCGGCGTGGCTCCACTCACGCCCTTAAAGGTGATCTTGTGATCCCTGCCATAGTCATGGACTTCGGACAAATGCCGCATGATTATGCTGGTCAGGTGGCCCGCACGGGCGGCCGTCCGACGAGATACGGGGGTCACCCGTTGTCTGATTGTGTCACACCGGGGGTGGAGATCGTTGCACCCGATGGGTAAGCATGCCCTCCATCCAAGCCGTCTATAGGCGGCAAACCAGGAGGAGGGGAACGCCGTGCCATCCGGACCTCTGCGTCACCGCGCAGGCGCTTTCAGCGCGTTCGGCACCGCGATCTTGGCGGGAGCCCTCGCGCTCACCGCCTGCGGCCAGAAGAAGGAAGACCAAGGCACGCCGGCCGGCCAGTCGACGCCGACGGCGGCAGCGGACAGCAAGCTCGCCGCCATGGTGCCGGCCGCGATCAAGAGCGACGGCAAGATCACCATCGGCGTCGACGCGTCCTACGCCCCCAACGAGTTCCTCGACACCGACGGCAAGACAGTCATCGGCTGGGACCGCGAGCTCTTCGACGCGGTAGCCGCCAAACTCGGGCTCAAGACCACCTGGGTCGCGGGCAACTTCGACGCCATCATCCCCGGGGTGCAGTCGGGCAAGTACGAGGCGGGCGTCTCCTCGTTCACCATCAACGCCGAGCGGCTCAAGCAGGTCAACATGGTGAGCTACTTCAACGCCGGCACGCAGTGGTCGACCAAGAAGGGCAATCCGAACGGCATCCAGCCGGCCGCCGCGTGCGGCAAGAAGATCTCCGTACAGAAGGCCACCGTCCAGGTGGACGACATCACCAAGAAGTCGAAGGACTGCAAGTCCTCCGGCAAACCGGCGATCACGGTCGACCAATACCAAGGTCAGGACGAGGCCACGGCCGCCATCGTCTCCGGCAAGGACGACGCCGGGCTCGCCGACTCGCCCGTCATGGCGTACGCGGTGAAGAAGACCAACGGCCAGCTCGAGCTGCTCGGCCAGATCTACGACGCGGCCCCGTACGGCTTCGTCGTGCAGAAGGACCAGCAGCAGTTCGCGCAGGCGGTGAGCCAGGCCACCCAGGCGCTGATCGCCGACGGCACGTACAAGAAGATCCTGGAGAGGTGGGGCGTGCAGGCGGGCGCGGTCGCGCAGTCCTCGGTCAACCCGACGTCCTGACGGCCACCCGACATGACGCAGACCGACCAGAACGTGCAGCCGGGGCGGGCACGGCCGCCGGACACCATCAAGGCCGTGCCGGTCCGGCATCCTGGACGCTGGCTCGCCGTCGCCGTGCTCGCCCTGCTCACGGCGATGTTCGTGCACATGCTCGTCACCAACAAGGCGTTCCAGTGGTCGTTCCTGTTCGACAACGCCTTCCGCCCGCCGGTCGTCGAAGGCGTGTGGACCACGGTGAAGCTGACGGTCTTGGCGATGATCATCGGCATCGCCCTCGGCATCGCGTTCGCGGTGATGCGGCTGTCGCCGAACCCGATCCTGCGCGGGGCCGCGTGGTTGTACACCTGGTTCTTCCGGGCGGTGCCGCGGCTGGTGCTCGCGATCCTGTTCGGCAACATGGCGATCCTGTACCAGCGGGTACGGTTCGGCTTCCCGTTCGACCGGCAGCTGGCCGCGGCGCTCGGCATCGACATCAACGGCACGATCTTCAGCATCGACGCCCGTACGTTCCTCGTCGGCTTCATGGCCGGCCTGCTGGCGCTGGCGCTGTCGGAGGGCGCCTACATGGCCGAGATCGTACGGGCCGGGATCCTCTCGGTCAGCCCGGGGCAGAACGAGGCGGCACAGGCCCTCGGCATGTCCCGGATGCTGACCATGCGGCGCATCGTGCTGCCGCAGGCGATGCGGGTGATCGTGCCGCCGACCGGCAACGAGACCATCGCGATGCTCAAGGACACCTCGCTCGTCGCCTTCGTGCCGGTCACGAACGAGCTGTTCTTCCGGCTCGAGGCCATCGGGAGCCGCACCTTCCAGGTCTTCCCGATGTTGGTGGCGGCGTGCATCTGGTACTTGCTGCTCACGAGTGTTCTGCTGGTGGCTCAGTACTTCATCGAACGCTACTTCGCCCGCGGCACCGCGTCGGGCAACGCCGGGATGCGGCTGCGGGTGCTGGGCGGAGCAGGAGGGGAACACTGATGGCCGCGCAGCCAGCCGCCGGCCCGGCCGGCACCACCGGCCCGTACGGGACGGCCGCCGACCCGTCCGGGTTGGTGGTCAAGGCCGAGCGGGTGCACAAGCAGTTCGGCCGCCTGCACGTGTTGAAGGGCATCGATCTGGAGGTCAAACCCGGGGAGGTGACCTGCGTCATCGGGCCGTCGGGGTCGGGCAAGTCCACCTTCCTGCGCTGCATCAACCACCTGGAGAAGATCGACAGCGGCCGGCTGTGGGTCAACGGCCACCTCGTCGGCTACCGGGAGAAGGGCGGCCGGCTGTACGAGCTGCGCGACCGCGAGGTCTCCGCGCAGCGCCGGGAGATCGGCATGGTCTTCCAGCAGTTCAACCTGTTTCCCCACATGACCGTCCTGGACAACGTCATGGAGGCGCCCTGCAAGGTGCGCAGGGAGCCGAAGCAGGCCGTACGGGACCGCGCGCTGAAGCTGCTCGATCGGGTGGGCCTCGCCGACAAGGTGAAGGCGTACCCGGCCCAGCTCTCCGGCGGCCAGCAGCAGCGGGTCGCGATCGCCCGGGCGCTGGCCATGCAGCCCTCGCTGATGCTGTTCGACGAGCCGACGTCCGCGCTCGACCCAGAGCTCGTCGGCGAGGTCCTCGACGTCATGCGCCGGCTCGCGGTCGAGGGGATGACCATGATCGTGGTCACCCATGAGATGGGCTTCGCCCGAGAGGTCGGCGACCGGCTCGTCTTCATGGACGACGGGAGCGTCGTCGAGCACGGCCACCCCCGGGAGGTGCTGACCAACCCGCGGCACCCGCGTACGCAGGACTTCCTGTCGAAGGTGCTGTGACCGGCTCCGGCCAGCGGCGTCTCGCCGCCTCGGTTCCGGGTGTCGCCGATCCCGCGGCCGTGACGGCGTTCCAGGGCCGCGGGGCCTGGCGGCCGGGGCGGCCGGGTCCAGGTCGGCCGTACTTCCCCTCGCTGACGGCAAGCTCATGCGCACGGAACGTGGGATACTCGAAGCCACGGAATGACTCCTCCTGCGGGTCGACCGTAAGGAGCGCACGTGGATCTCGCCTCTTACGCGGACCTGGTGGTCGAGCTGGTCAACACGGGGTGCCCCGCCGAGCCGGAGCGAGATTCCCTCCGAGACCTGGACACTCTGCGCCAGCTGCTGACGATCCGCCCGCACATGAGCGGCCGGGTCACCCGACAGGATCTCGACGCGATGCGCGAGCTGCGCGCCGAGCTGCGCAACATCTTCGACTCGGTCGCGAGGGGCGACGAGGACGACGCGATCGAACGGCTCAACGCGCTGCTCATCCAGCATCCCGTCCATCCGCAGATGTCCGGGCACGACCGCCAGCGCTGGCACCTGCACCTGACCGAGGGCGGCTCGGTCCCCGACCGGTACGCCGCGGGGGCGGCCATGGGCCTGGCCGTCTACATCTCCGACCACGGGATCGGGCGGCTCAGGATCTGCCGGGCGCCGGCGTGCGGCAACGTCTTCTTCGACAACACCCCAGGCGGGTCCCGCCGGTTCTGCTCCGAGCGCTGCGCGGGCGGCGGGAACGGCTATCCGCCCGGCGGCCGCGGTGGCGGCGGCGCCGATGGCGACAGCGACAGCCGCGACGGCGGCCAGTAACGCCCGACGACGCGGCCGGCGATGCCCGTGTCGGGCACCGCCCCGAAATCCCAGCTGTCGCGCCGGCCGGGCGCCCGCTGGTTGTCGCTCTCCAGCCACCAGCCCTCCGGCGTACGGCGGAACGCCCTCTTCACGATCGGTTCCGAGACGTCGGGATGCCACGCGACGACGATGTCGCCGGCCCGCACCTGGGTGCCCAGCCGTACGACCAGCCGATCGCCCGGCCGAAGCGCGGGAAGCATTGACTCTCCCTTGACGAGTACTGTCATCAGTCGCCGCATTGCGCACCTCTGTGCTCGGCGGGCATGCCCACCGGAGTAGTGTCGGAATCCGGAGCTTGATCCGAGCGTAAGGAAGGGGACACCAGTTGCTGCGCCAGTTGCTGCGCCCTAAGACGATCGTCTCAGCGCACTGTGACCTGCCGTGCGGGGTCTACGACCCGGCGCAGGCCCGCATCGAGGCCGAGTCCATCAAGGGCATCATCGAGAAGTACCAGCAAAACGACGACCCGGTGTTCCGCGCTCGCGCCATCGTCATCAAGGAAGAGCGGGCGCAGCTGGTCAAGCACCACCTGTGGGTGCTGTGGACCGACTACTTCAAGCCCCCGCACTTCGAGAAGTACCCGCAGCTTCACCAGCTGTTCAACGAGGCCACCAAGATGGCCGGTGCGGCCGGCGTCAAGGGCAAGGTCGACCTGCAGGCGGCCGACGATCTGCTGGCCAAGATCGCCGAGATCGACGCGATCTTCTGGGAGACCAAGAAGGCTGCTTGACCAGGTAAGATCTCACTCGGCTGTCGCGATGGGGGGTCGGTCCCACGGACCGGCCCCCCACGTTTTGTCCTGCCGTGCCGCCGAGGCGACGAGGCCCGTCCAGGCGCGGCGAACACGCGGAACGCCCGCATCACGCGGTACGTTCAAATGAGCGGCTAGTCCACACAGGGAGTGACGTGACCGAAGACACCGCGGCCAAGCCGGCCAGCGCCGCGATACTGCGCGACATGGTGACCGTACGGCTGCCGGCGGCCAGCGCCTACCTGTCCGTGCTGCGGACGGCGACGGCGGGGCTGGCCGCGCGCCTGGACTTCACCCTCGACGAGATCGAGGACCTCCGCATCGCGGTCGACGAGGCATGCGCGATGCTGCTGGCCCAGGCCGTTCCCGGCACCGACCTCGAGTGCGAGTTCGAACTGACCGGTGACGCCATGCGCATCGCCGTCTCCGTGCTGACGGTCGACGGGCGCGAGCCCAGTCGCGACACCTTCGCCTGGACGGTGCTGTCCTCGCTGGCCGGCGAGGTCGACGCGTACGTCGGCGCGGATGACAGGGTGAGCGTCGTCCTGCAAAAGCACCGCGCCGCGGCGGGTACGCAGTGACGGAGAACACCGCGCTGACCGACGGCGCCGGCAGCGAGCGCGCCGATACCTCGGTTCCCGACCGGGCCAGGGCGCGGGAGCTGTTCGAGCGACTCAGCTCCCTGCCGGACGACGACCCGGAGCGGCAGCGGCTGCGCGACCAGCTGGTCGAGCTGCACCTGCCGCTGGTGGAGTATCTGGCGCGGCGGTTCCGCAACCGCGGTGAGTGGCTCGACGACCTCACCCAGGTGGCCACGATCGGGCTGATCAAGTCGATCGACCGCTTCGACCTGGAGCGCGGCGTGGAGTTCTCCACCTACGCCACGCCCACGATCGTCGGCGAGATCAAACGCCATTTCCGCGACAAGGGCTGGGCCGTCCGGGTGCCGCGCCGGCTGCAGGAGCTCAAGCTCTCCCTGACCAAGGCGATCAGCGACCTGGCGCAGCGCGAGGGCAGGGCGCCGACCGTGAGCGAGCTCGCCGGGCACCTGCAGATGAGCGAGGAGGAGGTCCTCGAGGGCCTCGAGTCGGCGAACGCCTACTCCACCGTGTCGCTGGACGCTCCCGACTCCGGCGACGAGGACGCCCCTGCGGTCGCCGACTCGCTCGGCATCGTCGACGACGCGCTCGAGGGCGTGGAGTACCGGGAGTCGCTCAAGCCCCTTCTCGAGAAGCTCCCGGCGCGCGAGAAGCGGATCTTGCTGCTCCGGTTCTTCGGCAACATGACGCAGTCGCAGATCGCCGCCGAGCTGGGGATCTCCCAGATGCACGTCTCCCGGCTGCTGGCCCGCACCCTCGCCCAGCTCCGCGACGGCCTCACCGCGGACGAGTGATGCCGGCGGCCGCGGGCAGGTGGGCTCTTCCTCGCTCAGCTGGTTCACCGGGGGTTGTCGAACAGGGCCTGGGTGCTCGGCGGGCTGAGTAGCAGGATCGCCGCGACGGCCGCACAGGCGGCGAGCGGCACCCCGTAGGCGAGCTGGTCCGACTGGAACAGGTTGTACGCGATGAAGAGCGCAAGCAGCTGGGTGACCACGGCGGGCGCGCCGCCCCACCGCCGCACGCGCAGCAGCCCGCGGGCGACGGCGAGCATACCGGCGCCGCCGAGCAGGGCCAGCACAGCCACCCCTACGGCGCCGCCGACCTCGACGACCGGCTTGCCGGCCACCACCTCCCAGCCGACGAACAGCCCGAACGCGAGCGCGGCCAGACCTTCGACGGCCTCCAGGCCGGCCGCGGCGGTCAGCGTGCGCGGCCGCTCGGCCCCGGCGGACCCAAGACGTGCGGACACAATCCGTAAGCCTAGCCGCCCCAGGACGGCGACCCGCGTGGCGGCCGGGCATCTTGCGGGACATCGCGCGATCTATGGGCCGTCCTCGATGGCCGGCATACCGGCGATGGATACTCTGACCACGTGCGTGCCCTGCTCATCGCCAACCCCAAGGCGACCTCGACCTCCCGGCGAGTGCGCGATGTAATGGTCCGCTCGTTCGCCGGTGATCTCGACCTGGAGATCGAAGAGACCACCCACCGGGGCCACGCCACCGAACTGGGCCGGCGGGCGTCGCGGGACGGGTTCGACGTCGTGCTGATCCTGGGCGGCGACGGAACGATCAACGAAGTGATCAACGGGCTTCTCACCGACGGGCCCTCGCCCGATACGCCCGTCCTGGCCGTCCTGCCCGCCGGCAGCGCCAATGTTTTCGCCCGGTCGCTCGGGCTGCCGAACAACTCGATAGCCGCGCTGCGGCCAATTCTCGACGCGTTGCGCGCCGGTCGCTATCGCACGGTCGGTCTCGGCAGGGCCGACGACCGCTACTTCACTTTCTGCGGCGGAGTTGGCTGGGACGCGGAAGTCATCAGGGCGGTCGAACAACGCCGGGGGGCCGGCTCCCGGGCCAATCCGACGCTCTATGTACGGGCCGCGCTCCGCCAATTCTTTTCCGGCACTGATAGGCGCCGGCCAGCCATCACCCTCGAACGTCCTGGACTGCCGCCGGTGCGCGGCCTGTTCCTGGCGATCGTGTCGAACACCTCGCCGTGGACCTACCTCGGTCCGCGGCCGGTCACGCCGACCCCGGAGGCCGACGTCAACCTGGGGTTGGACGTCTTCGGCCTGCGCCGGCTCGACCTGCTGCCGACGCTCGGCGTGGTGGGCCAGATCATGTTGCCGCTCTCGCGGCCGGTCCGCGGCCGGCACGTGGTGAATGTGCACGACACGGCGGAAGTGACGGTGCGGGCGACCCGGCCAATGGCCTTTCAGCTGGACGGCGATTACATCGGCGAGCGCGAGCGCGTTACCTTCCGGGCCGTCCCCAAGGCGGTACGGATTGTCATCTGAGTTCGGGGTGAGTCGTCGCGTGGCCCCAGTAAGAGACGTGTTTGAACTGTGTGACGCACCCAACACTCATACTTTGAGAAAGATTTCTCAAAGTACTTGCATCACGCCACCCGCCCCTGACAGGCTCAAAGAGCGCTGAGCCGATGGGCCGTCAGGCCCGTCCAGAAAAGACATCCCAGATCGAGCGCCGCGGAACGACCACGCGGGACCAGATCCACAAAGTAGGCCCGTGTTGTTCGCGACATCGTGAATCTGTTCACAAAGTGGGGCTACCGCTCCACGTTGCCGAAGGAGTGGACCGCATGGACTGGCGCCACCGCGCTGCCTGCCGTGACGTGGACCCCGAGCTGTTCTTTCCCATCGGAAACAGCGGCCCGGCGCTGCTACAGATCGAGGAGGCAAAGCAGGTCTGCCGGCGCTGCTCCGTCGCCGACGACTGCCTGCGCTGGGCGCTCGACTCCGGCCAGGACTCCGGCGTCTGGGGCGGCATGAGCGAGGACGAGCGCCGCGCGCTCAAGCGCCGCCGCGCCCGCGCCCGGGCCCGCGCGCACGCCTGACCTCGGGTCGCCGCCGATCCGACGCGTCCGGACCGCCTCACGTGGCCCGGCCGTCCTGGGCGGCGGCACCCGGCCGGACGTCATGATCGACGGGCACGTCGAGCACCACCTCCGTACCGCCGCCGACACGCGGCCGGAAGGACAGGCGCCCGCCGAGCTCACCGACGATCAGCGTCCGGACGATCTGCAGGCCGAGGCCGGTGGCGTCCGCGTCGAAGTCGGTCGGCAGACCCGCCCCGTCATCGGCGACGACCACCTTGAGCCGGTCGTCGCCGCGTTCCGCCATCACCTCGAGCATTCCGGCCCGGTTCGGCAGGCCGTGTTCCAGCGCGTTCTGCAGCAGCTCGGTGAGCACCATCGCGAGCGGCATCGCGACCGCGGCGGTGAGCACGCCGAAGCTGCCGGTGCGCTTCGGCCTCACCCGCGTCTCCGGTGAGGACACCTCCCCCGCCATCATGATCACGCGGTCCACGATGTCGTTGAAGTCGACCAGCTCTTCCGGCGTGTGCGACAGCGTCTCGTGGACGATCGCGATCGACCCCACGCGGCGGACCGCCTCGTCGAGGGCCAGCCTGCCCTCCGGCACCTGCAGCCGGCGGGCCTGCAGCCTGAGCAGTGCCGCGACGGTCTGCAGGTTGTTCTTCACCCGATGGTGGATCTCGCGGATCGTCGCGTCCTTGGTCATCAGTTCGCGGTCCCGCCAGCGCAGCTCGGACACGTCCCGCAACAGTACGATCGCGCCGATCCTGGAAGCGCCGACGACCAGCGGGATGGTGCGTAGCTGCACCACCGAGCCGTTCGACTCGATCTCCACCTCGCGCGGCGCGCGGCCACTGACCGTCGCCGACAGCGACTCGTCGACCGGCTCCGCCGTCTGGCACAGCCGCGCGGTGGTCTCCCCCAGATGCGTGCCGACCAGGTCGCTCGCCAGGCCGAGCCGGCGGTACGCGGACTGGGCGTTCGGGCTGGCGTAGGTCACCCTGCCCTCGCGGTCGAGCCGCAGCAACCCGTCGCCGACCCGCGGCGAACGGACGAGGTTCGGCTCCTCGCCCTGCACGGGAAACCGCCCCTCGGAGATCATTTGGGCGAGGTCGCTGGCGCTTTGCAGGTAGGTCAGCTCCAGCCGGGACGGCGTCCGCGCCGAGCTGAGGTTGGTGCTCCGCTGGATGACACCGAGCATCTTCCCGCCGCGCCGCACCGGGATCGACTCCTCCCGCACCGGGATGCCGCTGCCCCACTCGGGGTCGCCTTCCCGGCAGATCCGCCGCTCCCGCCAGGCCACGTCGATGAGGCCGCGCCGCCCGCTGACCTCGATCGAACCCACGAGGTCGTTGGGGTAGGCGGTCGGACCCGTCGTCGGGCGCATCTGGGCGAGCGCGATCCAGGCGGCCGGGTCCGCGCCGGCGCCGTCCGCCGACCGGACCGGGATCCACAAGATCAGGTCGGCGAAGGACAGATCGGCGAGCAGCTGCCAGTCCGACACCAGCGAATGGAGCCATTCCAGGTCTTCGTCGTCGAGGGCGGTGTGGCTCCGCGCGAGGTCGGTCAGGGTGGGCACGGTGGAAGTCTATGCAGGACGCCGGCACGCCTTCGTCACCCATCGGGTGCCCATATCGGACTTCCGGTCGCCGGCGCGAAGGATAGGCGATCACGAACGTGCCTGGCATTATCGCGGGTAACTGTCAGTGAGAGCGCTCCGGCGGGCCGGGGCCGACGGCGAGGGCGGACGGTGCGAGCGGACGGTGCGAACGGTGCGACAAGGGCAGAACACACCATGACGAACGACGATGAGACCCGATGAGCGCTGGGCGGGAAGCGACGAGCCTCGCGTGGCGGGCGCGGCACCCGGGCGGCAGCGCCGACCCGCTGGCGCGGCTGCGCGCGGCGGCGGAGCTGCGGGCCGGCGCGAACCTGCGGCGCCGGCTGCGGCCCAGGTCCGCGGACCATGACGGGTTGCTCGATCTGGCCTCCAACGACTACCTCGGGCTGTCCAGGGACTCCAGGCTGATCGAGGGCGCGGCGCGAGCGGCCCGCGACTGGGGCGCGGGCTCCACCGGTTCCCGGCTGGTCACCGGCACCACCGAGCTGCACGCCCGGCTCGACGCGCGGCTGGCCGCGTTCGCAGGGAAGGCCGCCGGGCTTGTCTTCTCCTCGGGTTACCTCGCCAACCTGGCCGCGGTGGTCACCTTGAGCGGCCCCGGGTCGTTGGTCGTCTCCGACCGGCTCAACCACGCGTCGATCATCGATGCCTGCCGCCTGTCGCGGGCCAGGGTCGCGGTCACCCCGCACCGCGACGTCGCCGCGGTGGAGCGGGCGCTGGCGGCACGCGACGAGGAGGTCGCCGTCGTCGTCACCGACGCCGTCTTCTCGGTCGACGGCGACCTCGCTCCGCTCGCCGAGCTGCACCGGGTGGCGCGGCGGCACGGCGCGCTGCTCGTCATCGACGAGGCGCACGCGCTGGGCGTCGTCGGACCCGGCGGCCGTGGCGCCGCCGCGGCGGCCGGCCTCGGCGGCGAACCCGACGTCGTGCTGACGGTCACCTTGTCGAAGGCGCTGGCCGCGCAGGGCGGCGCGGTGCTCGGCGCGCCAGAGGTGATCGACGCGCTGGTCGACGCCGGCCGGCCGTTCATCTTCGACACCGGCCTCGCGCCGGCCGGCGTGGGGGCGGCACTGGCCGCGCTCGACGTCCTCGCCGACGAGCCGGCCCTGCCCGCCATGGCCCGCGACCGGGCGCTCCGGGTCTGGGAGTTGGCGCGCGAGCGCGGGCTGGCGACACCGCCGGCGCCGCCCGCGGCGGCCGTGGTGGCGGTCGTGCTCGGTGAGCCGGGCGCCGCGCTGCGCGGCGGCGAGATCTGCGCCGGACACGGCGTCCGCGTCGGCTGCTTCCGGCCGCCATCGGTCCCGGACGGCCGCGCCTGCCTGCGCATCACCGCCCCGGCCTCGCTGGCGGAGGACGACCTCGCCGTGCTCGCCAAGGCGCTGGAGCGGGTCGCGGCCGAGCTCGCGCCGTACTCTCTTCCCGTAACGCCGGAGCGAACCGGCCGTGAACGGGAGGAGAGACCATGACGGCTGAGCGGGCCCCACTCGGGGAGTTCGAGGTGCCGCCCTCCCCCGTGCTCGCGCCCAAGATCCCGAAGTACTACCGGCTGAAGGAGCTGCTGGTCGCGCTCACCCAGTCGCTCCCGCCCGGCAGCCCGCTGCCGCCGGAGCGCACCCTGGCCGAGAAGTACGGCACATCGAGGACGACCGTCCGCCAGGCGCTCGCCGAGCTGGTCGTCGAGGGCAGGTTGCAGCGCATCCAGGGCAAGGGCACGTTCGTCTCCAAGCCGAAGGTCGCCCAGGAGCTCCAGCTGGTCAGCTACACCGAGGACATGCGCCACCACGGCCTGCACCCCGAGACGCGCATCCTCGACATCGGCTACGTGGCCGCCGACGAGCGGCTGGGCAGGCTGCTCGGCACCCGCCCCGGCGGCCGGCTGCTGCGCATCCACCGGCTCCGGCTGGCCGACGGCGAACCGATGTCCATCGACACCTCGCACCTGCCGGCGCGCCGCTTCCCGGGCCTGCGCCGCGAGCTCCCACGGCACGGTTCGCTGTACGAGACGCTGGCCGGCGCGTACGACGTCCACCTGGCCGAGGCCGAGGAGACGATCGAGACGGTGCTGGCCACCCCGCACGACGCGCAGTTGCTCGGCGTGGACGTCGGCCTGCCGCTGCTGCTGCTGTCCAGGCACGCCTTCGACGAGAGCGGCGAGGCGGTCGAGTGGGCCCAGTCGCTCTACCGCGGCGACCGCTACAAGTTCATCACCCGCCTCCGCCGCCAACCCGCGACCCCCTGAGTTCCGCGGCAAAGAAAATGACGTTCTGTATACGCTGATGACACACAGTCCCTACGATGACCCGGAGCTGATCGTGAGGGAGGAGTCACCCAACGTGACGATCGTAGACGTGCGGATCGACCGGATCATCGTGCCCGACAGCCCGTATGCCATGTGGCTGCGCGGCGAGCTCGACGATTACCTCCATGTTCCCGACAGCTCCAAGGTCGAGGTCATCGGAGGAAGGATCGTGGTCACACCGGCTCCGGCCTTGGAGCACGCCAGCATCGTTCAGGATGTGAACGAGATATTTGTCGAAGCCCGTATCGCTGACCCCGCCTACAACTGGAAGTCCATCTGCGGCTCAGGTCTCGACCTCGTGGGCATCCGTGACGGTTACATCCCGGATCTAAAGGTGATGGACCGAGGGATTTACCAGGAGGCGCGACGCGCCGGCGTTCGCTTCCTGGTGCCCGACCAGGTCGAGCTCGTGATGGAGGTGACGTCGCCGTCCAACGCGGACGTCGACCGCAGGCCGACCCAGCACCGTGACCAGCCCACCAAGTGGAACGGCTACGCGAAGGCGGAGATCCCTTACTACCTCCTGATCGATCGCTCCCCCAAGACACGACGAGCGATCCTCTATTCGATCCCCGACGAGGCCACCGGCGCGTACCTGCACGAGGAGAGCTGGGAGTTCGGCGAGGTCATGCGGCTGCCCGAGCCGTTCGGCATCGAGATACCCACGGACGAGTGGCGGACCTGGGAGGACTGACCTTTCCTGGCACTACGCTCTGACCGGTGAGCGTTCTGATCGTCACCGGCACCGATACCGGTGTGGGCAAGACGGTCGTGACGGCGGCGTTGGCCACGCTGGCGCTGGCGCGCGGGGCCTCGGTCGCGGTGGTCAAGCCGGGACAGACCGGCGTCGAGCCGGGCGAGCCCGGCGACCTCGCCGACGTGCGCCGGCTGGCCGGGGCCGACGACCTGCACGAGCCGGCCCGCTTCCCCGACCCGCTGTCGCCCGCCGCGGCCGCCCGCCGGGCCGGCATGGCACCGGTGGCGCTGGCGGTGGTGGCCGACCAGGTCAGGGCGCTCGCGGGGACGCGCCGCCTGGTGCTCGTCGAGGGAGCCGGCGGGCTGCTCGTCCGCTACGACGAGGACGGCGCCACGATCGCCGACCTGGCCAGGCTCCTCGGCGCGCCGGCGCTCGTCGTGGTCCGGCCCGACCTCGGCACGCTGAACCACACCGCGCTCACCTTGGAGGCGCTCGCCCATCGCGGCATCGAGCTCGGCGGCGTCGTCATCGGCGCCTGGCCCGAACCGCCCGACCTGGCGATGCGGTGCAATATCAGGGACCTCGAGACGATCGCGGCGCGCCCGCTCGACGGCGCGCTGCGCGCCGGCGCCGGGGCGCTCGACCCGGCGGAGTTCCTGCTCGCCGCCCGGTCCGGGCTGTCCCCCTCGCTCGGCGGTACCTTCGACGCTGGTACCTTCCGGGAGACGTACGGTGGGGAGAATTCATGACCGACTCGGACATCCTCGACAGCAACCTCGTCGGCGCCGCCGACATCCTGGCCCAGGCACGTGGCCAGGTGCTCGGCGACGGGCGGGGGCTGTCCGCCGCGCAGGCGCTTCGCTGCCTCACGCTGCCCGACGATCGGCTCGACGAGCTCCTGGCCCTGGCGCACGAGGTACGGATGCGCTGGTGCGGCCCCGAGGTGGAGGTCGAGGGCATCGTCTCGGTGAAGACCGGCGGCTGCCCGGAGGACTGTCACTTCTGCTCCCAGTCCGGCCGCTTCGACTCCCCCGTACGGGCCGCCAGGCTGGACATCCCGTCCCTCGTCGCGGCGGCCAAGGAGACGGCCGAGACCGGGGCCACCGAGTTCTGCATCGTCGCCGCGGTGCGCGGTCCCGACGATCGGCTGATGGCGCAGGTCCGCGAGGGCATCGAGGCGATCAACGACGCCGTCGACATCAACATCGCCTGCTCGCTCGGCATGCTCAGCCAGGCGCAGGTCGACGAGCTGGCCGCGATGGGCGTGCACCGCTACAACCACAACCTCGAGACCGCCCGTTCGCACTTCCCGAACGTGGTGACGACGCACACCTGGCAGGAGCGCTGGGACACCTGCACGCTGGTCAGGCAGGCGGGGATGGAACTGTGCTGCGGCGGCATCATCGGCATGGGCGAGTCGGTCGAGCAGCGCGCCGAGTTCGCCGGGCAGCTCGCCGCGCTGGAACCTGACGAGGTTCCGTTGAACTTCCTGAACCCGCGGCCCGGCACGCCGTTCGCGGCGTACCCGCTGGTGACCGGCACCGAGGCACTGAAGACCATCGCCACGTTCCGGCTGGCGCTGCCGCGCACCATCCTGCGGTACGCGGGCGGGCGCGAGCTCACGCTCGGTGACCTCGGCACCCGCGCCGGCATGCTCGGCGGCATCAACGCGGTGATCGTCGGCAACTACCTGACCACGCTCGGCCGGACGGCCACGGAGGACCTCGACCTGCTCGCCGAGCTCCGGATGCCGATCAAGGCACTGTCGCAGACGCTGTGAGGCCCCCGCCGGAAGCCAAGGGAGACGTGACCGCCATGACATCGACGACGCGGATGCAGGGACACGCCGGGGCGCACGCCGTCGCGGTCGCGCGCGGCTACGGCGTGGAGACGATGTTCACGCTTTCCGGCGGGCACGTGTTCCCGCTGTACGACGGCGCCGTCCATGCCGACCCGCCGATGCGCATCCTGGACGTGCGGCACGAGCAGACCGCGGTGTTCGCCGCCGAGGCGACCGCCAAGCTCACGCGCGGGCCCGGGTTCGCCGTGCTCACGGCAGGCCCCGGCGTCACGAACGGGATGAGTGCGGTGGCCACCGCGCACTTCAACGGCTCGCCGCTCGTCGTGTTCGGCGGGCGGGCCCCGCTGTCCAACTGGGGCAGGGGCGCGCTGCAGGAGATCGACCAGCCGCCGATGCTGGCGCCGATCACCAAGCGGGCGTGGACCGCGCCCGACACCGCCGGCATCGCGGCCGCCGTCGACGAGGCGTTCCGTCTCGCGACCGCGCCGCACCGCGGCCCGGTCTTCCTCGACGCGTACATGGACCACCTGTTCGACCAGGCCGAGGTGGAGATCCCCGCGCCCGCCGAGGTGCCGCGCCCCGCCGGCGACGCCGAGCCGGTCGTCCGGCTGCTGGCCGCGGCGGAACGGCCGGTGCTCGTGCTGGGCTCCGACGTGTGGACCGACGGCGCGGACGCGGCGGCCAGGGCGGCGGCCGAGGAGCTGCGGGTTCCGGTCATCGCCAACGGGATGGGCCGGGGCGTGCTGCCGCGCGGCCACGAGCTGCTGGTCACCCGCGCCAGGTCCACCGCGTTCAAGCAGGCCGACCTGGTCATCGTGGTCGGCACTTCGCTCGACTTCCGGCTCGGGTACGGCGCGTTCGCCGGCGGCGCGGCGAAGGTGGCGCACGTGGTCGACGCGCCCGATCAGGTGGCCGCTCACCTGGAGCTCGCCGGCTCCTACGCCGGCGACCTGGCGGCGTTCTTCGCCGGCCTCGGCAAGGCCGGCGGCGGCCGGTGGGAGGAATGGCTCGGCACTCTGTCGGGCGCGGCGGCGACCGCGGTCGCCAAGGACGGCGAGCTGCTGGCCAGCGACGCCGACCCGATCCACCCCATGCGGATCTACGGCGAGCTGAACCGGCTGCTCGCCGACGACGCCGTGGTGATCGGGGACGGCGGCGACTTCGTGTCCTATGCGGGGAAGTACGTCGAGCCGGCCCGGCCCGGCCGCTGGCTCGACCCAGGCCCGTACGGGTGCCTGGGTACGGGGCTCGGCTACGCGATCGGCGCCAGGCTCGCCGAGCCTTCGGCCCAGGTGGTGCTGCTGCTCGGCGACGGCGCGGCGGGGTTTTCGCTGATGGACGCCGACACGCTGGTACGGCACCGGCTGCCGGTCGTGATGATCTGCGGGAACAACGGCATCTGGGGTCTGGAGAAGCACCCCATGCGGTTCCTCTACGGCTACGACGTGGCCGCCGACCTGCAGCCCCAGTGCCGCTACGACGACGTCGTGCGCGCGCTGGGCGGCGCGGGGGAGCTGGTCACCCGGGCGGCGGACATCGGCCCGGCGCTGCGGCGCGCCTTCGACGCCGGTGTGCCGTACCTGGTGAATATCGCCACCGACCCGGAGATCGCCTACCCGCGAGCCACCACAGGCATCTAGGCCTGCCCGGGCCAGCCGGGTCCCGGAGATCGCCTACCCGCGAGCCAGCACAGGCATCTAGGCCTGCCCGGCCAGCCGCCCGAGGAACTTCTCGCGGTCGACGATGAAGCGTTCCACCCTCGCCGCGCCGATCGTCTTGTCGCCCTCGGTCGCCTCGACGTTGAACACCAGCCGCCGCCGGTCGACCTCGGCGAGCTGGGCGAGCGCGACGACCTCGGCGCCGATGGGGCTGGCCGCCTTGTGCTCGAGCACGACGCAGGTGCCGACGGTCGTCGTGCCCGGGTCCAGATGTTCTTGTACGGCGGCGACGGTCGCGGCCTCGGCGAGCGCGAGCAGGCGGGGCGTGGCCAGCACGGGGACGTCCCCGCTGCCGATCGCGCTGGCGGTATCGGATTCGGCGACCACGATGCGTACCTCGGCGCGCAGTCCTGGCGTGAGCGGCATGATGACACCCTAATGGGCCCCCTGGGCGTACGCTGCGGGCCGTGGACGAAACGTACTGCGACCACTGCGGGGCCCCGCTCGCCGGCGCCGGGCACGAGGACTGCCGGGCCGCGCGGCGCCTGGAACCGCCCCGGTACTGCGCATCCTGCCGGCGCCGGCTGGTGGTGCAGGTGACGCCGCGGGGCTGGTCGGCGCGTTGCTCACGGCACGGCCCGATGCGTCCGGGCTAGCCCGGCGGTACGGCTCACCCGGCCGCGGCTGGTTTCTCACTCGATGACGGCGATGAGGTCGCCTTCCTGTACGACGTCGCCCTCGGCCACCTTGAGCTGCGCGACGGTGCCGGAGTCCTCCGCCACGACGGGGATCTCCATCTTCATCGATTCGAGGATGACGAGGGTGTCGCCGTCCTCGACCTGATCGCCCTCGGCGACGACGACCTTCCAGACGTTCGCCACCATCTCCGCCCGGACCTCCGCCACGGGGGCTCCTCTCTTCGCGTCACCGGACCGCCCGGCGATCCCATCCGACATGTATACGTCACGACGCACGAAGGCGACCATCCACAAGACCGGTGTCATATGTGCCCTGCGCGAACTCCGCGTCGTCAAGCAGCTCGACGAAGAACGGCAGGTTCGTCTTGGGCCCCTCGACCTTGAACGCCGCCACCGCGCCGCGCGCCCTGGCGAGCGCCTCGCCGCGGTCCGTGCCGTACACGCACAGCTTGGCCAGCAGCGGGTCGTAGAACGGGGTCACCTTGTTGCCGGCGGTGTAGCCGGCATCGACGCGCACGCCCTCGCCGGCCGGCTCCTCCCATACGGTGATCTCTCCGGGACTGGGCAGAAACCGTCTGGGATCTTCGGCGTAGACGCGGAACTCGATCGCGTGCCCGCGCGGCGGCGTCGCCGGCAGGTCGGCCGGCTCCCCCGCCGCGACCAGCAGTTGCTGCTCGACCAGGTCGACGCCGGTGACCAGCTCGGTCACCGGATGCTCGACCTGCAGCCTGGTGTTCATCTCCAGGAAGACGAAGTCCTGCGCGGCCGGGTCGACCAGGCACTCGACGGTGCCGGCGCCGCGGTAGCCGACGGCCGTGCCCGCACGGACCGCCGCCTCCAGCATCCGGCCGCGTAGCTCGGCGCCGACGCCGGGCGACGGCGTCTCCTCAACGATCTTCTGATGCCGCCGCTGGACCGAGCAGTCTCGCTCGCCGAGCGCGACCACCGTGCCGTCGGCCAGCCCGAGGATCTGCACCTCGACGTGCCGCGCCCGCTCGACGTACCGCTCGAGCAGGATGTCGGGGTTGCCGAAGAACCGTTCCGCGCGGGTGCGTGCGGTCTCGTAGGCCTTGCGCAGCTCGGTCTCGTCGCGGGCCGCGCTCATGCCGATGCCGCCACCACCACCGGCGGCCTTCACCATGACGGGATAGCCGATGCGGGCCGCCTCGCGCACGGCGGCGTCGGCGTCGGGGACCGGCTCGCGGGTGCCGGCCGAGACGGGGACGCCGGCCTTCTCCATCAGGTTCCGTGCGTTGATCTTGTCGCCCATGCCGGCGATGGCCGCCGGCGGCGGGCCCACCCAGACCAGGCCCGCGCCGATGACCCGCTCGGCGAACGCCGCGTTCTCGGCGAGGAAGCCGTATCCGGGATGCACCGCCTGGGCGTTGGTACGGCCGGCCGCCTCGAGAATCGCGTTGACGTTGAGGTAGCTGTCGGCCGGTTTGGCCGGCCCGATGAGCACCGCCTCGTCGGCCTCCGAGACGTACGGAAGGTCGGCGTCCGCCTCTGAGTAGACGGCCACGGCCTTGAGGCCCATTCCGCGCACGGTGCGGATCACCCGGCGGGCGATCTCTCCACGGTTCGCCACGAGCACCGACTCGAACACCTCACGAGCCCCTTTCGTACATCGGACGTGGTGAGCCTAGTGTGAGCGCAAATCCTAGAGCCACGATCGCACGGCCGCGGCGCCGCCGCTCCGGAGAAGTTGCGCTCCCAAGCCGAAGGCCAAGCCTAGGTGGTCAGTACATCTAGAAGTCGACGGGTGTGGCGCGGTCGACGACGCGGCCGAGCGCCTCGACGACCGCCGGGTCGTACTCGGAGGTGGAGTCGAGACGCAGCCGTTCCAGCACCGCGGCGGCCCGGTCGCGGTCGGTGGAGTCGCCGACCAGATCGTCGTAGGCGTTGGCGACCTTGATGATGCGGCTGGCCAGCGGCGGCGCGGTGTTCTTGCCCACGCCCACCCGGTAGGGGTCGCACTGGCGCCTGACGATCTCGGCCACCCTGTCGAGCACCCCGGTCTGCTTGATGACGTCGGCGCCGAGCTCGGCGATGCGGCGCTGCTCGGCGGGCGAGGCGAGCACGGTGGCGCCGCCCGGGATCGGGTCGCGCAGCGACAGCTGGCCGATGTCGTGCATCAGCGCGGCGTACTCCAGCTCGAGCAGCTCCGGCTCGGCCTGGCCCAGCTCGCGGCCCATCCCGATGGACAGCTGGGCGACCCGCCTGGCGTGCCCGGTCTCGACGTAGCCGCCGACCTCGGCGACGCGCGACAGCGCCCGTACGGTCTGCAGGTAGGTCGCGTGCACGGTGGCGTACTTACGGAACGCGACCTGGGCGACGAGGATCGGCGCGGTGAACACCACGAGCGCGGCCAGCCCCATGGTGGAGGTCGACACCGCGATGAGCATGCCGGTGGCGCCGGTGGCCGCGCACAGCCGCATCTTGGCTCGCGCCTCGTCGAGCAGCGCGATGCCGAGGCGGATCCGCACGGTCTCCGACCTGATCACCGCCGCGATCGTCACGTCGACCGCGCACGACAGCATCGCCAGCACTGCCATGATCGCGAGCATGGCGCCCCACACGTCGTGCAGCCCGGACGCGGCGACGGGCCGGAAGCAGAAGGCCACCAGCGACACCGAGGCGAGCCTGCGGGCCATCGCGTCGATGTGCGGCGAGCGGCCGACGGCGATGTGCGGCAGCGAACCGATGAGCATGCCCACCGCGGCCACCGTGACCACCTGCAGGGCCGAGTAGGTCACCCCGTCGTCGCCCACACCGACCAGCAGCGCGTAGCCGAGGCCGGCCGCGCTGGCGATCGGCGCGACCTCGCGACCGCCCGGCATCTCCATCCTGGCCAGCTCGCCGATGGCGATCAGCGCGCCGAACACCACGGCCGCGCTTGCGTGGTCGAGCCCCACCGCGGTCACCTGGGTGACCGCGACGACGACCAGGAGGGCGACGCTCGAAATGAGGAGAAGCTGGCCGGAGTCGAGCGTCTGCCACGCGGCTCGCCGCCGGCCCGTGGCCCCCTGCTGCTGGACGGCCATCAGCGGGCACCGTCACCGGCGATCTTGAGCGGCGCCGTCGGGTCGTCGTGGTCCTGCTCGGTGGTCTCGACGACGTCGCTGTCCGGCAGCGGCGCCGGCGCCGGCGTCGTCCAGCTGTCGCGGTCGAGCGCCCGCAGGAAGGCCTGGACCACGTCGGGATCGAAGTGGGTTCCTGAGCTCTTGCGCAGCTCGGCGACCGCCTCTTCGATCGGCCGCCGGCCGCGGTAGGCGCGGTCGGACGTCATGCAGTCGAACGCGTCGGCCACCGCGATGATCCGGGCGAACTCCGGGATCTCGTCGCCGGCCAACCCCATGGGGTAGCCGCGGCCGTCCATCCGCTCGTGGTGGTGCATGATGCCGGCGAGCGCCTCGTCGAGGAAGCCGATCTCGCGGACGATCTCCAGCCCGCGCATCGGGTGCAGCTGGATGGCCGCGTACTCTTCCGGGGCGAGCTGCCCCGCCTTCTGCAGGACCTTGGTGGGCACCCCGAGCTTGCCGACGTCGTGCAGCATGCCGGCGTAGCGGATGGCCTCGACCCGCTCCGGCCGCATGCCGATCTCTTGCGCGATCATCACCGAGCCGCGGCTCACCCGCTCGCTGTGCCCGCGGGTGTAGAAGTCCTTGGTCTCGACCGCCTGGCAGAGCGTCGCGATCGTGGCCTCGTACGCCTGCTGCTGGGCGCGGGTCTGCGCGAACGCCCAGCGGGCGATGAACAGCGGCAGCACGGCGAGCACCGCGGTGTAGGGAACTCGCCACAGCCCGGCGATGAGCAGCCCCACCATGCCGAAGCCCAGGCAGGACAGGGCGAGCTGCGCGACCGGCCGCACCCGGAGGTCGCCGATCGCCGCCTGCTTGCTCAGCACCAGCGTGCAGCCGATGAGCGCCAGGTTGAGCGTCACGTAGGTGACCGCCGCGGCGATGAACGGCCCGATCGTGTGCGGGAAGGACCGGGCGTCCGGCATCCCTGGCCGCACCCCGAACAGCTGGTAGACCTGGCCGGCCGCGTAGCCGCAGACGGTGTACTGGGCGCCGTTGTAGGCCCGTTTCAGCAGCCGGTCCACGAGGCGCGGGCTGACGCTGCGGTGCAGGCTGAAGACGGCGACGGTGCCGACGAGGGCGGCCCCGGCCGGCCCGACCAGGACGACCGACGCCAGGCCGACGCTGAAGCTGAGGGACACCACGGCCCGCTGGTTGTTGAGCAGCGCGGGCGCGGACTCGCAGGCGAGGAACAGCAGGGCCAGCACGAGCAGGGCGGGCCAGTGCGGCCTGGCTTCGCTGTCGTGAGCGGCCAGCACGACGATGACGGCCGCCGCCGCGATCACGCCGCAGACGAACGCCCAAGCGGCGAGGGGTAGTTCACGCATCGCCCCTCCGTGTCGACGCCCCGAACCTGACACGCGCCCAGCGGGCTGTTGGGCATGGACAGCCTAACGTGAGGTATCGACCTCACACAGATAAGCCGCGAATCATGCGCGAAGCGTAAGGGTATTATCACCTAACGCGAGCACCACCAGGCGGGCCGGACGCTACCGGGAGCGGGCCCAGGCCACCGTCGCGGCGAGGCCGTCGCGCAGATCCGTCACCGGAGCCCAGCCGAGCCCTTCGCGGGCGGGCTCCGGGTCGACCGCCATCGCCGGCAGGTCGCCCAGCCGCGGCGGCGCCGAGCGCGGCTCGTCCGGCGCGCCGGCCGCCGCCGCGACGAGGGTGTGCAGCTCGCGGTCCGTGGTCTGCACGCCGGTGCCGACGTTGAAGCGCCGGCCGCCGCCGCGCTCGCCGCAGGCGCGGGCGAAGGCGTCCACGACGTCGAGCACGTAGACGTAGTCGCGGGTGTTCTTGCCGTCGCCGTACAGCCGCGTCGGCTTTCCTGCGACGAGCGCGTCGGAGAAGATGGAGATCACCCCGGCCTCGCCCTCCGGTCGCTGCCGCGGACCGTAGACGTTCGCGAGGACGAGCGTGGTGTAGTCGAGGCCGTGCAGCGCCTTGTACATCTCGGCGTACAGCTCGCCGCTCACCTTGGCCGCGGCGTAGGGCGAACGGGGGCGCAACGGGGCGGATACCGGCACCGGCAGCGCGTCAGGGACGCCGTAGACCGCGCACGAGGAGGCGAACACGACCTTGCGCGCCCCGGCGGCGCGGGCCGCCTCGAGCGCGTTCACCGTGCCGACGACGTTGACCCGTGCGTCGTGCACCGGATCCGAGACGCTGGACCGCACGCTGACCTGGGCGGCGAGATGGCAGACGACTTCGGGCTCGACCTCGGCGGCGAGCGCGGCGAGCTCCGGGTCCGCCACGTCCATGAGCCGCAGCTCGGCGTTCTCCGGCACGTCGTGGCCGGCCGGCATGATGTCGATGCCGGCGACCTCGTGCCCGTCGGCGACGAGCCGGTCGACGACGTGTGAACCGATGAATCCGGCGGCGCCGGTGACGAGTACGCGCACGGCCGTAGCCTATTCCCCGCGTGGGCGCGGGGACGCGTCACTCGCTCTCGCTGATCACCTTCTGGATGCGGGCGAGCACCTTGTCGCGCAGGTCCTCCGGCACAGGGTCGCACCCGCACGACTTGTGCACGAGCTTCTTGACCGCCTCTTCGAGCCCGTACTCGCGCAGGCACGGGCCGCACTCGTCCAGATGCTGGCGGACCTCGACGCACCCGCACTGGTCGAGCTCGCCGTCGAGGTAGCTGTAGACCCGGGCGAGCACCTCGCTGCAGGGCGTCTCGTGCGGCTTACCGCAGCTCATGCCTCACCCCGCCCCTCCTCGCTCGGGCTCGTACGGGTCAACCCGCGCTCGCTCGCGTAGTCTTCGAGCATGCCGCGCAGCTGACGCCGGCCGCGGTGCAGGCGTGACATCACCGTACCGATCGGGGTGCCCATGATGTCGGCGATCTCCTTATACGCAAACCCCTCGACATCAGCCAGATACACCGCGATACGGAACTCCTCCGGCAGATCCTGCAACGCCCGC
>DASUWU010000208.1:0-13023 GCA_036378315.1 Streptosporangiaceae bacterium | reverse complement strand
TGATCAGGCGGCCGGTTCGGGTCGGCATTCGACGACGAACCGGCCGCCCGGCGCGTGCCCGCCCGGCTGGTGGCCGGCGGCCACGACCCTCAGGCCGGCCCGCCGGGCGAGCTCGGTGAACTCGGTGACCGTGCTGGTCCGGCCGCCGACGAGCACCATCTCGGGCGTCAGCCGGCGCGGCACGCCGTCCGGGGAGACCCCGCCCATGATCACGATCCGGCCGCCGCCGGGCCGGGCGGCCTCGGCGCAGCGGCGCAAGATCGCGGTGGTCTCGCCGTCCGGCCAGTCGTTCAGCACCTTGTTCAGCAGGTAGAGGTCGGCGCCGGCCGGCAGGGGGTCGAAGAAGCTCTGCCCGGCGAGCGTGACCCGGTCGGCGACGCCGGCGGCGGTGAACGTCTCCACGGCGCGGGCCACCGTGCCAGGCAGGTCGACCAGGGTCCCGGCCAGCGCCGGCCGGGCGCGCAGCAGCTCGGCGAGGAAGGCTCCGGTGCCGCCGCCGACGTCCACGACGGCGCGCACCCCCTCCCAGCCGCCGGTGAGTTCGAGCCGCGGGTCGGGGGAGCCGTGGCCGGCCGGGCCCATGAGGGCGTCGAAGCTGGCCGCCACGCCGGGGTTGGCGGCGAGGTCCTCCCAGAACGGCCGGCCGAAGATCTCGTGGTAGGCCGGCCGTCCCGTCATGACGTAGGTGAGCAGCGTGCTCCAGGAGTGCGCCATCCGGCCGCCGATGCCGGACAGGTCGAGGAACGACGCCGACGGTTCGAGCAGCCACTGGGCGGCGTCGGTGAGGGCGACCCGGCCCGGCTCAGGCTCCGCGAACACGCCCTTGGTGGTCAGGTGGCCGAGCACGCAGGCCAGCGCGTCCGCGTCGCAGCCCGTCGCTTCCGCGAGATCGGCGATCGCGGTGCGGCCGGCCGCGACCTGCTCGGCGATCCGCAACGTCACCACCACGTGCAGGCACCATGGCGTCCGCAGGTCGGTCAGCGCCTCGAAGTCCAGCTTCACCGGCTCATCCATGGGGGACACCGTAGACCTCGCCCGGCGCGCGGCGCTGGGCGAAGGCCCACCCCGGGTGGTCTCACGGCGCGCCGGCCGTACCGCCGGGGAGCGTGCCGACGACCACGGTGGCGTCCCACACCGACGAGGTCGACGCGCGGGGGCGGAGGCCGGCGGCGGCCATGGCGTCGGCGAGCAGCGTCGCCTGGCGTTCGCTCGTCTCGGCGAGCACGTGGCCGCCGGGCGCCAGCCAGCGCGGCGCCACGGCCGCGACCCGCCGCAGCACGTCGAGGCCGTCGGCGCCGCCGTCGAGCGCCGCGCGCGGCTCGTGGTCGCGCGCCTCGGCGGGCAGCAACCGGACCTTGTCGGTGGGGACGTACGGCGCGTTCGCCACCATGATGTCGACCCGACCGCGCAGCCCGCCGGGCAGCGGCCGGTCGAGGTCGCCCTCGTACACCCGCCCGCCGCCGGCCGCGAGGTTGCGGCGGGCGCAGCGGACCGCGGCCGGGTCGATGTCGGCGGCGTGCAGCTCGACCCGGCCCAGGGCGGCGGCGAGCGCCATGGCCACCGCGCCCGATCCGCAGCACAGGTCGACGACGACGATCGCGGACGTCGCCGCCCGGGGCCCGGCGGCGCGGACGGACGGCGACCCGGCGAGCGCCACCGCCTCGCGGACGAGGAACTCGGTGCGCGGGCGCGGCACGAACACCCCGGGGTCGACGGCGACGCGCAGACCGCAGAACTCGGCCCAGCCGACGACGTGCTCCAGAGGCAGCCCGGCGGCGCGCCGCTCCACCATGGTGGCCAGCTCGGCCGGCGTGCGCGCGGCGGAGCTGAGCAGGCGCGCCTCGTCCTCGGCGAAGACGCAGCCCGCGGCGCGCAGCCGGTCGACGATGGGTCCGGCCGGCGGCGGGGAGGCGGGCGGCCCTGACGAGGGCGAGGACGTTGGCGAGGGCGAGGACGTTGGGGGAGGAACCGACATGAGAGCCCTTCCGGATGCCGAGGGGCGCTCTCCGTTGGCCCCCGTGACCCGGGGCGGCGCTACGCGGCGGTCGCCCGGGGCGGGTGGGCCGTCCGGCCGTGAGGTGAGAGCACCCGGCCTGTGCTGGCGTGAACGGGTTCCACCTCCTCGGGCATGATCGCGGAAATCGGGATCGAGTACGCAACACTACCCGAGGGCGGGGCGTGCGGGCAGTCGCGAGCGGGTCGCCCCCGTCCGTCGCGCGGCGTGATGGTCGGTCGCGCGGCGTGATGGTCAGCCGCGCGGCGTGATGCCGACGCCGGCCTCCGATTCGACGGCGGCCCTGATCGAGGCCAGCAACTGGTCGCGGACGGCCAGCTTGCTCGCCGCGTGGGCGTCCAGGTCCAACGCCGCCAGCCCGGTCGCGATCGCGCGGGCGGTGGCGCCGAGGTCGGCGCCCGGCACCACCCGGTCGAGGAATCCGGCGGCGGCGGCCTCGCCCGGCGGGTACGCCTCGGCGAGCAGCACCGCCCGGTTGAAGTGCGCGGGGGCGAGCCGGTGGCGGCAGATCTCGATCGCCGGCCGCGGCATGGTCACGCCGAGCGCCACTTCGTTCGCCACGATCGTGTACGGGCCGTCCGCGCCCACCCGATAGTCCCCGGACAGCAGCAGGAAGGCCCCCATCGCCACGGCCGGGCCCGGGCAGGCGATGACGACGGGTCGCGGGAAGGACAGCAGCCGGGCCGCGAGCGTGAAGCCGGCCCGTACCATGGCGTACGCCTCGGCGCCGCCGCGGGCGAGCACGTTCAGGTCGAACCCGGCGGAGAAGGCGCGCGCCGCGCTGGTGAGCACGACGACGGCGCCGTCCGCGGCCGCCCGGTCGAGTGCGCCGTCGAGCTCGGCGAGCATGGCGGGGGACAGCACGTTGACCTTGCCGTCGTCCATGGTGATGGTCGCGACCGGGTCGGCGAGCCGGTAGGTGACGAGGGTTCCCACGGAGCCCGAGCCTAGAGCGGCAGACCCGCTTCGAGATAGGCCAACGCCTGGTCGACCGCCGCGGGGAAGTCCATGTCGGGCTGTTCGGCCCAGTCGACGGCGACGGTGAGCACCACGCCGAACACCGCCCCGATGGAGGCGCGGACGGCGGGATCCGCCGGATCGCGGCCGGCGCGCCCGGCGACCTCGCCGGCCATGGCGCGCATGGTCCGCTTGATGTTGCCGAGGCTGGCCCCCCACAGCTCGGGCTCGGACAGCATGAGCAGCCACCGCTCCCGCTGCTGGGTGAGCTCGGCATCCGACAGGCCGGCGAAGAGGTCCCGCATCGCCTCGCGTTGCGCCTGGATGGGGGTGAGCCCGGCGGGCTGGGCGTTGACGGCGCGGAAGAAGGCGTCGTCGTAGTCGTCGGAGATGACCAGGTCTTCTTTGGTGGGGAAGTAGCGGTAGACGGTGCTCGGCGCGACCTCGGCCGCCGCCGCGACCTGTTCGACGGTGGTGGCGGCGTAGCCACGGTCGCGGAACAGCCGAACCGCCTCGCGCTGGATCGCCGCCTTGGTCCTGGCCTTCTTGCGCTCGCGCAGGCCGGGCCGCGGCGCCGCGGCGGTGCCGGCGGAGGCGGTCTTTGGCGCTGCGTCAGGCGGCGGGCTCATGGTTCGATTGTGCTGGCTCGACGTCCGTACGGCGAACCGGGGACGGGCGGCGGGGCAGCCAGAGCGCGGCGAGCAGGACGCCGAGCGCGCCCAGACCGCCGCACGTCACGAGCACGACGTCCAGGCCGTGGGTGAAGGCGGCCCGCGCCGAGCCGGCCAGGGCGGGCGACCGCGCCGCGCGGGCGACGCCAAGACCGCCGAAGACGCTCTCGCGGGCGGCCCTGGCGGCCGCGGCCGGCAGCCCGGTCACGTCGAGACGGCCGCGGTAGCCGGCGTTGAGCACCGAGCCCAGGATGGCCGCCCCGAAGCTCCCGCCCACCGTACGGACGGACTGGTTGACCGCCGAGCCGACGCCTTCCCCGTCCTTGGGCAGGGCGCCGAGCGCGGCGTCCATGGTGGCCGGCAGCGCCAGGCCGATGCCCAGGCCGTACAGCGCGGTCCAGCCGGCCGACAGCCGGTCCCCGCCGGTCACGCCGGTGGTGGCGCCGTAAAACAGCCCGGCGGCGACGAGCAGGAACCCGCCGGCGGCTGAGAGCTTGGCCCCGATGGCCGTGGCGAGCCGGTCGGCGACCGCGACGCCGGCGAGCAGTCCGCCCACGAGCGGCAGCAGCCGCAGCCCGCTGCCCATCGCGTCGGTGCCGAGGACCGCCTGGAAGTACTGCGGCAGGGCGAACAGCACGCCGAACATGGTGAAGTTGATCACCGTGGCCAGCGCGGTGCCGGCGGAGAAGCCGGCGGAGCGGAACAGCGTCAGGTCGACCAGGGGATCGCGCACCCGCCGCTCCCAGGCGACGAACGACGCCACGGCGCCCAGGCCGAGCGCGATGGGAACGGCCGCGCCGGCGTCGGCCCAGCCGCCCTGCCCGGCCTCGATCACGCCGTACGTCAGCGCGGCCAGGCCGGCGCTGGACAGGGCGATGCCCGGCATGTCGATGCGGCGCGGCCGGGCCGCGCGGGTCTCGGGCAGCCAGGCGCGCACGGCGATGATGCCGATGACGACGACGGGCACGTTGATGAGGAAGACCGACCCCCACCAGTAGTGGTTGAGCAGCCAGCCGCCGAGGATCGGTCCAATGGGATAGGCGAGTATGGCGGAACCGGCCACCGCGGCGATCGCCTTGCGCCGTTCGTCCTCGGGGAACAGCACGGGCAGCAGCGCGAGCATCGTCGGCAGGATGATCGCGGCGCCGAGGCCGAGGACCGCGCGGGCGGCGACGAAGACGCCGGCGTTGGGGGAGTAGGCGGCGCCGACCGAGCTCGCGCCGAAGAGCAGCAGGGCGGCCAGCAGGAGCCTCTTGCGCCCGTACCGGTCGCCGAGCATGCCCGCCGGGATCAGCCCGGCGGCGAACACCAGCGTGTAGGCGCTGACGAACCACTGGAGCTGGACGGTCGACGCGTGCAGGTCGGTGGCCATCGCGGGCAGCGCCAGGCTCAGGATCGTGACGTCGAAGCCGACCGCGAGCGCGGCGAGGACGAGCGCCCCCGCGGCCCACCACCTGCGTTCGTACGACGGTTCCATGGGAGTTGACCCTTCTTCGAGAGTGGACTTTTTGTTGAGAGTCTACTCTCAGAATCTCGGCCTGGCCGGCGGCCGGGGCGCCGCCGCGCCGCCGGTCGCCTATATCTGCCCGTCCGAAAATTGCGAAACTCGCGGGAAATTGCGGATGCATACGCGGTATAGGGGGACCGAAAATGGCTGGTGACCGCGCGGATTAGGGGATGACTTCCGCCGCCGGAGCCGCCTAGATTTGACGCTAATCCAAGCCCCGGTAGCCCAATCAGGCAGTCAGGCGGCGGACTTAAAATCCGCGAGAGTGTGGGTTCGAACCCCACCCGGGGTACGAGGTGGCGGGCTGCCGCCGGCGGGCTTCGGTCGCCCGCGCCGGGAGCCGCCGTGTTGCCCAGGGGCCCACCTCCTGGAACGCTCGTCGCGAGGGCTGAGCCCTCACCGACGGTTCCGACTGGCGAGGTGATCATCAAGACAGTGGCCGGACAGCTTTGGGCGATCAGCGACCTGCACGTCGGCTTCGCCGAGAACCGCGAGATCCTCCGGAACCTGCGTCCCGAGTCGCCCGATGACTGGCTGATCGTGGCCGGCGACGTCGGCGAGATCTTCGGCCACGTCGAATGGGCGCTGACCATGCTCAGCGAGCGCTTCGCCACCGTGATCTGGGCGCCGGGAAACCACGAGCTCTGGACGCCCCGGGACGACCCGGTCGCGCTGCGCGGCGAGGCTCGCTACCTGCGGCTGGTCGAGATGTGCCGGGGCATCGGCGTGGTGACGCCTGAGGATCCCTACCCGGTGTGGGCGGGCGACGGGGGCCCGGCCATGATCGCTCCGCTCTTCCTGCTGTACGACTACACCTTCCGGCCCGAGGGCGCGGCGACGGAGGAGGAGGCGCTGGCCCTGGCGTACGACGCCGGGGTGGTCTGCGCCGACGAGATGCTGCTGCACCCCGACCCCTACCCCGGCCGAGGCGACTGGTGCCGCGCCCGGGTGGCGTGGACGGCGCGGCGGCTGGAGGCAAGCGGCGGCGGCCCGCCCACCGTCCTGATCAACCATTTCCCGCTCATCCGCGATCCGACTCGAATTTTGTACTATCCGGAATTCGCACAATGGTGCGGCACCGAACTCACCGCCGATTGGCACGTCCGGTTCAACGCCGCCGTGGTCGTGTACGGCCACCTCCATATTCCGCGCACCACATGGCACGACGGCGTGCGTTTCGAAGAGGTGTCGGTCGGCTATCCCCGCGAGTGGAGCCGCCGCCCGGGCCCGCCCGGCACGCTGCGCCGCATCCTCCCCGCGCCCCCCGATAAGGTCTGAATGATCACAGGCGTGAGCGCTGGGAGGGATGGCGGTGAGCGAGGTCGACGACCGGCTGGCGATCATTCAGGCGGTGCAGGACTGGGCGCTGTGGCGCGACGCCGGAGACTGGGACCGCTTCGCCACCGTCTGGCACGACGACGGGCGGATGATGGCGACCTGGTTCCAGGGCACCGCGGCGGAGTTCATCGCGGCGAGCCGGGCCGCCTGGGACAGCGGCGTGAACATCCTGCACTTCCTCGGCGGCGTCACCGTCGACGTCGCCGGAGCGCGGGCCGTCGCGCAGACCAAGATGACCATCTCCCAGCGCGCCGACGTGCACGGCGTCCTGTGCGACGTCAACTGCACGGGCCGTTTCTACGACTTCTTCGAACGGCGCGCCGGCCGGTGGGGGATCGTGCTCCGCCAGCCCATCTACGAAAAGGACCGCCTCGACCCGGTGGATCCGGCCGCCCGCCTCGACCTGGACCAGGAACTCCTCGGCAGCTTTCCCGAGGGCTACCGCCACCTCGCCTACCTGCAGACCACGAACGGCTTCACGGTCAAGCCAGACATGCCGGGCCTCAAGGGTCCCGAGGTCGAGGACCTCTACGCCCGCGGCCGCGCCTGGCTGGCCGGTGCCTGACCCGTCGGCCGCCCGAGCACGATCAGCCGCCGCCGAGCGCTGCCCTGAGCCGGTCGAGCGCGCCGGCGGCCCGGTCCCTGTCCGCGTCGTCGACCCAGCTCCGCCACCACCATCCGCCCGCCGGCACGGCGGCGTCGAGCGCGCCGATGGCCAGGGAACGGACCGCCTCGGGGACCGGCTGAGGCAGCCACTCCGTGATCCCGGCCACCTCGCCGTTCCAGGGGAGCCGCTCGCCGGAGGGAAGGTTGGCCGCCACGACGGCGGCGGCCGCGATGACCTCTTCCGGCAGCGCGTCCGCCGGCCGGCGGACGCCGTCGCCCGGCGCCGTTTCCCGCGGCGTTTCCGGCACGGAGCCGAGCGTCCTGACGATGGCGTCCAGACGCATCGGCGGACTCAATTCGCCGAGGTCATCCAGGTAATCCGCGGCGGTATCGCTGTCGAAAGGTTCTGGACCCCACGTGCCCACGCCCGCCTCCCACGCCGTTGGCATTCATCCGCCGGACATCCGGAATGATGCAATTCAACCGACATATCCGCTCTACGATGTGCTCGGGACACGGGGCGGGGGCCATCCGTGCGCCGGAGCATCCGACGGAGATCAGATGAGCGACGAGCAGCCTGACGAGGAACCGACAGGTCTCAGTGCCTTGTTGAACCGGCACGTCCCTGCCAATCCCGGCAAGCCGCGTCCGTGGACCCCGTCCGAACCGGCTCGCTATGGCACGGAGGGCCAGGGGACGGAGCCCGACCCGAGCGAAGGCGATGACCCGGCGGCCCGGGGCTTCGGCGAGGCGCGCCCGAGCGAGCCGCCACGGCAGCAGCCGGCGGCGCCGACGGCCACGGCGGGCGCGGCGAGTGCGGTGGGCGCGGTGGGCGCGCCGGCGCCGCCCGCCTGGCCGGAGGGCACCGGCGACCTTTCCGCCGTGCTCGCCGACGTCGGCCGGCTCACGTCCTCGATGCAGGGCCGGTTGGCCGAACTGCACGGGGCCATCGAGTCCGCCAAGGACCAGACCTACGAGGCGACCGCCGCCGACGAGTCGGTCGTCGTCGAGGTCAACGGCCGCCCCCGGGTGACCCGCGTGTCCGTCGACGCCAAAGCACTCCGCGGTGGCCCGGAGGCGCTGGGCGCCTGGGTCGTCGAGGCGGTCAACGCCGCGACGAGCAAAGCCAGGGCCGGGGCGCAGACCGCGTTGCTCGACGGGCTCGACCCGGAGATGCGCGCGGCCGTCGCCGCGGGGATCGCCGAGGCGACGGGCGACGGAACGTCCGAAGGAAAAGGCGGCCGCCCATGAGTGACCCGGAATCCGCGCTCGCCGAACTGCGGGCGACCATGCGCGCCTTCCCCGACCGGCTCGCGGCCGCCACCAGCCGGGCCCAAAGCATGCGGGACGCGACGGTCACCGGAACGTCAGCCGCGGAAACCGTGACGGTGACCGCGACCGCGCAGGGACAGGTCGTCTCCGTGCGCTTTTCCGCGACGGCGCTGCGCCGGCTCGACAGCCAGACCCTGGGCGAGCACATCACCGAGGCGCTCAACGCGGCGTTCGAAGCGGCCGAGCGGCTCCAGCAAGGCGGCGAAGGCACCTCATTGGCCGACCTCGAAAACACCATCGACGAGGCATCGGTCGCGTTCACCCGCCAGATGGACGGATTGCTCGCCAAGCTGGAAGACGTCGAACGAAGCCTCGATCTGTAATGGCTTGCCCCCCCATGGCGGAATCGCGCCAAAGCCACCCCGAACGGCCGGGAGTGCGTAAGATCTTTGGTTGCACGGCGACCTATGGAGAGCAACTGATATGACGGCCGCGGCTTACCAGAACGAGCTGGAGAACGCTTTCGGGCAGTTGCCCGGCTGGTTGCAGTCCCCACTGCGGCCGATCTTCGAGAAGTTCGACGAGGGGTTGCACTGGGTCGCCGGCAATCCGGACGACCTGCTGCGGGCCGGCCAGGTGTACGTCCAGCTCGGTCAGCAGATCCAGCAGCTCACCGAGCAGCAGAAGGCGGACCGCGCCAAGCTCGCCGGGCACTGGGAGGGCGACTCCTACGAGGCGTTCACCAGCAAGATGCAGGAGATCGAAGGGCAGCTGGGCACGCTGAGCCAGGCGACGTCCAAGACCCAGGAAGTGCTCCAGGCCGCGGCGCAGGCGTGCGTCGAGGGCGCCAACATGGTCATCGAGATCGTCACCGCTCTGATCATGTGGCTCATCTCGACCATCGTGGTCAACGCGGCGCTGTCCGTCCTGACGTTCGGTCTCAGCCTGGCCGCCGAGGTCGCCGAGGCGATCGCCGGCGCCGTCGCCTCGCTCGCCCGGGTCGCCACCGTCATCGAGAAGGTCGCCCAGGTGCTCGAGAAGATCGCCCAGGTGCTGAAGAAGATCGCCGACATCATCAAGAAGATCGTTGAGCTCCTCAAGAAGCTCGAGGGCCTGCTCAAGCAGCTCAAGACCTGGAGCAAAGAGGCCAGCATGTTCAAACAGCCGCTCAGTTGGGCGGGCCGCAAGGCCGTCAACGGCGCGGTCAACTACGGCGTGTCCAAGGGGGCGAGCGCGGTCACCGGAGGGCTCGACTCCCCGCCGGGCATGGTCGGGTCCGGGATCAAGGCGGGCGAGGACTACAAGGGCGCCTGGGACGCCGCCGACAAGGCGGAACAGGCCGCCGAGTAGTCCGCGGGGGCCGGGATGAGGCTTTACCTGTTCGACAAGCTCGCGCTGTACGAGAAGGACTTCGCGCCGTTGCTCCAGCCGGGGGAGCAGCCGCTCGCGCTGACCCGGTTCTCGCTCGCGCGCGGCGGCGACAACGTCGTCCTCACCCGGGAAGACCTGGAGCACGCGGCCGGCATCCTGCCGGCCGGCATGCGCAAGCGCTACGCCGCCATGAACGAACGCGTCCGGGCGATGCAACGCGGCGACGCGCCCCCGCCGCCGCCCGAGCCGGTGACGACCGTCCGGCTGGTGACCGGCATCGTCCTGCTCCCCGTCTACTGGGTCCTCGCGATCCTGTCAGGACCGGACACCGACAAGTGGACCCGCAGGATCTGGGGCGTCGCCGCCGCGGGCGCCACCGGGTCGTGGGCCTACCAGATCCACCGGCGAGTGGGCGTCAGCCCGGAGTTCTTCCTCATGGTCACGACGTCCCGCCTGCTCGTCATCAAGCGCGGCATGCGCGACTCCGCCGTCGAGGTCGCCATCCCGCGCCAGGCGATAAGGGCCGCCTACCGGCGCGGCCGGCCCTTCCAGCTCGGCCGGGCCGTCATCGAGTTCGACGACGGCTCGTACTACACCGCCGCCACCGGACGCCTCGACACCGGCCGCGCCGACAAGATCGTCCGGACCCTCACCCACCAGTCCGGTTGACGCCCACGCCCGCATCGGGCTCGGGCGGCGGGACCGCCGTTGGCCGCCGGCCGTCTCCCGCGATGCCCGCCGGCGGCTTCTTCCACGCCTCCAGAGCCTCGGCGTCGGCCGGGTCGCCCGTGTTGGCGAACTCGGTGAGGGACGACCACATGGTGCGCTCGTCGTCGATGGACGCCGGGAGGGCGAGTCCGAAGACCTCGGCCAGTTTGCCGCGAGAGACGTTGACGATGGCCCGCTGCGCCTTGCCGATCTCCAGGGCGTGGTTGGCCGCGCGCACGTAGGCGAACCGGGAGAGGAGCAGCCCGAGCGCCGTGCCGATGCCGTAGCGCCAGTCGAGCCGCCAAAAGGCCAATCCGGCCGCGGCGACCCCGTACAGCCCGGCGAGCACCACGATGCTGACGAAGAAGTCGACCATGCCGCGGGCGCTTTGCATGTCCTCCTGCAGGGATTCCGGGGTTACGGTCCCGAGCTCGTACCAAAAGGCCTGAGTGTCAAGGTCGTAGGTGTCCAGACCATATCTTTCGGCGGCCCGCATCGCGTTTCCCAGACGCGATGGAAGATAGTCCTCCTCGTACCGTGGATACACGCTCAGTCGTTCACGCAGAACGGCTTCTCGAGTCGCGTGAAAGCCGGCGACGTGTGGCTGCTCGTTCTCCGCGGCGGTCGCCGCGTTCGCCGTCGCTTCGTTGATCTGGTCGGCGAGTGAGTTCCGCCGCTTGAGCTGGGCTCGCCGCCCCCACAGGAACAATGCTCTGGGCCAGGTGTAACCCTCCAGCGTGCGATAGACCGGCGCGTAGTTGAGCGCCAGGACGGCGGCGATGACGAAAGCCGTCATGGCGAACACGACCACGCCGAGGGCATCGCTCGCGGTCACGCTCTTGTCGAGACGGGCGACGAAACCGAACCTCTTGAACGGCGGATAGAGGGTGACCAGGAAGACGGCGACGAACACGACGCAGGGCAGCAGCCAGGAGACGACGAACTTCCACAGTCCGCCGGTGAACATCTTGAAGACGTCGGACATGATGCCGCGGCCTTACTTTCCTTTTTTGCCTCGCTTGGGTCGCTTGGGTGGTTCTTTCGGCACGGGCTTCTTCGGGCCCCCGGACGTCCCAGGAAGAGAGGGGCCGATGCCCAGGATCTTCAGCGCGCTGGCGTCCAGCTTGACGACGACCGTCTTTTCCTTCTGCGCGCCCACGAACTTGATCTTGGCGTCGTAGTGCGGCCCGGACGGCGATACCTTGATGATCTTGAATGACGCGAATCCCGCGCTCTTCGACAGCGCACCGACGTCCTTGCCGCCGGCTGTCTCGCCTTTCAGCAGCGATTCGGCGAGGTATTCGATGCGGCCCTGGAAATCACCCGGTGGGTTCGCCATTTCGCGCTCCAATATGGACGGCCCGTCGCCCCGTCCCCGACGGCGTAGGAAAGATGGTGTCGCCCACCCCCGGGGCCGAACAGGGACCAAAGTCCCACCGCCCGGGTCCGGCAGCGGCCACAGCGTTGCGACCCTTCCGACCCGTGCTGTTGCGCCCTAGGACAGCCGTACGAGGGTGCCGTTGGCTTGGAGCTCGGCGACGTGCTCGGCGGCGCGGGCGGGTGCCGTGCCGCCGCGGACGAGGAGCCCGGCCTCGATGTTCTTGGCCACCCCCGACTGGGTGAGGTTGGCGCTGGTCACCAGCAGGATGCGGCGGTCGGCGACGGCGAGCTTGGCATGCATCTTGGACGTGCGCTCCGCGCGGCCTCCGGCGGGCCAGTGCCAGAGCTCGATCCCGGGGACGGCCGCGAAGGCGCTGTACGGTTCGGCTCCGGCGAGCGCGCTGCCCGCGCCCTGAAGGGTCTCGACCACGGCGGTGATGGCGACCCCGCGACCGCGGGCCTCCGTCAGCGCGGCGGTCAGCGGCGGGTACGGCTTGGCCGAGTAGGTCATCAGCAACAGCTCATGCCGCGCCTCCGCCACGAGGCCGACGAGCACCTGGGCGGTGGCGCGGACGGGGACGCGATGCGTGGCCGGACCGCTCCACACGGCCTGGACGCTGGTCTCGGCAGCCCGCTGAGCGTACCCGGCGGCGACGCCATGAAGGTAGGCGACGGCGTTCGCCGCCTCCACTGTGGTGAGCGCCTCCACCAGCGGCGCCGCGTCGGGGTCGGCCTCGAGGATGGCGTCGCGCGGCCAGCCGTCCGCGATGTGCCCGGCGACGGCCTCCAGGCGGCGCGCGCCGAGCCCGGCCACCGCCCGGGCGGCGGCCCGTTCGAAGTCGGTCCAGCTCATAAGCCTGCTCAGGGGAGGTCGGGCAGCAGGACGAGGTCGGGGTCGTCGATCGGGACGACGAACCGCCGATCGAGGAAGCGGTTGCCCCGTTCGCAGGTGGTTTCGGAGACGAAGAGGCAGACGTGACATGCGGCTCCGTGCAGGAAGTCCGCCGGGGGCTGAGGCAGCCGTTCCGCGCACAGCGGGTCGGACGAGCAACGGCGGGCGTCGGCGAGCGCGCGGCGCACGAGGCGTTCGAGCGGCACCGGCTCGGCCAGCGACACCAGACCGCCCAGGGTGCCTTCGGCGTCGGGTACGGCGGTGTAGATGAGGATCCCGGCCCGTCCGGGCCCGGAGTAGATCTGTT
>DASUWU010000207.1:0-27136 GCA_036378315.1 Streptosporangiaceae bacterium | reverse complement strand
CAACGTCCAGATCATCTTCCAGGACCCCTACGCCTCGCTCGACCCGCGGATGACGGTCGGTGACATCGTCGGCGAGCCCTTCCGGGTGCACCGGGACGCGGCCCCGAGGTCACAGATCAAGCCGAAGGTGCAGGAGCTGCTGGAGGTGGTGGGCCTCAGCCCCGAGCACTTCAACCGCTACCCCCACCAGTTCTCGGGTGGGCAGCGGCAGTGGATCGGGATCGCCCGTGCCCTGGCGCTGAGGCCCGAGGTGATCATCTGCGACGAGCCCGTGTCGGCCCTCGACGTGTCGGTGCAGGCCCAGGTGATGAACCTGCTCGCCGACCTGCAACGCGAGTTCGGCCTGTCCTACCTGTTCATCGCGCACGACCTCGCGGTGGTCCGGCACATCTCCGACCGGGTCGCGGTGATGTACCTCGGCAAGATCGTCGAGACCGGTTCCGTCGACGAGATCTACGACCACCCCACCCACCCGTACACCCAGGCGCTGCTGGCGGCCGTCCCCGTGCCGTCCCCGCGCGGCCGCGCCGAACGGCGGCCGCCGGCGCCGGCCCTGGAAGGCGACGTGCCCAGCCCGGTCAGCCCGCCGTCCGGGTGCCGGTTCCGCACCCGCTGCTGGAAGGCGACCGACCGCTGCGCCGCCGAGGAACCCGCCCTCACCGTACGGGAGGGCTCAGCCCATCCGAGCGCCTGCCACCACGCCGCCGAGCCGGCGAGCCCCGCCGGCATGGCCGGCCCCGCTCACCCCGCCTAGCAGGAGGAAACCCATGAGAAGACCCCTCCCGACGCTGGTGACCGCAGCCGTCGGCGCTAGCCTGACGTTGACCATGGCCACGTCAGCGCGGGCCCAGACCCCGGCCGCGGCACCGGCGACCGCAGCGGCCGCGGCCGCCCGCCCGGCCGCCGGGAAGCCGGCGCCCATCGACTACCACCGCTGGCGGAGCTTCGCGGGCGGCAAGGCCGAGGGCACTGCCGGGGCCGCCACCCTCCGCTTCCGGCACGCCGCCGGCACGTTCGACTACACCGACCCGTTCGGCGACGGCACGAAGACCTGGGAGTACGCCAGGTGGACCTCGCCGGTCCACTCGATCGGCTTCGGCGCGACCGAGCTGGTGGCCTCGTGGACCGCCGCCGCGCCGGCCGGCACCTGGCTGCAGGTGGAGATGCGGGCGCACACCAGCACCGGCCACCAGACCAAGTGGTACGTCATGGGCCGCTGGGCCGAGGGCGACGGCGACATCCACCGCACGTCGGTGAACGGCCAGCGCGACGCCGACGGCACCGTGTTCACCGACACGTTCGTGCCGACCAGCGGCACCTCGATCGACTCCTACCAGCTCCGCGTCACCCTCTACCGGTTGCCGGGCTCGGCCGCGCGGCCCGTCGTGCGCTCGCTCGGCGCGTTCGCTTCGGCGATCCCCGACCGCACCGAGTTCCCGGTCAGCCCGCGGGGCGGCGCGTGGGGCATCGAGCTGAAGGTGCCCAGGTACTCCCAGGACGTCCACAAGGGCCAGTACCCGCAGTGGGACGGCGGCGGCGAGGCGTGGTGCAGCCCGACCTCGACCTCGATGGTGGTCGCCTCGTACGGCCGGGGTCCGAGCCCGGCCGACTACGCGTGGGTGGACCCTTCCTACGCCGACCCGTGGGTCGACTACGCCGCTCGCGGCACCTACGACTACACCTACCAAGGCGCCGGGAACTGGCCGTTCAACACCGCCTACGCCGGCCGCTTCGGCCTCGACGGGTTCGTCACCCAGCTGCGCTCGCTGACCGAGCTGGAACGCTTCATCCGGGCCCGCATCCCGGTGGTGACCTCGCAGTCGTTCCAGGCCGACGAGCTGCCGGGCGCCGGGTACAGCACGAACGGCCACCTGATGGTCATCATCGGCTTCACCAGGACCGGCGATGTGATCGCCAACGACCCGGCGTCAGCCTCGGACGCCGCCGTCCGCCGCGTCTACCCGCGGGCCGCCTTCGAGAAGGTGTGGCAGCGCAGCACCGGCGGCGTCGTCTACATCATCCACCCGAAGAACCGCCCGCTCCCGCCGCACGTGCGCGGCGCCACCCACAACTGGTGACCTCCGGGCTGGTGTCATCGTTCGTAGACGTCCGTCCCCTACGATAGGCGGGTATGGTCTACGAACGATGACAGACCGGAGGTCTGGATGCGGGTGACGACCCCGGCCGAGCTGGGCGCCTACGTCCGGCAGCGGCGCCGGCGCCTCCGGCTGACGCAGCGCGAACTCGCCGATCGCGCGGGCGCCAGCCGCCAGTGGGTGGTCGCGCTCGAAGCCGGCAAGGGCAGGGCCGAGCTCGGCCTCGTCCTGTCCACATTGAGCGCCCTGGACCTTGACCTCGATCTGGTGGAGCGCCGCGAACCCGGCATGGGCCCGGTGGACCTGGACGCGATCCTGGCCCGGCATCGAGGGGGACGCTGAGGTGCCCGCCCGAGCGCTCCGTGTCCTGCTCTACGACGCCCCGGTGGGCGAGCTCACCCAGGACACCACCCGCTTCCGGTTCGGCTACGACGCCGACCTGGCCGAACGGGTCGCCGACCCGACACCCGTCTCGCTGTCCATGCCGCTGGAGCGGCGCGATCATTCCGGCGACGCGGTGGCGGCGTTTCTGTGGGGCCTGCTTCCGGAGAATCCGGCCGTCCTCGCCAGATGGGCGCGTGAATTCCAGGTCTCGGTCGCGAACCCGGTCGCTCTCCTTGAGCATGTCGGGCTCGACTGTGCCGGAGCCGTCCAGTTCGTACGCCCGGACGATCCGTACGAGCGCGACCCCGGCGGCGTGGAATGGCTGACGGAGGCCGGCGTCGCCCACCTGCTGCGCACCCTGCGGCGCGACGCCACGGCCTGGCACGGCGGGCTCGAAGACGGCCAGTTCAGCCTCGCCGGTGCTCAGTCCAAGACCGCCCTGGTCCATGAGAAGGGACGATGGGGGCGGCCCTGGGGACGCGCGGCCACCACCCACATACTGAAGCCGGCGATCCCCGGCCTGACCGACCAGGACATCAATGAGCACCTGTGCCTGAGCGCCGTCCGGCGGCTCGGGCTCGCCGCCGCGACGACAGCCGTCTCGACCTTCGAGGATCAGACAGCCCTGGTGGTGGAACGCTACGACCGCGTCCGCGACGGTGACCGCTGGGCACGGGTGCATCAAGAAGATCTATGCCAGGCGCTCGGCGTGCATCCGGTGAACAAGTATCAGGCCGACGGCGGGCCGAGCCCGCAGGACATCGTCGATCTCCTGCGTGCGGTGCAGCCGACGGATCAGGCGCGAGAATCGATCATGGCGTTCGTCGACGCCCTCGCCCTGAACTGGTGGCTGGCCGGCATCGACGCCCACGCCAAGAACTTCTCCGTGCTGCTTTCCGGCGATTCGGTAAGGCTTGCGCCGTTGTACGACATCTCCTCGGCCCTGCCCTACCCCGATCTCATGAACCCGCACAAGCTGAAGCTGGCGATGAAGATCGGCCAAGAGTACCGCATCAAGTACATCGGACGCCGCGAGTGGATCCGGCTGGCGCGCGACCTGAGCCTTGACGCCGACGCGGTGCTCGATCGGGTCCGGTGGCTCGGCGAAGCCCTGCCGGACGCGATGTCCGACGTCGCCGGGGAGGCCGGCGTCCGTTCGCTGGACAGCCCGTTGCCCGAGGCTCTCACCGACGCCGTCGCGAGGCGGGCCGATTCCGTACTCCGAGAACTGCGAGCAACGCGCTGATCTCGGTGGTTTCGGTGGTTTCGCGTCGTGCGCCGTTAGCCGCCAAGGGGCACCGGAACGATATCGACGGCGCCTTCAAGACCGGCGAAGTCGTCCGCATTGCCGGTGAACCCGTCCGAACCGCGCTGACCGGGGTGGCCCCGGATGTGTCAACCGGAGAACTGGCGATGGCGACGGATGGGTGAGCATTGCGTGTACATAGACCTAAATACCCTGCGACCCGAGTGACGGATGCGTCTAGCGTGGTAACAAAGTGTGTCATGGAGAGCAGGCTCACCGTTATCGGCACCGGCTATCTCGGGGCCACCCATGCGATCTGCATGGCCGTCCTCGGCTACGAGGTGCTCGGGGTGGACGTCGACGCCGAGAAGATCGAGAAGCTGCGCGCGGGCGAGCTGCCGATCTTCGAGCCTGGCCTGCCGCAGCTGCTCACCAAGGCGCTGGAGTCGGGGCGGCTGCGGTTCGGCACGTCGTTCGAGGAGGCGGCCGAGTTCGGCGACGTCCACTTCATCTGCGTGGGGACACCGCAGCAGGCGGGGTCGGACGCGGCGGACCTGACGTACGTGGACGCGGCCGTCCGCGCTCTCGCGCCGCACCTGGCCCGGCGCGCCCTGGTGGTCGGCAAGTCGACCGTGCCCGTCGGCACGGCGGCCAGGCTCACCGCGCTCGTGCGCGAGCTGGCCCCGGCCGGCGACGAGGTGGAGCTGGCCTGGAACCCCGAGTTCCTGCGCGAGGGGTTCGCCGTGGACGACACGATGCACCCCGACCGGCTGGTGTTCGGGGTGGCATCGGAGTGGGCGCGTGAGCGACTGCACGCGGCGTTCCAGCCGATCATCGACGCCGGGACGCCGGTCGTGGTGACCGACCTGGCGACGGCCGAGCTGGTCAAGGTGGCGGCCAACTCCTTCCTGGCAACCAAGATCTCTTACATCAACGCGATGGCCGAGGTCTGCGAGGCGACCGGGGCTGACGTCCAGGACCTGGCCGCGGCGCTGGCCTACGACGACCGCATCGGCGGCCGGTTCCTGCAGCCGGGCCTCGGGTTCGGCGGCGGCTGCCTGCCCAAGGACATCCGGGCGTTCGCGCACCGGGCCGAGGAGATCGGCGTCGGCCACGCGGTCGCGTTCCTGCGCGAGGTGGACGCGATCAACCGCCGGCGCCGCGCCCGCACGGTCGAGCTGGTCCGCGAGCTGCTGGGCGGCGAGCTGGCCGGGTACGAGATCGCGGTCCTGGGCGCCGCCTTCAAACCCAACTCCGATGACATCCGCGACGCCCCCGCGCTCGACGTGGCCGCCGCGATGCACGCGCAGGGCGGTCGGGTCAGGGTGTACGACCCGGTGGCGATCGAGAACGCCAGGCGGGTCCACCCCGAGCTGCGGTACGGCGCCAGCGCGCTGGACGTTGCGCGGGACGCCGACGTCGTCGTGCTGCTGACCGAATGGGCGGAGTTCCGCGAGATCGATCCGGACGCGATGGGCCGCGTCGTCCGCCACCGGCGCATCTTCGACGGCCGGCACGCGCTGGACGCGGACTGGTGGCGGGCCGCGGGCTGGGAGTACCGCGCCCTCGGCCGTGCCCAAGGAGTAAGCGGCAAAAGTCACAAATAGTCCATTTTGTCGCGCCGGAACCTGGCGGATTGGCCCGATGTGGCCGTACGAGGAACGCCCTGGTGCGGTTGACGATCCGTGCAGTCCATGGCTGCATAGTTCCTGGACAGGCGTGCGGAATGGATCATAACGGAGGGTAGCCGCGTCATCGCGTGATCGACGGCCACGATGCGCGAAATATCGTGCGTGGTTCGTCAACCCCCGGCCGTGCGGGGGCGTCTCTTACCAATGGATGTTTCGTCGCGTGCCCATGCGACAAGTCACATCGCCGAACGGGGGCGGATTCTGGCCTGAAGAGGAGACAGTCAGCCGCATGGTCAAGGTTCTTGTCACGGAGGAGAACCCGGTCCTCAGGCTAGGGGTCGTCTCGCTGCTCAGAGACATCTCAGAGATCGAACTGGTCGGCGAAAACCTCCATTCTCGACCCACTGCCGAGATGCTCCGCCGTTGTGCGCCGGATGTCATTGTTCTTGGCGCGTCGCCACCGGCGATAGATCGTATCCGCGCGCTTGCCAGAAACAGTTTTGGCGCCCGCCTCGCGGTGCTGACCGCCACCACGGACCCGGGCGTGCTTTTGCAGGTGCTCCGCGCCGGCGCACATAGTTGTGTCGTTCATGGCCATTTCCAGCCACAGTCACTGCCGCAGGCGGTGTTGGCGACCGCGCGCGGTGAGTCCGTGCTGTCGCCGCCCGTAATGACAGCGCTGGTCGCCTGGTTGCACCGCGGCGACGAAGCAACCGACCAATGGCAGCCAGGCCCGTCGCTCACCACCCGGGAGATCGAAATCATGGAGTTGATCTCCGCGGGCCTGAACAACCGGCGCATCGCGGAACGGCTGTTCATCTCGGAAAAGACCGTGAAGAACCACGCCTACAGCATCTATAAGCGCCTCGGCGCGGCCGGTCGTGAGCACGCCATCGAGCGGTGGCGCCGGATGAACTCCAGCGAAGCGGCAGCCGAAGAAGCGGTCGCTTCTGAGTGACGTAATTGTCGCGAACCCGATGGGGTCCTAGGACCGGGTCACAGGCCAAGTTGGGACCACCAGTCACGAGTTGGGACCTTAGTCCTCTTTACCGCCGGCAGACGTATCCCGCATTCTTCCTAATTGTGTCGTGAACCCCGCCCGCTCACGGCAAGAAGCGTAATGCCGTCTGTTCTTGGGTCGGTTAGATATTTCGGCCCTCGTCTCACGTCAGCCACGGGAGGGCTTGATGAGAAAAGCGCGCCGCGCGGCGGGGATCATCTTCGTCGCCGCGCTCACGCTCCTGGCGGTGCAACTGCCGGCCGGCTCCGCACGCGCCGCGGGCACCCGCATCGACCTCAAGGTGCTCGTCGTCTCCGACGGCGGTCCGTCCGTCACCGCGATCGAGAACCAGCTCACCACCGAGGGAGTGCCGCACACGGTCGTCGATCTCAACGACGCCAACCGGCCCACGATCACCACGGGCTTCCTCCAGGACACCGTCAACGGGGCGGCGCGGGCCAAGTACCAGGGCGTGGTGCTGCCCAACGCCAACCCGTTCACCGACCCGGCCGAGATGACCGCGCTGGCCGACTTCGAGCGCTCGTTCGGCATCCGGCAGGTGGACTCGTTCGTCTACCCGAACCCGGCGGTCGGGCTCAACTGGCCGGGCTACGCCGGCACCCTCGACGGGACGACCGCGAACCTGACGTCGACCGGCATCGCCGGACCGTTCCGGTACCTCAAGGGCCCGGTGCGCTTCGAGGACATCGACCCGAACGTCTGGGAGAGCTACGGCTACCTCGCCACCCCGCTGCCGGACGACCCGGCCCAGGCCGCCAGCTACGTCCCGTACATCACCGCGACGGCCGGCGGGCAGACCGGCAACCCCGGCGGCGTCTACACCCATGACGGCGGCCGTAGCGAGCTGGTGCTGACGTGGGCGTTCAACTCCCAGCAGTGGCAGTTCCGCATCCTCGGGCACGGCATCATCACCTGGCTGACCAAGGGCGTCCACCTCGGCTACGACCGCAGCTACTTCTCGCTCAACATCGACGACGTGTTCCTGCCGGACGAGCGGTGGAGCTCGGACAACAACTGCACCCCGGGCGAGGACTGCGCGCCGGACGTGACGACGACCCCCATCAGGATGACCCCCGACGACGTCACCACGGCGGTCAACTGGGAGGCGCAGAACAACTTCACGTTCGACATGTACTTCAACGGCGTGGGCAGCGTCGACGCGATCGCCGACAACGGGTCCGACCCGCTGACCACGGCGCTGGTCGCCGACAGGAGCAAGTTCCGGTGGGGCAACCACACCTACGAGCACGCCTTCCTCGGCTGCCAGCAGGACCTCACGGTGGTGCCGTGGCGCTGCCAGACCGATGCCTCGGGCAACACGCTGTGGGTCAGCAAGGCCGACATCGAGTCCCAGATCACGCAGGACCGTACGTGGGCCGCGGGCAAGGGCCTCAGCACCGACACCACGGAGCTGGTCACCGGCGAGCACTCCGGCCTGAAGATCCTGCCGCAGCAGTTGGTCGACAACCCCAACTTCGGTCCCGCGCTGAACGAGACGAACGTGCGCTATATCGGCAGCGACGCCTCGCGCGACAACGTGCAGCGTGCGGTCGGCAACGCGCTGACCGTGCCCCGCTATCCGATCAGCAACTACTTCAATGTCGCCAAAAAGCCGGAAATGGTGGACGAGTACAACTGGATCTACACCAGCAGGGCGAACGGCGGCAGCGGCATCTGTGAGGACCACCCCGACACGGTGACCTGCATCCAGCCGCTCGACCCGGCCACCGGCTACGAGGACTACATCATCCCCGTCGACTCCCGGATCACCGAGTCGCACATCCTGGCCAACGACCCGCGGCCGCACTACGCCCACCAGTCGAACCTCAGCGAGGACCGCATCCTCTACCCGATGCTCGACAAGATCCTTGGTGACTACCGGGCGGCCTTCGCGACCAACGCGCCGATCGTCAACCAGCGCCTGTCCGACCTCGGCGCCGAGATCAAGCGGCAGAACGCCTGGCACGCCGCCTGGGGCAACGTCACCGCCTACGTCCAGGACGGCCGGGTCACCATCCAGCCGCCGAACGGCGTCGCTGTGCCGATCACCGTCCCCGACGGGACCGTCGACACCACCGGCCTGCTCGGCCTGCTGAGGAAGCTGCTCGGCGTGCCCTTCGGCGACCAGTACGCGGGCGAGCGGTCGGCGTACAAGAGCACCCTCACCCAGTTGGATCTCCCCGCGGGAGCCATGTCGTAGCCACCACTCCACCGCTCTCGACTCGACACGACACCACGCGCGTCCCTGGCCGGCGGCAACGCCGCCGCCGGCCCAGGGATCAGGGGGAATACGACAGATGGAGATCACTCTGGTCACCGAGGGCACCTACCCGCACGCCTACGGCGGGGTCAGTGTCTGGTGCGACCAACTCGTCCGCGGCATGCCGGACCACTCCTTCCATATCGTGGCGCTCACCGGAACCGGCGCCGAGACGCCGGTGTGGGAGCTGCCCGGTCACGTCACCGTCGAATCCGTCCCGCTCTGGGGGCCGCCGGCCGGCGGGCGGCGCCCGGCGGGCCGCGCCGCCCGCCAGTTCGAGCAGCTCTACCGTGCGCTGATCGACCTGGTCCTCGCGCCGTCCGACAAGGGCGCGGAACGGGTCTTCCCGTGCGTGCTCGGCGGCTTCTTCGAACTCGCCGAGCGCTACAACCTGCGCGCCGCGCTGGCCGGCGAGGGCCCGGTGCGCTGGCTGATGGACGCCTGGTCGGCGCGGCGGGCCAGGTACGCCAGGATCGGCGTGCGCCCGACCGTGTACGACGCGCTGATCGCCGTCGACCTGCTCGAGCACTCGCTGCGGCCGCTCTCGGCGCGGGTGCCGCGCGGCGACGTCACGCACGCCGTCTCGAACGGCGTGGCGATCCTGCCGGGACTGGCCGCCAAGTGGGCGTACGGGACGCCGCTCTGCCTCACCGAACACGGGATCTACCTGCGGGAACGCTATCTCGGGTTCGGGCGGTCCTCGCCGTACGCCTGGCCGGTCAAGGCGTTCATGCTCGGCTTCCTGCGGTTGCTGAGCGGCACGGGCTACCGGGAGGCCGACCTCGTGACCCCAGGGAACCGCTACAACCAGCGCTGGGAGGTGCGCTGCGGGGCGCGCGCCGACCGGATCCAGACCGTCTACAACGGGATCGACCCGGCCGACTTCAACGCCGCCGGCGCGGAACCGGCCACGCCCACGATCAGCTGGGCGGGCAGGATCGACCCCATCAAGGACCTGGAGACCCTGATCAGGGCCTTCCAGCTCGTCCACGCCGAGCTGCCGGACGTACGGCTGCGGCTGTTCGGCGGGCCGCCCAAGGGCGACGCGGTGTACATCAAGAAGTGCCAGGAGCTGGTCGCCGAGCTCGGCCTCGACGAGTGGGTCTCGTTCGAGGGCCGGGTGGACGACATCAGGGACGCCTACGTGGCCGGCACCGTCGTGGTGCTGTCCAGCATCTCCGAGGGCTTCCCCTACACCCTCATCGAGGCGATGACGTGCGGCCGGGCCACGGTCGCCACCAATGTCGGCGGGGTCCCGGAGGCGGTGGGCGACACCGGCATTGTCGTCCCGCCCCGCGACCCGCGGGCGATGGCCCACGCCTGCCTGCGGCTGCTGCGCGACGAGGTGACGCGGCACCGGCTCGGGCACGCGGCCCGCGAGCGCGCCCTTGAGTACTTCACCGTCGACCACGCCGTCGGCTCGTTCCGCTCGATCTACGCCGACCTGGCCGGCGGCGACCTGGCGTACGCACCCGCGACGAGGTCGGCATGACGGGCGGCACGGGCGACACCGGCGGTTTCGAGTCGCTGCTCGGCCGCACCGGGGACCTGACGGCCGGGGCGGTCGACACCCTGGAGATCGTCGCCGGTCTCGAGGCGGACGGCTTGAACGACGAGGCCGCCGCGCGCTACGGCTACCCGGACGTCTTCGCGCTCGCCGAGGACCTGTACGAGCGGACCGCCCGCCGGCCGCCGCCCACGCCGCCGCCCCCCAACCCGTGGCGCGCCCAGGTGTGGCGGCACCTGCTGCGCGGGCTGCTGTTCGGCCTGCCCGGCCTGTGCTACGCGATCGCGATCCCGGTGCTGACGAGGCCGGACACCGGCTACCTGCTCATCGAGTCGCTGCTGCTTTCGTGGTCGATGAGCCAGGGAGTCGCCTACCTCGCCTACCGCCGGATGGGCCAGGGCAACCCGGCCGCCGGCGCCAGGGCGCTGCGCCGCGGGCTGGCGGCCGGCGTCCTCGTCGTCGCCCCGATCATCGCCGGCAGCGGGGTGTTGCTCGACGCGGGACCGCGGGGGACGGGCCTGGCCGTGGGCCAGTGCGTCTACCTGCTGGCCGCGACGGCGGCGCTCGTCGCGGGCGCCGAGCCGTGGCTGCTGGCGGCGCTGCTGCCCGGCGCCGTCGCGAGCCTGATCCAGCTCGCCGCCGGCGGCCCCGCGCACCCGGCTGTCTGGATCGCCTGGGGTTGCACCATCGCCGCCACCATCGCCATCGCGGTCGTGCGCACCCGCGCCGGCAGGCGGCCGGCCGGATCGCGACCGCGCCGCGAAGGACGTCCGGAACCGGGCCGCCGCGGTGCGCGGTCGCTCGCCGCGCTGCTCATCCGGCCGTGGGGCGACATCGTGGCGGCGCTGCCGTACGCGCTCTTCGGGCTGTTCGCCGGCGGCCTGCTGACCTTCGGCACCGTGGCGACCCTGCTCGGACTGGCCAGTACGTCCCAGGCGACCACGGTCGCGGTGCTGGCGCTTTCGCTGTCCATGGGGCCGGCCGAGTGGGTGCTGTTCTCCTACCGGCGGCACGTGCACGGGCTGCTGGCCACCCGCACCGGCATGGGGCCCTTCGCCCGGTCGGCGCGCGGCGCGCTGGCGGTCGCGGTCGCCGCGTACGCGGCCGGGCTGCTCGCCCTCGCCGCCGCCGTCGTCGCGGTCGGCGAGAAGCTCGGCGGGCTGCCGCACGACCTGGCAGGCAAGGCGGCCACGCCGTGGATCGCCGGGGCCGGACTCGCCCTGGGCTGCGCCTTCTTCGTGGCCCTGCTGCTCCAGTCGTCCGGCCACATCAAAGCCGTGGTCGGCTGCTGCGCCGTCGTGCTGGCAGCCGAGGCCGCGGTGACCCCGGCCGTGGGCCGGGGGACGGTGCAGCTCACGGTGCAGTTCGCGGCGGCCGCCGGCCTCTGCGCGATCTTGTTGATCTACGCCCTCGTCGTGCTCGGCAGGGCGACCTCCTACCGCTGACCCCCATCGACTGACCCCATCGACCTCACTGGAAGGGAACGACATGACAAGCCTGGTAGCGGTAACGGGGGCCGAGGGATTCATCGGCTCCCATCTGGTCGAGACACTCGTGGAAGCCGGCCACCGCGTGCGCGCGATGGCCCAGTACAACTCGTTCGACAGCCGGGGCTGGCTCGACGCGCTGCCGCCGGACGTGCTGGACAGCGTGGAGGTCGTCCTCGGCGACGTCCGCGACCCGGCCTCCGCGCGCGACCTGGTCGGCGGGGCCGAGGTCGTCTACCACCTCGCCGCCCTCATCGCGATCCCGTACTCCTACCGCGCGCCGCGCTCGTACGTGGAGACCAACGTGCTCGGCACGCTGAACGTGCTCGACGCCGTACGGAGCCTGGAAACGCCGCGGCTCGTGCACACATCGACCAGCGAGACGTACGGCACCGCCAGGACGGTGCCGATCAGCGAGGAGCACCCGCTCCAGGCGCAGTCGCCGTACGCGGCGTCCAAGTCAGGCGCGGACAAGCTGGCCGAGAGCTACCACGACAGCTTCGGCGTCCCCGTCGTCACCCTCAGGCCGTTCAACACCTTCGGGCCGCGGCAGTCGGCGCGCGCGTTCATCCCGACGGTGGTCAGCCAGATCGCGGCGGGCGCGGCCGAGGTCACCGTCGGCGCGCTCGAGCCGACCCGCGACTTCACCTTCGTCAAGGACACGGCGGCCGCCTTCCTCGCGGCCGGCACCGCGCCCGCGTCCGAGGTCGTGGGCGAGGTGCTCAACGCGGGCACCGGCAAGGAGATCTCGATGGGCGCGCTGGCCGAGGAGATCGCCGCGCTCATGGGCCGCGACGTCGCCTTCCGCTCCGACCCGGCGCGGCGCCGGCCGCCGAAGTCGGAGGTCATGCGGCTGGTCTGCGACAGCACCAAGCTGCGCCGGCGCACCGGCTGGCAGCCCGCGCACACCCTGCAGGAGGGGCTCAAGATCACCATCGAGTGGTTCGTCGACCCCGCCAACCTGAGCCGCTACCGGCCCACCAACTACACCGTCTGACCTTGGGGAGTTCGTCATGCATGCAGTGATCCTTGCGGGCGGCAAGGGCGTCCGGCTCCGCCCCTACACCACGACCCTGCCGAAGCCGCTGGTGCCGATCGGCGACCAGTACTCGATCCTCGAGATCGTCCTGCACCAGCTCGCGCGGTACGGGTTCCCGTCGGCGACGATCGCGATCGGGCACCTCGGTCACCTGATCCGCTCGTACGTCGGGGACGGCAGCCGGTGGGGACTCGAGGTCGACTACGCGATGGAGAGCTCGCCGCTGGGCACGATCGGCCCGCTGCTCACCCTGCGCGACCGGCTGCCGGCCGACTTCCTGGTCATGAACGGCGACGTGCTGACCGATCTCGACTTCGGTGACCTGCTGGCCGTGCATCGGGCGGGCCGGGCGGGGCTGACCGTCGCCACCTACCCGCGCCAGGTGAGCATCGACTTCGGCGTGCTGAAGACCCAGGACAACCAGATCGTCGAGTTCTCCGAGAAGCCCACGATCGACTACCGGGTCAGCATGGGGGTCTACGGCGTGTCCAGGTCGGTGCTCGACCGGTACGAGCCCGGTCTGCCCCTGGGGTTCGACGAGCTGGTCCTGGACGAGCTGGCGGACGGCCGCCACCCGCGCGAGTACCCCTTCAGCGGCTACTGGCTCGACATCGGGCGGCCGGACGACTACGACCGGGCCAACGCGGAGTTCGGCGCGCTGCGATCGGTGCTGCTGCAGGGCGTGCCCCAGTGAACGCGCCGCGGCTCGCACCGGTGGCGTCGCGGCCATGCGGGGAGCGAGCATGAAGTTACTGCTCTTCGGCGCCACCGGTTTCATCGGCCGCCACGTGCGCGAACGAGCGCCAGGGGCGCGGGTGGTGACGGTGTCGCGCACGCCGGGTGCGGCCGACGTGTGCTTCGACCTCGTCGCCGCGGCGCCGGCCGACGTGGCCGGGCTCGTCGACGACACCGCCCCGGACGCGGTGGTCAACTGCACCGGGGTGACCCGCGGCGACGCCGCCGACATGGTGCGGGGCAACATCATCGCGGTCTCCAACCTGGTCCGCGGCCTCGGCGCGACCAAGCAGGCCGCGGTGCGGCTGGTCCACCTCGGGTCGGCGGCAGAGTACGGGGTCGTGCCGGTGGGCACGCCGGTCACCGAGGCCGCCCGGCCCAACCCGATCGGCCCGTACGGCGTCACCAAGCTGGCGGGCACGGAGATCGTCCGTACCTCGTGGCTGGACGCCGTCGTGCTCCGCGTGTTCAACCCGGTCGGCCCGGGCATGCCGGCGTCCACCCTGCCCGGCCGTGTGGTGGCCGAGCTGAAACGCCCTGGCGACGAGATCCGGGTGGGCTCGCTGGCGGCCTACCGCGATTTCGTCGACGTGCGCGACGTGGCCGACGCGGTCTTCGCGGCCGCCTGCACGCCGGGCCCGCTGCCCGGCGTGCTCAACGTCGCCGGCGGGCGGGCCACGCCGCTGCGCGACGTGGTGCACACCCTGGTCCGGGTGTCCGGCACCGACCGCCGCGTCCTGGAATCCATCTCGGGCGGCTCCGGCCGGTCGCTCGAGGTGCGCTGGCAGCAGGCGCACATCGGGGCGGCCAACCGCGCCCTCGGCTGGCACCCGGCCACCGACCTGACCACCTCCCTGCTCGACCTGTGGAAGGAAGCCGCATGCCTGACGTGATCGGAGAAGAGCCGTCGGGCCCTCCGATTGACCCCTGTGACCAGGACACCGGTGGCACGGCGGCGACGTCGCGCCGCGCCGTGCTGCGCGACTTCGGAAGCGTGCTGTCCGCCGCCGCGATCATGCCGATGGTGTCCACGTCCCCCTTGTCCGCCTCGTCGTTGTCCTCCGCCGCCGGGTACCACGGCGGCGGAGGCGGCAACCTCAGCTCCATGCTGGTGCCTGCCTACTTCCACCCCGCGCAGTTCCCGGCGGAGTGGGCGGCGCTGGCCGACCCCCGGCTGCTCGGCGTCGTGCTGAACGTCAACGACGGCCCCGGTGACGCCCGCGAGCCCGAGTTCGTCTCCGCGGTGTTCGGCATCGAGGCGGCCGGCGGCACGGTCACGGGCTACGTGGACGCCGGCTTCGGCGCCCGCTCCGAGGACGAGATGCGGGCGGCGGCGCGCCGGTACCGGGACTGGTACGGCGTCGCCGACATCTTCCTCGACCAGGTCCCTGCCGGAGCGGCGACCCTCGACGCCTACCGGGCGCTTGGCGCCCAGCTCCGCGACAGGGGCACCGACTTCCTCGTGTTCAATCACGGTGTGTATCCGGATCCGGGATATGCTGCAGTCGCCGACCTGCTGGTCACGTTCGAGGGCCCGTGGTCGGCGTACCAAGTCATGGACGCCCCGCCGGCGTGGGCCGCCGCGCTGCCCGCCTGGCGGTTCTGCCACCTCGTGTACGACGTGCCGCCGCCGATGCTCGACCAGGCGGTCCGGCTCGCCGACCAGCGCGGCGCCGGCGTCCTCTATGTCACCGACGGACAAGGCGTGAACCCGTGGAATGGTCTGCCCGGCTACTTCGACCGGGAGCTGACCCTTGTCTGCGGAGAGTGACCCCCGCGCGTGAACGGCCGTCGCCGCCCCTTCTGGTCGCCGTCGCGCTCGCGCTGCTCGTCGCGGCCGCCCTCGCCGGCTGTACGGCGGCGGGGAGGACGGCGACGACGGCGCCAGGGCGGCCGGAGGCCGCCACGGTGGCACGACCCAGGTGGGCGCCCGCCGTCGGCACCGGGTGGCAGTGGCAGCTGACCGTCCCCGTCGACCTGCGCGTCGCCGTTCCGGTGTACGACATCGACGGCTTCGAGAACGGCGCCGACGTGGTGCGCAGGCTGCACGCCCTGGGGCGCCGGGCCGTCTGCTACGTCAGCGTCGGCTCGGCGGAGAACTTCCGGCCCGACTACCGGCGGTTCCCGGCGAGCGTGCTCGGCCGGTCGAATGGCTGGCCGGGTGAGCGCTGGCTGGACATCCGCCGCGTCGACGTGCTTCGCCCGATCATGGCCGCCCGCTTCGACATGTGCCGGGCCAAGGGGTTCGACGCGGTCGAGCCGGACAACGTCGACGGCTACGCGAACACCACGGGGTTCCGGATCAGCGCGGCGCAGCAGCTGGCGTACAACCGGCTCATGGCCGCGCTGGCGCACCAGCGAGGGATGTCGGTGGCGCTGAAGAACGACCTCCCCCAGATTCCGGCGCTCGAGAAGGATTTCGACTTCGCGATCAACGAGCAGTGCGTAGAGTTCGGGGAGTGCCGCCCGCTGATGGCGTTCATCCGGCACGGCAAGGCCGTACTCCACGTCGAATATCGGCTTTCTCCCGCCAAGTTCTGCCCGGTGACCCGGCCGCTCCGCTTCAGCTCCGTACGCAAACGGCTCGAACTGGACGCGTGGCGCCAGTCCTGCTGAGGAATTTCGCTCGACTGGTTGTAGTACTACGAGTTGTAGTACTACGGTTGGAGACCTGAAGAAAACTTCAGCTTCAGCTGCCCGGAGGCTCTCGTGGCCACCCCCATCTGCGCGGCCCCGCCCACCACGCCGGACCTCCCCGCCGTCAACGCGCTGCAACGGCGCTGCGAGGCGTTCATCAGCGGCGAACTGGCCCGGCTGGCCCGCCGCTCGCCCACGCTCGGCGACGACGAACTCGGCGCGGTATCGGCGGCGATCCGCCGGGTGGTCGACCGCCTCGTGCTCGACCGGGTGCGGGCGCGCCCGACCGATCACCTGGCCGCCCTGGCCGCCCTGTTCGACTTCGAGGAGACGACGACATGTACGACGCCCGACACGGCGACGACGACCAGGATCACTGGACCCTGCACGCGGCCTGCCGCGGGCACGACCCCGAGCTGTTCTATCCCGTGAGCTTCGCCGGGTCGGCGCTGCTCGACGTGGCCAGGGCCAAGGCGATCTGCGCGGGTTGCAGCGTACGGGCGGACTGCCTGTCATGGGCGCTGCGCGCGGGGGAGCCGGACGGCGTCTGGGGCGGCACCACCCCCGAGGAGCGCCGCCACCTCCGCCACGCCCGCCAGGCCGCCGTCCACTGACCTTCACCCGTCCGCGCGCGGAGACTTTTCACCGGAGTTCCGGCGAACAATTCGAGACTTTCGGCGTTCGTATTTCGTTGCACGGGGAAGGACAACGCGCGGCGAGAGGACATACGGTGGCAGGCATGAGCGGCGACTTCCCGGTTCCCCGGGCGACGCGGCGCGAGGGTCTGGCGACGCACGCGACACGGGCGGCGTCCGCGGTGGTCGTGGTGGGCTTCGCGCTGGCCGTGATGTGGGTGCTCGAGGTCATCGCGTACGTGACCGACAACCACATCCTGACGTGGGGCATCCGCGCGCACGACGTCACCGACCTGCCGCACGTGTTCACCGCGCCGTTCCTGCACGCCAGCTTCGATCACCTGATCTCGAACACGGTGCCGTTCGCCATCCTCGGCTTCCTGGCGGCGCTGCGCGGGCTCGGCAAGTTCCTCGTCATGAACCTGATCGTCATGGTGATCGGTGGGCTCGGGGTCTGGTTCCTCGGCCCGGCGAACGGCGTCACCGTCGGCGCCAGCATCCTGATCTTCGGGTATTTCGGCTACCTGGCCGGGCGGGGCGTGTTCGAGCGGCGGCTGGTCGACATCCTGATCGCCGTCGTGGTGGGCGTGCTGTACGGCACGGCCATCGCGGCCAGCGTCGTCCCGAACAACCCGCAGATCTCCTGGCAAGGCCACCTGTTCGGGCTGATCGGCGGAGTGCTCGCCGCGTGGAACCTGCGCCGCCGCGACGCCAAGGGCTTCTCTCTTTGACCCGGCTACCGGGCCGCCGCCTCCTGCTCCTTGCTGAGCAGGGCGGCGAGCGCCCGGGCCTCTTCGGCGTCGAGGCCGAGCACCACGCGCGGCTTGCCCCACGGGTGATCGATCGAATGGGCCACGTAGCTGGCGACCGACTCCGACACCTGCTCGGCCAACCCGCGCGTGTAGCGCCACTGCGTCCACGCGCGCTCCAACTCATGTGCCGCCCGCTGGGCGCATGACACCAGCTCCGGATCACGCACGGTAGCTCCCTTCGCTTCCCGGCCGGCCGAGCCGGTTGGTCCGCGCGACCGACGGCACCCATTAAGCCGCGATCGGCCCCGCCGCGTGACGCGGTCGGCACGGGCTTGACCGGCCGGGAGGGGAACGCATACGCGGCCGGGGACGACGATCGACCTCGCCTCGACCCGGGCCTCGCGCGGGCTCACTCCGGCGGGACAGGGCCCGTGGTGGCCCTGGTCACCAGATGCGGAACGACCAGGGACTGCGTCGCGTCGCGTTCCATGTCGTCGATGCGCGCGCACAGCAGCTCGGCGGCCACCCGGCCCATGTCGCGTCGCGGCTGGTCCACCGTGGTCAGCGAGATATGCCTGATCGCGGCGAGATGGGTGTTGTCGTAGCCGACGATGGACAGGTCGGTGGGCACCCGGAGCCCGAGTTCGTCGGCGGCGGACAGCGCGCCGATCGCGACGAGGTCGTTCGGCGCGAAGATCGCGGTGGGCCTGGGCCGCCGGGCCAGCAGCGACAGGGTGGCCCGGTAGCCCCCTTCCTCGGTGAAGTCGCCGGGCTCGACGACGATCTGGGCGACGAGACCGTGATGGGTCATGGCCTGCTCGTAGCCGGCGCGCCGGTAGCTGGCGGTCGTGGAGCGCGCGCCCTCGATGTGCGCGATGCGCTGGTGCCCGAGCCCCACCAGATGATCCACCGCGAGCCGCGCGCCGAGCTCGTCGTCGTCGACCACGATGTCGACGCCGCTGACGTCGCGCTCGCCGACGACCACGACGGGGACGCTGGCCGCCGCCTCGTCGAGGGAGTCGGGGACGACGCTGAGCAGGACGAGCCCGTCCACCCTCATCTCGAGGAAGGCGTCGACGGCCTCGGCCTCGAACAGGGGGTCCCAGCGGCCGCTGCCGACGATCATGCGCAGGTTGGCACCGTGCAGGCTTTCCTGGAGCCCGTCGAGGAACTCGGCGAAGAACGGGTTGTGCAGGTCGGCGACGAGCGCGCCGATGAGCCGGGTGCGGCCCTCGACCAGGCTGCGGGCAACCGCGTTCGGCCGGTAGCCGAGCTCCCTGGCGGCCTTGAGCACGGCCTGCCGGCGGCGCTCGCTGACATGCGGCGACCCGCGCATGACGAGGGACACCAGCGACTTCGACACGCCGGCGCGCTCGGCCACGTTGCGGATCGTGGGCTTGGCTCCCACGAGTCTCGTGGCACGCCGCGGGTCGATGGCGGCCCGAGGACGCGGCGGCATCTCTTGGTCACCTGACATGGCTCTCCCACGGGTGGAGGAGATGCCATGATGCCCCGCACTCACCGCAAAGTGCCGTGCGCAGGCCGATAACGGCCGGACATACGTAGATTTGGTGCTGACCGCCAAGGCTAAAAGATCATGAAAACGACTTGTCCACGGGTCTCTGGGCTACGCTGCCAGCGTGGGCGATCGGACAGTCGTGCGGCCGCCGCGCCGGACGCAGCGCAGCAGGCGCCGGCTCAGCGTCGACGAGCGGCGCGACGAGCTGATCGAGGCCGCCCTGCAGCTGTTCAGCAGCCGACCCCCCGAGGACGTGTCCATCGATGATGTCGCCGCGGCCGGCGGGGCATCCAGAGCGCTGGTCTATCACTATTTCGGCGGCAAGCAGGAGCTCTATCTCGCCGCCCTCAAGAGCGCGGCGAGCCGGCTCGGCACGCTGCTCGAGCCGCCGACGGACGGCCGGCCGATCGAGCGGCTGGCGCTGTCGTTGCATCGCTATTTCGACTTCGTCGAAGATCACGCCGCCGGGTATGTCGCGCTGCTGCGCGGCGGCCCGGCCACGCGGTCGGGCGAGATCGGCGAGGTCGTGGACGGGATCCGGCAGCTCCTCCTGCACCGCATCCTGCATGCGATGGGTGTCACGGAGCCCGGTCCTGTGCTGCGGCTCACGCTGCGTTCCTGGCTGGCCTCGGTGGAGACGGCGTGCCTCGACTGGCTCGAGCGTCGCGACCTGCCGCGCGAACGGCTCGAACGGCTGCTGATCGATCAGCAGAAGGTCCTGCTTGACGTGGCCGCGCGGTACGACGACCAGGTGGCCGCGCTGTGCGAATGGCTGGCGGCGGCGAACGGCTGAGGAGCGCCCCGGGGCCATGCGCTGGGCACGCCCCCGATCGGTGCCCCGTCCATGTCCGTGTCCGTCCGGAATCGTCCATGGACGAGGCTTCCGAGCATTTTCCCCCCTACTAAGAGCGGTTGAACCGCTCCGGCTACTCTGCCCGCTGCTGCGGGATCCCCGCGAGCAGCGCGCGGACCTCGGCCTCGCGGTAGCGACGGTGCCCTCCGAGCGTCCGGATGGACGTCAACTTGCCCGCCTTCGCCCACCGGGTGACGGTCTTCGGGTCGACGCGGAACATCGTCGCCACCTCCGCCGGCGTCAGCAGGGGCTCGGCCTCTGGCGTTCGTGCTGACATGTGTGCGGCCTCTCCTCCGTTGGACCGATGACAGCGATCCTGCGATTGATCCTCACGCGGTCTCTGATGTCCCCTATGGCCCGAAAGAGCCACTATGACATCACAAGGTGTAACCTTGCCACCACTAAGCGCAACGTGCAAGCCCCCAGGCCGGAGTTGCATGTCCTCTGGCCTGAGATGCGCCTTCATGATTGACTGCGTCACGCTGCGTGATTCTAGCGACACGTATGGTCGCATCGCGCGCAAATTCGGGAAGTTTGTTTTAGTTCGGGGTTACCGGCGCCTATACCGCGCGGCCCGTCGCGCCCGAAACCCGGTCCGCCCATGCGCGGCCGGCCCGCCGTTCCGATCTAGGCTTGCCCTGGGGGAGGGTGGCGACGGACCCGTTCTCCGCCCTCCACGGACAGCTGACACGGAAAGGGGGGAACGGCGCCGGAGCAGCCGCGATCCGGCCGGCCCGCGCCGGGAACCACATGTCGAACGTCTTCGGGACACCCCACAAGGGCACGTCACCCGCCGAGCAGGTCGTGTTCTGCCACGACGCGGCCACCGGGCTGCGCGCGATCATCGCGATCCATTCCACCGCCTTGGGCCCGTCCCTCGGCGGCACCCGCTTCTACCCCTACTCCGGCGAGGACGAGGCGCTCGCCGACGTCCTCAACCTGGCGCGCGCCATGGCGTACAAGAACGCGATGGCCGGGCTCGACCACGGCGGCGGCAAGGCCGTGATCATCGGCGACCCCGCCACCGACAAGTCCGAGGCGCTGCTGCGAGCGTACGGCCGGTTCGTCCAGTCGCTGGGCGGCCGCTACTACACGGCCTGCGACGTCGGCACCTACAGCGAGGACATGGACGTGATCGCCCGCGAGTGCGCCTTCGTCACCGGGCGTACGGTCGCGAACGGCGGGGCGGGCGACTCGTCCGTGCTCACCGCGTACGGGGTCTTCCAGGGCATCAGGGCGGCCGCCGAGCACGTGTGGGGCACGCCGTCGGCGCGCGGCCGGCGCGTCGGCGTCGAGGGCGTCGGCAAGGTCGGCCGCCGGCTCGTCGACCACCTGCGCGACGACGGCGCCGAGGTGGTCATCTGCGACGTCGACGAGCGCGCGATCGAGCGGGTCCGTGCCGCGCACCCCGAGGTCGAGGTCGTCGCCGACAACGCCGCACTGGTCCGCTCCGGCATCGACGTGTACGCGCCGTGCGCGCTCGGCGGGTCGCTGGACGACGACACGGCGGCGGCGCTCGGCGCGAAGATCGTGTGCGGCGGCGCCAACAACCAGCTCGCGCACCCCGGCATCGAAAAGCAACTGGCCGAGCGCGGCGTTCTGTACGCGCCCGACTACGTGGTGAACTCCGGCGGCGTCATCCAGGTGGCCGATGAGATCGGCGGATTTGATTTCGAGCGGGCCAAAACGCGGGCAACGAAGATTTACGACACGATCCAGCGCATCTTCGCGCTCGCCACCGAGGAGGGCGTGCCGCCCGCCGTTGCCGCCGACCGGCTGGCCGAACGGCGCATGTCCGAAGTCGGACGGCTGCGCGGCATCTGGCTACCGTAATAGTGATCTCGATCTCACAATGGCGGCCGACCTATCGATGCCGTCCGGATCGGAGCAGGTCCAGGCCATGATCCGTCGTGGTGCAGGTCAACCGCCATGGGAACACCATCTACACTTGGTCTGGAGGTCCCAGGCGCACCGCCACCGCCTATACGGCGTACCGAGCCGGGCGTAAAACGGGTACGGTTGTATCCGGGGTTGACGCAGGTCCATGAGCGTCAACTGGTAGGCGTACGCGAGCGTTGATGGGGCCATGAGGGTCCTGACCATCGAGGGGGTCGAGCCAATGGGGCGCGGCCGAGCCAAGGCCAAGCAGGTGAAGGTTGCCCGCCGTCTGAAGTACAACAGCGGCGGGACGGATCTCGACCGCCTGAAGGAGGAGCTGGGAGTCGCGGAGTCCGCTGACAACGACGCCTATGACGACTCCGACTACGACGAACTCGCCGACAAATACGCCGACTACGCGGACGACTACGGCGAAGGCAAGGACGGCAAGCCGGCCGGGTAGCCCGCCGGGCAGACCATTTCGGGGCGCCGATCGGACACCGGTCGGCGCTCCTGCTTGTCGTGTGTCCGGCCTCGGCGCGTCCCGGCGCGGTCAGGCATCCAGCCGCACGGTGCCGGTGCCGGCAGTGATCTCACCGATGATCCAGCCCTGCTGCCCGCGGTCGGCGAGCGTCCGTACGGCGGCGTCGGCCGCGTCGGGCGCCACGATCGCGGCCATGCCGATCCCCATGTTGAAGGTCCTGTCCATCTCCTCCGCCGGGATCCGGCCGTACGACCGCAACACCGAGAAGATCGGCGGCACCGGCCAGGCGGAACGGCGGAGCGCCGCGTCCATGGTCGCCGGCAACGAGCGAGCCAGGTTGGCGGCGAGCCCGCCGCCCGTGATGTGCGCGAACGCGCGCACCGCTCCCGTGACGGCGAGCGCGAGGCAGTCCCCGGCGTAGATCCGCGTCGGGGTGAGCAGCTCGTCGCCGAGCGGCCGGGTCAGCTCGGGCGGCGTGTCGGCCGGCGAAAGCCCCGCCTCACGCAGCACGTGCCGCACCAGCGAGAAGCCGTTGGCGTGCACGCCGGAGGAGGCCAGCCCGAGCACGGCGTCGCCGGGCCGCACCCGGTGCGGCCCGAGCACCTCGTCGGCCTCGACCACGCCGGTCGCCGCGCCCGCCAGGTCGTACTCGTCGGGGGCCGCCATGCCCGGATGCTCGGCCGTCTCGCCGCCGACGAGCGCGCACCCCGCCTGGCGGCAGCCCTCGGCGATGCCGGCGACGATCGCGGCGATCCGCTCGGGGACGACCTTGCCGCAGGCGATGTAGTCGGTCATGAACAGCGGCTCGGCACCGCATACCACCAGGTCGTCGGCCACCATCGCGACCAGGTCGATCCCGATCGTGTCGTGGCGGTCAAAACGCTGCGCGAGCAGCACCTTGGTGCCCACCCCGTCCGTCGAGGTCGCCAGCAGCGGCCGGCGGTAACCCTTCAGCGCCGAGGCGTCGAACAGCCCGGCGAACCCGCTCGCCTCGTCGACGACCTCGGGCCGGGCGGCCCGCGCCAGCGACGCCCGCATCAGCTCGACGGCGCGTTCGCCGGCGGCGATGTCCACCCCGGCTGCCTCGTACGTGCTCATGGGGTCTTGAGGGTTGACTCGAGGAGGTGCTTGCCGCGCGCGGACTCGTCGACCGGGATGGGGTACTCGCCGTCGAAACAGGCGCGGCACAGCCGGCCCTTGTCCTGGCGGCTCGCCGCGATCAGCGCGTCGAGCGAGATGTAGCCCAGCGTGTCGGCGCCCAGCGAGGCGCGGATCTCCTCGACCGACAGGTTGCCGGCGATCAGCTCGGCCCGGGTGGGGAAGTCGATGCCGTAGAAGCACGGCCACGTCACCGGCGGGCTCGAGATCCGCACGTGCACCTCGGCCGCGCCCGCCTCGCGGAGCATCCGGACGATCGCCCGCTGGGTGTTGCCGCGCACGATCGAGTCGTCCACCACGACGAGCCGCCGGCCCTCGATGTTCTCGCGTAGCGGGTTCAGCTTGAGCCGGATGCCGAGCTGCCTGATGGTCTGCGACGGCTGGATGAACGTGCGGCCGACGTAGGAGTTCTTCACGAGCCCTTGACCGTAGGGGATGCCGGAGGCCTCGGCGTAGCCGATCGCCGCGGGCGTGCCGGACTCCGGCGTCGGGATGACCAGGTCGGCGTCCACCGGATGCTCCATCGCCAGCCGCCGGCCCACCTCGACCCGGGTGGCCTGCACGCTGCGGCCGGAGATCGTCGTGTCCGGGCGGGCGAGGTAGACGTACTCGAACAGGCAGCCCTTGGGATGCGCGGGGGCGAACCGCCGCGACCGGACGCCGTCCTCGTCGACCGCGATCAGCTCTCCGGGCTCGACCTCGCGGACGAAGGTGGCGCCGATGATGTCGAGCGCGGCCGTCTCGGAGGCGATCGCCCACCCGTTCTCCAGGCGGCCGAGCACCAGCGGCCGTACGCCCTCAGGGTCGCGGGCCGCGTACAGCGTGTGCTCGGTCATGAAGACGAGCGAGAACGCGCCGTAGACGTCGGGCAGCACATCGGCGGCGGCCGCCTCGAGGTCGGGCCCCGGCCGTGCCGCCAGCAGCGCCGTGAGCACCTCGGTGTCGCTGCTGCCGGCCAGCTGCCCGGGCGGCAGCCGCTTCGCCAGCTCCGGCGTGTTGATCAGGTTGCCGTTGTGGCCGAGCGCGAGCCCGCCGTGTTCGGTGGACTGGAACGTGGGCTGAGCGTTCTCCCAGGTGGGGGAGCCTGTGGTGGAGTAACGGCAGTGCCCGACCGCGATGTGCCCGCGCAGCGTGTTGAGCACCGACTCGTCGAAGACCTGGGCGACCAGGCCCATGTCCTTGAAGACGACGATCCGGGCGCCGTCGCTGACCGCGATGCCCGCCGACTCCTGGCCCCGGTGCTGCAGGGCGTACAGGCCGTAGTAGGCGAGCTTGCTCACCTCCATCGTCTCCGCCGCCTCCGGCGGGACCCACACGCCGAACACACCGCAGGCGTCCCGCGGCGCCCGCTCGCCGTCGTCGTCGAGGCGGGGGTCGAAGTCGAGGGCGTCGTCGCTCAGCCGTCCGTGTCCCTGGGCCACATGCCTCAGTTTAGGCGCCGGCACGAAGTGGATCGGTGCAGGTCTTAACCGACCTTTGCCTGGCGGGGCGGCGCCGCTGAGCCAGGCACGGGAACCCTTGAGGGCAGCACAGGGGAGGTTTCGGAGGTTCCGCATGACGCTGTCCGGCTACAAGCCGTACCCCACCAGGTCACGGCCACGACGCGGGATCGGGGTGACCGCGCTCATGCTCGGCATCCTCGCCGTCCCGACGCTCCTGCTGTGCGGGATGGGGTTGGTCGTGGCGCTCGCCGGGATCGTGGTGGGCTGCGTCGCCTTCGCGCGCAGGAACGGCAGGGGGTTCGCGGTGACCGGCATCACGATCTCCGTGTTGACGCTGCTCGCCGGCGGGGCCGGTGTGACGTGGTTCCTGGCCCAGGCGCGCGAGTGCGCGGACACCGCGAAGTACCCGAACGCGGACGCCAGGGAGCGGTGCGTCCAGGACAGGTTCCCCTTCATCCACCCGATGGGCACCCGGCGGACGCCCTGAGCACCCCGCGCGATCACACCAGGGGCAGCAGACCGGTCAGGTCGGCCCGGGTGCCGCTGGCCCGCACCCGCCCGGTGGCGACCGCGTCGGCCCAGGCCAGGCGGCCGGTCGCCAGGTCTATCCAGGTGGCGGCGTCCATCTCGACGAGGTTCGGCGGCGTGCCCCTCGTGTGCCGGGGGCCGTCCACACACTGCACAGCGGCGAACGGCGGGATCCGCACCTCGACCGACTTTCCCGGCGCGCGGGCGACCAGCCGGTCCAGCAGGTGGCGCACCGCGCCGCGCACCACGGCTCTGGCCGGCTCGACGCCGGAGTCGCGGGCGGCGATGACCGCGTCCAGGCAGCCGCGGCGCAACCCCTCAGGGGAGTCGGGACCGGTGTACGGGCCACGGCCGGCGGCGCGGAGCTGCGCGTCGACGAGGTCTCGGGTGATCTCGGTACGGGCCATCGCCCTCGACCGTACCCGGCCGCGATGACCGGGGACACGATGACCGGTGACACTCCGAGCAGGGATGCCGGGCCGGGCCGGGATGCGTGATACACAGAGCCCCACGCGGCACGGAGCTCCTGGATTCCGCAGGTGACGCGCGGTGTCTGTGTGAGATCTGCGGCAGAGCGGGGCAGAGCGGTTTATTCTCTTAGGCGGATCCGGGCCCGAGAGAGGAGAGCGTGTGCGGACCCCGAGCACGACCGCGCGCCGCCGATTCTGCTCCGTCGTCGGCTCCGTCGCGGCCGCGGTGCTGCTGGCGCAGACCAGCGCGGGCGCCAGCCCCGCGCCCACCGGAACCCCGCTGAGCCCCGGCGGTTCGGATTCCTACGACAAGCTCACGGCGCAGATCAGCAAGCTGGAGCACCAGTACGGCGGCGAGCTCGCCAAGCTGCGCGACGCCCAGTTCGGCCTCAAGCGCGCCTTCGCCAAGGCCGACCGGCTGAAGGCCGAGCTTGCCGGCGCGCGCACGCTGGTGGCGCAGATCGCCGCCTCCCGCTACATGAACAGCGGCGTCGATCCCGAGGTGGCCATCCTCGCCGCCGGCGACCCGACCGCCGGGATCGACGGGGCCGCGCTGGCCCAGCATCTGGCCGAGGTCAAGGCCGCCCGCGTCCAGCAGATCCAGAGCCTGATCGACCAGCAGCAGGCGGCCCAGAAGGCGGCCCAGGCCAAGGTGGCCGACTTCAAGGCGTCGGTGGCCAAGCTGCAGGGCCAGAAGTCACGGGTGCGCAGGCTGCTGGCGAAGTTCAAGCCTTCCTCGCAGGTCATCGGCGCGAGCGGCATCACCGGGCGGATGCTCAACGTCCGCAACGAGATCGACGCGCGCTTCGGCCCGTTCCCGGTGATCGGCTGCGTGCGTCCCGGCGACCCGCAGGACCACGGTTCCGGCCGCGCCTGCGACTTCATGGAGAGCACCGGCGGCGTCATGCCGACGCCCGAGCGGCAGCGACACGGCGACGAGGTCGCCGCGTGGGCGATCGCCAACGCCTCCCGGCTCGGCATCAAGTACGTCATCTGGCGGCAGCGCATCTACGACATGCGCAGCCCCGGCTGGGATCCGATGGAGGACCGCGGCAGCATCACCGCCAACCACTACGACCACGTCCACGTCTCGGTCTTCTGACGCGCGTTGGCGCGCGCTCAGCCGGCGTAGCCGGGGAGGGTCACCTGGTGGGCCTGGCGCAGCTCGACCAGCGGGATGGTGAAGACGTCCTCGATGTGCAGCGCGTCGCCGCCGACCACGCCGAGGTGGTATGCCGGCACCCCGGCGCTCTCGCACAGGGCGCTGAGCCGGGCCGCGTCGCCGGGCCGGACGGCGACGACGGCGCGGGCCACCGACTCGCTGAACAGCTCGACGAACGGATCGCCGGGCAGGGAGATCCGGCAGCCGAGCCC
>DASUWU010000206.1:0-19490 GCA_036378315.1 Streptosporangiaceae bacterium | reverse complement strand
GTAAGTCAGCCCCAGCTCGTCCTGGAGATCCATCAGCAGATTGACCACCTGCGCCTGCACCGAGACGTCGAGCGCCGACACGGGCTCGTCGAGAACGAGGAACTTCGGATTCGTCGCCAGGGCCCGCGCCACGCCGATGCGCTGCCGCTGGCCGCCGGAGAAGTCCGCGGGGAAGCGGTTGTAGTGCTCGGGGTTGAGGCCGACGAGCTCCATCAGCTCCTGCACCCGTCGCTTGCGGTCGGAGCCGCTCGCGATCCCGTGGATGACGAACGGGTCGGCGATGATCGAGCCGACCCGGCGGCGCGGGTTCAGGGAGCCGTACGGGTCCTGGAAGATCATCTGTACGTCGCGCCGGAACGCCTTCATCCGGCGGCCGCGCAGCTTGGTGATGTCGGTGCCCTCGAAGAAGATGCGGCCCCCGGTCACCGGATGGAGGCCGGTGACGCAGCGGGCGAGGGTGGACTTGCCGCACCCGGTCTCGCCCACGATCCCGAGCGTCTCACCCTGCTTGACCTCGAGGCTGACGCCGTCGACCGCGTGTACGCGGGCGACCTCTTTCTGGAAGATGATGCCCTGCTTGATGGGGAAGTGCTTGTACACGTCCTGCACGCTGACGAGTACGTCGCTCCCCACAGGTGACTCGCTCACTGCGCCTCCTGCATGGTCTTGGCGCGCCTGGTGCCGCGAGCTTCGTTCGTCGCGTGCTCGCTCGTTCCTCGCTCCGCGCGCTCCTCACTCCAGCTCCCGGCGCGCGCCCGCGACTCGCTCATTGCGCGACCGTTCCCTTCGCGTCGCCGGTGATCTGGGCGGCGAGCGTGCGCGCCACGCCGACCCGGCCCTCCCCGACCGCGTCGGCGCGCAGCCGCTCCGCCTCGGGCCCGAGCCCCACCGCCGGCTGGGGGAGCCAGCAGGCCGAGTCGTGTCCCACCCCGATCTCGGCGTCGGTTCCCACCGGCCGCAGCGGCGGCTCGTCGGTGACGCAGCGGTCCATGACATATGCGCACCGAGGGTGGAAGGAGCAGCCGGACGGCACGTTGATGAGGCTCGGCGGCTGCCCGGGGATCGGCCGGAGCCGCCCCTTCGCCCCGGTGGAGCCGGGGATGGACTCCAGCAGGCCCTTGGTATAGGGGTGGTGCGGCCGGTAGTACAGCGACCGCCGGTCGGTCTGCTCGACCGGCTTGCCGGCGTACATCACGAGCACGTCGTCGGCGATGTCCGCGATCACCCCGAGGTCATGTGTGATCATGATGAGCGCGGTGTCGAACTCCCGCTGCAGCCGCATCAGCAGGTCGAGGATCTGCGCCTGCACGGTGGCGTCGAGCGCGGTCGTCGGCTCGTCGGCGATGATCAGCTTGGGGTTCAGCGCCAGCGCCATGGCGATCATCGCGCGCTGCCGCATGCCTCCCGAGAACTGGTGCGGATAGTCATCGACGCGCCGGTCGGGCTGCGGGATGCCGACGATGCCGAGCAGCTCCACCGCGCGCTTGTGCGCCTCGGCCTTGCTCGTGCTGGACTCGTGCGCGCGGATCATCTCCATGATCTGCCAGCCGACCCGGTAGAGGGGATGCAGGCTGGACAGCGGATCCTGAAAGATCATGCCGATCTGCGCGCCGCGGACCCGGCTGAGCTGATCGGCGTTCATCTTGAGCAGGTCCTGACCTTCGAAAAGCGCGGTGCCTTTGACCCGCGCGCCAGGGGTCAGGCCGAGCAGCGTCTGGGTCGAGACGCTCTTGCCGGAACCCGACTCACCCACGATGCCGAGTGTGCGGCCGGCGTCGACGCCGAAGGTGATTCCGCGGACCGCCTGCACCACGCCGTCCGAGGTGTTGAACGAGACCTGTAGGTCGGTGACCTCGAGAAGGCTCATGCTCTCCCCTTAAGGGACCGTAACAAAATGCCTTTTCACATTAGGTGGTGTACGACGTTGCTGAAGACGGCGCGACCTGGCCCGTTCATACACCAGAGTGGGCGGGCACACCAGCTTCGGTCTGCCCGCCCACGTGGCTCACCAATCAGTGGGGGCTACTTGCTCAGCCACAGGTTGGTGTAGTCGTACAGCTGCGCCGTCTCCAGGAACAGGGCGTTGTGCACCCGGCTCGAGTGGGTGAGCGGGGTCAGCTGCACCATGAAGGGCACGAACGCCGCGTCCTGCATGACCTGCTTGTCCGCCGCCGCCCACGCGGTCGCGGCTTCCTGCTGGGTCTTCGCCGAGAGCGCCTGGTCGATCAGCTTGTTGGTGGCCGCGCTGTTGTAGCAGCCGTAGTTGGTCGACCCCTCACCGCAGTTCCGGCCATCGAACAGCGGCTGGAAGTAGGTGCGGGCGTTGTTGCCCGGCCAGTCACCGACCCAGCCGGGTCCGGCGATGTCCCACTTGCCCTCCTTGGAGGGCGCCACGGCCTGCAGGAACTTGCCGTAGAAGTTGTCCGGCGTGGTCGCCTGCAGCTTCGTCGGGATGCCGCACGCCTTCAGGTTGTCCGCGACCGACTCCGTCACCTTCGGGTGGTTGCTGGAGTTGCGGTACACGAAGATCAGCGGCGACAGGCTGGACTTGCCGATCTCCTTGAGGCCCTGCGCGAGCAGCGACTTGCACTTGTTGACGTCGCCCTGGTAGTTGGGCGTCGGGTACAGGTCGTAGGCCTGGTAGCCGACGCTGCCGGGGGGCAGCACCGTCGACAGCGGCTTGTTGATCTCACGGCCGCCGTAGATCTTCGCCAGCGCGTCCTTGTTGATGGCGTACTCGATCGCCTGCCTGATGTGCAGGTTCTGCATCGCCTTGTTGTTGTTCGGGCTCTGGAAGTTGAACTTCAGGAAGGGGTTGGTGTTCGAGCCCGGGAAGATGGACAGCCGGCTGTCCTTGGACCGCTTCATCGTGGCGATGGTGGTCGTCGGCACGGCGTGGTCCCACAGCAGGTCCGCGGTGCCCGCCTCGACCTGCTGCTCGGCGGCGTCCGGCGACGCCTGGCCCTCGATGACCTGGATCCCGTCGACGTACGCCTTGCGCAGCGGGTCGGTCTCGGCCTTCCACGCCGGGTTGCGTGACAGGTCGATCTCCTTGCTGGCCACGTACTTCGTGATCTGGTACGGGCCGTTGGAGATCGTGTGCTGCCGCAGCTCGGCGCTGTCGGGCACGTACGCGTCGTACTCCTTGGGCGCCGGAGTGGCGAAGCCCATCGCCAGCATGTTGGGGAAGTCGGTGGCCGGCTGGGTCAGCTTGAACTGCACCGTGTGGTCGTCGACCGCCTTCATCCCGGCGACGTCATGGCCGTTCTGGTAGTCGGCCATCGCCTTGGCGTCGTCCTTCTTCACCTTGGCATAGCCGTCGCAGTACGCCTTCATGCCCACGATGGTCGACGTGTAGTAGCCGATGCCACCCGAGGTGCCGTTCGGGTTCGGGTTGCACAGCCGCTTGATGCCGCGGACCACGTCCTCGGCCGTGACCTCGCGGACCGGCTGGGTGTTCCACTGCACGCCCTGGCGCATCTTGATCGTGTAGGTCTTGCCGTCGGCGCTGAGGCCGCCGTTCGCGGCGGTCGGCATCTCGGCGGCGATGTCCGGCACGACCTGGCTGCCCTCGGCCTGGTTGTTGGACGCCTTGTAGCTGAAGAGCCTGCGGGCCCAGGCGCGTTCCAGGGAGTCGGCCACGGTCGTGTAGCCCGAGGCGGTGTCGAGGTGGTCGACGTCGCCGGCGCCAACGATCTTCAGCGTGCCGCCGGTCTGCGGCTTTCCGCTGTTCCCAGACGTCCCGCTGGAACCTCCACCGCCGCCACAGGCGGTGAGGCCAATGGCCAGCACGCCGATGCCGGCGGCCAGCGTCAGCCCTCTCTTGTTGCGTGTCATGCGCCCTCCATTCGGCCCTGGGCCGATGCGCGTGGAACCACGGGTGAGTCGTGGCGTGACGCACCCATTCCAGTCAATGGTTGTGAGAACACCCGCCGTTGGCCGCCTTTGTCCAGCTCAGAACGATAAAGACGAGGATGGGTTACCCAACTGTTCGCATCGCGAGACAACGTTGTGACGATGTCATAACCTTGGGTGAATGGCGCGTCTCCCCTTGTTACTGGTCAAACCGGGCGAGATCGCCCGCCCGCCGTCGCCCGCCATCATCACTACTGTTGCCGGACAAGCCACGCGCCACTCCCGGAAGATCCGCAAGACCTGCGGGAAACCGGGAAATCGGGAAATGATGACGCCCCGGTGGCGGGGCCACCGGGGCGTGCGGGAACGTGATCGTCCGCCGCACCGGCCGGACGACGGTGGCCGGCCGGCGCGACGGACTGGTCAGCGCGACGGACTGGTCAGCGCGGCAGCTCGCCGCGGATGAACTTCTCGACGGCCTCGCGCGCCTGGTCGTCGGCGTACTGCTCCGGCGGCGATTTCATGAAATATGAGGACGCCGACGTGATCGGGCCGCCGATGCCGCGGTCCTTGGCGATCTTGGCGGCGCGCAGCGCGTCGATGATGACGCCGGCCGAGTTGGGCGAGTCCCAGACCTCGAGCTTGTACTCGAGGTTCAGCGGGGTGTCGCCGAACGACTTGCCCTCGAGCCGGACGTACGCCCACTTCCTGTCGTCCAGCCACGGCACGTGGTCGGACGGGCCGATGTGCACGTCGGCCTTGGCCATCTCGTGCGGGATCTGCGACGTCACCGACTGGGTCTTGGAGATCTTCTTGGACATGAGCCGCTGGCGCTCCAGCATGTTCATGAAGTCCATGTTCCCGCCGAAGTTGAGCTGGTACGTGCGCAGCAGCTCGACGCCGCGGTCCTCGAAGAGCTTGGCCAGCACGCGATGCGTGATGGTGGCGCCGACCTGGGACTTGATGTCGTCGCCGACGATGGGCACGCCGGCGTCCTCGAACTTCTTGGCCCACACCGGGTCGCTGGCGATGAACACCGGCAGCGCGTTGACGAAGGCGACCCCCGCGTCGATGGCGCACTGCGCATAGAAGCGGTCGGCCTCTTCCGATCCGACGGGAAGGTAGCAGACCAGCACGTCGGCGCGGGCCTCCTTCAGCGCCCTGACGACGTCGACCGGCTCCTCGTCGGACTCCTTGATGATCTCGCGGTAGTACTGGCCAAGGCCGTCGTGGGTGTGCCCGCGCTGGACGGTGATCCCCGTCGGCGGCACGTCACAAATCTTGATCGTGTTGTTCTCGCTCGCGCCGATCGCCTCGGACAGGTCCATCCCGACCTTCTTGGCGTCGACGTCGAACGCGGCGACGAACTCGATGTCCCCGACGTGGTAGTCGCCGAACCGGACGTGCATCAGGCCGGGCACCCGGGTGCCGGGGGCCGCGTCCTTGTAGTACTCGACGCCCTGGACCAGCGACGCGGCACAGTTGCCCACACCGACGATGGCTACGCGCACCGAACCCATGCGGTTTGCTCCTTACTCCTTAGCGGGGGGAACGCCGCGTCAGCGGTCGCCCTCGGTTTGTTCGTTGGTTGATCGGCCTTCGGCTGCCCTGGGCGCGCCGGATGCTCCTGCCGCGCCCGCGGGGCCTGCCGCCCCCTCGGTGTTGGCCTGCTCGGCCCGCTCCCGTCCGATCAGCTCGTTCAGCCACCGGACCTCGCGCTCGACCGACTCGAGCCCGTGGTTCTGCAGCTCGAGGGTGTAGCTGTCGACGCGCTCGCGGGTGCGGGCCAGCGCGGCCCGTACGCTCTCGAGGCGCTCCTCGAGCCGGCTGCGCCGGCCCTCGAGGATGCGGAGCCGTACGTCCGCGCGCGTGTGGGCGAAGAAGGCGAAGTGGATGCCGAAGCCCTCGTCCTCCCACGACGCGGGACCCGCCTCGGTGAGCAGGTCCTGGAGCCGCTCCTTGCCCTCCGCGGTGAGCCGGTAGACGATCTTGGATCGCCGGCTCTGCAGCGGGAGCGGGGCGTTGGCAGGCTCCTTGGGTCGATCCTCGGTGATCAGCCCCTGGGTGAGGAGCTGCTTGAGGCAGGGGTAGAGAGAACCGTAGGAAAAGGCGCGGAACATGCCCAGCACGCTGTTGAGCCGCTTGCGCAGCTCGTACCCGTGCATGGGCGACTCGTGCAGCAGCCCGAGCACGGCGAGCTCGAGCTCGCCGGCCCCTTTCCTACCGCTCATGAGCCACCCCCGCCGCGGCCGCCGAAGTCCCTGAGCCATCGAGACGATGTATCGCTCGAATGTATCGCTCTAACGTATCTCATCAATGTATCGACTCGATACATCGTCAAGATACGTTCTCGATCCTTCCCGGGCAAACCGGCCGAGCGCGGCCGCCGGCGCCGCCCGGCGCGCACGCGCGTAGTTGATCTTCGTCTCGGTCCGGGAGGCGTAGTCTGGGTGACATGCCGGGTGACATGCGGACGCGGCGTTCGGTCATCGACTACCACCTGGCCCGCCGCGCCACGCTGGCGTCGCTGTCGTCGGGACGGCTGCCCCTCGCCGACGCCTGCGACGCCCAGCCCTACCTGTTGCGCGCGGCCAAGTACCACGGCGAGCCGACCGACAAGTGCTGCCCGGTCTGCCGCCGGACCCGGCTGACCCATGTCACGTACGTCTACGGCGACGAGCTCGGCCGGGTCGCCGGACGTGCGGCCGGGGCTGCCGAGTTGGCCGAGATGGCCCGGGAATACGGTGAATTCCGGGTGTACGTGGTTGAAGTATGTCAAAGTTGTTCGTGGAACCACTTGACGGTGTCGTACATCCTCGGTCACGGCGAGCCCCGCAGCCGCGGGGCCGACGTCTGAGAAGGCTCCCCTGACGTAAAAGACACTGCAGGGCGGTCCCGCTCACTCGCCTGCGCAGTACTGTCGGACAGCGGACCCCATCCGTTACCCCAGCTGAACGAGGTCGCGTGAGTAACTCCAGCCACTACGGGCCAGAAATCGGACCAGAACGGCCGGGCACGCCCCCCCTACGCAGGCCCGGCAGATCGGGCGCGGCGCACCGCGCCCGCTCCGGCATGCCCGGCAGGACCGGGATGCCCGGCCGCGCCGGGCGAGCGGCGGCAGCCGGTCGCAACTGGCTGGCCGACAAGAGCGCATCGGGACCGTTCGCCCGAGTCGGCGGCGGCCATGGAGGCGGCCGCCGGGGTGGTAACGGCGGTTACGGCGGCGGTGGCGGCGACGGCTACGGTGGCGGGCGTGGCGGCGGTGGCCGGCGCCGCGCCGGCGACAGGCCCGTCCGCACGGGCTGGCGCAGGTACCTGCCGTCGTGGAAGATCGTCTTGGGCGTCTGCGGGCTCGGCTTCCTCGGCGCCTGCACGCTGGTGGGCGTCGCGTACGCGATGACCCCCGTGCCCAAGACGCCGAACCAGGGCGTCCAGGACCAGGCGTCGATCTTCTACTACCGCGACGGCAAGACCGAGATCGGCCGCATCGGCGTGAAGCGGCAGATCGTCGACCTCAAGCAGGTGCCGCCCTCCGTGCAGGACGCCGTCCTCGCCGCCGAGAACCGCAGCTTCCGCACCGACCCCGGCTTCTCGCCGACCGGCATCGCCCGCGCGGTGTGGAACAACGTCCGCGGCGGCGCCACGCAGGGCGGCTCGACGATCACCCAGCAGCTGGCGAAGAACTACTACTCCGACCCGGCCAACCGGACGATGAGCCGGAAGTTCAAGGAGCTGTTCATCTCGGTCAAGCTGGAGAACAAGTACGACAAGGACCAGATCCTCCAGCTCTACCTGAACACCATCTACTTCGGCCGGGACACCTACGGCATCCAGGCGGCGGCGCAGGAGTACTTCCACACCAACGTGTCGCACCTGCGGACCGACCAGGCGGCCCTGCTGGCCGGCATCATCCAGAACCCGAACATGGACCCGCGGTCCAAGGCCAACAGGACGTACGTCACCATGCGCTACGACTACGTTCTCGACGGCATGGCCTCGATGGGCAGGCTGAGCCCGGAGGCCGCGGCCAAGTACAAGGCGAAGCTGCCGAAGGTCTATCCGGCGAGCCGGAGCGGCGCCTTCTCCGGGCAGAACGGCTACCTGCTCGAGCGGGCGAAGAAGGCCCTGGCCGGCATGGGGATCACCGACCAGATGATCTCCAAGAACGGCTACCGCGTCGTGACCACGTGGGACAAGGGCCTGCAGGACGCCGCCAAGCGGTCGGTCGAGGCGACCAAGAAGCGCAACGGCTTCGGCAAGGACGTGCGGATCGGGCTCGCCTCGATCGACGCCTCCTCCGGCGAGGTGCTGGCCGCCTACGGCGGGCCCGACTACCTCAAGCAGTACTTCGACGACGCCTTCCAGAGCCAGGTCCAGGCCGGATCATCGTTCAAGCCGTACGTGCTCGCCGCCGGCCTCGAGCAGGGCATCGGGCTCAAGAGCCTGTTCGACACGCGGTCGCCGCAGACCTTCGGCAACCACGGCGAGGTGCTGCCCAAGGGCCAGCAGGGCTACACGGTCCACAACGACAGCAACGAGAGCTTCGGCGTCAAGGACCTCGTCTTCTCGACGGCCCAGTCGCTCAACACGGTGTACGTGCCGCTGGGCCTGAAGGCCGGCCTGGACAACGTGGTCAAGTCGGCGGAGAACGCGGGGATCCCGAAGGACTCCCCGGGGCTGAACGCCGGCGTCGGCGGCATCGCACTCGGCCAGGCGGCGCTGCGCCCGCTCGACCAGGCGGCCGGCTTCGCCACGTTCGCCAACAAGGGGCGCGCCAACACCCCGCACAGCATCAAGGCCGTTTACCTCAACGACATCGACAAGAAGCGGAACAAGCCGTGGAAGCGGCCGGAGCTCGACAAGAAGGACGAACCGGCGTTCGGCCCCGAGAGCGAGGGCATCGCCGCCGACGCCACGTACGCGATGCAGGCCGTGGTGAAGTACGGCACGGGCACCAGGGCCCGGCTGCCCGACGGCCGCCCTGTGGCCGGCAAGACCGGTACCACCAACGAGAACAAGGCCGCGTGGTTCGTCGGCTACACCCCGCAGGTGTCCACTGCCGTCGCGATGTGGCGGCAGGTCGACACGAAGAAGGGGACGAAGTTCCTGCCGCTGCGGCTGCCCGGCGTCGGCGACGTCTACGGCGGCCGGATCCCGGCGGAGATCTGGCGTGACTACATGACGGTCGCGATGGACGGCAAGCCGGTCGAGCAGTTCCCGCCGCCCGCGAACGTCGGGGAGATCCACAAGTACGCCACCCCCAAGCCGACCGTGAAGCCCACGCCGACGCCCAACCCGAACAAGTTCTGTGATCGGTTCGGCGGCTTCTTCAAGCGGCGCTGCCAGAACCAGACCCCGACGCCCACTCCCACCTGCCAGCAGCAGGGCGGGCTCGGGCAGCAGTGCCCGACCCCGACGCCGACGCCGGACCCGTGCCTGCAGAACCCGTTCCTGCCGGGCTGCAGGAACAACGGCGGCGGAGGCGGCGGCGGTGGCGGCAACAGCCCGGCCGTCACCCAGGAACTGTCGCAGACCGTCGTACGAACGGACGAGTGAGGCGGTATTTTCGAAAACTGCCGGCTGACCACCTGACGGTCGAATCTGCCCCCGAGCGAACGAGGTTGCGTGAGTTACCCGAGCGAGTACGGGCCGGAGCGACGATCAGCACGGGCCCGCGGATCGGCGGACGATGACTTCTGGGGCCCCTTCGAGGGCGACCGACCCCGCGGCGAACGCGGCCGGAGCGGGTTCCCCGATCCGGGGAGCTTCCGGCGCGGCGGATCCAGGCGTGCCCCAGGCGGCGGCGGCCGCGGCGGCCGCGGGGGGAACGGCGGCCGCGGAGGGCGCGGGGGGCGCCACGGACCAGGCGGATCGGGCGGGCCCGGCGGCTCGGGGTACGGCCCGGACGGCGGGCTCGAAAAGACCGGCTGGCGGCGGTTCGTCCCGTCGTGGAAGATCGTGCTGGCCGTCATGGGGCTCGGCACGCTGGCCGTGATCGTCCTCGTGGTGGTGGCGTACGTCATGACCCCGATTCCCTCCGAGGCGCAGACGGACGCCACCGCCCAGGGCTCCGTCGTCTACTACGGCGACGGCAAGACGCCGCTGATGCGCATCGGCCGGCACCGCGAGTCCGTGCCGCTGAACAAGATCCCGCAACACGTGCAGGACGCGGTGCTCGCGGCCGAGGACCGCGGCTTCTACACCGAGCCCGGGGTATCGCCCAAGGGCATCGCCCGGGCCGTCTGGACGACGGCCACCGGCGGCGACGTCACCGGCGGTTCGACGATCACCCAGCAGATGGCCCGCAACTACTACCAGGGGCTGAGCCAGCAGCGCACGGTGTCCAGGAAGTTCAAGGAGATCCTGATCTCGATCCGGCTGGGCAAGGAACGCCCGAAGCCGTACATCCTTGGCACCTACCTCAACACCGTCTATTTCGGACGGCAGGCGTACGGCATCCAGGCGGCCGCCCGCGCGTACTTCGGCCGCGACGTCTCCCAGCTCACCGTCGCGCAGTCGGCGATGCTCGCCGCGATGATCCAGCAGCCGGCGTACTTCCACACCCAGGGCCACGACGCCGCCGCCCAGGCCCTGCGGGCCCGCTGGAACTACGTGCTCGACGGCATGGTCGCCATGGGCAAGCTGAGCCCGGTCGAGCGCGCCAAGCAGCGCTTCCCCAAGACCAAGGACAGCTGGAACGACATCAAGGAGACCGGGCAGAGCGGCTACATCCAGCAGCGGATCACCGAGGAGCTGACCCAGGCCGGCGTGCCCGACACCCTGTTCAGCAGCGGCGGGCTGAAGATCCATACCGCCCTCGACCCCAAGTGGATGGCCTACGCCGAGCAGGCCGTACGGGCGCAGGGCGTCGGCAGGTGGCCGAAGAACATCGGGGTCGGCCTGGTCGCCGTCGACCCGAAGACCGGCGCGGTCAAGGCGTTCTACGGCGGCAACTGGAAGCGCAGCAAGTACGACACGGTCTTCAACCCCTCGGCCCAGGTGGGGTCGTCGTTCAAGCCGTACGTGCTCGCCGCCGCGCTCAGGCAGGGCAACAACGTCAAGTCGATGATCAGCGGCAGGTCGCCGCAGCGGTTCGGCAACGACGGCGAGAACGTGCCGCTGAACAGCGGCGACGGCTACCTCGTGCACAACGACTCCGGCGACCCGCCGATGGGCGTCATCGACCTGGTGCGGGCCACCCAGATGTCGGTCAACACCGCCTACGTCAAGCTCGGCCTCAACGTCGGGCTCGACAACGTGGCCAAGACCGCGGAAACGTTCGGCATCCCGGCCAAGTATCTCGACGGCTTCGAGCACCAGGCCGGCTTGTCGCTGGGCATCGCCAACATCCCGGCCGTCTACCAGGCGTCCGGGTACGCGGCGTTCGCCAACGGCGGCACGCCGGTCATGCCGCACCTCATCACGAAGATCACCGATGCGCACGGCAAGTCCGTCGGCCACCTGCCGTGGAACAAGAAGGCCGACCCGGTGCTGACCCAGGACCAGGCGGCGCAGGCGACGTACGCCATGCGGGCCGTGGTGACCAGGGGCACCGGCACCCGGGCCGCGCTGCCGGGGCGCGAGGTCGCCGGCAAGACCGGCACCACGGAGAAGAACAAGGCCGCGTGGTTCGTCGGCTACGTGCCGCAGCTGTCGGCGGCCGTGACGATGTTCAACACCAAGAACAAACCGATGAGCGGCATCCCCGGGTTCCAGGGGGCGAGCGTCTACGGCGGCACGATCCCGGCGGAGATCTGGAAGAACTTCATGCTGCGGGTGACCCAGTCGATGCCGCCCGAGCCGTTCCCCGTGCCGACCTTCGGCGGCAACAGGGAGCTGTGGGACAGCCCGCCGCCGGCCACGCCCACCGCGACGCCGGGGGTGCCGTCGACCACGCCGTCGATCCCGCCGGAAGGACCACCGACCGAGCCCCCCGCCAGCCCGGGCCCCATCCTGCCGCTGCCACAGGAGACCAGCACCCCGACACCGAGCCCGACGCCGACCAAAACTCGGGGCCCCCTGCAGTAATCCTCAGCGGCTAGGCTTCGCTCATGTCTTCGTCCGACACGGATCTGGCCGTGGGGTCGGGCGCCGGGGGCGAAGAGCCCGGGCCCGGTGGCCGGCGCACCGGCGCGGTATGGGTCCGGGTGGCCGAGCTGTCGCCGCTGCTCATCGCGACGACGGTGGCCGTCAGCGCGCTGGGCTGGCTGCAGAAGGTCCCGTGCCGGTCGATCGGCTTCGACTACGCGCGGACCGTGCAGCGCGCCTGCTACACCGACATCTACCCGCTGTACTTCGCCCGCGGTCTGGTCGACGGCAAAGTGCCGTACCTCGACAAGATCTCAGAACCGGTCGAGTACCCGGTGCTGACCGGCTGGTTCATGCAGGCGATCTCCTCCATCGTGCACTGGTCGCTGCCGCACGCCGCCCCGCAGACGCGCGGGCTCGCCTTCTTCGACCTGACCGTGGTGGCGGTCGCGCTGCTCGCCGTGGCCGCCGTGCTGGCCACGGCGTACGCCGCGGGGGCGCGGCGCGCGCTGCGGGCCGGGCTGATGTGCGCCCTGGCGCCCGGGCTGCTGCTGGCCGCGTCGATCAACTGGGACATGCTGGCCGTCGCGCTGTCCGCGCTCGCGGTCGCCGCCTGGGCCGGCCGCCGCCCGGCCACCGCCGGGGTGCTGCTGGGGCTGGCGATCTCGGCGAAGTTCTACCCGCTGGTGTTCCTGTGGCCGTTCGCGCTGCTGTGCGTGCGCGCCGGCCGGTGGCGGGCGCTCGGCCGGCTCGTCGCCGGCACCGCGGCCGGCTGGCTCGTGGTGAACGTGCCGGTGATGGTGCTCGCCTGGGACGGGTGGGTCAGGTTCTACAGCTTCAGCAAGGCACGTTCGGTCGACTGGGGCTCGATCTTCTTCCTGGCCGCCAAGCACGGCCAGTCGTGGGCCGACGACGTGCACAAGCTCAACATGATCGGCGAGGTGTCGTTCGCGCTGCTCGCGCTCGGCATCGGGGTGGTCGCGCTCACCGCGCGGCGGCGGCCGCGGCTGCCGCAGTTGCTGTTCCTCGTGACCGCCGCGTTCATGCTGACGAACAAGGTGTGGTCGCCGCAGTACGTGCTGTGGCTGCTGCCGCTCGTCGTGCTGGCCAGGCCGCGGCTGCCGGCGTTCCTGGCGTGGCAGGCGGGCGAGGTCGCCTACTTCGTCGGCATCTGGTGGTACCTGCTGAACGTGCAGACGAACGGCGCGGACGGCATCGGCGACAACGCCTACTTCGCCACCATGCTGGCCCGCTTCCTCACCGTGCTGGGGATGGCGGTGCTGGTGCTCGTCGACATCTACCGGCCCGGGCGCGACCTCGTCCGGCTCGGCGGTGACCTCGGTGACATCGGTGACATCGACGACCCGGCGGGCGGCGTCCTCGACCGCGCGCCCGACCGGTACGCCCTGCGCGGCGGGTCAGGCGGGCTGCTCGGCCGCCGGGCCCCGGCGCGTCCAGCGGCGGCGTGAGCTCACGGGCGGGGCGCGGCCGCGAGCGCCCGCACGAGCGCCCGCACGGCGATGATCCTCTCCGGCGCGGGGCGCAGCAGCGGGGAGAGCACCGGCGAGATGAGCGGCAACGCGCCGGCCGCCCGCTGTTCGATCGCCGACAGTCCGACCGCCCGCAACCAGAACGGCCCCAACCGCGGCGGCCCCAAGGTGAGCGGCCGCGTCCGGGCCGCAGCCGTCCGGCATCCGGCGAGCGGCCGCGGGCGCCGTGGCGCCGGCGGGAGTTGCCCCCCGACCGCGCCGCGCTGGCGGCGTGGCTGGTCACTCGTGCCGGCGTGGTGCTCGCCGCCGTCGTGGCGGCGCGGGTGCTCGTCCGAGGCGATCTGCGGCAGCCGTTCCTCGACCGGTGGACGCAGTGGGACGTCGACCATCTGATCGAGATCGCCAGGTACGGCTACGGCGGCGACCCCAGCCATCCGCCCGACCCGGGGCTGCCGGGATTCTTTCCCGGCTTCCCGCTGGCGCTGCGGGCGGTGCACGTGGTGGTCCCCGACTGGCGGGTCGCCGCGCTGCTCGTCTCGTTCGGGGCCGGCGGGATCGCCATGGTGGCGCTGGCGCGGCTGGGCGACCGGGACGGCGCGCCGGGCACCGGCCCGCGGGCCGTGGTCGCGCTGCTGCTCAACCCGATGGCGGTGTTCCTGTTCGCCGGATACACCGAGGCACTTTTCCTGGCCTGCGCGCTGCCCGCCTGGCTGCTGGCCAGGCAGGGACGCTGGCGCGGGGCCGCGCTGTGCGGGCTGGCCGCCGGGTTCGTCCGGATCACCGGGCTGTTCCTGGCGATCGCGCTCGTCGTCGAGTTCCTGATCGAAGACCGGCGGTGGCGGCGGCTGCCGTGGCTGGTGCCGCCGTTCGTCGGCGCCGCCGCGTACGCGCTCTATCAGTGGCGGCGCACCGGGGACCTGCTCGCCTGGCAGCACGCGCAGGAGAGGGGATGGGGACGCCGGCTGGTCCCGCCGTGGCAGGCGCTGCACACCACGTGGACGGCGGCGTTCGGGGAGCACAACCAGTTCACCATCGCGTTCCGGGTGGAGCTGCTCGCCGCGCTGGTGGGCGTGCTGCTGACCGGGTGGCTGCTGGCGCGGCGCGAATGGGCGCAGTCCGCGTACGTGGGGCTGCAGGTGGCCGCCCTGGTGACGTCGGCGTTCTACCTGTCCATCGGGCGGTCGGCGCTGCTGTGGTGGCCGCTGTGGCTGGCGATCGGCGCGCTGGGCGTACGGCTGCCGCGGACCTACCTCGCACTCATGGCGCTGTTCACGCCGTTGCTCGTGGCGCAGATCGTCCTGTTCACGTCGGGATCCTGGGCGGGCTGAGCCCGGGCCGCCCGTCCTTGGATTCGCGGGCCGCCGGGGTCAGAGGTTCTCGCGCAGCCAGGCGATGTCCTCGGCCTGGCCGGCGGCCGGGGTCTCGACCAATACCGGCGCGCCGGCGGCCCTGACCACCGCGAGCAGCAGCTCGAGGTCGATGGTGCCGTCGCCGAGGTTGGCGTGCCGGTCGGCGCCCGAGTCGAAGGCGTCCCTGCTGTCGTTGCAGTGCACAAGGTCGATGCGGCCGGTGATGGCCTTGATCCGGTCGACCGCGTCGACGAGCTCCTCACCGGCGGAGTGGGCATGGCAGGTGTCGAGGCAGAAGCCGAGGTTCCTGTCGAGGTCGGCGACGCCATCGATGGTCTCCCAGAGCCGGGCGATGCGGTCGAACTTGCGCGCCATCGCATTGCCGCCGCCGGCCGTGTTCTCGATGTAGACAGGGATCGGGCACGACTCGAGCCGCTCGAACACCTTGCGCCAGTTGTCGAAGCCGAGCTGCGGGTCGTCGTTGTCGAGCACGTGCCCGCCGTGCACGATGAGGGCCTTGGCGCCGACCGAGGCCGCCGCCTCGAGGTGCTGGCCGAGCAGCTTGCGGCTGGGGATGCGGATCCGGTTGTTGGACGTCGCGACGTTGACCCGGTACGGCGCGTGGATGTAGATGTCCAGGCCGGAGCTCTTGATGGCCTCGATGCCGTCCGGCAGCACGGGCGCCTTCCATCCCTGCGGGTCGCCGAGGAAGAACTGGGCGATGTCGGCCTTCCGCTCGATGGCGCCGGCAAGGATGTCGCTTTGGTGGACGTGTGCTCCGATACGCATGGGCTCCAGGCTAGCCGCGCGGCGCGACGTTTTTGGGGGAGAGCGGCGTGCCCGAGCCGTCCTCAGTAGCCGAAGCCGCCGTGCGCGATGGCGAGCCCGAGCCCGACGAACGCGCCGATCATGCCGATGATGTTCAGCCAGCGCTGGCCCGTCGTCGCCGACACCATCTGGGAGTAGAGCGACAGCGGGAAGCCGACGATCCCGATGATCGCCGCTGGCAGGTGCGCCGCGACGATGAGACCCAGCCCGAACGCGGCGATGCCCAGGACGAAGGAGGCGACGGCCAGCGAGTTCTCCTTCGGATGCCGTTCGCCGTCCGTGTTCAGCAGCGCGGGGCGCGATCGATGAAGCTCCTGAGGCATGGAGGACACCCCCTCGCACGTGTGAGCCACTACGTGCCAGTTGATTCCCCGATCATCGTTACGTCAAGCGGTTCCGCGCGACGCGCCGCGCGGACCGCGATTTTGTCGGCACCTGCCGATAACGTCGAACACACTTCGACCAGGGCGTACGGAGGAGGGGGCATGACCGGCTGTGCCGCACCGACCGGCGACGATCTCGCACTGCTCGGCGACGTGGAGCTGATCGACGAGCTGTCGATGCTGACCACCCAGACGGCCCGCATGCGGGCGCGGATGGCCGACATCATGGCCGAGCTGGATCGGCGCAGAAATCGCGCGGCGGGCTCGCAGGCTGTCAGTTGTTGATAACCTTTGTCGGTCCGCCGGGCAGGGGCCCCGCGAACGCAGCGGGCGGCACCGGCGGGCGGACGCACGAGTCCTCCTGTCACGAATCCGCGTGACCGCTCGAGACCAAAGGAGGTAGGGACACAGCATGCGTCGCTACGAACTCATGATCATCCTTGATCCCAACGTCGAGGAGCGCACCGTCGCGCCGTCGATCGACCAGTTCCTCGGAGTCGTGAAGAACGACGGCGGCACGGTGGAAAAGGTCGACGTCTGGGGCCGCCGGCGCCTGGCGTACGACATCAACAAGAAGTCCGAAGGCATCTACGCGGTCGTCGACCTCACGGCGCAGCCTGCCACGGTCAAGGAGCTTGACCGGCAGCTCAACCTGAACGAGTCGATCCTGCGTACGAAGGTCATCCGTCCCGAGGTGCACTGAGCCGAGCGCTCAGGGCCGAAAGCAGCCGGAGCGAGCCCCATGGCAGCAGGCGACACCCAGATCACCATCGTCGGGAACCTCGTGGAGGACCCGAATCTCCGATTCACGCCCAGCGGGCAGGCCGTCGCGAGCTTCCGCGTCGCGTCCACCCCGCGGTTCATGGACCGGCAGACCAACGAGTGGAAGGACGGCGAGAGCCTCTTCCTCACCTGCAACGTCTGGCGGCAGGCGGCCGAGAACGTCGCCGAGAGCCTGCAGCGCGGCATGCGGGTGATCGTCCAGGGCCGGCTCAAGCAGCGGTCGTACGAGACCCGCGAGGGTGAGAAGCGCACCGTCTACGAGATCGAGGCCGACGAGGTCGGTCCTTCGCTGCGCAACGCGACCGCCAAGGTCGTCAAGACCCAGCGGCAGGGCGGCGGCTACGGCGGCGGCGGTGGTGGCGGCGGCCAGGGCGGTGGCGGCGGCTTCGGCGACTCCCAGGTCAACGACCCCTGGGCGACTCCGAGCGGCGGTTCCGGCGGCGGCTACTCCGACGACCCCCCGTTCTAGCGGGCCCCGGCGGCGCTGCCAGGCCGCGGCCGGTGACCGCATCCGACAGACATCCACCGACCATCCCCGCCCCTGCGGGGCTCTGTATTGAGGAGCACCATGATGGCGAAGCCACCCATTCGCAAACCGAAGAAGAAGGTTTGCCTGTTCTGCCAGGAGAAGATCTCCTACGTCGACTACAAGGACACCGCGCTGCTGCGGAAGTTCATCTCCGACCGCGGCAAGATCCGCGCTCGTCGGGTGACCGGCAACTGCACCCAGCACCAGCGCGACGTCGCCACCGCGATCAAGAACGCCCGTGAGATGGCGCTGCTGCCCTACACGAGTACTGCGAGGTAGTCGATGAAGCTCATCCTCACCCAGCAGGTCGCCGGCCTGGGCGAGCCCGGCGACGTGATCGAGGTCAAGGACGGCTACGGGCGCAACTACCTCCTTCCGCGCGGGTTCGCGATGAAGTGGACCCGCGGCGCGGAACGGCAGGTCGACTCGATCAAGCGGGCCCGTTCCGCGCGCGAGATCGCCAACCTCGACCACGCCCGCGAGGTCGCCGAGCGGCTCGGCTCGCTCAAGGTCAGCCTGGCCACCCGCGCCGGCGCCAGCGGCCGCCTGTTCGGCTCGGTGACCGCCGGCGACATCGCCGACGCGGTCAAGAGGGCCGGCGGGCCGGCGCTCGACCGCCGCCGCATCGAGATGTCGACACCGATCAAGACCGTGGGCTCCCACCAGGTCTCGGTGCGCCTGCACCCCGAGGTCAACGCGAGCATCTCGCTCGAGATCGTCGCCTCCTGACGGCGCCGTCAGGTACGGCCGATGACATAGCCGGCGCCGGTACGGGTCCCGTACCGGCGCCGGCATCGTGTTGCCGCCCGGCCTGCCGCCCCACCGGGTGACCTGACGGTTCCACGTGAAACAACGGCCTCAGCGGTCACGCGGAGGCGTGGCCGGGCTGACGCGCGGATGATCAGGAAGTTCTTGGTCACCGGCACCTCTCTCGCTACCGTCCGTAATCAGACGTGCCGAGAGGGGATGGTTCATGGACGCCTGGCCGAGCCGTCGCGCGATGCTTGGCGGCACGATCGGGAGCGGGCTGCTCGCCGCGCTCCAGGCCGACCCGGCCGGCGCGGCGCTGCTCCTGGGCGATGCCGCACCGATCATGATCGAACCCGCCGAAGTTCTCTCGATGGCGGCGGATCCGGTCCGGGTCGCCATGACCCGCCTGGTGAGCACCCGGCACCAGTGGCGGGCACGGCCGCCCAAGCGTCACATCGACGTGCTGAACCACGGCCCGGACCACATCGTGATCCACCACACGTTCACGCCCAACACCCGGGCCCTCTCGCTGGCGCACGCGTACGCGCTGTCGCGGCAGATCCAGCGGTACCACATGAGCAAGGGCTGGAACGACATCGGTGAGCAGCTCACGATCAGCCGGGGCGGGCACGTGATGGAGGGCCGCGCCCACAGCCTGCTGGCGATCCTGGCCGGCAAGCACGTCGTGGGCGCCCAGACCCTGCATCACAACAAGCACACCATCGGCATCGAGAACGAGGGCACCTACGCCGCGGCCCGGGTGCCCGCGAGGTTGTGGTCGTCGCTGGTGCACACGTGCTGGCTCCTCTGCGCGGCGTACCGGCTCGACCCCTACCATGCCATCGTCGGCCATCGGGACCTCAACAAGACCGACTGCCCTGGCGACGCCCTGTACGCGCGGCTGCCGGCCCTGCGCCGCGCGGTGGCAGCCCGCCTCCGCGCCCGCCGGCGCCGTCACCCGGCCGGCCACCGGGGCGGCCACCGGGGCGGGCACTGAGAACCACCCGGGTCCCGGCTCCCGGGCGGCCCTTCCCGGCGAGAATTCCGGAATGAGGCGGATTCGGCGGGGGATAACCCAGGTGCCGATAGCCCCCGAGGAGTGAGCATGGCGAACGACCGGGCCACATCGCCGCGGGTCAGCCTGATCGCCTTCACCTCGCTGGTGTGCGCGCTCATCTGGCTCTCCGGCGTCGGCAGCCTTTGCGCCGTGATCCTTGGGCACCTCGCGTTGCGCCGGCTACGGCGTACCGGCCATGGGGGGCGGATCGTCGCGGTCGTCGGGCTCGTGCTGGGCTACGCAGGGCTGGTAGCGGCGCTCGTGCTGCTAGTGGGCGGCAACGTCTCCGTCCAGGGCGGGTCCTAAGCCGTGTCCTAAGCCGTGTCCGTGCGCCCGCCGTAGCGGCTGCGGCTGCGGGCGATCTCGGGATCGAGGCCCTCGACCAGGGACCAGATGCCGGCCACGCGCTCGACCAGCCGCTCGGTGGGCAACCCGGCC
>DASUWU010000205.1:0-81348 GCA_036378315.1 Streptosporangiaceae bacterium | reverse complement strand
CGCCCAGGCGATGAAGGCCGATGGCGACCAGCGCCCGATCGACCACATCCGTCTCGACCTCTGCCGCGACCTGCTCCGCGGCGTCCCGCTCCCTGAGGCCACCTGTCAGCTGATCACCGCCCCGCTCGCCGCCGAGGACACCGGCCATCTCGACGACGCCGATCCCACCGGCGGCATCGCCCCACCCCGCGAAGCCGACCAACCCATTGACATCCGCCAAACGGCCGACCAGCACACCGATCGGCATGCCGACCCGAGCGTCGACCTCGCCCTGGCCGCCCAGATGTCCGATACCGGTTCGACCGAGCCGGCCCCCCACCTACTCGACCAGGCGTCCGATACCGGTTCGACCGAGCCGGCCCCCCACCTGCTGGACCAGCCAGCCGCCGCCCGGGCGAGCCATGAAGCCCCCCACCACATCGGCCAGGGGCCCGGTCCCGGGCGAACCGCGCGGCCAGGACGGGCAAGACCCGCAGCGGGCGTACGCGGGTCGGGCCTCGACTCGATCACCGCTCAGGCGGAACGGCAGATCGCCTATGCGCTCGCTCACGCGGCCGACGAACGGCTGACCGGCGTGTTCGAGCGCGCACGGCGAGAGGGACGGCTGGACGGCATGGCCCGTCTGATCGGCGAAGCCGTCGAGGCCATGCGCGATGCCCTCGACCCACTGGTCGACTCCTGGTGCCGCGCCACAAGCCCCGCCCCTCGACCGGCCAATGGCCCCCACGACACGCTTGACACCGGCGCCCGGGCGCGCGGAGCCCACGGTCGCGACGGATATCGGCCCCCGGCGACTCTGCAGCGGCTGATCCAGCGGCGGCACGCCACCTGCGTCTATCCCTCGTGTCACCGCCGATCGAGGCGATGTGACCTCGACCATACGAAGCCGTACGACCGGGGGGGCCGCACCTGCCGCTGCAACTTGGCCCCGCTCTGCCGGGCTCACCACCGGTTGTTCAAGCAGCACTGGCAGTGGAAGCTCATCCAGCTCTGGCCTGGCCTGCTCATCTGGATAGCACCAGCCGGTACCTGGCACATCGTGCTGCCCGAATGACGTAACCCATGAACGGTGACACCCGGGGCCGAGCGCGGAGACCTCCCGCTACGGCGCGCCGTGGACGATGTCGTTGACGGTGCGGAGGACCGGCGGGCTGATCAGGGCGTCGGGGTCCAGGGGGGCGGGGGCGGTGACGCGGAAGTGGGCGGACTCGCCGGGGAGCAGGGTGACGAGCATGTCGTCGACCTCGGCGGCCGGGTCGAGCCGGTCGGCGAACAGGCAGACGTCGCGCAGCAGCACCCGGGCGGTCAGCGTCACCTCGGCCCCGGCCGGGCACCGGCGCACCGTCGCGGCGAAGTCCGGGGCGGGCAGGGCGAGGTCCTTGTCGGGCGCGAAGAACCACAGGGCGCGCCGGTCGGCCACCGACACCGCGAGCAGTTCGGTCGCCGGGTCGCCGGGCGACGCTACGGCGGGCGGGATCGGGACGACGCCGACCTGCCGCCGCGGGACCGTCAGGGTAAGCGCTTCGACGGCCAGCACCCGGCCGCAGAAGTCGTGCCTGACCGCCTGGGCCGACAGCTCCCACTCCTCGTCGGTGTCGTTCACCGCGGCGAGCGCCAGGCCGCCGTCCCGCGGCTGGACGGTGAGCAGCCGGTCGGCGTAGGCGCGGCGCAGCGCGTACCACAGCGGCTTGCGCCGCCCGTCCCCGTCGATCGCCGCCCACGAGATCACCGGCCAGCAGTCGTTGAGCTGCCACACGACGGTGCCGGCGCAGACCGGCCACAGCGACCGGAAGTGCTCGACGCCGAGCGTGATCGCCCGCGCCTGGTTGAGCTGGGCCAGGAAGTGCCAGTCGTCGAAGGTGTCCGCCTTCGGGAAGTACGGCTCGAGCCCGCGGGCCAGCTTGCCTTCGCCGTCGTCGGCCTTCTGGTGGTGGAGGAGCAACGGCCCGTCCGGGGTGAGCGGCTCGCCGGTGATGGCGCGGCGCAGCGTGGCGTACGTCGCCGGCCCCTGAAAGCCGAACTCGGCGGCGAAGCGCGGCGCCTTCTCGCGGTAGGCGGCGTAGTCGCGCTGGTTCCACACGTCCCAGATGTGCGCGGTGCCGTGGCCGAGCTCGTCGGGGTGGACCGCCGGGTCGCCGGAGTACGGGCTGCCCGGCAGGTACGGGCGGGAAGGGTCCAGCTCGGCGACCAGGCGGGGCAGCAGGTCGTAGTAGTAGCCGGCGCCCCACGTGCGCCCGGCGAGCCGGTCCCGCCAACCCCAGGCGGCGTAGCCGACGAGGTTCTCGTTGTTGCCGCACCACACCGCCAGGCTGGGATGCGGGGCGAGCCGGGTGATGTTCTCGCGCGCCTCCGCCTCGACCTCGGCGGGGAACGGTCCCTCCTCGGGGTAGGCGGCGCAGGCGAACGGGAAGTCCTGCCAGACCAGCAGGCCGAGCTCGTCGCAGCGGTCGTAGAAGGCGTCGCTCTCGTACAGGCCGCCGCCCCAGACGCGGACCAGGTTGATCCCGGCCTCGCACGCCTGGGCCAGCCGCGCGGCGTAGCGTTCTGGGGTGACCCGGGTCGGGAAGCAGTCGTCGGGGATCCAGTTGGCGCCGCGCGCGAAGACGGGCACCCCGTTCACCACGATGGTGCACGCCGAGCCGTACTCGTCCGGGGTGGTGTCCAGGTGGACGTCGCGAAAGCCCACCCGCCGCCGCCACCGGTCGAGCGGCCGCCCCACGCCGCCGGCGCCCGTGAGCGTCACGTCCAGGTCGTACAGCGGCTGGGCGCCGTACCCGCGCGGCCACCACAGCTCGGGCGCGTCGACCTTGAGCTCGACCGTGGCGGTGGCCTGGCCCGCGGGGACGGCGACGGTGGCGGCGCGGCCGGCGATCGTGGCGGTGAGGGCCAGCTCGCCTGGCTCCCCGGCCCCGCCGGGCTCCCCCGTACGGTCCAGCGCGGCGTGCACGGTGACGCGGCCGTCGCCGGACACCTGCGGGCGGATCGCCGCCAGCCGCGCGCCCGACCAGGACCGCAGCCCGATCGGCCGCCAAATCCCGACGGTGACCAGCGTGGGCCCCCAGTCCCAGCCGAAGTTGCAGGCCATCTTCCTGATGAAGTTGTACGGCTCCGGGTAGGCGCCCGGCCGGTCGCCGAGCTCCGCGCGGAGCCGTTCCGTGTAGCCGTACGGCGCGGCGAACCGGACGGCCAGCCGGTTGACGCCCGGGCGCAGCGCGGCGGTGGCGTCGAAGCGGTAGGCGCGGTGCATGTTGGCGGTCGTGCCGAGCGCCACACCGTTCAGCTCGACGGTGGCGACCGTGTCGAGCCCCTCGCACACCAGGTCAGTGTGCGCCGCGCCGTCCGGCGTCCAGTCGAACGCCGTCTCGTACACCCAGTCCGTCCGGCCGATCCAGCCGAGCCGCAGCTCGTTGTCGTCGAGATAGGGGTCCGGAATCAGCCCCGCCGCGAGCAGGTCGGTGTGCACGCAGCCCGGCACCGTCGCGGGCACCGGCTCCGGGCCGATGTGCGGTTCACCGCCGATCGGACGCAGCGTCCAGTCACGGTCGAGGGCACGGTACGTCACAGAAGACTCTCCCTGAGAGGTCGAGATCTACCCCTTCAGGCCGCTGAGCACGATGCCGCGGGTGAAGTGGCGCTGGAACATGAGGAAGAAGACGATGGTCGGCAACGACGCGAGCAGCGCGCCCGCCATGATCGCGCCCTCGGCCTGGGCTCCGACGTAGTAGGAGTTCATCCGGGCCAGCGCGACCGGGACGTTCGCCATGCTGTCGCTCTGCACGATGATCAGCGGCCAGAGGAAGTTGTTCCACTCGGCCAGCACGACGAAGATCGACATCGCGGCGAGCGCCGGGCGCAGCAGCGGCAGCACGATCTTCCACCAGATGCGCCACTCCCCCGCGCCGTCCACCCGCGCCGCCTGGATCAGCTCGTCCGGGATGGAGTGGAGGTACTGCACCAGGAAGAACACCACGAACGCCTTGGCCAGCGCCGGGACGATGTAGCCCTGGTAGGTGTTGAGCCAGCCCAGGTTCCGCATGATCACATAGTTCGGGATCAGCGTCGTCTGCCACGGCACCATCATCGAGGCGATGATCACCAAGAAGATGAACCGGCGCCCCGGGATGCGGTGCTTGGCGATGACGTATCCGGCGAGCGAGCAGACGAGCAGCGACAGCACGGTGATCGACGTCGTGATCAGCAGGCTGTTGCCGAGAAACCGCCAGAAGCCCAGCGACACCTGCGGGAACCGCTGGAACAGCCCGTTCGTGTGCGCGGGATCCGGGTGCGCCGGCGTCCACGCCGGGTCGTTGAAGGACGTGAGCCGCGGGTGGGCCGGCACGAACGACGGCGGCTGCCGGGTGATCTCCTGGTACGGCTTGAAGACGGTGATGACCATCCAGTAGAAGGGGACGATCATCGTAAAGGCCAGGAAGTAGAACGGCAGCCGCAGCAGGTGGGCCTTCCCCCGCTGCCGGCGCCGCGCCGAGCGGCTGCCGGCCCGTACGGTGACGGCGTCGACGCCGACGGGCGAGATCACAGTTGGCGCCGCCATCACAGCTCCTTGAAGGCCCGGCCGATGCGCAGGTTCACCAGGCTGATCGCGAAGATGATCACGAAGAGCACCCAGGCGATCGCCGACGCGTACCCGAGCTGGAAGTGCGTGAACCCGATGTCGTACAGGTACGGCACGATCATCAGGCCGGAGTCGAGCACGCCGCCGATCGTGTTCGCGTTGGTGCGGAACACGATGTAGACGGCCTCGAAGATCTGGAAGGCGCCGATCAGCGAGGTGACCACGACGTACGTGGTCACGGGGCGCAGCAGCGGCAGCGTGATGCGGCGGAACTGCTGCCAGGCCGACGCGCCGTCGATCCGCGCGGCCTCGTAGTACTCCTCCGGGATCGAGTTGAGCCCGGCCACGAAGATGACCATCCCGTAGCCCATGCCGCCCCACACCGCCATGAGCACGAGGATCGGCACGCTGAGCCCGGGCGTGGCCAGCCAGGCGACCGGCTTGCTGTGGCCGAACCACTGGATGACGGTGTTGGCGAGCCCGAAGTCGTTCGGGTCGAAGATCCACTTCCAGATCAGCATGATCGCGATCGTGGAGGTGACCGAGGGCAGGAAGAAGATCGTCCGCATGATGCGGTGCGGCCAGCTCGGGCCGCGGAACGCGAGCGCGAGGCCGAGCGACAGCAGGGTGCCGAGCACCACCGTGGCCACGACGTACGTCGCGGTGTTCGACAGCGCGTGCCGGAACCGCTCGTCGTCGAGGAACAGCCTGCGGAAGTTCTCCAGGCCGGTGAGCCTCGGCGGGTTCACCCCGTCGAAGTTCGTGAAGCTGAGGTAGAGCGAGTTGGCCAGCGGCCAGACAAGGAACCCCGCGAACAGCGCGACGAACGGCAGCAGCATCACGTACGACACGGCGTGGCGCCGCAGCCATGTGGCGGGCCGGCGCCTCCCGGTGACGGTTGCCATGGCGACTCCCTTCGGACGGTCGTACCTGGCGCGCGGGCCGGGATCCCACGCTCCCAGTTCGGGACCCGGCCCGCGCGGCTCGAGGTCAGGCGGCGTTGTCCTGCATGATCTTCGCCGCCTGGGTGAGTGCCGTCGTGGCGTCGGTCTTGCCGAGGATGGCCGACTGCAGCTGCTTGGCCACGTTGGGCGCGGCCTCGTCCCAGCCGGGGCAGCCGGGCGCCGGCATGCCGGTCTTCAGCGACTGGGCGACCGCGGCCTCCTCACCGGGCGGGAAGTCCGCCCGGCTCACCGCGTCCGGCCGCGGCGGGATGTACGGCACGGCGCGGCCCTTGGCCACGGTGATCATCGCGTTGATCGCCTGGTCGGTGTAGAGGAACTTGATGAAGTCGGCAGACTGCGCGGCGTGCTTGCTGTAGGAGGTGATCCCGATCGACCGGCCGCCGATGAACGCGGCCGGGCTGGCCGGGCCGGCGGGGAGCGTGGTGACCGCCCACTTTCCCTTCAGCTTGGGCTTGGAGGCCTGGATGGTGTTGCCGATCCAGTTGCCGGTGATGGTCATCGCGGTGCCGGTGTCCAGCGCGTTCTCGCCGGTGATGTTGGCGGTCGGGGCGCCGTACTTCCGGTAGAGGCTGATCCAGAAGTTGAGCGCCTGCTTGGCCTGCGGCGTGTTCAGCGCCGGCTTGCAGTCCGGCGTGTAGAAGGAGCCGCCGGCCTGGTAGAGGAAGTTGAAGTAGCCGATCCAGTCGAGGTTGCCCCAGTCGATGTTGAACGGCTTCTTCACCCCGGCGGCCTTGAGCTTGGTGATGGCGGCGGTCAGCTCGTCCCAGGTCTTGGGCGGCGTGATCCCGGCCTTGTCCAGCAGGTCGGTGCGGTAGTAGAGCAGCTCGGTCGACATGTCGAGCGGGACGCCGTAGACGGAGCCATCCGGGGAGCTGGCCGACTTCCACATCTGCGGATGGGCCTGCGACTTGAGCGACTCGATCCCGTACTTGCGCAGGTCCACCATCCCGCCGCGGCGGCCGAACTGGATCATCCAGGTCAGCCCGCCGGAGACGACGTCGGGGCCGGTGCGGCTGGTGGACGCGGCGAGGAGTTTCGCGTACGAGTCGTCCCACGTCAGGGTCTGCACCTTGATGGTCACGCTCGGGTGCGACTGGTGGTAGAGGTCGGCCGCCTTCTGGAAGATCCGGGTGTCGTCGTCACCCCCCGTCGACCAGTAGGTGATGTTCGCCGGGCCGCTGGTACCGGCCTGCTTGGTCTGTGACGTGCCGCTCGTCGCGCAGCCCGCGCCGAGCACGCTGAGCAGCGCGATGCAGGCCGCCGTCAATGTGCGTCGCATGCGGATCTCCGATCTGCCGGGGGGACATCGGCATGACAGCACTAAACCGGTCAAGTGACAAGGCCATGGGAAAGGGTTTTCACGATCTTTTCATGGCTGCATGGAGCCCGGCATGACCTACGAGGCACGGGCGTCTGCGGACACAGCGTTGCCGCCTCACGACGTTAACCGGTTAATGCGCAGGTCGGCGCCCGTCCGGTCCCGGCGCCGGACCGCGCGGACGTTCCGCGCCGAGCCCGGCGCGGCAACGTCACCCGATCGTGACGGCCCTCCGCTAGTCTGCGGGGCGTGTCCGGACAAACCACCATCGATCCGCTGCAGAAGGGAGATCCCGAGCAGCTCGGCTCGTACCGTCTGGTGGGCCGCATCGGGCGTGGCGGCATGGGCACCGTCTACCTCGCGGAGACCGGGCAGGGCGAGCGGGCCGCGGTGAAGGTGATCAATCCGGACCTGGCCCACGACGACGACTTCCGGCTGCGGTTCCGCCGCGAGGTCCAGTCCGCCCGGCGGGTGCGCCGCTTCTGTACGGCGCCGGTGCTGGACGCGCACCTCGACGGCGATCCGCTCTACATCGTCACCGAGTACGTCGACGGGCCCAACCTCGACCAGTTCATCCGGTCCAGCGGCCCCATGCGCGGGTCCAGCCTGGAGCACCTCGCCGTCGGCGTGGCGACCGCGCTGACCGCGATCCACGGCGCCGGCGTCATCCACCGCGACCTCAAGCCGGCGAACGTGCTGCTGTCCTCCGTGGGCCCGCGGGTCATCGACTTCGGCATCGCGCGGGCGCTGGACACGGTGGCCGAGGCGACCCGCACCGGCCAGTTCGTCGGCACCCCCGCGTACATGGCGCCCGAGGTGTTCGAAGGCAAGCCGGCGACGGCGGCCTCCGACGTGTTCGCCTGGGGCTGCGTCGTCGCCTACGCGGGCACCGGGCGGCCGCCGTTCGCCGCGCCGACCGTGCCCGCGATCATGTACCAGATCATGCACGCCGAGCCGGCGCTGGACGGGCTCGACCCGGCGCTGCGCGAGCTGGTCGGTGGCGCGCTGGCCAAGGATCCGGCCCGGCGCCCGTCCGCGCAGGGCCTGCTCGACCGGCTCGTCGGCCACGCCCACGCCGACACCGCGCAGGCCGCGGAGACCGTACGCCGCACCTGGCCGGACCAGACGGCCATGGCCGCGACGCAGGCCATGGGCCCGCCGCGGCAGGCGCCGCCCCCGCAGGGACCGCCGCCGTACCCGACCAGGCAGGACCACCCGCCGGCGACGCCGCATTCCGGCCCGCCCGCGCCCAAGCGTGCGGAGCCGCTGTATGAGCGGGAGTGGTTTCAGGGCGTGATGGCGTTCCTGTTGCTGGCCGCCATGGTCACCGTGGGGGCCATCATCTGGACCAAGCTCTCGGGCAGGAACGACCCGCCGGCGAAGACCTCGTCGATCTACGACGACGACTTCTCCAACAACGGCTCCGGTTGGTCGGGATCGACCTGGATCTCGGAGAACGGCTACTACCAGGGCGGGTACCGCATCGACGCGGGCGGCATCTACTCGAGCCGCTGGGAGGCCGCGCCGTACGACCAGCGGGTGCCGGAACGCGTCCTCGTCACCGCGGACGCCCGCAGGCTCGGCGGCCCCGACTACGGGCAGTTCGGCGTGTTCTGCCGGGCCGGCGACGGCACCGGCGAGGACGCGACCATGTACCAGTTCCTGGTCAGGACCGACGGCAAGGGCGCGTTGATCCGCAAGCTCGCCGGCAAGAGTGGCTCCAAGGAGCTGGTGACCAAGAACGGCGCGCCGGGCTTCGTCAAGGGCAGGCAGAACCGCCTGCAGGCGGCGTGCGAGGGCGGCGGCCGGAAGGTCAGGCTGCGCTTCTGGGTGAACGGCCACCTCGCCGCCTCCGCCACGGACGCCGACCGCCCGCTGCCCACCGGCTCCGCCGGCCTGATCTCCGCACAGCAGAACGGCGGCAGCGCCGGCGACACCCAAGTCCTCTTCGACAACTTCCACTTGGCCGCCATCACCGGCTGACCGGCTCAGCGGCATCCGTGCGGGCAGGCGTTCAGGAAACGCGTTCCAGCGCGACGACGGGGATCTCGCGGCCGGCCTTCGCCTGATGCTCGGCGAAGAACGGATAATCGTTCGTGATCATCGCCCACAGCCGCTCCCGCTGCGCGCCCTCGGTGACGACCGCGACGGCATCGTAGGTCTCGTCGGCGATTTCCACGGTGGCGCACGGTTCCGCGAGAAGGTTGTGGTACCAGTCCGGCGCCTTGGGCGCGCCGGCGTTGGACGCCAGGACGACCACACGGTCGCCGTCCCTGACGAACATCATCGGCGTCGTGCGGCGCTGTCCCGTCCTGCGTCCGGTGGTCGTCAGCAGCAACAGCCGGTCCCGATGCATGCCGTCGACCTCGCCGCCGGCCCGGAACTGCTCGATCACCCGGCGGTTGGTCTCGCTGAGGTCCACGTCATCCGTCCGTTCTCTTCAGCCGCGCGTCGAGGAGAGCACGAACCGCCTCGACGCCGTAGACGACGTCTCCTTCCCGCACGGATTCTTCCGCCTCGGCGAGTGCGCGGAGCGCGTCCGCGTCGAACGACTCGATTTCGTCAATCTCGTCATCGAGATCTGTCATGGATCAGCTGTCTCCTTCTGGGTCGCCTTCGAGGTCGCCTTCGAGGGCGAGGTAGGTTTGCCGGAGCCGGTCGAGGGTGTCGGCGTCGGGGTCCGACCACAGGCCCCGCTCGGCGGCCTCGAGCAGCCGCTCGGTGATGCCGCGCAGCGCCCACGGGTTCGACTTCTCCATGAACTCGCGGGTCTCGGTGGCGAAGACGTATTCGGCGGCCAGCTTCTCGTACATCCAGTCGTCGACCACGCCGGCGGTCGCGTCGTAGCCGAACAGGTAGTCGACGGTGGCGGCCAGCTCGAAGGCGCCCTTGTAGCCGTGCCGGCGCATCGCCGCGATCCACCGCGGGTTGACGACGCGGGCGCGGAACACCCGGTGCGTCTCCTCGGCGAGGGTGCGGGTCCTCACCTGGTCGGGCAGCGCCGAGTCGCCGACGTAGGCCGCCGGGTTCGAGCCGGTCAGCGACCGCACCATGGCGATCATGCCGCCGTGGTACTGGAAGTAGTCGTCGGAGTCGACGATGTCGTGCTCGCGGGTGTCCTGGTTCTTCGCCGCGACCGAGATCCGCCGGAACGTCGCCTCCATGTCGCCGCGCGCCTCGCGCCCGTCCAGGCCGCGACCGTAGGCGTAGCCGCCCCACACCGCGTACACGTCGGCCAGGTCCTTGTCGTCGCGCCAGTTGCGGGCGTCGATCAGCGGCAGCAGCCCGGCGCCGTACGCGCCCGGCTTGGAGCCGAAGATCCGGGTGGTGGCGCGCCGCCAGTCGCCGTGCGCGGCGTGGTCCGCGACGGCGTGCCGCCTCAGATAGTTCTGCTCCGGCGGTTCATCCAGCCCGGCCACGGCCGCGATCGCGTCGTCCAGCAGCGCGATGACGTGCGGGAACGCGTCGCGGAAGAAGCCCGAGATGCGCAGCGTCACGTCGATGCGCGGCCGGCCGAGCTCGGCGAGCGGCACGATCTCGAAGCCGGTCACCCTGCGGGACGCCTCGTCCCACGTCGGCCGGACCCCGATCAGCGCGAGCACCTCGGCGATGTCGTCGCCCTGGGTACGCATCGCCGACGTCCCCCAGACGGTGAGCCCCACGCTCGCCGGGTAGCCGCCGGCGTCGGCGCGGTGCCGCTCGATCAACGAGTCGGCCAGCGCGGTCCCGACGTCCCAGGCGTTCCGCGACGGGATCGCCTTCGGGTCGACGGAGTAGAAGTTGCGCCCGGTCGGCAGCACGTTGACCAGGCCGCGGGTCGGTGATCCCGAAGGCCCGGCCGGCACGTGACCACCGTCGAGCGCGTGCAGCACGGCGTCGATCTCCCCAGCGGTGGCCGCGAGGCGCGGGACGACCTCGGTCGCCGCGAAGCGCAGCACGCGGGCCACGTCGGGCGCCTCCGCGCCGAGCACCTCGCGCGTCGCCGCGGCCGCCGCGCCGGGGTCCCAGGCGCCCGCCTCCATGCGGGCGACGAGCGCCCGCGCCGCCGCCTCGAGCAGGTCCACCACGTCGGACGCCGTCCGCGCCGGCCCGTCCCCCAGCTCGGCCAGCGCGGCCGGGACCGCGGTGGCCGGCGGGAGCGGTGCGCCAGGGGTCGCCAGGAGGAGCTTCTCGTCGAGCCCGAACACCGTGGCGATGGCGGCGCGCAGGCCGGGCAGCCCGCCGCGGCCGCCGGTGGACCCGCCGCCGGCACCGCCCCACAGCTGGGCGGCGCGCAGCACCGCGAGCACGAGGTTGACGCGGGCCTCGGCGGCCGGGGCCGCCCCGAGGATGTGCAACCCGTCGCGGATCTGCACGTCCTTGATCTCGCACAGGTAGCCGTCGACGTGCAGCACGAAGTCGTCGAACTCGGCTTCGCCCGGCTGCGCGGACACGTGCAGGTCGTGATGGAGCTGAGCGGCCTGCACCAGCGTCCACACCTGGGCCCGTACGGCGGGCAGCTTGGCCGGGTCGAGCGCCTGGACGGTGGCGTACTCGTCGAGCAGCTGCTCGAGCCTGGCCAGGTCACCGTAGGTGTCGGCGCGGGCCATCGGCGGCACCAGATGGTCGACGATGGTGGCGTGCCCGCGCCGCTTGGCCTGCGTGCCCTCGCCTGGGTCGTTGACGATGAACGGGTAGATGAGCGGCACGTCGCCGAGCACGGCGTCAGGGGCGCACCCGGCCGACAGGCCGAGCCCCTTGCCCGGCAGCCACTCGAGGGTGCCGTGCTTGCCGAGGTGGATGACGGCGTCGGCGCGGAACTCCGTGTCCAGCCACCGGTACGCCGCGAGGTAGTGATGGGACGGCGGCAGGTCGGGGTCGTGGTAGATCGCGACCGGATTCTCGCCGAAGCCGCGCGGCGGCTGGATCATCAGCACGACGTTGCCGAACCGCAGCGACGCCAGCACGATGGCGTCGCCGTCGGTGTAGAGCTCGCCTGGCGGGCCGCCCCAGTGCGCGCCGACGCGCTCGCGCAGCGGCTCGGGCAGCCGCCGGAACCACCCCTCGTACGGCTCCAGATCCATGCGCGCCGGCGCCCGCCTGAGCTGCTCCTCGGTGAGCCATTCGACGTCGTGCCCGCCGGCGGCGATCAGCGCGTGGATCAGCTCGTCGCCGTCGTCCGGCGGCTCGCCGCCCAGGTCGTACCCCGCGTCGGCCATCGCGCGCAGCAGCCGTACGGCGGAGGCCGGCGTGTCGAGGCCCACGGCGTTGCCGACCCTGGCGTGCTTGGTGGGGTAGGACGACAGCACGACCGCGACCCGCTTGGCGGCGTTGGGGATCCGCCGCAGCCGCGCGTACCTGACGGCGATGCCGGCCACCCGCCCCGCCCGCTCGGGATCGGCGACGTAGACCGGGATGCCGTCCGGCCCCTCCTCCTTGAACGAGAACGGCACCGCCACGAGCCGGCCGTCGAACTCCGGGATGGCCACCTGCATCGCCGCGTCCATAGGGGTCAGGGCGGCGTCCGAGCCGGCCCACGCCGCCCGCGACGTGGTCAGGCAGAGCCCCTGGATCACCGGCACGTCGAGCTCCGCCAGCGCGCCGGCGTCCCAGCCTTCGGAGTCGCCGCCGCCGGAGTCGCCACCGGAACCGCCGGCCGCACCGCCGGCGGCGAGCACGGTGGTGATCACCGTGTCGGCCCGGCCCAGCAGGTCAAGCAGCCCGGGGTCGGCGCCGCGCAGCGAGCCGCAGAAGACCGGCAGCGGGTTGGCGCCGCACGCCTCGATCCGCTCGCACAGCACGTCGACGAACGCGGTGTTTCCCGACAGCTCGTGCGCCCGGTAGAAGACCACCCCGACGGTCGGACGGGCCGGGTCGGTGACCGGCGAGCCGTGGATTCCGTACGACGGCATCGCGACCGGCGGCGCGAAGCCCTCGCCGGTGAGCAGCACCGTGTCGGACAGGAACCGGAACAGCTCGCGCAGGTTGGCGACGCCGCCCTCGCGCAGGTAGTCCAGCGCCTCGGCCGCGACTCCGGCCGGCACCGTCGACAGCGCCATGAGCTCGGCGTCCGGCGTTGACTCGCCGCCGAGGAAGACCACCGGCAGGCCGGCCGACCTCAGCGCCGCCACACCGTCGGCCCAGGTCTTCCGCCCGCCGAGCAGCCGGACGACCACCACGTCGGCGCCCTCGGTCAGCCGGGGCAGCTCGGCCTCCGCATCGAGCCGGGCCGGGTTGGCGGTGAGGTAGCCGACACCGGCCGCGCGGGCGGCGAGCAGCTCGGTGTCGGCGGTGGACAGCAGCAGGACGCGCACCCCCGGAGTCTAAGCGGGCGCTCCGCGTCCCCGCGGGGGCGTGCGGCCGCAGGTGATCGACCAGGTGAGGCGGTCGCCCTTACAGAATGTGCAGGACTCTGACCCCCCCTTTGCCCGCCCCTCCGTTACTTTCGCGGCCGGCCAGGCAATGATCGCTGACTGTAACGGGCCGATCACAATCCTGACATCGGTCACCTGACGAAGCGGTTGGCGATCCTTGCGCCGTATGACCGACGATCGCCTCCGCAGGAGGAATCGGTACACATGACACCACGAAAGTCCGTTAGCGTCCTCGCCCTCGGGCTCGGCTCGGCCGTCGCCATCGGCTTCGGGGCCGGTCAGGCGAGCGCCGGCGTGAGCCCAGTCGTCCAGCACCGCCTCATGACCCTGCAGAGCGACCCGACCTCGAGTCCGGTGCTGGCCCTCTCCGCGATCCTGTACAAGGACGACGCCTGCGCCCTGCTGGCGAAGATGGCGCCCGAGTCGCAGGTGAAGTTCGCCCAGCTCGTCCAGAAGCTCCCCGACCTGTCCAAGATCCAGCAGAGCAAGCTGATCGCCCTGGCCAAGACGGACCAGGCCGCGGCGCAGGCCGCGTTCGCCGCGGCGCTGGCCAAGCTGCGCCCTGACCTGTCGCGGGCTCAGGCCGCGGACGCCGCCGCCCTGATGGTCGTGATCGCGCACCGGTCGCCCGAGCTGGCCACGGCCCTCCGTTCCCTGCCGAACCTGTCCACGGCCGACTCGGCCAAGGCTCAGGACGCCGTCAAGGCTCTCATCGCCAAGCTGGCCGCCGCGTCCGCCTCCTCGGCGTCGTCCGCGTCGTCAGCCTCGTCTTCGTCGTCTTCGTCGTCGGCGTCCTCGGCGTCGTCCACGTCGGCGGCGCTGACCAAGGAGCACGCGGTCGAGGTGCTCCTGGCGCTGCAGCAGGCCGCTCTGGTCCAGGGGGACGGCCAGTCGGACCTGGACCTGTCCAAGCTCTCCGGCATGTCCGGACTCGACCAGGCCAAGGCCCAGGCGATCGCCGCGGCCGTCACGACCCAGTCGCCCGAGCTGTCCAGTGACGATGTGATCAGCACCCTGGCCGCGCTCAGCAAGATCGACATGTCCAAGGTCTCCGGCGTGTCGGAGGCGGACATGGCGCACCTGTCCAGCATGAGCCAGGACCAGATCGACGCACTCTCGGACGCGATCGCGGCCCAGCAGCAGGCCAGCGACCAGCAGTCCAGCGGCCAGCAGTCCGGCACGCAGTCGGGCGCCCAGGCCGGTGCCCAGCAGTCCGGCGCGGTCTCGGATGCCGACGTGGCCGCGGCGCAGGACGCGCTCGCCAAGATCGACCTGGCCACCGTGCCCGACCTGTCCAAGGTCGACCTGTCCAAGTTGGGCACGTCGCAAAGCTAGTGCGGCGCCCGAATGGAGCGGGCGGGACGGCCAGCGCCGTCCCGCCCGCTTTCCTGTGCGGCCCGTCCTTGGCCTCGCGCCCCGTGCCGCCCGGTCAGGGCGTGCCGCGCTTGCGTTCCAGGACGACCCGGGGGCAGTTCAGCGCCCTGGCCAGCTTGATGATCATGGCGGGAGTGGCGTTGCGGGTGCCGGCCTCGATCTCGCTGATCAGGCTGAGCGACACGCCGCACGCCTCGGCGAGCTGCGTCTTGGTGAGACCCGCCTGCATCCGCGCGTAGGTCACCGCCGCCGGCTCGTGATCAAGCGGATTCTTGGGAGGGTTACGTTGCGTGCTCACGGCAATACTCTAATGCGAAGGGGCGCGAACGGCAAAGCACTTCGCAAGCATACGTGCCTATTCTGGAAACAACCGCCCCGCCATGCGAAGTTGTGCGAAGATGGCTCGCATGACAACCAAGCCGGAACCACAACCTGAGGGCAAGCTCATCACGGAGGCACGCAAGCGCGCGCGGCTGTCCGGGCGAGAGGCCGCACGACGCGCGGGCATCAGCGAGGGCCGCTGGCGGCAGATCGTGAACGGCTACATTGTCGTGGCCAAAGGCGTGTACTCCCCGGTCGTGGGCGCCCCGGCCAACACCATCGCGCGCATGGCCCAGACCGTCGACCTCACGCCGGAGGCGCTCGAGGCCGCCGGTCGCGCCGATGCCGCCGAGGAGCTCAGGCAGCTCAACCGCGCCGCCCGTGAGGCCACCCAGCAGGCTCCCGACGACCTCGACCGGCGGCTCGCCCGGATGAAAGCCGACCCCAAGAAGTGGCGACGCCTCGAAAAGATCGTCGATCTGGTCGAAGACTGCGACCCCGTCTGACCGCCAGGTCTGCCCATCCCTGGGCAGATACAGGGGGCTTCGGCGAAGTCGACCGAAGATCAACGAGGAGCGTGCGCCACCTCGCGCCCCGAGCAGGACTCGAACCTGCGGCCATCCGCTTAGAAGGCGGGTGCTCTATCCAGCTGAGCTACCGGGGCAGGTGCCGCACGAAAGGGTAGCGTCCGCCCCGGCCGAGGCAAAGCATGCTTCAGCGTGTATGCGGTGTCCCTGGTCGTCACCGCCGTGTTGATCGGCGTGACCGGCCCGGCACCCGCCGGATGCCCGTCCACCAGCACCCGGTAGCCGGCGACCTGCTGGTCGCCGGTCGCCCGCGGCCAGGACAGGACGGCGTCCCCGCCGCCGGTCCGCACGACCCGGAGCCGGCTGTGCAGGCCGACCTCGCAGGTCATCCCTGGCCGAAGGCCGGTGAGAGGGTGGCTGCGGCTCGCCGGGGCGTCGCCGCCTATCGTCATGGCGTGACGACGGATCGAACGGACCGCAATCGACCGGACCGCGCGGGGCTGGGCGCGCCGTCGCGCGCGGCGGGCCAGGCGGCCGCCGGCGTGGTGCTCGGCGCCGCGCTCGACGCGCTGCTCGCCGATCCGCGGCGGTGGCATCCCGTGGCGGCCTTCGGCCGGGCCGCGGCGGCGCTCGAACGGCGGATGTACGCCGGCTCCAAGGTCCGCGGCGCGCTGTACGCGGGGACCTGCGTGGCCGGTGCCGCCGCGCTCGGACTCGCCGCCGACCGGCTGGCCGGCCGGCGCCCCGCCGTCCGCACGGTCGTCGCGGCCGCCACCACCTGGGCGGCGCTGGGCGGCACCAGCCTGTGCAGGGAGGGCGCGGCCATGGCCGCGGAACTCGACCGCGGCGACCTCGCGGCGGCCCGCGACCGGCTGAGCCACCTGTGCGCGCGGGACCCGGTCGGCCTCGACGCCGCCGAACTGGCCAGGGCGACCGTCGAGTCGATCGCGGAGAACACCTCCGACGCCGTGGTCGCCCCGCTGCTGTGGGGCGCCGTCGCCGGCGTCCCGGGGTTGCTGGCCTACCGGGCCATCAATACGCTCGACGCGATGGTCGGCTACCGCACCCCCCACTACGCCGACTTCGGCTGGGCCGCCGCCCGGCTCGACGACCTCGCCAACTGGGTCCCCGCGCGGCTCACCGCGATGCTCACCGTCGCCTGCGCGCCGCTCGCCGGCGGGTCGGGGCGCCGGTCGTACGCCGTCCTGTGGCGGGACGGCGGCGCGCACCCCAGCCCGAACGCCGGCCGGTGCGAGGCCGCGGCCGCCGGCGCGCTCGGCGTCCGGCTCGGCGGCGCGAACGTCTACGAAGGCCGCCGGGAGCGGCGCCCCGCCATCGGCGACGGCCGCCCGCCCGAGGTCGCCGACATCCGGCGCGCGGTGCTGCTGTCCCGCGCTGTGGCGCTCGCCGCCGTGCTGCCGGCGGCGGCCGTCCGGGCCGTGATCTCGCGGCGGCGGCGATGAGGGGGACGCTGCTGGTCGCCGGGACGACCTCGGACGCGGGCAAGAGCGTGGTGACGGCGGGCATCTGCCGCTGGCTGGCCAGGCAGGGCGTCAAGGTGGCGCCGTTCAAGGCGCAGAACATGTCCCTCAACTCGATGGTCACGCCGGACGGCGCGGAGATCGGCCGAGCCCAGGTCATGCAGGCCCAGGCCGCGGGGACCCCGCCGACGGCCGACATGAACCCGGTGCTGCTCAAGCCGGGCAGCGACCGGCGCAGCCAGGTCGTGGTGCTCGGGCATCCGGTCGCCGAGGTCGACGCCATGGAGTACGGCGCGTACAAGGAGCGGCTGCGCGAGGTCGTGCTCGCCAGCCTGACCCGGCTGCGGATGTCGTACGACGTCGTCGTCTGCGAGGGCGCCGGCAGCCCGGCGGAGATCAACCTGCGGGACGGCGACATCGCCAACATGGGCCTGGCCCGCGCCGTCGGGACGGCCGGCGCCGCCGGGACGGGCGCCGGCATGCCGGTGATCGTGGTCGGCGACATCGACCGCGGCGGCGTGTTCGCGGCGCTGTACGGGACGGTCGGCCTGCTCGCCCCGGACGACCAGGCGCTGGTCGCCGGATTCGTGATCAACAAGTTCCGCGGCGCGGCCGAGCTGCTGCGGCCGGGCCTCGACCAGCTCACCCGGCTGACCGGACGCCCGGTGCTCGGCGTGCTGCCGTGGCAGGACGGGCTCTGGCTCGACGTCGAGGACTCGCTGGCGCTCGACGGCCGCGCCAGGTCGCCGGAGCCGGACGCGTCATCCCCCGGCCAGGGGCAGCCGCTGCGCGTCGCGGTCGTCCGGCTGCCGCGCATCTCCAACTTCACCGACGTCGACGCGCTCGCCGCCGAGCCCGGCGTGCACGTGCGGTACGTCACCACCCCCGGCGGGCTGGCCGACGCCGACCTGGTCGTGCTGCCGGGTTCCCGGGCCACGGTCGCCGACCTGGGCTGGCTGCGGGCCCGCGGCCTCGCCGCCGAGGTGGTCGGCCGCGCCAGGGCGGGACGGCCCGTGCTCGGCGTCTGCGGCGGCTACCAGATGCTGGCCCGCGAGATCGTCGATGACGTCGAGTCGTGCGCCGGGGTGGTGCCGGGGCTCGGCCTGCTGCCGGTACGGGTGGAGTTCGCGCCGGACAAGCGGCTGCGCCGGCCGGCAGGCGAGGCGTACGGCCAGCAGGTCCACGCCTACGAGATCCATCACGGGATCGCGGCCGTCGACCGCGACGCCGGGGCAGAGCGGTTCCTCGACGGCTGCCGCAGCGGCGCCGTCTGGGGGACGAGCTGGCACGGCATCCTCGAGAACGACGGCTTCCGGCGGGCCTTCCTCGCCGACGTCGCCAGCGCCGCCGGGCGTGACTTCACTCCGGCGCCCGACGTGTCGTTCGCCGCCCTGCGCGCGGCCAGGCTCGACGCGCTGGGCGATCTCGTGGAGCGACATCTCGACACCGGCGCCCTGGTCCGGCTGATCGAGGAGGGCGTACCGGGCGATCTGCCGGTCGTGCCGCCCGGCGGACCGCTAAGGTGATCCACTCGGAAACCTGACTTGGCCTCCCCCGGAGGGTTACCGCATGAGCGCGTCGATGATCGTCCCGGTGCTGACCGCCCGGATCCCCGTGGATCTGCAGCTGGAGTTCCCGCTGCCGCCGGCCGACGCGCCGATCCGCGAGCCGTTCGCCGGCGACATCCACGTGTCGTACGTGCTCGACTTCACCGACCGGTACGAGTACGTCGCCCCGCGGCACTGTGCCGAGCTCGGCCTGACGCCCGAGTCGCTGCGCGAGCGGGCGACGGCGAACCTGCGCACCCGCCGGGCCGGGCTCGCCATGGACTGGTCGCCGGGGGCCAGGACCGTGTCCCTCACCCTGCGCGACGAGCAGGACGAGCGCCGGTCGCCGTCGATCGACGCCTCGCTCGTGCTCGACGACGACCTGATGGACAAGCTCGCTCGCGACGTGCAGGGCGACCTGGTCGTCGCCGTGCCGTCCAGGACCGTGCTCGTGGCGTCCGGCACCGGGCACCAGGACGGGCTCGCCGACCTGCGCCGCACCGTCGAGCGGGTGTGGACGGCGAGCGAGGACCGGCTGATCACCCGCGACCTGCTGGTCCGCAGGCGCGGTGCGTGGACGACCCTGGCCGCCTGACACCCCGGCCCCCACCCGGACCCCGGAGCCCGGCCGGTCCGTCTTGTTCCGGAAACAGTCCGTTATCGGGAACGCGCTGCGCGACTTCTACCACTACGAGTAATCTCCTCGCGACCCTTCGTATTTGGAGGCGTTGTGAACGGAAATATGGCGGTGATCTCCGCCGAACTGGCCAGGTCCCACGGATGGCACGACCGGCCGGCCTTCCACGCGCCGACCGTCTCCGGGCCGGCCAGTTCCGGGTCGGCCAGTTCCGGGTCGGCCGTCCACACCCATGGGGAGGTGCACGCGGCGGGCGCGGGGGCCGCCGCGGTCCTCGCCGCGGCCGGCGTACATCCGGGCGCCCGCGTCCTCATCGCGCTGCCGGACTCCCTCCATCTCGTCACGGCGTTCCTCGGCACGCTCCGGCTCGGCGCGCTCGCGGTGTTCGCCGGGCCGTGGCAGTCGGCGGCCGAGCACGCCGGCGTGGCGGCGGAGGCCGACCCGTCCGTGGTGGTCTGCCCGCCCGGCCTGGCCGACCGGTTCGCCCCGACCAGAGTGGTGACGCCGGACGGCCTCGCCGCCGGCCGGGCCGCCGCCGGCGTCCAGGAGCCGGCCGCGGTGCCGCCGGACGCTCCCGCGTACGTCCAGTACACATCGGGGACGACGGGGCGGCCCAAGGGCGCGGTGCACCGGCACTCCGACCCGCTCGCCTACCGCCGGGCCATGGCCGAGACGGCGCTGCGGATGACGCCCGACGACGTCGTGCTGTCGGTGTCCAAGGCGTGCTTTCCCTACGGCCTGGGCAACAGCGTCCTGTTTCCTCTGCTCACCGGGGCCTCAGCCGTCCTGTGGCCGGACCGGCCCAACGTGCCGGGGCTCGTGGAGCAGGCGCGGCGGCACCGGCCCACCCTGCTTTTCGCCGCGCCCGCCTGCTACGCCCGGCTGGTCGCGGAAGGCGACGCGGCCGCGTTCCGCTCGCTGCGCGCGGCCGGATCCGCGGGCGAGCCGCTGCCGCCGCCGCTCGCCGACCGCGTGGAGGCGTTCCTCGGCTGCCCGCTGCTCGACGGCCTCGGCATGACGGAGACCGGGCACACCTTCATCTCCAACACCGTCACCCGGCGCCGCCGCGGCACCATCGGCGTGGTCCTGCCCCCGTACGAGATCTCGGTGCGCACCCCGCGCGGCGAGGCGGCGGCCGGCGAGCAGGGCGTCCTGCATGTGCGCGGGCCGTCCGTGCTGCTCGGCTACCACCGCCGCCCGCGCCGGACCGCCGAGGTGCTGGGCCGCGACGGCTGGCTGCGCACCGGCGACCTGGTGCACGTCGACGCGGACGGGTTCGTGCACCACCACGGCCGGGTGGACGACCTGGAGAAGGTCGGCGGCGTCACCATCTCGCCGCAGCCGGCCGAGCTCGCACTGGGCGGCCATCCGGCGGTGGCCGAGGTCGCCGTCACCGTGGTGAACGGCGAGGTCCGCGCGTTCGTGGTGCCGCAAACCGGCTGCCCGGCCTCGGCCGAACTCGCGGCCGACCTGCGCGACCTGGTCAGGTCGGAGCTCGACGTCCCGCTCACCCCGAGGACGGTGTCGTTCGTGCCCGCGCTCCCCCGGGCGGCCAACGGCAAGCTCAGCCGCCTCCAGTTACGCGACCGGCGGTGATACATCGCGATACCTGTTTCATGCCACCGGCGCATTTGTATGACGTTCGCCGTCTCGCCCGTATCAGGAAATGTCGTCTTTAGGTGTGGACGCGCGACTACCGCCGCCCTACTCTCCAGACCATGGGTGTTCCGGATGCTGGGTTGATCGGCCTCTACTGGACGCTTTCCGGGCCGGTGGAGGTGCACACCGGCCGGGAGTGGAGCCTGTTCGACCTCCCTGAACGGTGCGCCGAGGCGGCCAAGGTGGGGTTCCGCGGCATCGGCATCTGGCACGCCGACCTCGAACACCTGCTCGAGAAGCGCAGCCTGCGCGAGATACGGCAGATCCTCGACGACCACGGCATCGGCCCGATCGAGCTGGAGTTCCTCCAGGACTGGTTCCTCGACGAGGGCGACGAGCTGCGCAAGGAGGCCGACCGGGTCCGCCGGATGGTCTTCGAGGCGGCCGAGGCGCTACCCGTGCACCACCTCAAGGTCGGGAACATCGCCGCCCGGCCGTGCCCGCTCCCCAGGCTCACCGAGGGCTTCGCCGAGCTGTGCGCGGACGCGGCGCGGCACACGGAAGCGAAGGTCGCCTACGAGCTGATGCCGTTCGACCCCAACGTCAACAGCCTGGCGTCCGTGCTCGAGATCGTGGCCGGCGCCGGCGCGCCCAACGGCGGCATCGCGATCGACACCTGGCACATGGGCAAGCTGGGCATCGAGCCGGATGAGCTGCGGACGATCCCGGTCGAGTACCTGTCCTGGATCGAGCTGTCGGACGGCCGCCGCGAGAACATGCCGGACCACGTGGCCGAGACCATCAACCACCGGGAGCTGCCGGGCGAAGGCGAGTTCGGGGTGCACCGGTACGTCGAGGTCGCCACGGACATGGGATACGCCGAGCCCTGGGGCGTCGAGGTGCTCTCGGCGGCGCTGCGCGCCCTGCCCATGGAAGAGATCTTCAGGCGCGCGTACGAGACCACGGCCGCGCAGTTCCGCGGCGTCTAGCCGAAGGGAGTTTCCCGTGACCGACACGGCCGATGCCCCAGACCTCGTGTGGATGTACACGCAGATGGTGCGGGTCCGCGAGTTCGAGGAACGGGTCAAGCGCACGTTCGAGGAGCACCCGGGCGTGATCCGCGGGCACACGCACCTCGCGGACGGCGCCGAGGCGTCGATCGTCGGCTCCCTCGCCGCGATCCGCCCCGGCGACCAGCTCATGGCGACCTATCGCTGCCACGGCTACCCCCTCGTCCTCGGCACGCCGCCGAAGGCGATGATGGCGGAGATCTACGGCCGGACGTCCGGGCTGTGCGGCGGGTACGGCGGGTCCATGCACCTGACCGACGTCGAACGCGGCTTCCTCGGCACCTCGGGCATCGTCGGCCAGGGCATCCCGCAGGCGACCGGCGCGGCGTACGCGGCGCAGATCCGGCACGAGGGACAGGTCGTCCTCTGCTTCTTCGGCGACGGCGCGACCAAGCAGGGCGCCTTCCACGAGTCGCTCAACATCGCCTCGCTGTGGAAGCTGCCGATCGTGTACGTGCTGGAGAACAACAACTACAACGCCGTCACCCGGGTCGAGCAGGAGGACGCCAACGCGGCGGCGGGCGAGCCGCTGTCGGTCAAGGCGCGCGCCTACAGCATGCCCGGCGTCACCGTCGACGGAGGCGACCCGCTCGCGGTGCACGGCGAGGTGGCGGCAGCGGTGGCGCGCGCCCGCGACGGCGGCGGCCCGACGCTCGTCGAATCGAAGATCTACCGGCTGAGCGCGCACGGCAACATCATCGCCCCGCCCGGCGTGCCGCTCCACTTCCCGGAGCACGAGGCCGTCGAGGTGTTCGGGGCGACGGAAGAATACGAGGCCGCCAAGCGCGGCGACCCGGTGCCGCGGTTCCGCGCGAAGCTCGTCACCGACAAGACCCTGACGCCGGAGCAGGCCGACGAGATCGCGGCGGCCGCGAGGGCGGAGATGCAGGAGGCAGTGGACTTCGGCCTGGAGAGCCCCTTCCCGAAGCCCGAAGACGCCGTCAAGTTCGTGTACGCATAGCAGGAGACGGAGACCACCGCCATGGCACGGGAACTCCCCTACATCGCCGCTATCAGCGAGGCCGTCCAGCTGGAGATGCAGCGCGACGAGAGCGTCCTCTACTTCGGGCAGAACCTCGCCACCACGAAGGACGACCCGTTCCTCCAGGAGTTCGGCGCGGACCGCGTACGGGTCACGCCGATCTCCGAGACGGCGGAGCTCGGCATCGGCATCGGCGCCGCGCTGGCCGGCTACCGGCCGGTGGTGGAGCTCTACATGGCCGAGTTCATGCTCGTCGGCATGGACCAGGTGGTGAACGAGGCGCCGCGGTTCCGCTACATGACCGGCGGCCAGGTCAAGGTGCCGCTCGTCATGAAGGCCGGGTACGGCTTCACCGCCGGCTGGGCCGGCCAGCACACCGGGTCGATCTACGGCATGTTCATGGGCGTACCCGGGCTCAAGGTGGCGCTGCCGTCCACGCCCGCCGACGCGAAGGGCCTGATGGCCACCGCCATCCGCGACGACAACCCGGTCTGCTACTTCCAGCACTACCTGCTCACCCTCGAGCACGGTGAGGTGCCGGAGGGCGAGTACCTGGTGCCGTTCGGAGAGGCCGCGGTGCGCAGGGAGGGCACGGACGTGACGATCGTGGGCACCGGCTGGACGGTCGGCAGGTCGCTGGCCGCCGCCGAGCGGCTGGCCGCCGAGGGGATCAGCGCCGAGGTGATCGACCCGCGCACGCTGGCGCCGCTGGACACCGGCACGATCCTCGAGTCGGTGGCCAAGACGGGCCACCTGGTGCTGGTCGACCAGGCGACCAGGCACGCGTCGGCCGCCGTGGTCATCGCGGCCGAGGTCGCCGAGGCCGGCTTCTCCTCGCTGCGCGCCCCGATCAAGCTGGTCACCGCGCTGGACTCGACGATCCCGTACAGCCAGCCGATGGAGGAGTACATCCTGCCGGACGAGGAAAAGATCGTCGGAGCCGTCCGCCAGGTCCTGGGCGAGGCCCCGGTCGCCGCGACGTAGGTGGCCGCGACGTAGCGCATGATGTCCTCGGGGCTGGGGACACAATAGGGCCATGAGCATCCACGAGACCGACATCGTCGTCATCGGGATGGGCCCGGGCGGTGAGTACGTCGCGGGAACGCTCGCCGAGGCCGGTCTCGACGTCGTCGGCGTCGAGGCGAGGCTGGTGGGCGGGGAGTGCCCGTACTACGGCTGCGTGCCGACCAAGATGATGATCCGTGCCGCCGACCTGCTCGCTGAGACCCGCCGGGTGGGCGGGATGGCCGGCACGTCGACCGTGCTGCCCGACTGGTCGCCGGTGGCCCATCGCATCCGCGAGGAGGCCACCGACACGTGGGACGACAAGGTCGCCGTGGAGCGGTTCACCGCCAAGGGCGGCCGGTTCGTCCGCGGCCACGGGCGCATCACCGCGCCCGGCGAGGTGACCGTGCGGCCCGGGCGCGCGGCGGCGGGCGGCGAGGGCGAGCAGGTGTACCGGGCGCGCCGCGGCATCGTGGTGGCGACCGGTACGGAACCGGCGGCGCCGCCGATCGACGGGCTCGCCGGCACGCCGTACTGGACCAACCGCGAGGCGGTCGAGACCGAGCAGGTGCCCGAGTCGTTGATCGTGCTGGGCGGCGGCGCGATCGGCCTCGAGCTGGCCCAGGTGTTCGCGCGGTTCGGCGCCCAGGTGACCGTCGCCGAGGCGGCCGACCGGCTGCTGCCGCTCGAGGAGCCGGAGGCGAGCCGGCTGATCGCCGAGGTCTTCACCCGCGAGGGCATCGCCGTACGGGCCGGCGCCATGACCACCCGTGTCGCGCACGACGGGTCGCGGTTCACCCTCGACCTGCGCGGCGGCGAGTCGCTGACCGCCGAGCGCCTGGTCGTCGCGACCGGGCGCCGCGCCGACCTGGCCGGTGTTGGCGCCGGCGCGGTCGGCGTCGACACCGGCGCCCGCGCCATCCCGGTCGATGAGCGCATGCGGGTGACCGACGGCGTGTGGGCGCTCGGCGACGTCACCGGCAAGGGCGAGTTCACGCACGTGTCGATGTACCAGGCGGCGATCGTGGTACGCGACATCCTGGGCGAGGACGGGCCTGCGGCCGACTACCGCGCGGTGCCCAGGGTCACCTTCACCGATCCGGAGATCGGCGGGGTGGGGCTCACCGAGGCGGCGGCGCGGGACCAGGGCCGCACGGTGCGCACGGGGCACGCGGAGCTGCCGTCGTCGGCTCGCGGCTGGATCCACAAGGCGGGCAACGACGGATTCATCAAGCTCGTCGAGGACGCCGAGCGCGGCGTGCTCGTCGGCGCCACATCGGCGGGACCGTGGGGCGGCGAGGTACTCGGCGCGCTCGTCGTGGCCGTGCACGGCGAGGTGCCGACCGAGCGGCTGCGGCACATGATCTACGCCTACCCGACGTTCCATCGCGCCATCGAGGACGCGCTGCGCGACCTGGGCTGAGACTCGGGGCCCCTGTGATGGGACCCGCCGCTCAGGAGTGCCGTGGTCCCCTGAGCGGCGGGCGGTCCGTGCCGGCGGGGTGCTGGCCGGAGCCGTGGGAGCGCTCCCATACGGTAAGGGCGCCGCGTGCCGGCGGACAACGCGCGGACTGCCCCGCGCGTGAGCGGGTACGACGACATGCGACGCCGGAGCGGTGCGGGTCGCTCCGGCCGTGAAATCTTTCAGCCGTCACGGCCCGCCGATCCGTGGCGCATGACCGTGTCGCCCGCAGGCAACCGGACACGACGCTCATTCGTCACATATAGGCAGGGAGGCGTCGGTCCATGAGGCAAGAACGGCGAGAGCACGAACCGCGATGGCCGTTTCGTCCATCCGCTACGTCGGTCACCCCCCGGTATCGTCCAAGTATCTGCAGCTCACGGGGGATAAGTGAATGACGAGGGCCGCGGTCCGGCCGATTCGACGCCCGCCGATCCGGGCGAGCCACCAGGCGACGACACCCGCGCCGCCGCCGCGGCGTCCGGCGGGGACGCCGGCAACGACGCGGCAGCCCAGGACGCCGATAGTCCCCACGCCGACGACGACGCCAACGCCGAGGACGACGCCGCCGCGCCGCCGCCGCCCTCTTCGCGTGCGCGGCTTCGCCCACGCCCCCGCGCCCACCCGGTGGCACCACCCCGTCCCAGGTCCCGGCTCGTCAGGTACGTCCGGCGGGTCGGTTTCACCGCCCTCGGTTTGATCGGCTTCGGCGTCGCCGGCTTCGCCATCGCCTACTTCATGACGCCGGTCCCGTCGTCGGCACAGGCGGACGCCATGGCGAAGGGCTCGACCTTCTACTACAGCGACGGCAAGACCCCGTTCTACACCGAGGGCAGGGACCGCCGTCCCGTCCCGCTGGCCAAGGTGCCGCAGTCGGTGCGGATGGCGGTGATCGCGGCCGAGAACCGCAGCTTCTACGCCGATCCCGGCGTCTCGATCAGCGGCACCGCGCGGGCTCTCTGGTCGACCGTGTCGGGCGCCCAGGTGCAGGGCGGGTCCACCATCACCCAGCAGATGGTCCGCAACTACTACAGCGGCCTCAGCCAGCGACGCACGGTCACCCGCAAGCTCAAAGAAATCATGGTCGCGCTGAAGGTCGGCAACGAGAAGGACAAGGACTGGATCCTCGAGCAGTACCTCAACACGATCTACTTCGGGCGCGGCGCGTACGGGATAGAGGCCGCCGCGCACGCGTACTTCGACACGGACGTCGGCCAGCTCACCCCGTCCGAGGCCGCCTACCTGGCCGCCGCGATCCAGGCGCCGACCAGCTTCGCCCTGCCGGCGAACCACGGGTACGCCAGGGCGCGGTGGCAGTACGTCGTGGACGGCATGGTGAAGCTCGGCGCCGTCTCCCCCGCCGAGGCCGAGACCATGGCCTTCCCCAAAGCCGACAAAGAGGTCGAGACGCCCAGCCTGGGCGGCCAGACCGGCTACATGTGGCAGCTGGCCAAGCAGGAGGCGATGGCCCGCGGTTACACCGAGGACCAGATCAGGCGCGGCGGGCTCAAGATCGTCACAACGTTCGACAAGGACCTGATGGACGCGGCCGAGCACGCGGTCACCTCGCAGCTGCCGAAGGGCACGCCGAAGGAGGTCAGGGTGGGGCTGGTCGCCGTCGACCCGGCCACCGGCGAGGTGACGGCGTTCTACGGTGGCCGCGACTACCTCAAGAAGCAGTTCGACACCGTCACCCAGTCGAAGGTGCAGGCGGGCTCGGGCTTCAAGCCGTACGTCCTGGCCGCCGCGCTGGCCGACGGCGCCGAGCTGACCGACACCGTCGACGGCAGCTCGCCGCAGTACTTCCGTGGCGCCCACCGGTGCGCGTACCGGCAGCCGGGGTGCAAACCGATCAAGAACGACAGCGACGAGAGCTACGGCATGGTGAACCTGGTCACCGCGACCAAGCGGTCGATCAATACCGCATACGTGAACCTCGGCCTCGATGTCGGCCTCGGCAAGGTCGCCGACATGGCCGAGAAGGCCGGGATCCCGGCGGAGCAAATCGCGCCGAACAAGGGTGCGCCGACCCTGTCCATCGGCGTCACAGCGGTCAGCCCGCTGCAGCAGGCCGCCGGCTACGCCACGTTCGCCGCCGATGGCCTCTACCGCGCGCCGCACGTCATCAAATCGATCACCGATTCCGAAGGCCACGATCATCGGTTCACCGCGACCGCCAGCCGCGCGTTCAGCACGTCGGTCGCCCGTGACGCGACGTACGCGATGACCCGGGTGGTCGAGAGCGGCACCGGCACGAACGCCCAGCTGCCCGACGGCCGCCCGGTCGCCGGCAAGACCGGCACGACCGACAAGGGCAGGGCGATCTGGTTCAACGGCTTCGTCCCGCAGCTCGCGACCTCGGTGGCGATGTTCCAGACCGACAACAAGCCGCTGCACATCCCTGGCTACTCGGCCTACGGCGGGGCGCTGCCCGCGCGGGTCTGGCGGGTGTTCATGACCGACGCCACCAACAACCTGCCGCCCGAGGACTTCGGCGCCCCCACCACCCGGGTGGCCGACCGCACCGTCGACCGCAGCGTGGCGGCGACCACCGCGCCGCGTCCTGGCCCGACGACCAGCGGTCCGCGGCCCAAGCCGACCAAGTCCGGGGAGCCGACCGGACGGCCCACGGGGCCGACGTCGCCGCCGGAACCCACCGGCCTACCGACCCTGCCCGGGCCCACCCGCACCTCGAGCGGCCCGCCGCACACCAAGCCGCCCGCCGATACCTCTTGATCAGCGGCACGCCTCGTCGAGCCGCGGCACCTGCCCGCGGATCGCGGCGGACAGCGCCGCGGTGTCGCCGCGGGACATGCCGGCGGCCGCGGCGCGGTAGGACGCCGCCGTCTCCCGCAGCGCCCTCTTGAGCCGGCCGCTGTCCGCGCGGCGGGCCAGGACCTCGAGGCGGCCGGCCACATCGGTGATCGCCCGCTGCCACTGGGCGGCGTCGGCCGGCGGCAGGGTCCGCGTCCGCGCGGCGAAGTCCTCGAGCGTCTTCTCGGTGTCAGCGCAGACCGCATGGGTGTTGCCGCAGCCGGCCGTGAGTCCCAGCGCGAGCAGGCAGGCGGCCGCGCTCTTGATGACCGGGCTCTTGATGACCACGGTGTCGTACGGTATCGGCTGCGAGGCCGACCATGGGGCACGCTCGGGCCCTACCATGCTGATGGGGTGGTCCTGGTCCCAGGCCCGCAGAGGGGGAGCGTGATCGTGGCCGACGCGTGGCAGCCGGCGACGGACGACGAACGCCGCATGCGCGAGGTGCTGCGCGACGGCGACGCCGAGTCGTACTTCCGGACGCTCGCCGAGGCCGAGCTCATCGTGCCCGTCGACCCCGAGACCGTCGACGCCGTGCTGGAGGGCAGCGTCAAACCCTCCTGGCCCACGGTCGAGGTCGACGGGCGCACCAGCGTCCCCGTCTACACCTCCCCGCCCGCCATGCGTACCGCGGCGAACGGCCGTTTCCAGCACTTCCTCAAGCTGAAGTTCGCGGAGATCGCCGAGGCGTGGCCGGAGCCCGACTGGTGGCTGCTGGTGGACGAAGGGCTGCCGATCCAGGGACACCTGCCCTCATGGTTCCTCAGGCAGGTGGCCGCCGGCGACCCCAGGCCGCCCAGCGCCGGGCCGCGCCGGGACGCCCGTCCACCGAACCGGGCGACCCGGAGCGAGGCCGCGACCCGGAGCGAGGCGGCGAGCGGCGCGAGCGCCGGCGACGGCATCGCCGGCCCGGACGGCGTGGACGGCGTGGGCGCCATGGACGGCGTGGGCGCCATGGACGGCACGGCGGGCGATGACGCGATCCGCGGCCGGTTCGGCGGCGTTCCGCCCGCGGCGGCTTTCGTGCCCTCCGGCGAGGTCGAGGTGAAGCTGCTCGACGCGGTGCAGCGCGGCGACAACGACGCGTTCCTCCGGGCGCTGGCCGAGGCGGACGTGCTGCTGCGGGTACCGGACGACTCCGAGCCGGCGCCGCGCCCCGGGTGGCCGGGGTTCCCGTGGCCGGTGACCGAGATCGGCGGCCGGGTCTCGATCCCGGTGTTCACGTCGATCGAGCGGCTCCGCGACATGGCCGGGCCCGCGCCCGGCCAGGTGACGAGGCTGCCGTTCGCGAGCGTGATCCGGTACTGGCCGGCGGCGACCACGGCGCTGGCCATCAACCCCGGTACGACGCTGGGCGCGTCCTTGCCCGGCGAGCAGATCGCCGGGCTCGCCGAGTGGGCCGACCAGGAGGCCGCGCGCCGGCTGGCCGCCAGGTTCGAGCCGCAGAACGACATCGAGCAGCGGCTTTTCGACGCCGCCGGGCGCCGCGACCGCGACGCCTTCTTCAAGATCCTGCTTGGCTCGCAGGTGATGGTGCCCGCCGACCCCGACACCCCGTGGGGGACCAGGCCGGGCGAGTCCGACTTCCCCTGGCATCCGGTGCCGGTGGCCGGCACGCCGGCCGTGCTGGCCTTCACGTCCCTGCGCTGGATGCAGGACGCCATCGGGCCGTGCCGCTTCCTCATGCCGGAGTTCCTCGATCTCGTCTCCGCCTGGCCCGAGGAAGGCTGGACGCTCGTCCTCAACCCGGGGGCGCCGATCGACGCCACGCTGCCGGGGGAGCAGGTGCGGGCGCTGGCTGGCACTCCGGAACCGGCGGCGCCGGTGCCGCTGGCGGCCGCCGTGCCCGACTTCGAGCCTGGCAACAGGGTGGACGAGGAGCTGTTCGACGCGGCGGTGCGCGGCGACAACGACGCGTTCCTGCGCGTCCTGCTGTCCGCCGGCGTCCTGGTGCCGATCCCCGACGACGCGTCGCCGGACATCATCCCGGGCGACGCGGAGTTCCGGTGGGACGCCGCGATGAAGGACGCCACCACCGTCCAGGTCTTCACGTCGAATGAACGGCTGCGCGAAAGCGGCGGCGGGTCCCGGTACGTCCAGGCCGCGTTCCGCGAGCTGATCACCGCGTGGCCGGACGCCGCCTGGACGATGGCGCTCAACCCCGGCACCCGCATCGGGGCCACGTTGCGCGGCCACCAGGTCAGGGAGCTGAGCGAGTGGTCGATCCGCGTCGGCCTGAACGCCGCGCCGCCCGCGGGCCCGGCGGCGCCCGCCCCGCCCGGCCCGGCGGCCGCCGCCGGCATCGCGGTACAGCCGGCCGTGCCGACCGCGGAAGGGACGCCGGCCGGCGAGGCCGAGCCGCCCGCCGAGGCCGAGCCGCCCGCGCACGACATGCCGTCCGCGCACGACATGCCGTCCGCGCGGGAGGCGTCCGTGCGGGAGGCGTCCGCGCGTCCCGCGGTGCCTGGCCGGCCGGCGGCCCCGGCGCCGATCCGCAGGCAGCCGATGATCATGCAGAAGGTGCTCGCGCACGCGCAGGTGAGCTGGTACCTCGAACAGGGCTACGACCGCGTCGGTGGCTACGTGCACCCGTCGGCCGACGTGACCGACCTGCAGACCCCGGTGCAGCTCTACCAGGCGCTCGGCCTGCTGGACGCGGACTCGCCGTTCGCGCCGCAGGACGAGGGCGTGTACGTCATCCGCTGGCCCGCGTACTGCGAGGAGCTGTATCGCATCCCGTTCGGCGGCCAGAGCGAGGTCGACCTGCGCGCCTGGGGCGAGGCCGGCTGGGTGGTCGAGCAGCCGCCCTTCCGCGGCGACGGGTTCGCCTCGGGGAGCGGCGGCACGATCCGCGAGTACAAGGTGGACAGCGTCCGGCTTCCGTACGGGGCCGAGATGTACTACCTCGGCCGGGACCGTTCCGAACGGTTCGTGGCGGTGTACGACCCGGACCGCCTGGCCTGGCTGCGCGCCGCCGAAGAGGAGAACGTGTCGTGATCAGGGATGGGTACGTGGCGCGCTGGCGCGGCACGGAGTACGAGGCCAGCCCCGGCGGCGACGGCGAGGTGCGGCTGTACTCGGCGCAGCCCGCCGACGGGTTCGACGAGGCCAGGCCGGCCAGGTACGTGCGGGTCGTCCCTCCCGAAGAGGTCGAGGACCTCCGCTACGTGCGCACGGTCTGCCGGTGGCGCGGCGAGCCGTTCATCGTCGTCGGCGAACACGAGACGTGGGTGCGGGTGGAGTACGCCGGCGGCCGGTTCCCGGTGGCCCAGCGGCTCGGGCTCGATCGCATCGACTACGGCGTGTGGCAGACGTGGGCACCGCGCGCCGAGGTGACCGACCTCCATGAAATATTCACTCAGGGCATGCAACCAGGAACCAATGGTTGAGCCCGCGCGTTGACCCGTGTTGGGATGATTCTGTTGCGCTCCCTCGGGTAGTCCGAGAAGCTGGACGATCAACGGCGATGCGACGGAGGTGCTGTCCGTGCGGTCACGGCCCGTACGCAACCCGATCTTCCTGGGGCTCGGCACAGCGGCGATCCTGGCGGCAGGAGCCAGCACGTCGGCGCTGGCGGACTCCACGCCCACCCCCAGCCCATCGGGAAGTGATAGCTCCACGCCCACCGCCTCGACGACCCCGACCACGTCCACCAGCCCGACCTCTTCGACGCCTCCTAGCGGCTCGACCGACCCCGGCGGCTCCCCCAGCCCGACCCCGACCGACACGCAGACCGGCGAATCGGGATCGACCCCGACGCCAACGCCGACGCCGCGGAGGCTGCACGGTGAGATCGCGCCGCCCTCTTCCCGGAGCGTCCTTCCCGGCCAGTCGGTGACGACGAGCGTCCACGTCTACTCGGTTCCCGACGCCTCCAAGGTCGCCCTCAAGCTGGCGACGTCGAAGAAGACGAGCATCGCGGCGACCTGCACGCGGATCACCGGCGGCTGCGACCTCGGCACGGTGAACGAGACCGGCCGGCGAATCCCGGTCACCATCACCGTCCCCAAGGGGACGGCGGCGGGGAGCATCAGGTTCTCGGCGGCCGCCACGGCATCCGGCGCCACGTCGTGGAAAGAGACGTTCGACATCACCGTGAAGAAGCCGACGGCGAGCACCACGTCGGCCACCACCGACTCAGGCGGCACGGGTGGTGCCGGCGCGGGTGGCACGTCGGGCAGTGCCGGGGTGAACGCCGGAGCGTTGGCGCCGGGGAGCGGCGCCGCGTACGTGCCGCCGAGCGCGCTGAGCGGGCTGGCGCCGGCAACGGCGGGCGCTCCGCCGGCCGCCCAGTTCCCGCAGATCGCTCCGCAGCAGCAGGGGGCCGGCAGCCCGGCGTTGGCGGGCGCCGGGCCGGCGCAGAACATGGGCGCCCTGCGCGCCGCGTCGCCGGAGCCGCAGGAGCTGACCTTCCAGCGGCTGGCCAGCACGCAGGCGGCGTGGTTGGCCGCGCTGCTCGTCGCGTTCTCGCTGCTGCTCACCCAGGTCCGGCTGAACCGGCCGGCGGACGCCAGGCGTCGCAAGGGCACGCACAGGCGGCGGCGCAGCGGGGTCTTCCAGGCCTGACGGCGGCCGTCCGGCCGGGCGCCCCGGCGGGCCCGTAGGCTGCGGGCGTGGCCCATCTCGTCCCCGTGGCCGACGCGGCCGACGTACGCCTCCGCGACTTCGTCGGGCTGCGCGACGTACAGCTGCGCAGGAGCCTGGAGCCGGCGCACGGGCTGTTCATCGCCGAGGGCGAGAAGGTGATCAGGCGGGCGTTGGCCGCCGGCTACCCGGTGCGCTCGTTCCTCATGGCCGAGCGGTGGGTCGAGCCGCTCGCCGACGTGCTGGACGGCACCGGCGCGCCGGCGTACATCGTCGACGACGCCACGGCGGAGTCCGTCGCCGGCTACGCCGTGCACCGCGGCGCGCTCGCGTCCATGGAGCGGCTGCCGCTGCCGGCGGTGGCCGACGTCATCGCCGGCGCCGGCCGGGTCATCGTGTGCGAGGACATCGTCGACCACACCAACCTCGGCGCGGTCATCCGGTGCGCCGCGGCGTTGGGCGTCGACGCCGTCGTGCTGGCGCCGCGCTGCACCGACCCGCTCTACCGGCGGGCGGTGAAGGTCTCGATGGGAGCGGTGTTCGCGGTGCCGTACGCCAGGATGACCAACTGGTACGACGGGCTCGGCGAGCTGCGCGCCGCCGGTTTCCGGCTGCTCGCGCTGACCCCGGCGGCGGACGCCGAGCCGATCGGCGAGGTCGATCCCGGGGACCGGTGCGCGCTGCTGCTCGGCGCGGAGGGCGACGGCCTGTCCTCGCGCTGGCTGCACGAGGCGGACGTCGCCGTCCGGATCCCGATGAGCGCGACCGCCCTGCGCCGGGGGGTCGACTCACTCAATGTCGTGGCCGCGGCCGCGATCGCGTGTTTCGCGCTGACTCGCTAACGGGGTGCTCGCCCCGGCGAGGAACTCGACCACGGGGGCGAGGTCCTCGAACTCCCGCTGACATTCCGGACACCGGTCCAGATGGTCGTACATTTGAATGCGCTCGGTGTCGTCGAGCGCGCCGACGAGATAAACCCCGATACATGTCAGCCTGGGGCAGTTCATGACGGGTCAACGTGTCCTTTTGTGTCGTCCTATGCCTGATTGTCCCCGGTGGGCGGTTTCCGTAGACTGGGCGCGTTCGAACCAGCCGGGCCACAGCCTGCGCGCCACGCCGGCGCGCAGCCGCCCGCCGAAATGCATCGACCGCCACACGCCGCGGTAGCCGGGCAGCACGCCGGCGGCGACCAGGATGTGCCCGGCGAGCAGCGCCGTGACCGCGTACGTCGACCACTTGTGCATCTTGGCGAACACCACGAACGCAGAGCCGCCGTGCACTTCGACGAGCCCGATGCCGCTGCCGACCAGGATGACGAGGCCGAGCGTGAGCAGCACGTTCATGATCCGCTGGCCGGGGTCGAAGTGACCCTCGTGCCGCGAGAACCGGCCGGTCAGGATGGCGGCCGGCCAGGCGATGAACCACCGCCCGTCCGGCCTCCTGAACCGCAGCGACTCGACGACGAACGTACGGACCACGCGCGGCCCGAGCGCGATGCCGGCCACGGCGAGTGCGGCCAGTGCCCAGCCGACGTCCTTGTGCAACGTGGTGTCGGGTGTCCCGAACAGCCGGGAGAGCGGGCTGGGTTTGCCCTCGTTCCCGGCGAGCAGCCACCAGCCCGTGATCAACAGGAGCAGGACGGACACGTAGACGCCGGCGTGGAACCAGCGCACCGGGCGCGAGTACCGCTGGACCACCTCGGGGTCCGCGCGGTCACCCGGCCCGGCCGGCCGGTCCGTCCGCTCAGTATCCATTGCCACCGTTGCCGTAGCTGTACCCGCCGCCACCGGTGCCGCCGCCCGTGCCGCCGCCGGTGCCCGCGCCGGTTATGTTGACCATGATCTTGGCCGTCGGTCCCACGGGTGAATGGTCGGCGTGCTGCAGCGTCACGTCGATCTCGTGCTTTCCGGCCGGCGCATTCTTGATCTCGTAAGAGTTGGTCGGGACGACCGTGTATTCGTTCTTCTTCCCGTCGAGGAACACGTGGACGTGGTCCTTGCCTGAGTCGGTCGGGCCGAGTGGTTCACTCGTAGTGTATTTGACGGTAAAGGGCAAGGTCACAGTGGCGCCATTCGTCGGCTCCGTGATGGTCAGCGCCGAGCTGCCCTGCTGGCCGCCGGAGCCCTGCCCGCCTGATCCCTGTCCGCCGCTCGCCGCGTTCGAGTTGCCGCCGCAGCCCGCAAGGGCAGCGGCCATGAACGCGACCCCGATGATGCTCGGCACGGTGTACCCCGGTCGCATGCGTTCCTCCTCGCTGAGATCGGCTCTTGTGCGGTGATACGGGCGGCAACCCGTAAGAGATTCAGTCATCCCGTGAACCCTTTGGGGACGGTTGGACCGTAATTCTGAGAGTGGGGACCCTCACCGATGAATCGCTGCTCGCCGGAATGGCGTCGGGCGACACGGACAGCGCGGCGGTATTTGTCCGCCGATATCAAGCCCGCGTGTACGGCCTCGCCTACTCGATCGTCGGTTCGTCCGCGATCGCCGAGGAGGTGGCCCAGGAGGCGTTTCTGCGGGTCTGGCGGCATGCCGCCGCGTACGACTCACGCCGCAGCCGGGTGTCCACCTGGCTGCTGACGATCACACGCAACCTCGCGATCGACGCCATCCGGCTGCGCCACGAACTGCCCATCGACCCGCATCTGCTCACCGCCTCGCTGACCGCGAGGTCAACCGACTCCCCGGCCGCCGGCTTCGAGGACATCGACCTGGTCAGGGCCGCGCTGCGGACGCTTCCCTCCGAGCAGAGCACGTCGATCGTGCTGTCTGTCTTCTACGGGCTGACCGCGAGAGAGATCGCCGAACGGGAGGACATCCCGCTCGGCACGGCCAAGACACGGATCCGCCGCGGGCTCGCCAGGCTCAGGGACGCGATGGGGGTGACCGATGCCTGACCGGATGGACTGCGTGCGCACCGACGAGCTCATCCCCGAACTGGCCTTCGGGATCGCCGCCGGCGACGAACGCGCCCCCGCACTTGGCCACCTCGCCCGCTGCGTCCGCTGCCGCGGCGACCTGCAGTCGGCGACCGCGGTCGCCGACGGCCTGCTCCTGCTCACGCCGGAACGCGAGCCGCCGCCAGGCTTCGAGTCGCGCGTCCTCGCCGGCCTGAGCGGCCCCGCTGGGGCGGCGGCCCCGGCCCGCCACGGCGGGCCAGCGCCGCGCCGGGCCCGCCTGCGCACGGGCTCGCTACGGAGGGGCTCGCTGCGCACGGTCTCGCTGCGCACGGTCTCGCTACGGGCGGCCGCCGTGGTGCTGACCGCGGCGATCGCCGGGCTCGCCGTCTGGTGGCGCACTGGCGCCGACCGGGACCTGGCCGCGGGCTACCGGCACACGCTGGCCGTCGCGCACGGCCGCTACCTGCGCGCCGCCCCGCTCCTCGCGCCGCCCACGTCGCCGGCCGGCCAGATGTTCGCCTACGAGGGCCAGCCGTCCTGGATCCTCGTCATCGTCCGCGGTGCCGCGGTGCCCGGCCGCTATGACGTACGCCTCACCACCCGGGACGGCCGGCAGTTCACCCTCGGCACCATGACCGTGGAGCGCGGTCAGGGCTCGTGGCAGGCCACTATCGGCATCCCGGTCGACCGCATCGCCGCCGTGACCCTCACCTGTCCCGGCGCCCAGCTCACCGCCCGCCTCTGAGGGATCTTCAAAGGATCTCTGGGGAACGACCTTTAGGGAACTAGGGAACAGGGACGATGCGGTCGGTGGCGGGGACGGGGAGCCCGTCGGGGCCCGCCGCGGTCAGGTAGTCGGCGAGGGCGTCGATGTCCTGCGCGCCGCCGAGGGCGTCGGTGCCCTCGTTGAAGACCGTGAACCCGTCGCCGCCGGTGGCGAGGAAGCTGTTCATCGTGACCCGCAGGCTGGTCGTCGGGGTGAGGACGGTGTCGTTCACCCTGATCTCGCCGACCTTGCCCGCGCAGGTGGCGGCGTTCGGGTTCGACTGGTAGCGCAGCGTCGCCGACGGCTGCAGGACGCGCTGGGTGGTCTGGCCACCGCAGCCGGGGAACTGCTGCTCCAGGACGCGCCGCACCATGTCACCGGTCATGGTCTTGGTGACCAGGCTGTTGCCGAACGGCTGCACGGTGAACGCCTCGCCGTAGGTGACCTCGCCGACCGCCTCGCCGCCCGAGGAGATGTCAGAGGCCCGCAGGTCGGCCCGGACACCGCCCGGGTTCATGAACGCGACCTGGGCGCCGCCCTTGGCGGGGTCGGCGGTGGCGGCGAGCTGCGCGTCGCCGATCACGTCGCCGAGGGTCGTCTCGCCGAGCGGGGTCTGGTCGCGGGTCAGGTCACCCTGGATCTTGCCGATCACCTTGTTGGCCAGCGGAGCCGCCGCGTCGACGTACTGCTTGACGATGGCCGCGACCTTGGGGTCGGCCTTCGACGGGTCGTCCTGCCGTACGACGCCGGGGCCGGGGGCGTTGAGGGCGTTCTCGACGATCGAGTTGGTGGCGTCGGCGGCGAGCAGCGTCCCGGTCCTGTCGTCGACGGTGAGCTTGATGTCGCTCAGGATGCGGCCGAACGACGCGGCGCTGGTGATCAGCCGGGTGACGCCGCCCACCGTGATGGTGCAGCGGTACTCGGCGTGGGTGTGCCCGGAGACGATGATCTTGATGGACGGATCGAGCCGCTGGACGATCTTCTCGATGTCGCTGCCGGCCAGGTTGCCCGCGCAGCCGTTCGGTGCGGCCGGCGCCGGGTTCTGGAAGCCGCCCTGGTGGATGACGAGCACGGGGATCCGGACGCCCTGGCGGGCGAGCCGCCGTGCCGCCTTGTTGGCGGCGTCCGCCTCGTCGGTGAAGGTGAGCCCGGCCACGCCGGTCGGCGTGACGATCGTCGGAGTGGCCTGCAGTACCTCACCGATGAACCCGACGGAAAACGGTCGTCCGTTATCCGCGCGGAAGCGCTTGACGCCGTATGCCGGGAAGAGCGTCCTGCCGGTCGCGTTGTCGACCACGTTGGCCGCGAGGTACTGGAAGTCGGCGCCCGGGTAGGTCTGCACCGGCTTCCTCCTGCCGGGCACCGCGTACGGCGCGGCCGTGCAGCCGTCGGCGCGGCAGCCGCCGTTCTGGATGCGCAGCAGCTCGTCCTTGCCCTTGTCGAACTCGTGGTTGCCGACCGAGGCGAAGTCGATGTTCATGAAGTTGCTGACGACGGTGGCCGGCTCCTCGAAGAACAGCCCGTTGGCCAGCGGGCTGGCGCCGATGTTGTCGCCGGCCACCACGGTCGCCTGGTGCCCTGGATGGCGGGCCTGCAGGTCGTGGACGGCCTTGGCGAGGTACGCGGCGCCACCGGCGAACCTGCCGTAGATGTTGAGCCCGCCGGGCTCGAGGTTGCCGTGGAAGTCGTTCCAGGCGATGAGGTGCACGTCGGTCGTCCTGCGGTGCCCGCCGCCCGAGCCCGCCCAGGTGACCGCGACCTTGTCGGTCAGCGTGTGCGCGCCGGCGATGGTCACCGCGTTGGCGGGCCGCGCCTTCGGGACGGCCAGCGGCGCAGCGGCGACGGCGCCGAGCGCGACGACGATCAGTCCCGCGCGGGCGGCGCGGGTACGGAGGAAGGACACGTGCACGGCAGGCTCCCCGGTGAGGTCCGACGGCGGCTGCGGACGACGTTCGGGCGTACCCTGCCACGGCACGGCGACCGCCAGGAAGACGTCGGGTTAATTCGTGCTCCGGGCGTGACTTTGCGGCGTTTGTGGCTGCTTGCGGCCTGCGGTTAGATTGCCTGCCGTGCGCAGCCAGGTCGTCCGTTCTCCCGTACGTCTCCCCGAGGCCGGGCTGGCCCTCGTCACGGTGCTGGTGCTCGCGGCGGTGGCGCTGCGCCCCGCGCTGACCGGGCTGCTCGGCCATCCGGCCGCGGCGAACTGGGCGACGGTCTTCGTCGCCATCACGATCCAGGCCGTGCCTTTCCTTGTGCTCGGGGTGGCGGTCAGCGCGTCGATCGCGACGTTCGTCCCGCCCGGCGCGATCGCCCGGATGCTGCCGGAGCGGCCGGTACTCGCCGTCCCCACCGCCGCGGCGGCCGGCGCCGCGCTGCCCGGCTGCGAGTGCGGCTCGGTGCCGATCGCGGCCCGCCTCGTCGCCTCCGGAGTGACCCCGGCCGCGGCACTGGCGTTCCTGCTGTCCGCCCCGGCCATCAACCCCATCGTGCTGGTGGCCACCGCCGTGGCCTTCCCAGGCCACCCGGCGATGGTGCTGGCGCGGCTGCTGGCGAGCCTGCTCGCCGCCGTCGGGATGGGCCTGCTGTGGGTCGCCTTCGGCCGCGACGATCTGGTGACCGCCGCCGTCCGGTCCCGCGCCGCGGCACCCCCCGGCCCCAGAACGTCCGCCTTCTTCGCGACAGCACAGCACGACTTCCTGCAGGCCGGCGGGTTCCTCGTCGTCGGCGCCGCCGCGGCCGCGACGATGCAGACCGTGCTGCCCCGCCGGCTCGTCGACTCGATCGCGCATCCAGGCCCGCTGTCGGTGCTCGTGCTCGCGGTGCTCGCCGTCGTGCTCGCGCTGTGCTCGGAGGCGGACGCCTTCGTCGCGGCGGGCCTCAAGCAGTTCTCGCTGACCGCGCGGCTGGCCTTCCTCGTGGTCGGCCCGATGGTGGACCTGAAGCTCTTCGCGCTGCAGGCGGGCACCTTCGGCTCGCGGTTCGCCTGGCGCTTCTCGCTGGGGACGTTCGCCGTCGCGGTCGCCGCCGCTTCGCTCGTCGGCTGGTGGCTGCTGTGAGCGAGGACGCCCGAGCCACCACCGTCCTGCTGGTCGGCGTCCTGCTCGTCCGGCTGTCGCTCACGCACGCCTACGCCAGGTACGTCAGGGTCGGCATGGGCTGGTGGCTGCTCGTCGCGGGCATCCTCCTGGTGGTCCTCGGCCTCGCCGGCGTCGTCCGCGCCCTCACCCGTCGCGACGAACACCAAAGCGAGCCGGCCGGCCATCACCACGGGTCAGGCGTGGGCTGGCTGCTGCTCGCCCCCGTCCTGGCGCTGCTGCTCGTCACTCCCCCGGCCCTCGGCAGCTTCGGGGTGGACAGGAACGCCACCGTCGACGTCACGTCGGGCGGCAGGACGTTCCCCTCGCTGCCGGCGGGCCGCACCGTCCCCATGTCGCTCCTCGAGTTCGACCAGCGAGCGGCCGACCACGACGGGGCCAGCATGGGCACCACCGCGATCCGGCTGACCGGCTTCGTGGCCAGGACGGCCGACGGCTCCGGCTTCCGCCTCGCCCGCTACCAGATCGCCTGCTGCGCCGCCGACGCCGTCGCGGCCGTGGTCCGGGTCGTCGGCGCCGCCGGCGATCCGCCGCCCAGGGACCGCTGGGTCACCGTGACCGGCACCTTCCACGGTTCCGCCGGCGACATCCCCGAACTCCAAGCCTCCAGCCTCACCGAAATCCCCGCCCCCGCCGACCCCTACGAATAACGCGATACGCGAATACACCGCTGCCCGTGGGCGCACGAAGATCGCATCCAATCCGCCCGCCCCACTGCACCCCCTCCGTAAATCTTTGGCGGATTTACCGTTACTAATTATTGACGTATCCGATGGGGCCGTAAATATTGTTCGCATGGCGGAGACATGGCACGCTCGTCGTAGCGATGCGACACGGAGGGTGATCATGACGCGACCGTGGGAGGCGGAGCCGACCGCCGGCTTCAAGCGACGCCTCGGGAAGTCGGCCGCGGAGCTTGGTGACAGCCGCACCACCCAGGACTGTCCAGATATCTGGGAGTTAGAGAACGGCGATGTCGCCGTGATCGGCCGCGATCACACCACGGACTATGCCCATAGGCTCCCCGCGGGAGTATCGATTGGAAGGGACGAGCGACTCGTCATCGTCCCCCGAAACATGATCATAGCGGCTAAACCGGATATCCCGGATGATTGAGGAAATTCGCCGTATTCCCGGTTCCGCGCTCGACCGAACCGCATATCATACCGCGCTTCGTCGGGATACTGAACGCCTGAGCTCCCCTGTCTGGAAGCTCGAACGTTCTCAGTTCTTCAGCGAGCCGGATGACGACCGCAGCTGGCGAGCGTTCGTCGCGGGTGATTGGGAGGGGACCCTCGCGGCGTTCGAAAACGACCGAGCGGTTGCGCGTGCCGAGGGCCAGCAGTACGCCAGCCAGGGCAGTGAGCTCCGGCGGCTGCGAATCGTTGAGTGCCCGGTGTCACCGTACCTGCAATGGGAAATGCAGTGGTTCAGGATCATCGCGGAGGAGGGCGCGGTCATCCGAGTCCTCGCCGCCGAGCACGTCCGTGAGCTCGAACAGACCGCTCCATTGCCCGAGCTCGTTGTCACCGAGCATGCCCTTTACCAGGTTCGTTACGACGAGGGCTGGAGAGCACTCGGAGCCAGGCGTATCGATGACCTCAACGTGCGGCAGGCAACCCTCACGGAAATCTCCCGACTTTGGGAAAAGGCCGAACCCTTCAGCAGCTACTTCGAAAGAGAGATCGCGCCCCTGCCCCCGCCCGTGCTCCTGAGTAAGTAACCGACGAAGCGACATGCGCCGACGGATCGGCGGTCGCGGAGCGAGCCGTCCGCTGATCGCTGTTACGCTGCTGCTCATCGTGCTGCTGGTCGTCGATTTAATTGCCATCTCGCCGGTTGCCCTGGATCTGGTCAGCGGTTCCACCAGTAGGTGGGAACGACTGAGCTTCATCGGGCAGACTTATGGCGCGATCTTGTCCGTGCTGGCACTCATCGGCGTCGTGACGACCCTCTGGCTGCAAGCTAGGGAGACGAAGCTCAACCGCGAGGAGGCCAGACGCGCCGCCATCGAAGATCTGCTCAAGATGGCGATGGATGATCCCGATCTGGACGAATGCTGGGGGCCGGTACCTGCTGGCGAGGACGCAAAGGTGCGACGCCAGCAGATGTACGTTAATATGATCATCTCCGAGTGGCAGATGTCGTTCGAGACCAAAGCCCTAGGTGAGTCCCGGCTCCGCGCGATCTCCCGAGAGATGTTCGAAGGCGCCGCCGGCCAGAGGTTCTGGCGTGCCGCCCGCGACATCCGTATTTCTACTTCCGAGACGAAGTCCGCTCGCCGGTTCCACGAAATATTGGACGGGGAATATCAGCGCGCGCTTGCCTCTGCTGCTACCGTTCCCCCCTCCCCAGGCGACGCCGGCCAAGCCGCTCCGCCGTCACTAGGCAGAGAACGCGGGCTGCGCGGGACAGTGCAATGGGTCGCGGTGGGGGTCGGCGCCGCGCTGGCCGCTGTGCTTTGGAGGCTGGTGCGGCACCGACGGGAAGCCTTGAGCCGTTCCGTGGGTCAGGGGAGGCGGAGGTCGGCGAAGAGGGCGCGGTGGTCGCTGCCGGGCAGGTCGTAGATGTCGACCCGGCGGACCGCGACGCGGCTGTCGACCATGACGTGGTCGAGGGTGAGCGGGGGGCCGTGCGCGGACGAAAGGCCCCACGTGAGGACGAGGCCCTTGCCGGCCCGGTCGGCGGCGTCGGCGTAGCCGCGGCCGAGGACGGCGCGCAACCGGGCGTGGTCGAGGGTGGCGTTGAAGTCGCCGGCCAGGATCCTTACGGGCCCGCGCGGGGTCGCGCTGGGCAGCGCGCCCAGGTCGTGCTTCCAGGAACGGAAGTAGCGCCGCGAGAACGGGGGCAGCGGATGCACGGCGGTGAGCTCGACTCGAACGCCGCCTGGCAAGGTGAGCTCGGCCTGCGGCATCGCCATGTCCGCGCTCGCGACGGGCGCTGTGGCGCGCAGCGGGTACCTGGCGTACAGGCCGGTGCCGGTCGCGCCCCAGCGAGGTTCGATCACGCGGTACGGGAGCTCGGCGCGCAGCCCGGCCCGGTCAAGGGCGGCGACGCCGGCAGGGGTGAGCTCCTGGAGGCTGAGGACGTCGGCGTGGCCACGGCGGACGAGGTCGACGACGCGGGCCGGATCGGCGCGGCTGAACATGAGGTTGGCGGTCAGCACGCGCAGCTCGGGGCCGGCGGCGGCGGGCCCGCCGGAGCCGACGGCGCGGGGCAGCATCACGGCCACGAAGGCGGCGGCGACGAGGCCTCCCGCGAGCAACGCCCGCGGCCGGCGCAGCACGGCGGCGCACGCCAGCGGGATCGGCACCGTCGCCGCGACGTACGGGGTGACCGAGATCAACGGGGTGCCCGGGTACTCGACCACCGGCAGCCGGTCGGCGCCGGCGAGCCGGCCCGCCGCCCAGGCGCCCCACGCCCCGACGAGCGTCCAGGCGACCGCCGTACGCCACCGGTTCGTGCGGAGCGGCGGTCGGGCGGGAGGAGACGCCGCGCCGTCCGTCCTGTCGCTCAGGCCAGTCGGCTTGGCCATGCAACCCCCCGATCGCTTCCGTCGGCGGGATCCAGACTAGGCGGAGCGCTGGTAGGAGCGGAAGGCGGCCAGCGCCGCCCAGGTCAGCGCGGCGGCGAAGGCGAGCAGGAACAGCAGGCGCGTGCCGATCACGCCCCAGTCCTGGTCGCGGCCGAGTGCGGTACGGCCGACCTCGATGGCCCAGTTGACCGGGTTGTACCTGGCGATCGTGGCAACCCAGTGCGGCACCAGGTTCGCCGGCATCAGCGCCGTGGACAGGAACGTCAGCGGCAGCGCGGTGAACTGGACGAACCCGATGAGCGACTCCTCCTGCCTGACCAGCAGCGCGATCGCGTTGGACAGCGCGGCCAGCGCGCTGCACAGCAGCACCACGGCGATCAGGAAGACCACGATGCCGGCCGGGCCCGAGTAACGGGCGCCCAGGCCGTACCCGACGCCGAGGATGATCAACGACTGCAGGACGGTGGCCACGGCCTGGTAGCCGAGCGGCCCGGCGATGAGCGCGATGCGCCTGGCCGGCGTGACGAGGAAGCGGTCGAGCGTGCCGCGTTCCATGTCGTTCAGGATCGCCACGCCGTTCCACCCGCCGGCGAAGAAGCCGGTCATGACCACGATGCCGGGCGCCAGGTAGTCGACGTACGAGGCGGCGTGGAAGCCGGGGATGTCGACGACCCGCTTGAACAGCGCGCCGAACAGCAGCAGCCAGATGAACGGCTGGATCAGCGTGATCGCCACGAACACCGGCTGGCGCAGCAGGGCCCTGATCTGCCGTACGGTGTGGTACGCCGAGTGGGTGATCGCCGTCACGACGCACCGCCCTGAGCGTCCACGTCGTGGAACGAACGTCCCGTGTGCCGCAGGTAGACGTCGTCGAGCGACGGCCTGGAGACCATGACGGAGGCGACCCGTACCCCCTGACCCTCGAGCGCGGCCAGCATGACCGGGACCGCGGCGGCGCCGTCGTCGGCGCGCGCCCGCAGGCTCCGCTCGCCGAGCACCACCTCGCCGACGCCGTCGAGGTCGGCGAGGGCCTTGCGCACCTCGCCGTCGCGCGGCGGCTCGGCCAGCTCGATCTGGACGGCGTCGCCGCGCAGCTCGCCCTTGAGCTCGTTCGGCGTGCCGGCGGCGACGATCCGGCCCCGGTCGACGATGGCGACCTGGTTGGCCAGCCGGTCGGCCTCCTCGAGGTAGTGGGTGGTGAGCAGGATGGTGACCCCGTCGTCGCGCAGCGCCGAGATCTCCTCCCACATCTCCGCCCGTACCTCGGGGTCAAGCCCGGTCGTCGGCTCGTCGAGGAAGAGCACGCGCGGCCTGTGCACGAGACCCATGGCGATGTCGAGCCGGCGGTGCATGCCGCCGGAGTATCCCCGTACGACCCGGTTGGCGGCGTCCCAGAGGTCGAAGCGTGCCAGCAGCTCGTCGACCCGCGCCTTCAGCTCGGCGCCGCGCAGGCCGTACATCCTGCCCTGGAGGGCGAGGTTCTCGCGGCCTGTGTCGGACACGCCTCCGCTGTTCTTCTGGCCGACGACGCCGATGGCGCGGCGGACGGCGTCGGGCTCGCGGCGCACGTCGTGGCCGGCGACCAGGGCCTCGCCCGAGTCGGCCCTGGTCAGTGTGGTCAGGATCTTTACCGTGGTCGACTTCCCCGCGCCGTTGGGCCCGAGCAGCGCGAACAGCGTGCCGGCCGGGACGGCGAAACTGAGGCCGTCGAGCGCGCGAACCCCTTTGGGATAAGTCTTGGTGAGACCGCGCGCCGCGATGGCCGCGTCAGTTGGCGAGGTCACGAATGCCCCCATTCGCGATATATCGTCTCTACCTCCGAGAGGATACAACCATAGAGGCAGGCGTCAAGATGTATCGCGAAAATGGGTGTGTTCGCGGCGTGACTCCGGCTTGTAGGGGCCGATCGACGCAGAGCTAAACCTTCATGCCCGCTAGCCCAAAATCGAGACACCACCCGTTGACCTGGAGCATCATCCAGTTTGATCCGCTTTGGTGGCAAGTGAGCACTGCGGCTACAGTGCCGCAATTGGCACCATTTAAGCGATCTATGGCGAGATGAGGACAGAGGACAGCCGTGAGCGGACGTCACAGCAACGAGAACCCGCCCGACGAGGGTGGTGACTACGCCGCCGAGCAGCCCGACCGGCCCAACCCTTCAGCGGACGACGCCCAGGACTGGTTCACTCCTCGCCGCAACGCTACTCCCCCGGCCGCACCGCCGCCGGGCGCCGCACCGCCGCCGGGCGCCGCACCGCCGCCACGTCCCGCGACCCCGCCGGGCGCCACGCCTCCGCCGGGCGCCACGCCCCCGCCAGGCGCCACGCCCCCGCCGGGCAGCGTCCCGCCGGCCAACGCGCCCGCCCGACCTCCGGGAGCGCCGCCAGGCGCCACCCCGCCACCTGGCATCCTCCCGCCGCCTCCCGGCACCCTGCCGCCGGCGGCGGCGGTCCCTCCACCGGCGGGCGCCCTCCCCCCTGCCGGTATGCGGCCGGGCGCCGACAGCGGGGCATCGGACTGGTTCAGCCGCCCCGGGCCGGGTCCGTCCGGGTTCACCGGGGCATCGGACCCCGGCGGCTACAACCCCGGCTTCGGCCACGCCAGTTCCGGCAGCTACCGGCCGCCGGGCGGCTTCACCGGCGCGTCCGACCCGGGCGGCTACTACTCCCCGGGGCATCAGCCGTACTCCCCGCCCGGTGCCGGCCCTGGGGTCGGCGGCGCGCCGCCAGGCTCGACTTCCCACCAAGCGCCGACACCGGGTCTCGCCCCGTCGAGCGACAGCGCGGCACAGCGCCGTGCCGCCCGCCGGCGGCGCAGCCTGAGCGCCCTGATCGGCCCGCTGGCCGGCGCCATCGGGCTGATGATCCTGCTCGGCGTCGGGGTGTACGCCCTGGCCGACGGCGGCACCGGTGGCTGTTCCGGCTCGGACGCGACGTCGCTCAACCTGGCGGTCGCGCCGGACATCGCGCCCGTCATCAGGGATGTCGTCAAGCGGTTCAACGACCAGCGGCACTCTGCCAACGGTCACTGCGTCAAGGGCATCGTCAAGCCGGTGGATCCGTCGAGCGTGGCGACGCTGCTGTCCGGCCAGGGCTCGGTGCCGGGCACCGCCAAGCCGGACGTGTGGATCCCGGACTCCACGCTCTGGCCGAGCGTGGTCCAGTCCTCGCCCCAAGGTGCCGACGCCGTCCAGCTCTCCCCGACCAGGATCGCGGAAAGCCCGCTGGTGGTCGCGATGCCCAGGTCACTGGCCGTCCGGCTGCGCAGCCAGGGCACCATCGCCAATCCGTCGTGGGACAACCTGCTGTCGGCGGCGGGCGCCTTCGCCGGCGGCGCGGTGACCAAGAACCAGACGATCCCGTCCAACCTGGTCCGCATCCAGATCCTCGACCCGCAGCAGAACTCCGCCGGCATGGAAGCCCTCGTGCTCACCCGGCTGCTGCTCAGCAGCGACCCGCACGCGGACACCATCTTCGCCGCGATCGTCCGGAGCGTACGGGACCAGACATCGCCCAACACCCGGGCGTTGTTCGGCTCGTTCGAGCGCGACGGCGCCGGCCGCTATCCGGTGCTGCTGACCTCCGAGCAGTCGGTCTGGCAGTACAACCAGGGCCATCCGGCCGACCCCGCCGTCGCGGTCTACCCCGTCGAGGGCACGATGACGATGGAGTACCCGTACGCCTTCACCACGAAGGACCCCAAGAAGCTGCAGGCCGCCAACGTGCTCGCCCAGGCGTTCAGTACCGAGAGCGCGCAGAGCGCGGTCCAGGCGCTCGGCTTCCGTACCCCCGACGGCCGCGCGGGCAAGGATTTCGGCGCAGCGCAAGGGGTCAGCCCGCGCCGGCCGCGCGCGCTGCCCGAGCCCAGCTCGGCCGACCTCCAGGCCGCGCTCGGGGCATGGACGAAGCTCACGCTGGGCACCCGGATGCTCACCCTGATCGACGTGTCGGGCTCGATGGGCGAGAAGGTCCCCGGCAGCAACCTCACCCGGGAGCAGGCCATCCTGCAGGTGGCCCAGGGCGGTCTGTCGCTGTACCCGGACGACACCGAGATCGGCCAATGGGTGTTCTCCACCAACCTGGCCGGCCGGCGCGACTGGCTCGAGACCGTGCCGATCGGGCCGCTGGGCGAGCGCGTCGGGTCGTTCACCCGCCGCAAGCAGATCCTCATCTCGAACGCCCGGATCCGTCCCAAGCCGAACGGCGACACGGGGCTGAACGACACGGTGCTGGCCGCCTACAAGAGGATGGAGTCGACGTACGCGCCGGACAAGTACAACTTCGTGATCGTCTTCACCGACGGCAAGAACGACGACCCGGAAGGCGGGATCTCCGACAGGGCGCTGATCGCCACGCTCAGGAAGGAGTACAACCCCGACAAGCCGGTGCAGGTCATCATGATCGGCTTCGGCGGCGGGGTCGACAGGGCCGCCATGGACCGCATCGCGACGGCGACCAACGGAGTGTCCTTCGTCGCGAGCCGGCCGCAGGACGTCGCGAGGTTCTTCCTGGAGGCGATCGCCCGCCGGGTCTGCGCGCCGGATTGCCGGGGCAGCTGAGCCCGCCGGCCGCCGGGCGGAAAATTCCCGGATTCATTCCAAGATCCTGTCAACCAGGTCCCCTGGCGGGCCGTCTGATATATCGGAGGCCCGACGGGGAGCGGGGCCGTCGGGCCTCCATTACCATCTCCGAGGGCGCCACGTGGACCTCTGACCCCGTGGGAGGTACGGGTGGCCGGATGGCCGAATCTCGATCGTGTCGCTGACCGTCGGATGGCGCAGGCGCTGCACGCCCGCGAAGGCGACGCCGTACTGCGCGTCTACGACGGCTACGCCGACCGCCTTTACGACTACTGCCACGCGCTGCTCCGCGACCAGCGCGCCGCCGCCGGCGCGCTGCACGACGCGCTGGTGGTCGCCCATGAACGCATCGAGGGGCTGACCGATCCCGAGCTGTTCCGCGGCTGGCTGTACGCGATCGTCAGGAACGAGTGCCTCCGGCGGCTGTACGACCCGGCCCGGCCGGCCGAGCGCCAGGAAGCGCCCGAGATCGAAGACCCTTACATCGACTTCGATGAGCGGGCCCGCAGGGAAGAGGCCAGGCAGCTGGTGCACAGCGCGCTGTCCGGCCTCAACGGCAGGCAGCGCGAGGCCGTCGACCTGGCGCTGCGGCACGAGCTCGAGGTGCATGAGCTGGCCGGGGTGCTCGGCCTGCCGCCCGAGCAGGCGGGCGAGCTGGTCGGCCAGGCCAGGGCCACCCTCGACGACGCCCTGGCCGCCGCCATCATCGCGCGCAGCGGCCGCGGTGAATGCCCAAGCGTGGCGGCCCTCGTCGACACCTGGGAGTGGCCGCTGACCCCGGCGGTCTGCCGGAAGCTCATCCGGCACATCGAGACCTGCCCGGTGTGCGGCGAGCGGCGCAAGCGCCGGCTCTCGACCCCCCGGCTGCTCCAGACGCTGCCCGTCGCCGCGCTGCCCCCCGACCTCCGGCAGCAGGTGCACATCACGGCGACCGCCCCCGACCTGCAGGCCGCCCGCGCCGAGATCGCCCAGCGCGCCGAGCCGTTCGACGACTGGGGCTGGCCGGCCAGCCTGGACCGTACCCGGCGCCAGGCCAAGCGCGGGCGCCAGGGCGCGGCCCGGCTGTTGCCGGCGCTCGCCGCGGCCGCGTGCGTGCTGTTCGTCGTCGGCGCGGTGTTCCTCTACCTGCCGCGCTCATCGGACAAGCCCAGCTCGGCGGCGCCTGGACCCACCGTCGCCGACACCGAGGACTCCTCGTCCGTGAGCGTCTCGCCCAGCGAGGACGACAGCCTCTTCGACACGCCCACGCCCACCGACACCCCGACGTCCACCCCGCCGACCACCCGCACTCCGACGGTGACGTCGCGGCCGGCGTCGACCCGGCCGACCACCCGCAGGCCGTCGCCGCGGCCCACCACGCCCAAGCCGGCCACAGTGACCGTGACCGGCTGCGACGCACCGGGGAACTCCACCCAGTGCACCGTCTCGATCGCGGTCCAGGGGGGCACGGTGACCTGGAGCGCCAGCGGGTCGGGCGTCGTGTCGGCCTCCGGCAGCGGGACGCTGCGCGACGGCGAACGCGCCACCGTCACCGCCACGATCAACCGCGACGACGCGTGCAACCGTCCCGGCCCGGACGTCGAGAGCGGCGCGGTCGTCTTCACGCCCGGCGGGTCGGCTCCCGTCACGTGGAACTGCTTCTGACGATCATCGGCGCCGCCGCCGGCCGCCGTGCGGCCGCGCACGCGCCCGCCCCAGTCCTTTGAGCTGGTCAGCGGCGGTTTGTCGGGGTACGGCGTGGTGCCGCCCTGGCACCAGTCCTGTAACTAATGCCACGTAAGTCCCTCAAATGTCTGAAACGACGAGTATTTGGTGGCAGGATCCGTAAACCACAGCCCCTACCCGGGCGTCACTTTGACTTCCAACGGCCACGGGGCGCGCTCGATGTGACACATTCGGTTTGGGAGGGATCGTGGCTGGTTGGCCAGGCATCAGCGACGTGGACGACCGCCGGTTGGCCGAAGCCTTGCGCCGGGGCGACGCGGGTGCCCTCACGGAGATCTATGACGCCTACGCCCCGCAGCTCTACGAGTACTGCCACGGACTGCTCCGCGACCAGGCCGAGGCGGCCGGCGCGCTGCGCGACTCGCTGATCGCCGCGCAGGAGCACATCGGCAAGCTGCGCGAACCCGAGCGGTTCCGCAGCTGGCTGTACGCGATCGTGCGCGCCGCCTGCCTGCGCCGCCGCGACGACCCCGAGCGGCCGGCGACGCGCCAGGAGGCGCCCGAGGTCGAGGAACCGGCGCTCACCGAGGACGAGCGGGCCAAGCTCGAAGAGCAGCGGCTGCTCGCGCACAGCGCGCTGGCCGGGCTCACCGGCCGGCAGCGCGAGGCGGTCGATCTCGCCGTCCGCCACGAGCTGGACGCCGAGGACATCGCCGGCATCTTCGCCATCACGACACCGCAGGCCAGCAAGCTGATCGGCGACGCCAAGGCGGACCTGACCAAGGCGCTGGCCGCCGCGATCATCGCGCGGACTGGCCACGAGGACTGCCCGAGCGTGGCCGCGCTGGTGGACGGCTGGCCGCTGACTCCCGAGGTGTGCCGCAAGCTCGTCCGGCACGTCGAGAACTGCCCGACCTGCGGGGAGCGCAGGTCCCGCAGGGTGTCGATGAACCGCCTGCTCCAGGTGCTGCCGGTGGCCGCCCTGCCGCCCGACCTGCGGCTGGACATCATCACCGTCGCGACGGCGCCGGACCGCAACGAGACCCGCATGACCATCGCGCGCCGGGCCGAGCCGTTCGACAGCCGCGGCTGGCCGACGCCGCCTGAACAGACGCGTCCGGCCGCCCCGGTGCGCAGCGGCCCGTCCCTCCGGCTGTGGCACGTGCTCACCGCCGCGGCCTGCCTCCTGCTCGTCGTCGGCGGCATCATGCTGTTCCAGCCGGGATCCGGCGGCAAGAAGGCGGCGGGCAACGACCAGGCGCAGGCCGCCGTGCCGAGCGACAGCGTGTCCGCCGACCCGTCGGACGTGCCGTCCGATCTGCCGTTGCCGACGGCCAGCACGCCGTCCAAGACCGTGTCGGCGTCGCCGAGCGCGTCCAAGACGCCGACGCCGACGCCGTCCACCAGCCGGTCGCGGCCGTCGTCGGCCGTCCCGCCGAAGCCGTCGACGCCGGGCCGGCTCGGCGTCTCCGGCTGCCGGATGTCGGGCAGCCAGCGCTCGTGCACCGTCACGGTGACCGCGAGCGGCGGCCCGGTGAGCTGGCGGGTGACGGGCACGTCGAGCAACGTGAGCGCGAGCGGCGGCGGCACCCTGGCGGCCGGCCAATCCGCCAGCGTCCAGGTCACCAGGGCCGCGTGCGGAGTCCTCGACTTCTCCAGCCACAGCGGATCGGTGTCGTTCTCGCCGAACGGCGCCGCGACCGTCTCCTGGACCTGCTGACCGCGCCGCGGATCACGGCGCCGGCCAGGGGGTGCCGGCGTCGAGGATGCGGTGGGCCCGTTCCACGAGGATGGGCACGGACTCGCCGACCTGGTCGAACCCGTCTCCCACTGTCGCGTGCTGCAGGAACCGCGCGTGGATGCCCTCGAGGACGACGGCCAGCTTGAAACAGCCGAACGCGACGTAGAAGTCGAGGCCGGCGAGGTCGAACCCGGTGCGGGCCGCGTACCGCTCGGCGACCTCGCGGCCGGTGATGAACCCGGGCGCCGCGGTCACGGTCGACCCGACCGGGATGGACAGGCGTTCGGTGTCCTCGGGCTCGGTCCAGTACACGAGGGTGAGCCCGAGGTCGGCGAGCGGGTCGCCCAGGGTCGACATCTCCCAGTCCACGACCGCCGAGATCGCCGGCTCCGGCGTGAGCCGGACGAGCGCGTTGTCGAGCCGGAAGTCGCCGTGCACGAGGGTGCCGCCCCGGCCTGGCGGCCGCTCAGGCAGGCGCTCGGCGAGCCGGGAGAACAGCCGGTCGTACTCCGGCAACCCAGCGTCGCCCGTGCCGTCGCCCATCGCACTCAGGTGGGCCGCGTGCGACGACTCCCACTGCTTGCCCCACCGCCTGAGCTGCCGGGCCATGTAGCCCTCCGGCCGGCCGAAGTCCGCGAGACCGGCGGCCTCGACGTCGAGCAGGTGGATGTCGGCCAGGACGTCGACCAGCTGGCGGCTCAGCGCCGCGGCCTGCCCGGCGGTCACGTCCGCCGCGTCGTCGACGGTGCGCAGCACCCGCCCTTCGACGTACTCCATGACGTAGAACGGGGCGCCGATCACGTCCTCGTCCGCGCACATCGCCAGCGGCCGCGGCACGGGGACGGCCGAGCCGGCGAGCGCGGACAGCACCCGGTGCTCGCGGGCCATGTCGTGCGCGGTCGGCAGCACGTGCCCCAGCGGCGGACGCCTTACGACGACGCGGCGGCCCGAGGCCAGGTCGATCCGGTACGTCAGGTTGGACCGGCCGCCGGCGATCAGCTCGATGCCGCCGAGCCGGTCGGCATCGGGCAGCGCGCGGCTCAGCCAGGCCGCGAGGCGGGGGACGTCGATGCCGGGAACGCCGGCAGGATGCGGGGCCGTCATGACCTCCTATTAGAACCCCACCGAGAACCCCCCGAGAACTCGATGCGTGCCGCGAGGACGTACTTATTAGAACGTCACTCGGTTTAACGGCGGAAACCGGGGTGGGTTTTTCACGGCCGGATCTGGCCGCCCTTTGAGGGCCACTGCGGCATCTAGCGCCCGTTCAAGCACTTTGCACCACGAATCCCGCAGGTAGCACAACCCTGGACTTATCCGGCAGCGTGGGTTACGAACGAGAGACTGGACCAATCCCGGGACCTCGATCTCGTCCGATTTAGGGGGAGCTGGCCGTGGCTGACGCGTGGCTACCCACAGCTGGACGCATGCTGGCGAAGGCGGACGGCGGCACGATGAAAGGAGGCGCGCCCCGTGCCGTTTGGCTCACCAACGAAGCGGACCCCCGCGCGGTATCCGCCCGCTCCGTCGCGCTCGCCCTGAACCGGGAGGACCGGCCGGCCCACCTCATCTGGAACCCCTGTCTCGGCGACATCGTGCAGATGCTGCCGATCACCCTCGCCGGCCGGCAGCTGGCCGGAGAGGTCGGCAGGGAGGGCCGCGCCTGCGTCCAGATCATGGTGATCGGCAGCGCGCAGCGGCCGTTCACCGACGGGCCCCTGATCGGCCTCGAGTCGATCCTCAACTGGCTGGACATCTGGAGCGTGCCGCGCCGCTGGCCCGCCGGGCCGCCGCTGCCCACGCCGCAGTCGTACCACGCGAGCCGCGGACGCAGGGCGTGGGCGCGCGGCGGGCATTTCGGCTGCTCCCAAGTGCCGGAGACGACCTCCCCAGGCCCGGGCGGCATCGACATCAGGCGGATCACCGGCCCCGAGACGCCGCTGGTCGACATCCCCCGGCCGCGCGCGATCCCGGTGGCGGAAACAGTCCTCCCGCCGAGGCTGATCAGGCGTCCGTTCGAGGCGGTGCAGGGACACGGCGAGGAGTCGCTCGTCTCGTCCGGACTCCGCGCGACAAGGGTGCGCCCGACGGCTTGAGCGGGTGACCCGGTCGTGACATGTCGCCTTTAGGCTTGGCGCATGACCAGCCAGACACCCCCGGGTTGGTACCCCGATCCCTACGGCACGGCCGGGCTCCTTCGTTGGTGGGACGGCAACCAATGGACCCAGGCCACGCAGCCCGCCGACGAGTGGAACGAGGCTCCGGCCGACGCCGCCCAGCAGGGCGCGTCCAGCCAGGCGCAGCAGGGTTCCGCCGAGTACGGGCAGTGGGGAGGCCCGCAGCAGCCGGCCTACGGGCCGCAGGGCGGCTACGGGCAACCGCCGGGGTACGGTCACCAACCGGGGTACGGTCAGCCGGGCGCCTCCGGATTCGGCCAGCCCGACTACCCCCAGCAGGGACAGGGACAAAGCCAGGGGCAGGTACGAGGGCAGGGACAGGTACAAGGGCAGGGACAGGGCCAGTGGCCGCAGTGGAGCGGTCCGCAGGACGTCCTCACGCAGGAGCCGCGCAAGAGCAACGCCAAGGTTCTCTGGGCGCTGGGCGGCGGCGGGGCCGTGGTCGCGATCCTCGTCGTCGTGGTGATCCTTTTCACCACCGGCGTGATCGGCGGCAAGTCCGGCGAACCGGCGGAGACCCCATCGGCGGCCGCCTCGTCGCCCGCGCCGTCCGCGACCACGCAGGCGCCGGTCAACCCCACCGGCAAGTCACCGGTCGTCGGCACCATCGCCGACAGCCAGGCCGGGCTTTCCTTCGCGCGTCTCGGCGGCAGCTGGAAGGTCGGGTCGATCCGCCCAGGCAACAGCAGCGGCCTGTCCAGGGGCGAGGAGTCCACGGTCATGGACAACTACGAAAACGGACAGCCGTATCTCGCGAGCGCCTATTCCGGCGTGCTGCCGGGGTCGGTCCGTTCCGGCGGCGACCTGGAGACCGTGGCGAAGAGCTACTTCGGTGTCCTGGAGCCGGCCTTCTACCCGGCCCACACGAAGCAGGAAGTGTCGTCCAAGTCGTACCAGGTGAGCGGCAAGAAGGCGTGGCTGTACCAGGTGCGCCTGAACTTCCCGCAGGCCCAGGCCAGCGGCTGGAACTTCACCTCCGAGCTGGCCACGATCGTGGTGGTGGACCGCGGGTCGGCCCGACCGGCCACGTTCTACATCTCGATCCCCAGCAGCCACCCGAACCAGGGCGACACCGATCTCCTGCTCGGCTCGCTCAAGGTGTCCTGAACGCGAAACCTCATCAACCGGCCGCGAGCGGCGAGTCGTTCATCCCCGTATGGTGTTGACCATGAACGACCGGCTGGTCTGGATCGACTGCGAGATGACCGGACTCGATCTGCACCGCGACGCGCTGATCGAGATCGCGGTGCTGGTGACGGACGGCGAGCTGAACATCATCGACGACGGCATCGACATCGTGATCAAGCCGCCGGAGAGCGCCCTCAACCAGATGTCCGACGTCGTGCGCGAGATGCACACCACGTCGGGGCTCCTGAAGGCCCTGCCCGACGGGATGGCGCTCGCCGACGCGGAGACGCGGGTCATGCAGTACGTCCTGACGCACGTGCCGGAGGCGAAGCGAGCGCCGCTGTGCGGCAACTCCATCGCCACCGACCGGTCCTTCCTGGCCCGCGACATGCCCACGCTCGACGCCCACCTGCACTACCGCATGGTCGACGTGTCGTCGATCAAGGAGCTGGCCAGGCGCTGGTACCCGCGCGCCTACTTCGCCAGCCCTGAGAAGCAGGGCGGTCACCGGGCGCTGGCCGACATCACCGAGAGCATCCGCGAGCTCAGGTACTACCGGTCCGCGATCTTCGTGGAACCGCCGGGTCCGGACTCGGAAACCGCCCGCGCCCTGGCCGCCAAGGTCAGCACCGGCTCCGGCGCGCCTGGATAACCGCTACACTCATGGAGGCCGCTCATCGCGGTCATGGTGGGCGTAGCTCAGTTGGCAGAGCACCAGGTTGTGGTCCTGGGTGTCGGGGGTTCAAGTCCCCTCGCTCACCCCACTCACCCGTTGGCCGCGGTCGCACGCGGCCTTCGGCACATGCCGTTGGGCGAATATCTGAGCGGCACTAAATCGCTTGGCCCTGGGCGGCGATCGCGAAATCCCCACAGCATGGCAAAGCGGGTTATGCTCCGGCGTTATCCGAGTACGCGATCCCCCGAGGCCGGACATTATGGATGTCAACGGAACAGCTTCCCTCCGGGTCATGGTGGTCGAAGGCGACCCCGACGCCCGCGCCGGTCTCCGCTCACTGCTCGCGGCCAGTGACGAGGTCGAGGTGATCGCCGAGGCCGGGGACGGCGCGGACGCGGTCACCCAGGCCGAACGGGTACGGCCCGACATCGTCCTGCTCGACGCGGCCGCCGCCCGCACGGGGCACACCTCCCCGCTGAGCCGTAACGCCCGGGTGTTCGTCCTCGCCGGACCCGACGACCGCGGCACGATCGAGGCGGCCATGCGCGGCGGCGCCTGCGGCCACCTCGTCCCGGGCTCGTTCACGGTGCGCGACCTGGTGCGCAGCGTCCGCGACCTCAGCCGGGCCGGCCGCGGCCTGTCCGTACGGGAGGCCGAGGTGATGGACCTCATCGCCACCGGCCGGTCCAACGGCGAGATCGCCCGCGAGCTCTTCCTCAGCGAGAAGACCGTGAAGAACCACGTGAACCGCATTTACTCCAAGCTCGGGGTCACCTCCCGCGCCACCGCCATCGCCCTGTGGCGGGGCCTGAGCGCGCGCTAGACGGGCCGCCGGCACGGCCCGGAGCCCAAGAGTCGGCGAGGGCGGCCGCCGCCCCCTGGACGTGCACGACACCGCTCGCCGGCCGCCGCCGCGGCCTTCGTCCCGGGACGATTCGCACCCACCCTCGGCCGCCTGCTACCCTCAGGACGTCCCGAGCGCCGTTAGCTCAATTGGCAGAGCAGCGGACTCTTAATCCGCGGGTTCGGGGTTCGAGTCCCTGACGGCGCACCCCTTCTGACCTGGGCACCTCGATGCTTCGAAGGTGCCTGGATTTTTCTTCGCGCGTTGTGCTCGTTCTGCGCTCGCATGTCGTGATCTTGCTGCCCCGCCGCCGATGCGCTGGAGGCGCGCGAATATCCGGTGCGGTCGGACGGACCCGCACGGCGGTCCTGTCGTCGACCCATCCTGCGCGGCTACGCCCTATCGGTCGCCGCCCGGGCCGCGCCAGACATCCGTAGCACTTTTCTCCAATTGGCGGAACTTGTTCCGTACCATTCGAACAATGTCGACAAGCGTGGAACAATCGCCTTTTCCGGGCTGCCGCCAATAATCGCGCGAGGACCGGCCTGCGGCCTTACGCCCGGCTTTGCCCGAGGGGGTTGTCGATGGTCACACGCCATTCTGATCTTTGACATTTATCCCCATGGACAGTTAAGCCGAGGGAAGCTCTTGTTGCCGCTGACCTGCAATGACAAACTGCGGGAAATCATCCGAAGCGGGCACTTCCCGAGCGACCCGCGGGGGAATTGGCCTACCCGCCAATTTTGCTCGGCACATCAGCCGAGGAGGCGACATGACGACCATGAATCAAGCCCGGACCGCCGCGGCGAACCGCGCAGTGAACAAGGGAATGAGCAAGCGAGGGGTGACGGCGTTCGGGATGTTCGCCCTGGGCGTGGGCTACTTCCTGTGGTACACGCCGTACAGCGCCCTGGCCAAGTCCATATCCGGAGGGATGCTGCCGGGGATGGGCCACCCGGTCGGTGGATTGGTCTTGCTTCCCGCGCACGTGCTGGGGCAGCTGATCGCGATGCCGGTCTTCGTGCTCGCCACCGGATGGTGGCGATACTCGCGGCGTCGCCCGATCGCCGGCCGCAACATCCCCTTCCCCGCTCGCCGGACGGCCGAGGCCGGGTTCTGGATGGCCATCATCGTGTTGACCACCACGCTCAACTTCACCTTCCCCGGCGCCTCGATCGTGTTGATGCTGGTGCTGATGCGCATCGGCACCCTCATCATCTCTCCCACGATGGACCTGGTCCGGCGCTGGCACATCCACTGGTACTCCGCGGTCGCGCTCGCCCTGTGCATGGCCTCGGCCATCATCGCGCTGACCGACATCCACAACTATGTCCTCACCATCGGCGCGATCTTGAGCCTCGGCCTGTACTGCTTGGGCTACACCATGCGCTTTCGCATCATGAGCCTGCTGGCCAAGACCGGCGACCGGCAGCAGGACCGGCGGTACTTCATCGAAGAACACATGGCCACGCCGTTCATGATGCTCGCCATCGTCGCGATCCCGGCCCTCATCAACGCCGGCCCGTGGATGCACGCGCTCCGGATCGGGTTCACGACCTTCTTCACCACCCCGCTGGTCATCCCGGCCCTGCTCATCGGCGTGTGTTACGAGGGCCTGTATGTCATGACCAGCCTCATCTTCCTCGACACCCGCGAGTTCTCCTTCTGCATGCCGGTCCACGTCACGTCCAGCCTGCTCGCCGGCGTCGCCGCCTCCTTCGCCCTCCACGGCCTGTACGCCGCGCCACTGCCCAGCAACCCCCAGTACATCGCCGCACTCACCGTCGCCGGCGCCGCTCTCATGCTCAGCTACCCCACCATCGGCGCCTACCTCGCCTACCGAAAGAGGCGCAGTCCGAGCGCGCGCACCCTGCTGTTCGTCTGCGGCGGCAACACCTCCAGATCCCCCATGGCGGCCGCCATCGCCCGCACCGAACTCGCCGCCAACCCCGCCACCCGGCACTGGCACATCGACTGCGCCGGCCTCACCGTCCACGAACCCGGCGCCCCCATCACCCGCCAAGCCATCACTGCCCTGGCCGACCTCGGCATCGACGCCCCCCTCGACCACACCGCCCAGCCGCTCACCCCAGCCATGTGCGCCAACGCCGACGTCATCTACTGCATGACCCAAGCCCACCGCGACCAGATCATCGCCGTCGCACCCGAGGCCGCCGACCGCACCGTCTGCCTCGACCCCGACACCGACCTACCCGACCCAGCCGGACAACCTCTCCACGTCTACCGCGACTGCGCCACCCGACTTCACACCCTCATCAGCAACCACATCCACCAACACCTCACCGCGCCCGCTCCGTCACCCACCACCGCCTGAACCCGCACCGCCAACCACAACCAGACAACCCGCGACACGGTCTCGGCTCCCCTCCGCCGAGGCCGCAGCGGCGCACCTAGGTCGGCCTGAGCAAGGCGTGCAGGCCATGGGCGAAGTCGGTGGCGTCGGTCTCGGGGTCCAGCGCACGCTGGTGCAAGAAGGCGGGCCCGAGCGCGATGAGCACCTGGGCGATCTGGTCGGCCGGGACGTCCGTTGGGAGGGCGCCGCGCTGCTGGTGGGCGGCGACGAGCCGGGCGAGGTCGTCGCGCATGGCGTGATAGCGAGCGGCCAGCCGTCGATGCAGATCCGCGTTGCGGACCGCCTCGCCCCACACCGTGATCGCGATGGCGGCCACGTCCGCGCGCTGTAGGGAGTCCAAGACGCATTCCAGCACATCGCCGAGCGGCGGCGGCTCATCGGCGGCGAGAGCGCCGTGCAACGGCACGGTGATGGCGTGGATGACCTCCTCGGCGATGGTGTCGATGATCTCTTCCTTGCTGGCGAAGTGACTGTAGACGGCGCCGGCGGACAGGCCCGACTCGGTGAAGATCTCCTGCATCGAGGTGGCGCGGAAACCGCTGCGGGCGAAGCAGCGCTGCGCTGCGTCGAGGATCCGCCGGCGGCGTGCCTGGCGGGAGCGCTCGGTCAGTCGGGGCATGGCCGAAATCCTAGGAGAACGTTCCTTCTGTTTGACAGTAAGGATGGGGCGGGACAGACTCCCGAGTATAAACAGAACAATCATTCTCTTTGGGAGCCCACCGTGTCGGGGATCATGCTGGTCAAGCAGAAGGTGGCGGACGTCGCACGGTGGAACGCGGTATTCCGCGACCCTGAGCTGGATGCCGAGCGCCGTCGCCACGGGCTCGCGGTGACCGGCACCTACGTCGACGCGGACGATCCCGACACCATCATCGTGGCCATGGACATGGTCGATGTCCGGCGTGCGCGGGCCTTCGCCCGGTCGACCGCGCTCGCCGACGCCCGTGCGCGCGCCGGCGCGATCGGCTCGCCGGACGGGGTCTGGTACGGGCCGGAGGAGGTCAAATGACCGTGCCGCGAGGCGAGCGAGGCGCGGCACGGATGCGGCGTGGCCAGTGGTGTGCGGCCTACATCGCGGTGTGGTCCGCCCGTCGGGTCCGGAGTCGGCGGAGCATGCGGGCGTCTTCGAAGCCGACGGCTCGTGCGGCGGCTTCGACGGTGACGCCTTGGGTGATGAGGTTCTGGGCTCGCTCCAGCCGTAGTGTCTGCTGGTAGCGCAGCGGTGTCATGCCGATGGAGCGGGTGAAGCGGCGGGCCAGGGTCCGCTGGCTGACGGCGGAGGCGGCGGCGAGGTCGGCCAGGGTCAGCCGTTCGGTGAAGCGCTCGTCGATGAGGTCCTGGACGGCGTGCACGGTGTCGTTGAGGTGGGAACGGTGGCGGAGCATCGCGCTGGCCTGCTGATCGTCGCCGTTGCGGCGGGTGTAGACGACCATCTCGCGGGCGATGCGGGCGGCGACGGCGGGACCGTGCCGGACGGCGATCAGGTGCAGAGCCAGGTCGATGCCGCTGGCGATTCCCGCCGAGGTCACGACGCGGCCGTCGACGACGTACAGGACGTCGCGCACGACGGTGGCTTGTGGATGGCGGCGGGCCAGTTCGTCCTGCAGGTCGTGATGGGTGGTGGCGCGGCGGCCGTGGAGCAGGCCGGCTTGGCCGAGCGCGAAGGCTCCCGCGCATACGCTGGCGACGGTGCCGCCCGCGGCGTGGTGATCGGCCAGCTTCCGTGCGGTGGCGGCGCTCAGCGGGGTGTGCGCCGCGGCTGTGGTGATCCGCCAGCCGGGTACGACGAGAAGATCGTCCGGCCCGAGTTCGGGCCAGCCCGTCCTGGCCCGCAGCGGGAGCCCTTGCGCGGTGGGGACGTCTTCGTGCTCGGCCACATAGCCGAGCTGGTAGCCCAGATCCAGGTCGGCCGCGGTGGAGAAAACCTGGGCCGGGCCGGCCAGGTCGAGGATGTGCACTTGCGGGATGAGGAGGAACAGCACCTTGCGCACGATCTGGTCACGCCCCCGTAAGGCTCGTCCGGCTCGCCGTCAGCTCCGCGACGGTGCGGATGGTGGCGAAGCTACCCGAGATGGCGTACTCCGTCCTCGTGACGACGTCCTCAGCCGGCAGGGTCAGCGGGTCGGCGGCGATCTCGGCCGGTGTACGTCCTGGGGGCGCGCCGCGATGCTCGATCGGGAAGGTCGCGGTGGCGTCGGTCACGAAGGTGACGTCGTAGCCGAGATCGGCGGCCACCCGGGTGGTCGTCTCACAGCACATCTCCGTCCGGATGCCGCAGACGACGAGCTCGCGGATGCCGCGGGTGGTCAGGATCTGCTGCAGGTTCGTCGTGGTGAACGCGTTGATCGAGGTCTTGGTCACCACAGGCTCGCCCGCGTCCGGACTCAGTTCGGCCATGACGTGCACGTGCCCGAGCGCCGGGTCGAAGACGGTGCCGGTGCCGGGCTCGGCGTGCAGGACCCACACCACGAGGTCGCCGCGTGCCCGGGCGGCCTCCACCAGGCGGCGCACATTGCCGATGACGGCCGGGTTGGACACCAGCGACCACATCGGACGCTGCCGGAAGGACTCCTGCACATCGATGACGAGCAGGGCCGTGTTCGTACGATCCGTACGCTGATCCATGCTGCGATTGTGTCGGCCGGCCAGTCCATCGGACCATGCACGATCGTGCCGGAGTGCGGACCGATCCGGTCAAGGGCTGGCGCGGCGTCCTTCGTGACCGGATCGGTCCGGAAGCTGACGCGATCATGCGTGTTCCCGCGGCCGGTGGAGCCGACACAATCCAGGTGTGTGCCGGCCGTCTCTGGCACGGCGCGAACGGTCCGGCATTCTCACGGGGGATATCGCATGCGGCACATCATCGGCTGGCTGTTGGGGATATGTGTGAGCTTGGGTTCTGTACCTGCGTCCGCGGGGGCGGCGCAGGTGGGACCTCTGGTGCGGGTGTCGGGACCGAGTCCGTTCGCCGACTGCCCAGGACGCGCCAAGGACGCTGTTCTTCCACCGGGCGGTGTCGAACCGGCCATCGCCGTTAACCCGGTTGATGTCCGTAACGTGGTGACCGCCTGGACCCAGGATCGGTTTCGCGGAGTTGTCGTGGGGGCGAGCTTCGACGGTGGTCGCGCCTGGCGGCGAGCGGTCGTTGCCGGCATGACGCGATGTGACGGCGGGACATTCGACTACGTCGACAACGTCTCGATCTCGTTCGGCCCGGACGGCGTCGTCCAGCTCTCGGCGAAAGTCTCCGACGACCACGGCGCCAGCGGGCGGGTCGCGGCCCGCTCGGCCGACGGCGGCCTGACCTGGAGCACGCCGTTTCTCCTCGCCGCCGAGTACCGGTCGGACCAAGGCACGTACGCCGGAGGATCGATCACCAGCGACCCGTCCGGACGCCGCGTCTACAGCGTCGTTCCAAAGTTCTCCACGCCGACTGCCGCGGGCGGGTCGTTCCGCGGCCAGGTCTTCGTCAATCGCAGCCTGGACGCGGGTGCCACCTGGTCCCCGGCGCGGAAGATCCTCGACACCGGCGATGGCCGCCTTGCCACCGGCGACCAGATCGTAGTCCTGCCGGACGGAACGCTGGCGCACCTCTTCACGCTCATCGACACCCCGGCGCACCCGGTCGCCCACATCGCGGTCATGCGTTCGACCGACCACGGCCGTACCTGGTCGACCCCGACGATCGTGGCCAGGCTCGGCTCGAACTTCGTCACCGACCCTGAGACCGGCGATCCCGTCCAGCGCGGGAGCAGCCTGCTGGCCGACGCCGCCGTAGACCCGGCCACCGGACGGATCTACCTCGCGTGGCAGGACGCCCGCTGGAACGGCGGCCAGGCCGACGCCATCGCGCTGTCCTCCTCGGCGGACGGCGGCCGCACGTGGAGCGAACCTGTCAAGGTCAACGCCACGCCGGTCGCCATCCCGTTGAAGAACCAGCAGGCCTTCACTCCGTCGGTCGACGTCACGGCCGACGGCACCGTTGCCGTCGACTACTACGACTTTCGCCACAACGACGGCGGCGCCTCCCTCCTGACGGACCGGTGGCTGGTGACCTGTCGGCCGGCGCGCCACGGCTCCTGCACCACACCCGGCGCGTACGGCAGGGAAGTGCGGCTGACCGGCGCCTCCTTCGACATCCGCCGGGCCCCGCGGCTGACCACCGACGGTCCGTCCGGCTTCTACCTCGGCAACACCATGGGTCTGGCCCACACGCGACGCGACTTCATCTCCGCCTTCGCCCAACCCGCCGATGGAGACCCGGCCGCGATCTACGCGGTGAGCTGTGTCATCGCCCGGGTCGGCGGATGCTTCATACTCGATCGGGGGGTGATGTCGCGTTATGAGCCAGCAGTCAGCCGAAGCCGCGCGCGAGGTGTCGACGTTCTGCCCGCTGTGTGTCTCGCGCTGCGGTGCCAGGGCAACGGTGGTCGATGATCGTCTCACCGCGCTCAGGCCCGACCCCGACCACCCGACCGGGCAGGCGCTGTGCGTCAAGGGCAAGGCCGCACCGGAGCTGGTGAACCACACCGACCGGCTGCTGCATCCGGTGAAGCGGACGACGCCGAAGGGTTCCGCCGATCCGGGATGGCAGCGGATCAGCTGGGAGGAGGCACTCGACACCGTCGCCACCCGGCTGCGGGCACTCGCCGACGAGGCCGGTGCGGAGTCCGTGGTGTTCGGCAGCGCCTCGCCGTCGACCTCGGCGATGTCGGACTCGGTCGACTGGCTCACCCGGCTGCGGCGGGCGTTCGGTTCGCCGAACCTCCTCGTGTCGATGGAACTGTGCGGGTGGGGCCGGCATCTGGCCTCGCTCTACACCTACGGCGCTCCGGTGCCGGGTGGATACATGCCCGACCTGGAGAACGCGAACTGCATCCTGTACTGGGGCTACAACCCGTCGGTGGCCCGCCTTGCCCACGCCACGGCCACGACGGCGGCGCTGCGTCGCGGCGCACGACTGATCGTGATCGATCCGCGCCGCGCCGGCCTGGCGACCAAAGCTCACCACTGGCTGCGGGTAAGGCCCGGCACGGACGCCGCGCTGGCGCTGGCGATGACGCATGTGATGATCGCGAACCACTGGTACGACGAGGCATTCGTGCGCCGCTGGACCAACGCGCCACTGCTCGTACGCGAGGACACCGGCGGACTGCTGCGCGCGTCGGAGGTCTTCGGCGGCGGCGGGGAGGAGGAGAGGCAGGGGGACTTCGTCGCCTGGGACACCGCGACGGCACGACCGATCCGCTACTCGACGGACGAGGGCCGTTACGAGGCCGACGAAGCGCGGCTCGCGCTCACCGGCACGTACGAGGTGGTCACCGCCGCGACGGGCTCCGTCGCCTGCCGTCCGGTGTTCGACCTCCTCTCGCAGGAGGCCGGTCGCATGCCGCCCGAGGTCGCGGCGGAACTGACCGGTGTGCCCGGTGAGCAGATCATCGAGGCCGCCCGCACCATCTGGGAGTCGCGACCGGTCGCCTTCTACACCTGGAGCGGACTCGAACAGCAGAGCAACACGACGCAGACCACGCGAGCGATCGGCGTGCTCTACGCGCTGACCGGCAGCCTCGACGGGCCCGGCGGCAACGTCCTGTTCTCCTCGGTCCCGTCCAACCGCATCGACGGCATCGAGTTCCTGCCGGCCGAGCAGCGCGCGAAAGCGATCGGGATCGACCAGCGGCCCCTCGGCCCACCGCGGTTCGAGTTCATCACCGGTTCCGACTTCTATACCGCCGCCCTGTCGGGCACGGCGCGCGCGCTGGTGAACTTCGGCTCGAACCTGGTCATGGCGCACGGCGACAGCGCCCGCGGGCGGGACGCGTTGACGGCCCTGGACTTCTTCGTCCACGTCGACATGTTCACCAGCCCCACCGCCGACCTCGCCGACATCGTGCTGCCCGCGGCGAGCGCGTTCGAGTCCGAGGCCTTGCGCGTCGGATTCGAGACAAGCCAGGCCGCACAGTCGCTGGTCCAGCTGCGGACTCCACTGCAACCCGCGCGAGGGGAGTCCAAGTCCGACCTCCAGATCATCTTCGCGCTGGCCGTCCGGCTCGGTCTGGGCGAGAAGTTCTTCAACGGGTCCATCGAGGATGCCTGGCGCCATCAGCTCGAACCGAGCGGTATCACCATCGAGGACCTGCGCGCGAACCCCAAAGGCATCAGGCTGCCGTTGCGTACCGCGTATCGCAAGTACGAGACCGAAGGCTTCCGCACGCCGACCCGCAAGATCGAGCTCTACAGCGTGGCGTTCCAGGAAGCCGGCCATCCACCCGTGCCGATCTACGCCGAACCCGGCATCAGCCCACGCTCGCGTCCGGACCTGGCCGGGCGGTTCCCCTTGGTCCTCACCTGCGCCAAGTCGCTCTGGTTCTGCGAAACACAGTTCCGGCAGCTCGCCTCCGTCCGCAAGTCAGCGGCCGAGCCGCCGGTCGAGATCCATCCCGACACGGCGGCATCGCGCGGCATCAACGCCGGCGACTGGGTCCACGTCTCAACCCCGTCGGGCTCCGTCCTGGCACGGGCCAAGCTCAACCCGAACCTCGACCCCTCCGTCGTCGTCGGACAGCACGGCTGGTGGCAGCCCTGCCACGAGCTCGGCCTGCCCGGCTACCCGCCGTACGGCCCGGGCAGCGCGAACCTCAACCTCGTCCTCCAGCAGGAACCCGCCGATCCCATCAGCGGAAGCTCGCCCTTGCGCGCCTCAATGTGCGACGTCCTGCCGCTCGAATGAAACCGGCGCGTCCCGTGCTGGAGACTCGAACGCGGGTAGGGACGGTGTCGAGATCGTCACGAGGCTCGCCGTGGCGTGACGTGCGCAGTAGGCGTGCACCGATCGGGTGATCAAACGACTGAGCCTGCCGCCCGCGCCGCGGCCGATGACCAGCAGATCGCCCTCATGGGCGAGGCGGGTCAACGTTCGGCCTGGACGCCCGTACGGGCAGGCGGTGGTGACCTTCATCTCCGGCGGCGGGGCCGTGTCGGCGAGCAGGGCGCGCAGCGCGACGGCGCATTCATGCTGCAGAGTCGCCACATAAGTGGGGAACGGAACGCCGGTCATCCAGCACCCGGCGCGGGGTGGCTGGATCGCGTGCACGATGTGAAGCGGCAGGTCGCGCTGCCGCGCGTAAGCCACCGCCCAGGCCAACGCCCAGCGCGCCGCTGGGGAGTCGTCGACCCCGACGACGACGCGCGGGGTCTTGGTGGTCTCTGTCCGGATCAACGGGTCCTCCGGTGTATGCCCCAGGCACCCAATGCTGGAACTGACGCCTGTACGTCCTTAGTGCATGCCACTCGCGCCGGCGGCCACAGGGCAGTTCGGCGTCACCGCACCGGGGCTTTGGTCCTTCCACACCCGAGGACACGCGCTAGCTCGGCAGCCTGGTGTAGCGGCCGGAGTGGAAGATCAGGGGTCTGCGGTCGGCGGCGGTCGACCAGCGTGTCGCCCGGGCGATGGCGAGTTCGTGATCCCCCGCCGGGTGCAGCGTCTCGATCTCGCAGTCCAGCCAGCCGAGCCCGTCCGGCAGCAGCGGATGGCCCGCCGGGGTCTGCGTCCAGGCCCGGCCGGCGAACCGATCGGCGCCGCGCGTGGCGAAGGTGCGGCACACCTCCTCGTGCTCGTCGCCAAGGATGGTGACCGCGAAGGCGCCGACGGCCCGGATGCACGACCAGGTCGTCGAGGTGTACGCGGCGCACAGCGCGATCAGCGGTGGGTCGAGGGAGACGGAGGTGAAGGAGTTGGCCGTCATGCCCGCCGGGCCGTGCGCGGTCCGCGCGGTGACGAGAACCACTCCTGTGGCGAAGCGGCCCAGGACGTCGCGGAAGGAGCGCTGCGTCGGCACGATGCTCTCCTAGCCGCGATCAGAGCAAGGTGTCCGGGGCACGGCCGCAGTGCCTGGGCACTGCCCTGGCCCCTCTGATGCGCTTCGGTTGCGGTGCGCCCAAGCCGGCCCGGACGACAGCGCAGCCCTGGTCCCGCGCGATCCGGCGCGGTTCGTTGAAGGTGAGGTGGATATAGAAGGTGTGCCTGTCGTCCTGCTCGGGCAGCCCGACCTCGTACACCTCTACCTCGTCACGAAACAGCAGCAGGGTCACCGCGCCGCCGGCGGCCCCGTCGCGGGAGGCGTGCGCGACCAGCACCGTCACCTCGTCGCACTCGTCCCAGCGGTCCATCCGGTAGCGGACGAGTTCGGGATGGTCGGTCTGGCCCTTGCGCTCGTTGTGCGCGGCGATCAGCTCGCAGGCGTCGCCCTCGTAGTCCCGCCACGGCGTCACCTCGGCCACGATGCCGAGTTCGGCGGCCTTCCGCTCGCCATGCCGGATCGTGTACCGGACGGGCTGCGGCAGGTCCATGAGCGAACCGCGGATCACCTCTTCCGGGTAGGTGAAGTCGTCGTACTCGGCCAGCCAGGTGACCGGGCCGAAGATGGCCTCCGCGATCCGGCGCTGGTCAGGCGGGAGATAGCCGAAGAACAGTTCCCGGCCGCGCAGTTCCGGGATCGCCGAGAGAGCGTCGGTCACCGCGGCGATCACATCGGGTTCGTCCGCGCAGCGCAGACTCCCCCGGATCTCCAGCCGCCCGCCGACCAGCGCGCTCTTGTCAGGAACGAGCGGCTGGTGATATCCCCAGTCCTCGGGGTTGTGGATCTGGTCCGACCACTGGGTGCCGTTGCCAAGGAAGATCGGCAGCGCGGCCCGGAGCCGGCCGCCGTCGCGCACCACAACGTACCGCGGCGTCCAGCGCGGGTCCTGCGAGTGCTGGACCAGCCGTCCCCGGCTGCCCAGCGCACCGACCGTCCCGTCCAGCGCGAACAGGTCGTCGGCCCCGACCCCGTCGAGGCTGTCCGTGACCTCCGTCGACAGTGTCATGACTCCCCCGCCCGATACTCGAGTGCGGTCACCGACCAGCTGAACCCGAGCCCGCTGGTGGCCAGCAGCACCAGGTCGCCGTCGGCCAGGGCGCGCAGGTCAGCGAGCCCGCGCAACGCGATCAGAACGTCCGCGCATCCCATGTGGCCCAGCTTCGCGTGGTTGTGGACGGTCCGGTCGGGCGGCAGCCCCAGCGCCGACAGGAGCCTGTCCTGCACGTTCTTGTCGTTCTGGTTGAGCAACAGGTAGCGGACGTCGGCCAGGTCCCGGTCGATGTCCTTGAGGGTCCGCTCGACCAGCGTGACGAAGTTGTCCTGGTAGGCATCGGCCAGCCCGGCTCTGCGGCCGCGGCGGCGGGTGTGCACGCCGGTCTCGTGGTACTCGCCGGCGTAGTAGTCGCACCACCGCGGATCGGTCCTGGCCGACGAGCCCAGGTACGCCAGGCCGCGGTCCGCCTCGCCGACCAGCACGGCCGCCGCCGCGTCGCCGAAGTTGAACAACGCCTTGGAGTCCGGGTCGCGGCGGTCGACGGTACCGCCGAACCGTTCGGCTGAGACCACGAGCACCCGATCGCCGGCGCCGGGCCGCAGGCCGTCGACCGCGACCTGGATGCCGAGCGTCAGCGCGTTGCAGAAGTTGGTCACCTCGAAACAGTGCGCCTGGGTGATGCCGAGTTCGTCGGCCACCTTGGCGGCCGGCGACCATGCCGGCGCGTCCCAGTATCCGGAGCCGGCGTAGATCAACCGGGTGATCGAGTCGACGTCGGTGTCCGTGCGGTCCAGCACGGCGCCGGCCGCTTCCACAGCCAGCTCCCAGGCGTACTCGTCCGGCTCCAGCATCGGGAACTCCGTGCAGTGCGTGATCTCCATGATCTCCGCGGTGGACAGGCCGGACCACTCGTGCATCTGCGCGACCGTGACCCGGCCCTGGGGGAACGCCACGGCGTAGTCGATCAGCCCGGCGAGCGACCGGGTCGGCGGCGCGGTCACCTCGCTCATCGCTCGCTCACCGCGCGGCGTACCTGGTCGAGCCGGGTCAGGCCGGCCAGGACGGCGTCCGCCGGCAGCCCGAAGTCGATCAGGCAGGCCAGCTCGTCCACGCCGATCTCGGCGAACCGGCCGACGGCCTCGCCGGCCGTGGCCACCGTGCCGAGCATGCCGAAGTCGACATAACGGTCGAACGCCCGACGCAGCAGGAAGTCAGTGTCTTCGGCCGACAACCGGGACATGTCGATGGTCCGGTTGCCGGCCACCTGGGCGCCCTTCATCAGGCCCATCGAGCTGCGCATGTATTCGGTCAGCGGCGCCCGGACCACCTCGCGGGCGGCGTCCACGTCCTCGTCCAGATAGGTGTGGATCATCAGGGCGACGTGCCCGGGCCACTCGTCCGCGTCCGGCCGCCCGGCCAGCGCCTTGCGGTATTGAGCGATCTTGTCGGCCAGCGCGTCGAGGTCCTGGTCGAGCAGGTGGGTGAGTACGCCGGCGCCCATCTCGCCGGCCCTGCGGAAGGTCTCCACACCGCCCGCGCTGGTCACCCACACCGGCAGTTCCGGCTGCACGGGCGGCGGGTAGATCCGGAGCCGCTGCTCTTCGCCGAGGCCGTTGGTCACCGGGACCGACTCCCCCCGCCACAGCGCCCGCACGGTCCGCACGTACTCGCCGAGCAGCCGCTTGCGGTCGGCGTAGTTCTCCGGCCTGAGCGCGTAGTCCGCGGCGTGCCAGCCGGAGGCGAAGGAGATACCGACCCGGCCCCCGGAGAGGTTGTCGACCACCGACCATTCCTCGGCGATGCGCAGCGGGTGGTGCAGCGGGGCGACCACGCTGCCGGCCCTGATCGCCACCCGGTCGGTGATGGTGGCGATCGCCGCGCTGGTCACCGACGGGTTGGGGTACTGCCCGCCGAACGGGTGGAAGTGCCGTTCCGGGGTCCACACCGCGGTGAACCCGTGGGTGTCGGCGAACCTGGCGCCCTCCAGCAGCAGCCGGTACCGGTCCCCGCCGGCGCCGTCAGGTCCGCCGCTGTCGTTGGCGAAGTAGAACAGGCTGATATCCACAACAACTCCTCACAGATGGCCTACGGAGTTCAGGACTCGGTTCCGATCGCGGGCTCCGGCACGGGCGTTCTGGTGCGCACCGCCCACGCCGACAACGGCCGCGCGCTCGCCCCGGCGAACAGGAACATGCCGGCGAACACCGCCCAGCCCAGGCCGCCGAGCCCGGTGAGCGCGGCCGTGATCGCCAGGGGGGCGAGCGTGGTGCCGAGCTGCGTCGACATCTCGAACAGCCCCTGGTACTGGCCATGTGCGCCTTCCGGGGCGAGGCCGAAGCTCAACGACCACGCCCCGGCGCCGTGCAGCATCTCGCCCAGCACGTGGACCAGCGCGCCGACCAGCAGCAGCACGCAGGCCAGCCACACAGGCCGGCCGGCGGCCAGCGCGAACACCGCGCAGCAGATCGCGAGCGCGACCCCGGACCGCACCCAGGCGAGCGCGCCGCCCGGGACGCTCTCGGTCCCCTTGCTCACCCGAACCTGGAACAGGATCACCACGGCGGTGTTGATGAGCAGGACCACCGTGTAGAAGAACGGCGGCGCCGACGTGTGCTGGCTGATCCACACCGGCACCGCGACGGTGAGCACCGGGTCGCTCATCACCAGCACGGCGTTGAGCAGCGACACCACCGCGTACGGGTGGTCGCGCAGCACGGGCAGGCTCGGCCCTTCCTGCGTGCTCGGCCCGCCCGGCACCGCCGGCACGCGGAGGAAGGCCATACCGGAGACGGCGAACAGCGCACCCGCCACCAGGAACAGGGCGAGGTAACCGGCCCGCGAGTCGATCAGCAGCCCCAGACCGCCGGCGACGGCGCCCAGGGACACGCCGATGTTGGCCATCGACCGCATGTAGGCCAGCGCTCTGGGCCGTTCTTCGCCCGACAGCAGCCCGGCGAGCAACGCACCGCGGGACGCCTGCGCGGCCGAGTCGAGACCGAGCACGGCCGCGGTGGCCACGACCAGCCCGACGAACCCGGAGACGGCGGCGTAGCTACAGGCCGCCACGCCGAGCACGACCAGCAGCACGACGGTCACCTTGCGCGGCCCCTGGACGTCGGCCGCCCGGCCCGCCGGCACGCTGAACAGCATGCCGATCGCCGCGCCCAGGGTCAGCGCCAAGCCCACCTGCTGGGCCGGGATGCCGACCACGCGGGTGAAGTACAGCACGCTGACGGCCATGATGACGCCGTTGGCGGTCGTCTTGGCGAGATTGCTGACGGCCAGCAACCGGACGATCCCGGCGGGCGGGATGACGTTACGTGAGAAGGATCGGAGAACCGACATGGCTGGTCGCACTTCCACTCAGCGGCGCTCGGACAGCACGCTCGCCCGCAGGGCCGGCCGGTCGACCTTGCCGTTGGCGTTGAGCGGCAGTTCGGTCAGGTGCCGTAGCCGCTTCGGCACCATGTGGATCGGGAGGAAGTCCCGCAGCCAGCGCTGGAGCTGCCGCTCCGGCACCTGCGTTCCTGTGTAGAAGCCGATCAGTTCGACGCCGTCCCCCGTGCTGCCGTCCCCCGTGCTGCCGGAGACCGCGATCACGACGGCTTGAGCGACGTCCGGGTGCCGGGCGACCGCGGCCTCGATCTCGCCCAGCTCGACCCGGTAACCGCTGATCTTGAGCTGATGGTCCAGCCGGGACAGATGGACGAGCTCGCCGTTCTCCCACCGCACCCGGTCCCCGGTGCGGTAGTAGTGCGCGGGCTCCGGCGCGGTTCCCTGACAGGGCCTGAAGCGGTCCCCGTCCCGGCACAGGAACCGGCCGCGGTTGTGCTCCGCGTCCAGGTAACCGCCGAACCGCTGCGGCCCCCGTACGCACAGCTCGCCCGCGGCCGCCGGCCGGCCGTCCTCGTCCACGATCACGTACTCGAGGTTGTCGTAGACCGGCCCGATCGGGACGGTGTCGTTGGAGGTCGCCGGCCACCGCGCCGGATCGGCGGGCAGCCGGTACTCGGTGCACGCCACGGTCAGCTCGGTGGGGCCGTACACGTTGTCGATGCGGGCCTGCGGCGCGACCGCGTGCCAGGCCGCGGCCTGGCCGTAGGTGAGCTGCTCGCCGATGAAGATGCTGTGGCGCAGCACGGTCGGCAGCCCCGTGGGCAGGTTCCCCAGGTTCGCGCTGACCGACACGATCGAGGGCACCGAGAACCAGTGGGTGATCCTGCCGGCCACCAGATAGTCCACCGGGGTCAGCAGGTCCACGCGGTTCGGGCAGACCAGCGTGCCGCCGCCACCCCAGGTGACGAACAGGTCGAACACCGACGGGTCGAAGGTGAGATCGAAGGTGTGCGAGACGCGGCTGCCCGGCCCGACGCCGAACCTGGCGATGTTGCGGTCCACATAGGACGCCAGGTTGCCGTGGGTGATCGGCACACCCTTGGGTTGGCCCGTCGAGCCCGACGTGAACAGCACGTACGCCACGTCGTCCCGGGTGGTCGTCAAATCCGGCAGCGCGCGGCCCCCCGCCGCGAGCACGTCGCCGCCTCCCGCGGCGAGCACGTCCGCGTCCGACAACCTGACCACCGTGTCGACGTGCGCGCCCAGCCCGGCGGCCTGGGCGGCCCCCAGGTCGTCCACGACCAGCACCTCGCAGCGGAAAGCGGCGCAGATCAGCTCGTTGCGGTACGCCGGGTGCCCCGGGTTGACCGGGACGACCACCGCACCGAGGCGCAGCGCGGCCAGATAGCCGGTGAAGGCCACCACGCTGCGGCTGGCCAGCAGCGCCACCCGCCGCGGCGGCCCGCCGTGCGCGGCGACGAGCGTCGTCGCCACGGCCTCGGCCCGGTCGCGCAGCTCGCCGTAGCTGAACCGCTCGCCGGCCACTTCGAGCGCGATGGCCTCCGGCATGCGCTCGGCGGAGCGCGCGAACCACTCGTACAGCGTCGGCGCGCTCACCTGACCGCCTCCTGCGCGTCCCAGCCGGACACGCCGGCCCCGGTGTCGCTCAGCCGCACGGCGTGGACCCGCATGGTGCCGGGCGGTTTCTGCGGCTGCGGGACGAGGTGCAGCCGCAGCACCCCGTCCTCCGTCGCCGGCGGCAGGTTCGCGGCGCAGGCGCACGGCTCGTCGTCGAAGCCGGAGAACCGGTACGCGACCTCCATCATCCGGTTACGGTCGGTGCGCCGGAAATCCGCCGCCAGGTGCACCCCGGCCGCCGCCGCCTGGTCGGCGAGCCAGCTCAGCAGCACGGACCCGGCGCCGAACGCCACCACCCGGCAGGAGGTCGCCAGCAGCTTCAGGTGCCAGATCGTGGCGTGCTTCTCCAGCAGCACGATGCCGACCGCACCGTGCGGTCCGAACCGGTCGGTCATGGTGACCACCAGCACCTCGTGCCGCGGGTCGGCCAGCAGCGTGCGCAGCGTCGCGTCCGAGTAGTGCACGCCGGTGGCGTTCATCTGGCTGGTCCGCAGGGTGAGCTCCTCGACCCTGGCGAGGTCGGTCTCGGCCGCGCGGCGGATGCGCATCTCAAGACCGGCGCCGCGGAGGAACTCCTCGTCGGCGCCCCGGAACTCGGCGCGGGCTGTCTCCCGCGCGAAGCCCGCCTGGTACATGGCGCGACGCTGCCTGGAGTCCTCGGTGACCACCGCCGAGCTGAACTCGGGCAGCTCGAGCAGGTGCGGTGCCTGCTCGGCGGGATAGCAGCGGACCTCGGGCAGGTGGTGCGCCACCTCGGCGCGTTCCATCGGCTGGTCGTCGATGAACGCGATGGTCGCCGGCGCGAAGCCCAGCCTGTCGGCGACCGCGGCGACCGAAGCGGACTTCGGCCCCCAGCCGATCTGCGGCAGGATGAGATATTCCGCCACGCCGAGCTCGGTCAGCCGCGCCCAGGCGTGATCGTGGTCGTTGCGGCTGGCCACGGACTGCAGGATGCCGCGTTCGTCCAGGCCGATGATCACCCGGCGGATCTCCTCGCTCAGCCGGACCTCGCCGTCCTCCAGCAGCACCCCCTGCCACAGCGTGTTGTCCAGATCCCACACCAGACACTTGACGGTAGGGACGCTCATCGTCGCTCCTTCAGACTTCCCACAGGGTGACCGCCCAGGCGGCGACCGGGCTGTTGTTCAGGACCAGGACGTAATCGCCCGCCGACAGCTCACCGCCGGCGAGCAGCCGGTCCAGGTTGAGCACCACGTCCAGCGCACCCAGGTGCCCGTACTGGGCGAGCTGGGCCGCGCACACCGGATGGATCGGCAGGCCGAGCGCGGTCTCGTAGAAGGCGTACGCCGGCGCGGTGACGTTCTGCATCAGCGTGGCGGCCACGTCGGCCTTGCCGAGCCCGGCCTCCGCCAGCACCTCGTCCACCATCCGGCCCAGCCGCTCCCGGCTGTGCATGGCCAGCTCGAACCGGTAGCGGTCGGGGGAGGCGCAGATCTCGTGCCACTCGTACCAGGGCGCCTGCTTGTAGTCGAGGACGAACAGGTCGTGGAAACCGCCGTCGGTCTCCATCCGGTGCGCCCGCAGCACCGGCCGGCCGCCGCGCACCATCGTCATCGCGTACGCGCCGTCGCCGAGCACGGTGACCGGATAGCGGATGCGTTCGGCGCCGGCCGGCAGGCTGGCGTAGGTGATCAGCACGCTCTCCCGCCCCGGGTCGGCGAGCAGCAGGTCCCTGGCCAGCGCCCAGGCCGCGCTCGACCCCGTGCAGCCGAGACCGTCCACCGTGAAGGCGAACGAGCCGGACAGCTTGCAGTCGGCCTGCACGCGGCACACGTCCGAGCCCAGCAGCACGTCCGGGGCGCGGGGACCGACCATCATCAGCACGTCCGGTTCGGCCGGCGATCCGGCACCCGCGGAATCCAGCAGCGCGCGGCATGCCAGGGCGGCCAGCTCTCCGTTGCCGGCGCCGGGGAACTCGCCGATCGTCCGCACCCCGCTGGTCCGGACGAACGACGCCTCGTCGTGGCCGAGCAGCTCGAACTCGGGCAGCGCGGTGACGTCGATCCCGCTCTCGGGCAGCACACAGTGGATCGCGCCGATGCCGATGCTCATTTCCAGCGCTCCTGGGCGTCTTGGGCGAGCAGCAGCTGGCTGATCTCACTGCTGCCTTCGATGATCTCCATCAACTTGGCGTCCCGGTACGCGCGGGCCACCACGTGACCGTCGAGCGCCGCGGCCGAGGCGAGCACCTGGACAGCGGCGGCCGCCCCGGCCGCCGCCCGGGTGGCGGCGAAGTGCTTGGCCGCGACCGCGGCGGCGACCTGCTCAGGTGAGCCGTCGTCCCGGCAGGCGCTGGCGTACTCGCACATCCGGGTCGCCGCCTGTTCGGCGAGGTGCAGTTCGGCCAGGTGGCGGGCCACCAGCTGGTGGTCGGCGAGCGGCCGGCCGAACTGCTGCCTGGCACCGGCGTGCCGCACCGCCGCGGCCACGCAGGCCCGCAGGATGCCGACGCAGCCCCACCCGACCGACAGCCGGCCATGGGTGAGGACCGAGGTGACCAGCCATTCCATCGGCATGCCCGCGCCGCCGAGCAGATGCGCGGCGGCCGGCAGGCGCACCGCGTCCAGTCGCACCGTCGCGTGCCCGGCGGCCCGGCAGCCGAGCGGGTCGTCGATCCGGGTGATGGTGACGCCGGGGGCGTCGGCCGGTACCAGCACCGCCGCCCCGCCCGCACCGCACCTGCCGAACGCCAGGATGTGGTCCGCGTACTCGGCCGCGGTGACCCACACCTTCGTCCCGGAGATCTCGACCTGGTCGCCGCCGGCCGCGATGGTCGTCGTCATCGCGGCCAGGTCGCTGCCCGCGCCCGGCTCGCTGAACGCGATCGCCGCTCGCGCGCCCGAGGCCAGCCGCGGCAGCCACGCCGCCTGCTGCCCGGCGTCGCCTAACCTCCGCACCGCCCACGCCACCATGCCCTGCGAGGTCATCAGGCTGCGCACGGACGAGCACAGGCTGCCGGCATGCGCGGTCAGCTCACCGAGCTCCGCGCTGGTCAACCCGCGACCACCGAACTCGGCCGGCACGTCGGGGCAGAGCAGGCCGTGCTCGGCGAGGGCGACCGGCACGGCAGCCGGCAACCTGCCGGCCCTGTCCCACTCGTCGGCCCGCTCGCCGATGACCTCCGTCACCAGCGCGACCGCTTCCGCGCACCGGTCGGCCACGGCCGTCATCGGCGTCCCCCGCGCAGCCGGAGCACGAGCTCGGCGATGGCGTCGATGGTACGGAAGTTGTCGAGCTTGAGCTCCGGTCCGGTCACGGACACCCCGAACGCGGTCTCCACGTGGACCACGAGCTGGAGCGCGAACAGCGACGACACCAGACCGGAGCCGAACAGGTCGACGTCGGCGGCGACATCCGATTTGGTCTGCCGGCACACGAAGTCCGTGACGTTCGCCCGGATCGCCTCCGGCGTGATCTTCGGCTCGATCGACGTGCTCATCGCGTCCCCTCATGCTCGAAGAACCCCCGGCCGGTCTTGCGGCCGAGGTCGCCGGCCTTCACCTTGGCCAGCAGCAGTTCGCAGGGCCGGTAGCCCTCGTCGCCGGTGCGCTCGGCCAGCACGAGCAGCGAGTCGACCACGTTGTCCAGGCCGATCAGGTCGGCGGTGGACAGCGGGCCGGTCCGGTGCCCGAGGCAGCCGGTGAACGCGGCGTCCACGGCCTCCGGCGTGGCCACGCCCTCCTGCACGATCCGGGCGGCCTCGTTGATGGCGCGCTGAAGCACCCGGTTGATCACGAAACCGGGACCGTCGCCGACCGGCACGGGGGTCTGGCCAAGCACGGCCAGCAGCCGCTCCGCCGCCTCGATCGCCGCGTCGCCGGACCGGGGCCCGCGGACCAGCTCGACCGTACGGATCAGGTAGGGCGGGTTCATGAAGTGGATGCCGACCAGGTCCCGCGGATGTGCCGCGTACTGGGCCAGTTCGTCGATCGGGATCGCCGAGGTGTTCGACACCACGAGCGTCCCTGGCGCGACGGCGGCGGTGGCCGCGCCCAGCGCGGCCGCCTTCGCGTCCAGCCGTTCGGTCACCGACTCGATCACGGCGCCGGCGCCGGCGATCCGCGAGGTGTCGGTCGTGACCTCCAGCTCGCCGTCCGCGACGCCCGCCGGGAACGAGTCCATCAGCCGGCCCAGGCGGACCTGCCGGCTGATGCCCGCCGCGGCCTTGCTCAGAGTCTCCTCGTCCAGGTCGACCAGCACCACGGAGACGCCGTGGCCAACGGCCAGCGTGGCGATACCCGTGCCCATCACGCCGGCGCCGAGGATCGCCAGCGGCGCGGTCGTGCGCTCGCTCATCGTGTGTTCTCCCCTCCTGTATCGGTCCGATCGGCTTCGTCGCGTCCGGCGTCGACGAGGTGGCCCACCAGGTCACGGACCAGTTGGTCCCGTCCGGCCAGGTACTCGATCCCGCGCCGCAGCCGGGCGCCGGTGATCTTCGGGTCGAGGCCGTTGCGAGCCAGCCACGGCTGCCATCCGCCGGCCTGGACGGCCAGCTCGTCGGTGTCATGCCCCTCGAGCTCGATCAGGGCCGCCGCGGACAGAACGGGGTTGTTGCGGGCCAGGGCCAGCGCCCGCACCCGGTCCTGCCACTCCGGCAGCGGCAGCGGCTCGGTGGGCAGGCCGACCTCGGCGAGCAGCCCGAACAACCCGCGCAGGCTGATCCCGCGTTCGGCGACGAGGTGGTACGCGCGGCCCACGGAGCCGGGAGCGAGCGCGAGGTCCACCACGGCCTGGGCCACCACGTCCACGGGCGCCATGACCAGCGCCCGGTCGTCGACCGGATGCGCGCCCACGGCGAGCCCGCTGACCAGTACGAAGTAGATCAGGTCCTTGTCGTTGCCGGCGCCGGTCCTGCTGGACGCCATGACCAGGCCGGGACGGAACACGCGCACCCGCATGCCGTCCTGTTCGGCGCGGGCGAGCAGCCGCTCGCAGACCCATTTGCTCGCCCCGTAGCTGCCGGCCAGCGGATCGAGCGGCTGCTCCCGGGTCTCCAGGTACCGGGCGCCGGAGCCCATCGCGGGTCCGGTCGCGGCGACCGTGGACACGTAGCTGAAGTCGCGGATGCCGCTCTCCCTGGCCCAGGCGAGCAGATCCGCCATCGGCAGCACATTGTCCGCGCGCAGCGTGCGGTACGGCTCGGTGAAGACGACCTTGGCCGCGCAGTGCAGGATGTGCCCGACCCGGCCGGCCAGCTCCCCATCCCGGTAGAGGTTGGCGACCTTGGCGAAGTTCCGCAGGTCGCCGGGCACGATGTGCACCCGCTCTGGGTCGGGGTCCGGCAACCGGAACTTCCCTGCCGCCGCGCGCAGCCGGGCCAGACCGGCGGCCTCGTCCTCGGCTCGCACCAGGCAGTAGATCCGCCGCTTGGTCCGCGCCAGCAACTCGTGCAGCAGGAACGCGCCGAGGTAGCCGGTGGCGCCTGTGAGCAGGAAGTCCCTGCCCCGCGACCGGCCCGACGCGGCCGTGCCGAGCGACAACCCGAGGTCGGCGTCGACGAGCTCGTCGTCGCCCTGGTCCAGGCCGTCGTCCATGACCACAGGCTGCGGCGCCGGGCCGCCGGGCGCGGCGCGCTGGGCGCGGACCCGCTCGGCGAGCCGGCGGACGGTGACCTGGCTGCCGCCGGCGCGGTGGACGTTCACCGCGCAGTCGAACCGGTCCTGGATGGCCAGCGCGAGCTGCATGGCCAGCAGGGACGTGCCGCCGAGCGCGCCGAACCGGTCGTCCAGGCCGATGGTGTCCGCGTCGAACAGCTCCCGCCAGATTCTCAGCAGCGCGGCCTCGACATCGTCCTCGACCACCTCGGTCACCGGCGCGGTCACCGGCGCGGTCGCCGCTCCGCCGCCCGCGGACAGGGACACCCGGTCGAGCGCCCAGTAACGCCGCCGGCTGAACGGATAGGTGGGCAGCGGCACCCTGCGGCCCGCCCCCGGGGACAACGCCGCCCAGTCGACGGCGACGCCATGCAGCCACGCCTCGGCCAACGCCGCCTCCAGCGCGTCGCGCGGGTCGGCCGCGTCGGGGATCCGCAGCACGAACCGGTCAGCGGGTGCTTCCGCGACGTCGGCGACCCACGGCGTGCCGGCCGGCAGCGCGGCCCGCAGCGGCCGCGCGAGCTCGGCCGGCAACTCCACGCCGGCGGGGTGCACCACCACCGGCCGGCGTTCCGTGCCGCGCCGGGTGATCGCCAGCGGCGGGCGGGGCAGGCGCAGCGCGGCGGCCAGCCGGTGCGGCTCGGCGGTCACCATGCGCCGCTCGGCGAACTGCCGCCGGCCCGTCCGGAGCGTGTACGCGACGTCGGCCGCGACGCCGGCCACGTCGACCTCGGCGCGGTCCAGGTGGTCGGCCAGGTCCCGGCACAGCGCGTCCAGCTCGACCCGCGTGCGGGCGGACACCAGCAGGCGGACACGTTCGCCGCGCGGCGCCGGCGGGCGGGTCGGCGCCGGCGGCGGACCCAGCACCGCGGCGGCGTTGGAGCCTCCCATGCCGACCGAGTTGACCAGCACGAAGCATTCGTCCTGGCACCGCCGGAGGTCGGTGGCGACGGTGAACGGGCTCGCGGCCAACAGCTCCTCGTCACGCGCCCGCTCGAACGAAGGATGTGGCGGGAGCGTGCCGGTGCGAGCGATGTGCACGGCCTTGATCACCCCGGCGATGCCGGCGGTGGGACCGGTGTGGCCGATGTTCGACATGACCGAGCCCAGCCGGCAGAATCCGGTCTCCGTGCTGGTCTCGCCGACCGCGTCGGTGAGCGCCGCCAGCTCGACCTCGTCGCCGAGCGGTGTCGCGGTGCCGTGCGCCTCGAGGTAGCGCAGCCGGGCGCCGGCGATCCCGGAGACCTGCAGGGCGCGGCGGACCACCCGGCCGATGCCGGCCGGGCTCGGCGCGACATAGCCGAGCTTGTCGGCGCCGTCGTTGCCGACCGCGCTGCCGTGCAGCACGGCGAGCACGGTGTCCCCGTCGGCAAGCGCCTCGTCGAGCAGGCGCAGGACCACCACGCCGACGCCCGACCCATGTACGGTGCCGGTCGAGCGGTGATCGAACGAGCGGCACTGCCCGTCCACTGACAGCGCGCCGCCTGGCGTGTGCCGGTAGCCGAGTACGGGTTCCTGTACGGCGGAGCCGCCGGCCAGAGCGATGTCGCACTCGCCGGCGAGCAGGCTCAGCGCGGCGTAGTGCAGCGCGTACAGCGAAGAGGAGCAGCCCGTCTGCACGCTCATCGCCGGGCCGCGCAGACCGAGCTTGTACGCGGTCTTCGAGGGCAGGAAGTCGACCTCGCCGCCCAGCGTCAGGTCCAGGTCGCCGACGGCGGCGGCGACCCCTTCGTCCCTGGCCTTCGCGGCCAGCAGGGCCGTCGCGTACGTCCCCGCACCGGTCCCGGCGAACACGCCGATCGTGTGGCGGTCCGTATCGCCGATATGGCCGGCCCGCTCCAGCGCCTCCCAGGAGGTCTCGAGGAAGATGCGGTGCTGCGGATCGATCAGCTCTGCCTCGCGCGGGGTGTAACCGAAGAACTCCCCGGCGAACTCGGCCACGCCGGGCAGCCGGGTGCCGACCCGGACGTAGTCGTCGCCCCGCAGGGTCCGCTCGCTCACGCCGGCCGCGCGCAGCACGTCCTCAGGCAGCGGCCGCATCGAGACCACGCCGCCGTCGACGTTGGCCCAGAACTCCTCGGGCGTCCTGGCATCGGGAAACCGGCAGCCGATCCCAATGATCGCTATCGCTGTGTCGCTCAATCGACACCCCCGGCGCCGGCGGATCGCCGCTGGGCGAGCAGCGACCGTCCCCCAGAAGGAGTCCGGGCCGCCGGGGCGGCCTGCGCCGCGCCGGCCTGCACCTCGCCGGCCTGGCTGAGCAACTCGGCCTGGGCCCGCACGGTGCCGTGCTGGAACAGCTCGGACAGCCTCAGCTGCCGGTCCGCCAGCGGCCGCAGCTGTTCCCACAACATGACCAGCAGCATCGAGTTGCCGCCGACCTCGAGGAAGTTGACGTCAAGCGGCACGCTCTCGGCCGAGTCGGTGCCGAGCACGTCCGCCCAGGCCTGACGCACCTGCCCGACGAGCTCGTCGTACAGGACCGCGTTGGTGCTCACAGTTCCCCTCGTTTCGTCGATTCCCTGTTCGTGATGTCGGGCCGTTCCCGAAGCGCTCGGCGGTGTCACCGCAAGCCGTCGCGCACCGCGGCGAAGTCCACTTCGCCGCCAGGGCGCGCGTAGCTGCGCCGGATCACGCCGCCGGTGCGCCGCAGGACCGTCAGGCTGTTCTGGGCGAGCTTGTGCGGCTCGAGCAGGTTGACCATCTCCAGCTCGTCCGGGTTGGCCCGCTGCAGCGCGGCGACGTAGCGCAGGAACGCCTCGCCCTCCGGGTACGTCATCAGGTAGTGCATGATCACCAGACCGCCGTCCGGGTTGACCAGCTCCCAGAAGTTGTCGAAGAAGTACAGGCACTCCCACGCGTCGACCCAGGCCAGGTCGATGGGGAGGAAGCCGTCAGGGAAGTGCCGGACGCAGTCGCGCAGGTCGGCGTTGACCACCGTCACCAGCCGGTCGAGATCGAGCTCGCGCAGCACGTCCCACACCTTGGGCGACGACGACTCGGGAATGGACAGATCGTCGACCGCGACCAGCCTCGGCCGGTATTCGTTGGCGTAGTACCCCGGCGCCAGCAGCGCTGGCTCCGCGTTGAGCCAGTCCTCGTCCAGCGGCGCGCCGCGTTCCAGGTACGGCCGGGTCTTCGCGATGAGAGCCGCGGACTGCGCCCGCGTCTCGGCCTCGACTTCGGCCAGGGCGCCGGCCAGGAAGGGCGTGGTGTAGCCCATGCCGATCTCCAGCACCCGCTGCGGTCGTACTAACCTCACCAGGGCGGCGAGCAGCGGCGCCACCGCCTCGGTGCCCATCTCGGGCACCCGGAGCCGGTCGACCGCGGCCTGGAAGCGTCCGCCGGCCACGTGCGCGGCGGTGGCCGTCATGTGCGGTTCCCCGGCAGCGCCGCGGTGACCTCGACCTCGAGCACGGCTCCCGGCAGGAACAGCCGGGACACCTCCACGGTGGTGCTGGTCGGCAGCTCATCGGCCGGGAGGTACTTCGCACGGGCCTGCGCGTACGCGGCGAGCTGGCTGAGGTCGGTGACGAAGCTGCGGATGTTGACCACGTCGGCGAAGCTCGCGCCGTGCGCGGCGAGCAGTGTGCCGATGATGTCGAAGATCCGTTCAGCCTGAGCGCCCATGTCGCCAGGAGCGACCACGTTCATGTCGTCGTCGACCGCGACCTGGCCGGACAGCATCAAGATGACGGCGTCGCCGATCTCGAGCCTGGCCACGTGCGAGTACCGCCCCGGTGGGGGTGCGGGAACGCCTGCGGGATTGTCAATGATCTTCCTCATTCGCCTCTCCCACTATCACTGCCGGTTG
>DASUWU010000204.1:0-3912 GCA_036378315.1 Streptosporangiaceae bacterium | reverse complement strand
CGTGGTCCGCGTCCTGGCCAGCGTCCGGGACCTGGCCCGTGTGATGGCCTGCGTCGGGGCCCGCGTGGTGGTCGGCGGGCTGGCCTGAGAACGGTCGAGTGGCGGTTGGACGCGCGGCTTCGTCGTGGCCAGATGGGGTGGAGTCGCCGACGGGGCCCTCGTCGTCGAGATCGTTGGTGTCCTCGGCGGTGGGTGGGGTGGTGATCAGGTGGTGGGTGGCTTCGGGGAGCGGGATGCCGCGTAGCAGGTCGCGGAACAGGTCGAGGCGGATGTGGTCGAGGGGGCGGGTGTCGCCGTCGGCCCGCATCGCCTGGGCGGCCGCGCTGAGCCGGTTACGGATGGCGTGCGCGTCCACGCTGTTGAGGTGCCGGCCGACCAGGTCGCAGGTGTCGTCGCAGTTGTCCCATAGCTCGACTCGGCGCCTGTCGCGGGCGTGTCGGGTGCGCTGGGCGGCGGCGTCGGGGTCGGCCTTCTTGACCGCACGGGACAGCCGGCGGCGCAGCAACGTGGTGGTGTCCTCGACCGCCGCGCCGATCAGCTCGGCCTCCAACCGGGCGGCCAGCTCGTCGTCCAGGGCGGCCAGCCCGTCGGCGATGACACAGGCACGGTGGTAGTCGATCTCCCCGGTGCGCATGGCCGCCCAGGTGTGCGGCAGCCGCCCCGGCAACGTGTCGGCCAAGAAGATGAGCTCTTCGGCCTTTCCGGTGGGGACGGTCAACTCCAGAGACACCTCCCCGCAGATCCGGCGGTGACGGTCGGAGCTGGGAGCCGGGTCATCGCGTTCACGACGGCGGACCAACTCCCCGACACCCTCCAGCATGAGGGCCTGCGCCCAGGTGGCCTGCCGGCGGGCGGCCACCATCACATCGACCAATTCCCAATCCGACAGAGCCGCCCAGTCCAATGCGGCAAGCCGGGCCGCCAACTCAGGCCCAGGCGGAAGCTCCGACCAATCACACGGGGAGCCGCTCTCGTCGAATTCGACCGCCGCCGGAATCGACATCGGCGTCACCTCCCATGTTCATCGCTAATCGTAGCATGCGTTCGAACTTATCAGCGAATCAATGAGGGTCAATTTTGTTCCTCGATATTAGCTGATAATTGGGGGAAATGGTGCATATCAGGGGAGGCGGTATGTAGCACCTGGAGAAGATGAAGGGCTACGGGAGGGGCGTCCGAGACGGCCGACTGGCCGCCTGTGCCCTCCCGCAGAGGCTGGTTGGAGGGTTCCACACACGACTCGGCGTACAGTCGCCAATGAGGACGGAGCATGTTGCGTTTCGAAGAGGGCGGAAGGGAAAGCGGCATGAGCGCTCACCAGATGGGCCAGGGGTCACGCGTTCCGGCGTGCCGGCGAATTATTATCGCGGCGATCGCGGCCGCGATGTACGCCTTCGCAGTGGCGACCCCCGGAGCGCCGCCGAGCGCGCAGGGAACGGACCTGGCTGGAAACTGGTCGCCGAATCATGCGGGAATCCGCGCGCCGGCGACCGTCCTGGCCGGAAACTGGTCGCCGAATCGGTCCACCTCGCGGCTTTCTTAGCCGCCGGCTCTCAGGGTGTCCCGCCGCCGCAGCCCCGTCACGACCTGGTGCGAACCCGGCTTTGTAGGCTTGACCGGGTCAGGCAGCGAGCAGCCAGTCCCTGGAGGCGTTGATGAAGCTTGGCCTGCACATTCCCGACTTCACCTGGCCGAATGGTCCGGAACGGCTCGGCGGCGACCTCGCCGGCGTGGTGTCGGCAGCGGACGCCGCCGGGTTCGACCGGATCAGCGTGATGGACCACGTGTGGCAGATCGGCAACGTCGGCCCGCCGGAGCACGAGATGCTCGAGGCGTACACGACGCTCGGCTACATCGCGGCCAACACGACGCGGGCGAAGCTGCTGACCCTGGTGACCGGCGTCGTGTACCGCGCGCCAGGCCTGGTGGCCAAGATGGTGACCACGCTCGACGTCCTGTCCGGCGGGCGCGCCATGCTCGGCATCGGCGCGGCATGGAACGAGGAGGAGTCGCGCGGCCTCGGGCTGTTCTTCCCGCCCATCGCGGAACGGTTCGAGCGGCTGGAGGAGGCGCTGCAGATCTGCCTGCAGATGTGGAGCGGCAAGCAGGACCCGTACGACGGCAGGCACTACAAGCTCGGCCGCACCCTCAACTCGCCGCAGGCGCTGTCGCGCCCGCACCCGCCCATCCTCATCGGCGGTTCCGGCGAGCGTAAGACGCTGCGGCTGGTCGCCAAGTACGCCCAGGCCTGCAACCTGTTCCCCGGCCCCGACCTGACGCACAAGCTCGACGTGCTGCGCGCGCACTGCGAACGCGAGGGCACCGACTACGACGCGATCGAAAAGACCGTGCTGTTCAACTTCGACGTCGGCGACAAGGGCGAGAAGGCCGGCGAGGTGGTCGAGGGGCTGCGCCGGCTGGCCGGCCTCGGCTTCACCGTCGCGCACGGCCGGGTGGCGAACGTCCACCAGATCACGCCGTTGGAGATCATCGGGCGCGAGGTCGTGCCGGCCGCCGCCGAGCTGTAGGCAGGCCACGGCGGTCGCGGCGGTCGCGGTCTAGGCGGCGCGGTCGCCGAGCCGGAACACCGGGTGCCTGGCCGCCTCCGCGGCGAAGTCGTCCGCGGGGGCGCCGGGCGCCGCGTCGAAGTACGGCCGGACGATCCTGAGCTTCTCCACGTACTCCTTGAGCACCGGGCCGGCCTCCGCCGGCCCGACCTCGATGACCCCGACCGTCTCGACGTCACCGCCCCGGCGCAGCGTCACCTTGCCGGCCGCCCGCGCGTTGCGGACCCAGCTCACGGTCCCGTACGGCGACACCAGCCACCGCTCGCCCGCATACGACAGCACGAAGATGGGCGTGGTGCGCGGCAGGCCGGACGTCCGCCCGGCCACCGTCAGCAGATAGATGCCCTTCGGACCGAGGCCGCGCGCCAGCATCCGCGCCATCACGCTGTTACCGGCGCGCCGCCCCCAGCTCAGCCGGTACTCCCTCGCCATGGTCAGCCACCCTACAGCCAGCCGTCCATCGCGGACATGAAGCCGTCGAAGTCATCGTTGTGGATCACGTGCCCGGCGCCCGGCACGACGCGGACCTCGTAGCCCGCGTCGCGCAGCTCGGCCGCCCTCTCCGGCACGACGAGGGTGCTCGGGTCGGCGAGCATGAGCAGGGACGGGACCGCCGGCGGCTTGAGCTCGATGCCGTCGAAGTCGAGGATGAAGTCGGTCGTGTCCGGGTCCCAGCGCCCGAGCGCCGCCAGCTTGGCCTCGTAGGCGGCGGGCTCCCAGCGCGGGTGCTCCGCCTCGACGTCCGCGCGCGTCCAGCCGCACTGCGCCCGGAAGCGCCGGGCGGTCTCCAGCCGCCGCTCCGGCGTCGGCTGCACGAACCATGCCGGGTCCTCGTACACGACCCGGCCCGGCCGCAGCCGGTCCACGGCGGCGACGACCACCAAGCCGCCCAGCGAGTGGCCGATGACCAGGTCGGGTTCGGCCGGCGCCGACGCGACCAGGCCGTCAGCCCAGTCCTCGAGGGTGTACGGGAGGCCGCGCGGGCTTTGCCCGTGGCCGCGCAGGTCAGGGGCGTAGACGTGGTAGCCGCGGGCGGCCAGCTCGGGGCCGGACCGCCACCACACGCCGGAGTCGCCAGTGATCCCGTGCACCAGCAGGGCGACGCCGCGGCCGGCGCGGCCGGCCTCGGGCTCCCACTCGTGTACGTACAGCCGCGCCATGGTCACCCCCACACCCGCTGGGCGGTGGTGACGACGAGCTCGAGCTTGCGGCGTTCGTCGTCGACGGTGAGGAGGTTGCCGCGGGCGGTGGAGGCGAAGCCGCACTGTGGGCTGAGCGCGAGGTTCTCGATGGGGACGTACTTGGCCGCCTCGTCGATGCGCCGGCGCAGCTCGTCGGGCGACTC
>DASUWU010000203.1:0-35079 GCA_036378315.1 Streptosporangiaceae bacterium | reverse complement strand
TCAGCCGGGCGGCTGAGCCGTTGAAGACGTCCTGGTCGCCGGGGAAGGTGCCGGAGTCGGCCCACTGCCAGAAGGTGTAGAAGCCCCAGCCGGCGGGGAGCGTCCCGACGCTGCTGCTGTAGCGCGCGATCCACAGCGGGTTGTTGTTGGCGAAGCCCGGGTAGTTGCCGGTGCAGGTGGTCCACCAGTCCGTGGTCGTGTAGATGACCGCCCAGCGTCCGGTGCGGGTGTGGTACCTGTTGATGAAGTCGGCGATCCAGTTGACCATGCCGCCCTGGCTGAGCCCGTAGCAGGTGGCGCCGTAGGGGTTGTACTCGATGTCGAGCGCCGCCGGCAGCGTCTGGTTGTCCGCCGACCAGGCGCCACCGTGGTCGGCGAGGTAGTTGGCCTGGGTGGCGCCGCTCGAGCGGTCGGGCAGCGCGAAGTGGTACGCCCCGCGCACCAGGCCGACGTTGTACGACCCGACGTACTGCTGGGAGAAGTCCGGGTTCGTGTAGCCGGTGCCTTCGGTGGCCTTGACGAAGGCGAACCGCGCGCCGTTGGACTTGACCGAACTCCAGTTGACGCTGCCCTGCCAGCTCGAGACGTCGAGCCCCGGTAGCCCCGACGGCGCGGCCAGCGTGCCGAACGCGGTGCCCTCATGGGCCGCGACGGTCGAGCCCGCGTAGTCGAGCTCGGGGTGGGTGACCGGCCCGCTGACGCGGGTCGGGCCGTTCGGGTTCGCCTGGACGTTCGGCGCGGGTGCGGGACTGGCGCCGGCGGAGGCCGGGCCGAGCAGCTGGACGCCGGCGGCGACGGTGATCACCGCGGCGACGGCAGCGACGCGGCCGCCGCCGCGGCGACCGGAGACGGCGGTGGTGACGGGTCGGCGCGGTGGCCATAGCCACTGTGCGCGGGAAAACAGGGCCACGGTCTTTCTCCTTTGATGTGGCGGGGACTGTGATGTGGGGGACTGTGATCTGGGGAACTGCGATGTGGCGGGACTGGCGGGGAAACCCGGGCGAACGCCCGGGACTGGCGAGGGGGAGCTAACGGAGCGGTTCGTCCCGGCCGATGGCCGGGCCGTGGTCGAGCGGGCCGGCCGGTCCCGGCAGGCGGCCCGTGTGGCCGGCCGGCTCGCCGGCGGCGGGCGCCGCCGTCCTTGGCATCGGAGCCCGGGACGCGGCCCGGGTGCCGGTCGCGCCGGTCGCGCCGCGCCGGGCGAGAAGCGCGGCGACATCGTCGCGCAGGGCCGGCAGCATCGAGTAGAAGACGTCCCCCGGGCACTGGGTGGCGACGTAGTCGCGGTGACCGACGATCGACTGGTGCGGGTCGAGGCCGTAGACGCCACAGAGCCACGCCAGCGTCTCGGTGAGGGAGTCCCACAGCCACTGGGTGGGCCGCGCGTTGACGTAGATGCCCTCGTTCTCGATGCCGAGCGTGTGGCTGTTGTTGTTGGCGGTCTGGACGCCGTACACGTTCTTGCGCTGGGAGATGGCCTCCAGGGTGCGGTTGCGGCCCTCCATGATGAAGCCGCCGCGGCTGATGGTGAGCTGGTTTCCCGTGTCGCCCCAGCCGTTGGTGAGTTGGTGCAGGTCCTGGATCCAATGGGACAGCTTGAACGCCTGGTCCAGGGAGTAGTCGGTGACGTTGTCGGACGCTGTGTGGTGCACGACGAGGTGGTCGGGCTTGTTGATGATCTCCGCGGCGTAGTCGGGGGCTCGGGCGCCCCACTCCGCTCTGGTGTAGATGCGGGGCATGGCGGCGGCCGCCGCTGCCGCCGGGCGTACGGCCGGCCAGGTGACGCCGGCCGTCGCCCCAGCGAGGGCCACGCCACCGGCGGCGGCGACGGTACGGGCCAGCACCTCTCGACGGTTCATGGTGGATCGGGACATGGCGGGGTTCTCCGATCAGGACTAACCGTTTCGATGTCGTAGATTATCTACACTCAACAAGATTGTTAGGTAAATAAACTACACATGCGACGGGGTCACATTGTCAGTCCTGGCGGTTACCCGACCGTACGAGCCCGGTCAGGACCGGCCGCCGGCCGCCCCGCGTGGCCAGGTGCGGCCAGCCCCCGCCTGATGCGGGCCGGCCCGCCCACTAGGGTGAGGTCGCATGCGACTTGACTTGCGGTCCGACGCCGCGGCGCTGACCGCCGCGATCGTGGACGTCGAGTCGGTGAGCGGGAACGAAAAGCCGCTGGCCGACGCGATAGACGAGGCCCTTGGCGCACTGCCGCACCTCACCGTGGAACGCGCCGGCGAGGCGGTGATCGCGCGTACCTCGCTCGGCCGGGCCGAGCGGGTGGTGCTCGCCGGTCACATCGACACGGTTCCGGTCAACGGCAACCTGCCGTCCAGGGTCGAGGGCGACCGGCTGTACGGCTGCGGCACCACGGACATGAAGAGCGGCGTGGCCGTCATGCTGCGGCTCGCCGCCACCCTGCCGGCGCCGAACCGCGACGTGACGTACATCTTCTACGACTGCGAAGAGATCGAGGCCGCGCGCAACGGCCTCGGCCGGCTGGCCCGCACCCGTCCCGAGCTGCTCACCGGCGACTTCGCCGTGCTGATGGAACCGACCACCGCGCTGGTCGAGGGCGGCTGCCAGGGCACCATCCGCGTGGAGGTGCGGGCGGCGGGGGAGCGGGCGCACAGCGCGCGCTCGTGGATGGGCTCGAACGCGATCCACAACGCCGGCCCGATCCTCGACATCCTGCGCGGCTACGAGCCGGCCAAGCCGGTCGTGGACGGCCTCGCCTTCCACGAGGGGCTGAACGCCGTGTACGTAAGCGGCGGCGTCGCCGGCAACGTGATCCCCGACGAGTGCGTGGTCACGGTGAACTACCGGTTCGCCCCGCCCAAGTCCCTGGCCGACGCGGAGGCGTACCTGCGCGACCTGTTCGCCGGCTTCCAGGTCACCGTCGTCGACGCGGCTCCGGCGGCCGGCCCCGGCCTCACCCACCCGGCGGCCGCCGCCTTCATCGCCGCGACCGGCGGCACGCCGCGGGCCAAGCTCGGCTGGACGGACGTGGCCCGCTTCGCCGAGCTCGGCATCCCGGCCGTCAACTACGGCCCGGGCGACCCGCCGCTGTCCCACACCAAGGACGAGTACGTCGAGATCCCCCGCATCCACGAGTGCGAGCGCCGCATGCGCGCCTGGCTGACGTAGGTCGGGCCCGGTGACCCCCCGCTGCGGCGATCATGCCGGGCGGGGGCACGTCAACGAACCGCGGGCCCGTTACGGTTGTCCGCATGGAACCTGAGATGACGCGGCGGACGCGCCGCCAGGGGCCAGCGACGCTGCGTGGCAGGGCAGTGCCGCAGACCACGACCGACCAGCGCCTGCTCGACGGCCGCGGGCCGGTCGACTGGGTGCACACCGACCCGTGGCGGGTGCTGCGCATCCAGGCGGAGTTCGTCGAAGGCTTCGGGCTGCTGTCCGAGCTCGGCCGGGCGGTGAGCGTGTTCGGCTCGGCCCGCACCAAGCTCGGCACGGACGAGTACGAGCTGGCCGAACGCATCGGCGCCAAGCTCGCCGGCGCGGGCTACGCGGTGATCACCGGCGGCGGTCCCGGCATCATGGAGGCCGCCAACAAGGGCGCGGACCTGGCCGGCGGCACCTCGGTCGGGCTGGGCATCGAGCTGCCCTTCGAGCAGAAGCTGAACGACCACATCGACATCGGCCTGGAGTTCCGCTACTTCTTCGTGCGCAAGACGATGTTCGTGAAGTACTCCCAGGCGTTCGTCGTGCTCCCCGGCGGCTTCGGCACGCTGGACGAGCTGTTCGAGTCGGTCACCCTGGTGCAGACCGGCAAGATCACCCGCTTCCCGATCGTGCTCGTCGGCACCGACTACTGGCGCGGCCTGCTCGACTGGATCAAGGACAAGATGCTGTCCACCGGCAAGATCGCCGCCGCCGACCCCGAGCTGCTGCACCTCACCGACGACCCCGACGAGGTCGTCCAGATCATCACCCGCGCCCACGAAGACCAGGAGCGCGCCGCCCAGGAAGCCGCCGCCCGCGAGGCCGGCAACGGCACCTGACCCCGACTTAACCCTCTTATTCTCTCCAGAACTAGCAAAATGCTAGACAGAATGTTAGAAACCGGCGACGCCCGGGGATCCGTGTCGGACATTGCTGTGCAAGTGACGACAGTGCCGTCGCGACCCCCATGGGGGCGATGATCACCACCAGGACGCCTGAAGCGCAAGCCGCGTCGATCCTGGCCAAAGGCATGGCCGCAGCGGCGGTAGACGATCGAAACCCCCACGGCATCGGCCGGCACTTGGCGCAGTCCTGACATCGGTTCGAACGAGGCGGCGTACGTGCACATTCGCGGCGGCGCTGTGGCTGACAAGGTGTCGTAGCTGTGTGGGCCGCTTCCACACGTCTCGTTGCGGGACGCCCGAATGTCTGATAAGCAGACGCCATGCCGGGTAGGGACGGTCAGTTAGCGCTCGGCGTACTGGGTCGAGTCCGACGCCGGGGGATCGGTTGTTCGGCCGGCGGGTGGGGGCGCCTATGGCTGAGTTATTGGGTCCGAGCGAACTCGGGGAGCTATTAGAGCAGCTGAAACGGCGCAGCGGCCGTACTTACGAGGCGATCAGCCGCCGGGCCGGTGTTAGCAGGTCTGCTGTTCATCGCTATTGCACGGGCCAGGCCATCCCATCGACCTTCGGGATTGTAGAGCGAATCGCGCTCACGTGTGGCGCAAGCCGAACTGAGATATTACGTCTTCACCGGCTGTGGGCGATGGCAACCTCGCCGGAGACCTCTGGCATCGCGATCGAACGCCTCGCGGACCTAGCCGCCGCGGATGAACCGGATGTCGCGTCCACGGCGGCGACGGCGAGACCGGGGACAGCGGCGACAGCGGATAAGGTGGGCAGCTCCACAACGGGTAAGCCGTGGCACTTAGGACTGGGAGAGGCCTTAGTGGTACGCATGCGCCTCGTCCCATTGCTGAATGCCGTGATGGCCGGTGTGCTGGTCATGACGCTGGCCGGGAGCTTATCTATGCCCAATGGCGAACAGAAGGGGCGATCTGTCCGTTCGGCCGGTCAATGGATCTCCGGGCCCACCTGGTTCAGGCCGCCCACCGACGTGCCGCCGGCCTTCTTCGGTGTCACGATCAACAGCGCGACCGGTGCTATGCCCGCCTTCCGGATCGGTGCGGCGCGGTTTTGGGATGGCGGGACACGCTGGTCGGAGATCCAGGCGCAGCGTGGTGAGTACGACTGGTCGGTACTCGACCGGCTGGTAGGTGGGGCGCGACACGCGGGTCTGCCCTCTTTGTTCGTCTTCGGTGGGACACCGGGGTGGGCCAATGCCCTTGGACCGCCAACGCCTTACCCGGACGGCTCCCGGGCGGCACCGCCGGACAACCTCGCCGACTGGGACTCCTTCGTCCGGAGCCTGGTCAGCCGCTACCGGGGAAGAATCGAAGCATACGAGCTGTGGGTGCTGGGCAACGACCGCCGCTTCTACACCGGCAAGATCGAAACCCTCGTCGAGATGACCCGCCGAGCCAGCCGGATCATTCGCACTGTGGACCCGAAGGCAACCGTGGTATGCCCCGGCATGGGAGACCTGTGGAACCCCGCCGCTCAGCAGGAAATGACGCGCTTCGCGCAACTGCACGGCTACGACTACTGCGATGTCGCCAGCATCAAACTGTTTCAGCGCACCGCATCCGACCCACCCGAGACGATGCTGCAGCTCACCAATCTGGTTGACCGACTGATGCACGCCGTTGGTATACATCCTCGGCTGTGGAGTACCGGCACGACCTACTCGATCGCGCTCCAGACATCCCTCGACGAAACGAAAGCCAGCAACTACGCGGTGCGCTTCTTCCTCACCGGACTGTATGCACACAACGTCAACCTCGAACGCATGTACTTCTACAACTGGGGCGGCACCAAGATCCCGATCGTGCTCCAAGCCGTCGGCGGCGAACCAACACAAGCCGCCCTAGCAGTCGAACAACTGCAACGATGGCTGGCACATGCACAGATCCAGTCCTGCGGACACGGCCTCCAAATGAACCTGCCAGACAACGTCTGGCAATGCGAATTCCGCATCAACCGGCCCCAACGCCACTACGGCGCCACCATCATGTGGACCTCCGCCGGAACCGCCATCACCACGCCCCGCCCAGGGGCCATAGCCATCGATCACCTCGACGGCACGACGACACCTGTCCACCACGGAGACACCATCTCCGCCACCGAGCAACCGATCCTCATCGAGCACACTCTTTGAGGACCTCTTGTCATCGATGGCTCGTCGCGGTCAAAGACGGCATGTGCGCTGCCTGGCACGCCATCCATGTCATAGGGGCCACGCGGTGTCACTATGGTCAGACAATCCGCATTCAAGGATTGTCTCCGTGCGGCTGGATCTATGGCATCAGCTGCTGACCATTAATCGCGAGCGAGCGTCGGCGTACCTGCGGTACGTCGACGTTCGTACTTCTCCACTGCCCTTGGCCCAGGCTCCGACCTGAGCCCGGCACCGAATCCGGCGAGACGCCGTTCGCGGTGGCACATAGAATCTCGATGCCTTGGCTGTACCGGGACGGCCCGTCAACGCCGCCACGCCGACCTCCCGACGCTTCCATGTTCGAGTTAAAGACGACGGCGACGACACGAGACAGGACCATCATCCGAAGCGGAGAATCCATTCTCTTAGGAGCTAGGCGATCTCACCAACGCATCCGGCCGCTGCCGCCGCCGTTTCGACGTCCCAGGGAGTCCCATCGCCGCACGTCGCAGCGGCGGGAAATTCCCACCCCGTTGCGCTGTCCCATGCTCTTGCCGCTCGGGCTCGCAGCTTGCAACTCTGGTCTCGCCACCGATACCCGGCGGCCATGAACGGGAAAGAGGGAAACCATGAAGTTGCTCGCTAGCGCCAGCATTCTGACGGCGGCAATTGCCTCGGCAGGATCGCTAACCATTCTCCCGTCTAGCGCCGCACAGGCCGACGACATTTGTTCCAGGGCCTGGTGCGCACCCGCGCCGGAGGCAGCCGAATCGGTGCCAGCCGCCGCTTCCGCTGACCTCGCGTCAGGCGGCACGATCAATCCAGCCACTCCATTGCAGGCTGAGGGGACTTGCACCCTAGGGTTCCTTTGCGGCTTCGTCCAGAACAACCTGCCAAGTTCGTACACGGTCAAGATCGCAGAACTCGGCGTCGGCTCAGAGCGATGCGTGACCGACAAGGGAGCTTTCACCTGCAAGACATACTGGCTGCCCAGCGGTAAAACTAGCAAGCAGATCGGTGTCAAGGACGCCGACGCCCTGACCGTCGAAAATGCCGCATGGACGTACGGTCAGAGCACCTGGTTCGCCGCGGGCGCCTGGCAGAAAATATCGGACATCGACTCGCGCGATTGCATTGTGGAGAACGGACACCCGGCGTGCTACCAGAACTGAGGGGCTCGGCTCACAGCCTGAGCAATCGATCGCCGTTCGCGTGAGCCTGGCGTGCTCGGCCGTCGTCCGCGGCCGAGCCGCCGTCAACCGAACCGGACCCTCAATCGACCATCTTTGAGCTTGTAGTCTGCACGAAGATGCCGCCATTCACGCCGAATCGCATCCGCTGACGCCAAATACACCACCGCAATAATATTGCCCGGGTTCACGGGGTCATCGATCGGCGTCCGCATGGGCGGCATTCCATACGTGCGCACCAGCCCGTAAGCGCCAACACCGAAACCGCCGCCCGTATCCGATATGGCAACGGCGGTTGTCGCGACTAGCCTCCAACCGCGGCACCCACGGTGCCCTGAAGAAGATTAGCCCACCAGTCCGTCGATCCGGTCATACTCATCAATCGATCGCAGCGGACCCGCGTCACATCCGCGCTGGGTGATTCACAAAGCCCAAGCAGGCAGACGTCCAATCCAGCGCCGACGGAGTCCTTGAGTAAGTCAGGGAACATATCGTCGAGCCCGTTGGACACATTATTGAGGAGAAGCGGCCGGCAACGGCACCTGACCGGGCCCGGTCAGCGTTTCGTCCGGCCGAAGAGCCTTTCGATGCTGCGGCGCTCGCGCTTGGTGGGCCGGCCGGCGCCGCGGTCGCGCACCGCCACCCGCACGACCTCTTCACGCGGCGGCGGGGGCGGGCTGTTGTCGACGTAGCACTCGGCCGCCACGGGCGCGCCGACACGCTTGCTGATGACGCGCGAGACGACGACCACGCGCTCACGCCCGTCCTGCCACAGCCGCACCTGGTCGCCGACCCGGACCGGCTGGGCGGGTTTGACGGACTTGCCGTTGACCTTGACATGACCGGCCTTGCACGCGTCGGCGGCGCCGGTGCGGGTCTTGACCAGCCGTACCGACCAGAGCCAGCGGTCCACCCGGGTCGTCCCCGGCCCATCCACCATGCCGCCACTGTAATGCGGCGCCCCTACCTCACACGTCGATGGTGACGTGGCAGCGCCACAGGCCGCCGGTGCGGGCGAAGCGCAGCTCGTGCAGGGCGACCGCCTTGGGCACGGCGCCGACGAGCTCGACGTCGGCGGCCGGAACGGTGGCGAAGCGGACGTCGGCGCGGCCCTCGGTCGCGCCGGTGCGTTCGTCGATCGAGGTGTCGACCGGAATGCGGCCGTGCACCTCGGCCTGGTAGATGACCTCGTCGAGGACGGCGACGAGCAGGTCCTCCGCCGAGGCCGCGGCCACCGAGAAGGCCACCTCGTCCGACGGCTTCCAGGCCGCTCCCGGCGCCACGAAGCTCTCGACGAGGGCCAGGACCGCCTGGCCGACGCACTCGTCCATGCCGGGTGCCCACGCCTCGATGGCGATGTCCGCGGTGTGCGGGATCGCGCGGTGCCCGGCGCGCTCGCCGTCGAAGCCCGCCGGCTCCCCTGAGCTCATCGCCGGCTCATCCCTTGACGACCCCGACGGGGCGGAGCCGGGCGACGGGGGTGGCGAGGCCGGCCAGCGCGCAGACGCGGACGACGGCGTCGACGTCCTTGTAGGCGCCTGGGGCCTCCTCGGCGAGACCGCGCATCGAGGCGCCGCGCACCGCGACGCCGGCGGCCTCGAGCTCGGCGCGCAGCCGGGCGCCCTTGGTGGCCTTGAGCGCCTGATGACGGCTCATGGTGCGGCCGGCGCCGTGGCAGGCCGAGGCGAACGCGGGCCCGCCCGGGACCCCGGCCAGGACGTAGGAGGCGGTCCCCATCGAGCCGGGCACCAGCACGGGCTGCCCGGCGGCCCGGTGCCGGGGCGCCAGCTCCGGATGGCCGGGCGGCAGGGCCCGCGTGGCGCCCTTGCGGTGGACGCACAGCTGCCGCGCGACGCCGTCCACCAGGTGGGTTTCGATCTTGGCGAGGTTGTGGGACACGTCGTAGACGAGCGGCAGCTCACCGTGGCCGGTCACGTCGTGGAAGGCGCGGCGGGCCGCCTGCCCGAGCAGCTGGCGGTTGACCCGCCCGTAGTTGGCGGCCGCGGCCATCGCACCCAGATACGCCCGGCCCTCGGGAGAGTCGACCGGGACGCAGGCGAGCTGCCGGTCGGGCACCGTGATCCCGTACGCGGGCATCGCGCGTTCCATAACGCGCACGAAGTCGCCGCAGATCTGGTGGCCCAGACCGCGGGAGCCGGTGTGGATCATGACGCACACCGCGTCGGGACGCAGTCCGTACGCTTCGGCCGCCGCCGGCTCCAGCACCTGGTCGACCACCTGGACCTCCAGGAAGTGGTTGCCCGACCCGAGGCTGCCGACCTGGCCGAGCGCTCGCTCGCGCGCCCGCTGCCCGATCCGCTCCGGGTCGGCGTCGGCCACCGCGCCATGGTCCTCGCAGTGCTCCAGGTCGCCGTCCTGGCCGTGGCCGTGCTCGAGCGCCGCCACCACGCCGCGGACCAGGATGTCGTCCAGAAGACCCGGATCCGGCAGCCGCCAGACGGCGCCCTTGGCCATCCCGCGCGGAATCGCCGCGTCCAGCGCGTCCATCAACGCGGGCAGGTACGGCATCACCGCCGCCGCGTCCAGGTCGGAGACCAGCAGTCGCACCCCGCAGGAGATGTCGAACCCGACCCCGCCCGGCGACACCACGCCGCCGGCCTCCACGTCGGTGGCGGCCACCCCGCCGATCGGGAACCCGTACCCCCAGTGCACGTCAGGCATGGCGTACGAGGCCGACACGATCCCCGGCAGGGTCGCCACCGCGGCCACCTGGTCGAGCGACCTGTCCTCGGCCGCGCCCGGCAGCAGCTCACGGGAGGCGAACACGATGCCCGGCACAGCCATCCGGCCGGACGGCTTGATCCGCCAGCGGACCGGTGTCTCCTCAACAAGCTCCACACCAATGCCCATCACCCGAATGTCCGCCCGCCAACCCCCAAGCCGAACCTTCGAGGTATCGAGTCCCAGGTCGCGACCGCCCGCGTTCCTGAGTCAGGCGGGAGTACGGCGCAACAGCAGGAGCGCGACGTCGTCCTCTGGCGGCTCGCGGCCGATCAGGTCGGCCATCACCCGGGCGCTGACCGACTCGGGCGGGCCGGCGTAGACCGCGTCGCACAGCCGGGCGATGCCGCTGCGGACCGAGCTGTCGCGCCGTTCCACCAGCCCGTCGGTGTAGAAGCACAGCAGGCCGCCCGGCGGGAGCACGACGCAGGTCGCTCGGCCCGGGTTGTCGTCGCCGACGCCGATCAGGACGTCGGGCTGGATGTCCACCGGTCGGGCCGGGCGTCCTGGGAGGGCGATGACCGGAGGCCAGTGTCCGGCCGATGACAGGTGGATCCGGCTCATCCCCGGATCGCCGACCGCGTAGAGCGCGGTCGCCGTCGCGTCGGGCTCGAAATGCTGGATCTTCCGGTTGAGCTTGCGCAGCACTTCGGCCGGATCGCTGGTCTCCAGCGCGTACGCGCGAAGCGCGCTGCGCATCCGTCCCATCACGGCGGCGGCCCCGAGCCCGTGCCCGGCGACATCGCCCATGACGACGCCCACCTCGCCGGAGGGCAGCGTGAACACGTCGTACCAGTCCCCGCCGACGGCCGACTTGCCCGGACGGTAGCGGGCCGCCAGCTCGACGCCGGGGATGGCGGGCAGCGTGGACGGCCCCAGGCTGCGCTGCAGCTCCAGGGCGCCGGCGCGTTCGGCCCGGCTCAGCAGGGACTGCACGGCCATCGCGGCTCGCCCGGCGGCGAGCTGCAAGAACTCGGTCTCTTCCGGGGTGAACCTGCGGGGCACGAGTGACCCGACGTGCAGCACCCCCACGAGCGTGCCGCCGGCGACGAGCGGGACGCCGAGCAGGGACCGCAGACCCCGCTGGACCAGCAGCGGGTTGAAGACGTTGGCGTGCGGCACGTCCTCGATGTAGACCGGTTGCCGCTCGACGGCGACGCGGCCGGCGAAGCCCTGGCCGACCGGGACGCGTACGCCCTGGACGACCTCTTCCTCGATGCCTTTGGCGACCGTCGCGTGGAGGTACCGGCCCGGCCGGTCGAGCAGCAGCACGACGGCGGTGTCGGCATCGAGGATCTGGCGGACGCGTTCGAGGAGGACCTCGAGGAACTCCTCGATGTCCATGTGCGCGAACGCCTCGTCGGTGATCGCCTGAATGTTCTCGAGCCTGCGGGCGAGGTCGCCCACCGTGCCCGCGGATTCTTCCATCTCTCACACCTTATGCGCGGTTCCGCTCGTCGATCGGCTCGCGGTCACCACGGCAGCGAATCCCCGCCGTTTCGCCGGCGGTGGTTCGCCGGATCCAACGTATGTCATGACGCGGGCCTCCGGGCTGGGAACCGGCCGGGCCCGCCGATAAGGCGTTGCCTCCGGCACGAGGTGGTTGCGATCGTGAAGGCCGGCGGAAAGCATGTTCGCGCCCGACGGGAGGGACCGGTGGCGAGAAACCTGATGGCGACATGAAGATCTGCGTGTTCTGCGCGTCCAGCAGCCGGATCGACCGGCGCTATCTCGACCTGGCGGCCGACGCCGGCGCCGAGCTGGCGCGCCGCGGCCACTCCCTGGTGAGCGGCGGCGCCACGGTCTCGTGCATGGGCGCGGTGGCCAGGGCGGCCAGGGCCGGCGGCGCCGCGACGGTGGGGGTCATCCCGCAGGCGCTCGTCGACATCGAGATCGCCGACGACGACTGCGCCGAGCTGATCGTGACCAACGACATGCGTGCCCGCAAGGCCGAGATGGACCGGCGTTCCGACGCCTTCCTCGTGCTGCCCGGCGGTCTGGGCACGCTGGAGGAGCTGTTCGAGATCTGGACCGGCCGCGTGCTCGGCCTGCACGACAAGCCGCTGGTCATCCTCGACCCCGACGGCGTGTACGACCCGCTGCGCGACCTGATGACGCACCTGGTCGACGAGGGCTTCGCCCGGCCGAAGGTGTTCGACGCCATCGGCTGGAGCGGCGCGGTCGGGGAGGCGTTCGACCTCCTGGAGCGGCAGCCGGTCAGGATCGAGGCCACCGCCGAGGACTACGCGGAAGCCGAGCCCTGACCCGGCCACCGGCGGCCGGGAACCGTAAGCGCGACCGCCCTCAGCCGGCGCCGGTCGCCAGCCAGCGCAGCAGCGCGCGGGCGCCGAAGCCGGTCGCGCCCTTGGACAGCTCACCCTCGTCGGAGGTGGCGCGGCCCGGCCCTGCGATGTCGAGGTGGGCCCACCGGCGCGCGCCGACGAACTCGCGGAGGAAAAGCGCGGCCATGATCGAGCCACCGCCGAGGCGATCGCCGGTGCGAGCGCTCCGCTCGATGTTGGACACGTCGGCCACCGGGGAGTCGATCGCCTGCCGGTACTCGTCGACCAGCGGCATCCGCCACAGCGGTTCGCCGCTTGCCGCGCCCGCCAGCGACAGCGCGCCGGCCAGCTCGTCGTCCGTGGCGTACATGGCGGCGGTCCGCGTCCCGAGGGCGATCCTGGCCGCGCCGGTCAGCGTCGCGATGTCGACGACGACGTCGGGGTCGAGCTCGGCGTCGGCGTAGGCGAGGGCGTCGGCCAGGACGAGGCGACCCTCGGCGTCGGTGTTGAGCACCTCGGACGTCGTGCCGCCGAAGTGGGTGATCACGTCGCCGGGGCGCATGGCCGATCCTGACGGCATGTTCTCTGCCGCGGCGACCAGCCCGGTGACCCGCGCCGGCACGCCGAGCCGGCCCAGCGCGCTCATCACCGCCATGACGATGGCGCCGCCGGACATATCCGTCTTCATCAGCTTCATATTGTCGTTCGGCTTGAGCGACAGCCCGCCCGAGTCGAACGTGATCCCCTTGCCGACGAGCACCACGTGCGCCGTAGCGCCGTCCGGCCGGTAGGACAGCTCGATCAACCGGGGCGGGCGCACCGAGCCGGAGCCGACGGCGAGCAGCCCGCCGAACCCGCCGGCGCGCAACTCGTGCTCGTCGCGCACCCGCAGCGCCAGCCCGGCCGACTCGGCGATCTCCGCCGCCCGGCCGGCCAGCCACGCCGGGCTCTTGTCGACCGACGGGGTGTTGGCCAGATCCCGCGCCAGCGCCGTGGCCTGCGCCAGCGCCGTCCCGCGCGCCACCGCGGCCTGGTCGCCGCCGATGACCACCACGCTCTCCACCGCCGGCTTCTTCGCCGCGCCGCCGATGCGGAACTCGTAGGAGCCGAGGACGAGCCCCTCGGCGAGCGCGGACTGGTCGCCGTCAGGGGCCGCGACCGCCAGCGCCGTCCGGCCCTTGGCGCGCCGGGCGAGCGCGGCGCCGGCCCGGCGCAGCGCCGCCGCCGAGCCGTCGCCGGTGCCGTACAGCAGGAGCTCTGTCACGCCGCCGTCGAGCCGGACCGGCGCCGCCACGGTCTCCGCGGCATCCCCCTTGGCCTCGTGATAGGCCAGCAGCTCTGTGGCGTCCATGGGCAGCAGCTCGCGCAGCTCGCCCGCGTACGCGGCGTGGACCTCCGCCGCCCGGCCGTCGGCCGACCCGCCTTCGCGCGGCCGGATCGGGATCGCCAGCACGTCGGGACGGCCGGACGGGACGGCGCGCACCGATCCGGCGGCCACGGTCAGTCTCGTCGCTACGGGCACGCCGCCTCCCGCTCGGCGCTCGTTCCGTCACGCACCTCGCGCTCGTTCAGTTGGGGGCTCCTTGGAGGATCTGGGCATCACCGGGCATCCGCCGGCTTCCGCGGGTCAGGAAAGTCTCGACGCCTCCACGAGTACGCCTCGGGCCACGGCGACGGCCCCGGCAGCGCCGCGGCCGGGGCCTCGCCGGAGAACCTGAGCGGCCGTCGGCCTGTGCGCCCCAAGGCGGCTCATGGAGGCGGAGATCAGCCGACGACGTTCTTCAGGGCGTCGCCGAGCTCGCTCGCTTCGTCGGCCGACAGTTCGACCACGAGCCGCCCGCCACCTTCCAGCGGGACACGCATGACGATTCCGCGCCCCTCCTTGGTCACTTCAAGCGGACCGTCGCCTGTCCGCGGCTTCATCGCCGCCATGCGTGTATCCCCTTCCTGCCTAGGGCCGCCTGGACCGGCGAGCGCCACCGCCCGCCGCGTGGCCGCCAGCCGCATACGCATCATTAGTAATGGCTCCATTATCTCGTCTTCCGGGCGCGATGTGGTAACGATCAGCGTCCAGATCGGCCGCACGAGGTGCGAAGCTGACCTGGTGAACGCGCGCTCCGCTCTTTTCGATCTGTACGGTGATCATCTCCGCGACCGTGGTGGCCGGGCGCCGATCGCCGCCTTGGTCAGGCTGCTGTCCGCGCTCGACGTCACCGCCCCCGCGGTACGTACGGCCGTGTCCCGCATGGTCCGGCAGGGTTGGCTGGACCCGGTACGGCTGCCGGCGGGGCCGGGATACGCGCTGACCCCGCGGGCCGTACGGCGCCTGGACGAGGCCGCTCGCCGGATATATCGGGATATCCCGGACCGCTGGGACGGCCGCTGGCACATGCTGGTGGTGCAGCGCCTCAAGGACCGGGCCAAGCGCACCCGCCTGCGGGCCGGGCTCGCCTACCTCGGATACGCGTCCCTCGGCGAGAACGTCTGGATCAGCCCCCGCGTCTCCCCGGAGCTCGACGCGCTCCTCGACGCGGAACAGGTCATCGCCGAGCGGTTCCACTCGGCGTACGAGGGGGACCAGTGCGCGCTGGTCACCAGGGCATGGGACCTCGCCACGCTCGGCGCCGCCTACGAGCGCTGGCTCGGCTGGGCGCGCGACACCGTACAGGGCGTCGACGACCTGCCGGACGAGCAGGCCTTCGCGCTGCGCAGCAGGCTGGTGCACGAATGGCGCAAGTTCCTTTTCGTTGATCCGGGGCTGCCGGCCGCGGTGCTTCCCGACGGGTGGCCGGGCACCGTCGCGGCCGGCTTCTTCGACGGCGAGGCCGCGCGGCTGCTCCCCGCCGCCGCGCGGTTCGTCGATCGTTGCCTCGACCAATGACCGCACGAATGATGAGACGCGGGATCAGCCGATACGCACGATGAGCCCGACGGAGGCCTGAGCACAGGCCGCGAGGCCCGATCAAGGCGCGCCGCCGCGCGGCGGCGCGCGACCTGGAGGGACGACGGTGTCCGAGACCGTGCTGTACGACCTGAGGGACGGGGTGGCCACGGTCACCCTCAACCGGCCCGACGCGATGAACTCGCTCACCGCGGAGATGAAGGTGGAGCTGCGCGCGGCCGTGGAGCGGGCCGCGGTGGACGCGACCGTGCGGGCGGTGCTGCTCACCGGCGCCGGCCGGGCCTTCTGCGCCGGGCAGGACCTGCGCGAGCACGCGGCCAACCTGGACGCGGGACGCGGCCTCGCCGGCACCATCCAGGACCACTACAACCCGACGGTGCTCGCCATCGCGTCGATGCGCAAACCCGTCATCGCCGCGGTCAACGGAGTGGCCGCCGGCGCGGGCGCCTCGCTCGCCTTCGCCTGCGATCTGGTCGTCGCCTCCGAGCGGGCGTCGTTCGCGACCGCGTTCACCAAGATCGGCCTGTGCCCCGACAGCGGGATGTCATGGACCCTGCAGCGGCTCGTGGGCCGGGCGAAGGCGACCGAGCTGCTGCTGCTCGCCGAGCCGGTGCCGGCGCGGCAGGCCCTCGAGCTCGGCCTGGTGAACCAGGTCGCGCCGGCCGACCAGCTCGACACGGTGGCCCGCACGCTGGCCGGGCGGCTCGCCGTCGGCCCGACCGCGGCGTACGCCGCGGTGAAGGAGGCACTGGACTACGCGGCCACGCACGACTTGGCGGCCGCGCTCGGCAAGGAGGCCGAGCTCCAGGACGCCTGCGCCGCCACCGCCGACCACGTCTCGGCCACGGGGTCGTTTCTGAAAAGGGAGCAACCCGTGTTCGAAGGCCGCTGACCGTATCGCGGGTCAGCCGAGGGCGCGGCGCGACAGCGCGGGCGGGCGGGTGCCCCTGATCGAGGCGACCATGTCGAGCACCTGCCGCAGCGCCGCATCGGCGGCGTGGGTCGGGAGCGGGCGGAAGACGCGAACGCCCAGCCAGGCGTACACGGACGCGGCGGCGAGCACCCCGGCATCCGCCGCCTCGACCACGACATCGACGTCCGGGCCGTCGTCCGGGACGTCGCCGGGGCCGTCGCCGGGGACGTCGTCGCGGTGGCCGTCGTTGTCGTGGTCGTTCCCGCCGGGCCGCTCCGGCTCGCGCGCCAGGGTGACGAGCACCGGGTAGCCGGAGGCGACGCATTCCGCGGCCCACGCCGCGGCGGGCATGGTCCCGGCGTCGAGGATGACGCCGTCGGCCCGCACACCCAGCGCGACCGCCCGATCCGGGTCGGTACACACCAGGCCGGCGCCGGTCGCCGCGGCGGCACCGGCCAGATGATCGCCGACCAGCGGGACGGCGTCGGGCGCGATATCGTGCCACAGCACGAGGTCGTCCGGACGGAAGACTTGGTGCCCGAGGCGCAAATCCATGCAACGATCGTGGCACGATCGGCGTAGGGACGTCGCACAGCGCAAGGGGAGCTTGATCGTGATTGTCGCCATAGCCCTGGCCGGTCTGGCCGTGGTGGTCGCGGTCGTCATGCTCGCCTCCGGCATGGGCGGCGAGCTGGCCGAGACGCACCCGGACCACCCGCCGCTTCCGCTGCCGACCAACCGGCCGATCGCGGGCACCGACGCGGCGCTGCTCCGGTTGCCGATGGGCGTGTGGGGCTACCACACGCGGATCACCGACGAGGCGCTGCGCCGCCTGTCGTACGCGCTGACCGAGCGCGACACCCGCATCGCGATCCTCGAGCAGCAGGCCGCCGAGCTCCGGCAAAAGCTCGAGTCCTTCGAGCACGCGAGCGAGCCGGCCAGGGAGAGCGCCGCCGGCGCATGGAGCCGGCCCGACGACCCGCAGGACAGCTCCTGGGCGCCGCCGGCCAGATCGCTCAGGCTCGAGTCCCGCACCGGTGAGCCGCTCGCCACCGAGGACGGCACGGATTGAGCCGTACGGCAGGGGCGGTGACGGGCGAGGATGGCCTTGCCCGGTGCCCGTGGGGGGTGTCGGCGCCCGAGTACGTCGCCTACCACGACGAGGAGTGGGGCCGGCCGGTCCGCGATGACGACGGCCTGTACGAGCGGCTGTGCCTGGAGGCGTTCCAGTCCGGCCTGTCATGGCTGACGATCCTGCGCAAGCGCGAGGGTTTCCGGGCCGCTTTCGACGGCTTCGCGATCGAGAAGGTCGCCGGTTACGGCCCCGCCGATGCCGCCAGGCTGCTCGCCGACGCCTCGATCGTACGGAACCGAGCCAAGATCGACGCGGCGATCGCCAACGCGCGGGCCGCGCTCGAGCTGCCCGACGGGCTGGCCGCCATGGTGTGGCGGTACGCCGATCCCGGCGCCCCGGCGCCACGCACGCTCGCCGACGTGCCGGCGACCACGCCGGGCTCCACGGCGCTGGCCAAGGAGCTGAAGAGACACGGCTTCCGCTTCGTCGGCCCGACCACCGCGTACGCGCTCATGCAGGCCTGCGGTCTCGTCGACGACCACCTGACCGGCTGCTTCCGCCGGGGGGCCTATGCGCTCTCCCCGCGCGACCGGCCACAATGACCGTGGGCGGCGATCCGCTGAACCCCCCCGAGGAGCTGAACCCCCCGAGGAACCAGCGGACGCCGCGTGATCCGGGAGAGTACGAGGGGAAGCAACGGGGTCGATGCTGGAGTTCAACGGGGTGTTCAAGCGGTTCCCCGAAGGGACGCTCGCGCTCGCGGACATGAACTTCGCCATGGCGCCGGGAGAGTTCGTCTCCGTCGTCGGCCCGTCCGGTTCCGGCAAGACGACGTTGCTGCATCTGGCCGCCGGCCTCCAGGAACCCACGGCCGGCACGGTCCTGCGCCGCACCGACAAGATCGGCTACGTCTTCCAGGATCCGGCCCTGCTGCCGTGGCGCACCGTCAGGGGCAACGTCGAGCTGCTCGCCGAGCTGCGCGGCCTGCCCAAGCCGGAGCGACGGCGGCGCGCCGACCTCGCGATCGAGATGGTCGGTCTCGCCGAGTTCGCCGGGCACCGGCCGCGTACGCTGTCGGGCGGCATGCGGATGCGGGTGTCGCTCGCGCGGTCGCTGACGCTCGATCCGGAGATCTTCCTATTAGACGAACCGTTCGGCGCGCTCGACGAGATCACCCGGCAGCGGCTCGGCGTCGAGCTGTCGCGGCTGTTCGTCGCCCGCAGGTTCGCCGCCGTCCTTGTCACCCATTCGGTGACCGAGGCGATCTTTCTGGGCGGTCGCGTGCTCGTCATGTCGGAGCGGCCGGGGCGCATCGTCGGCGATTTCCCTGTGCCGTTCGACCATCCGCGGTCGCCGAAGATCCTCTTCGACCCCGACTTCACCGGCCTGGCACAGGAGATCGCCGCATGTCTCGCCGCCTGACGCGCCGGCAGCGGACGTATCGATGGGGTCGATGGGGTCCGCCGCTGCTGGTGTTCGCGGCCGTGGTCGGGCTCTGGTACGCGGTCACGTACCTCCTGCTCGCGCCCGACCGGCGGTTCCTGCTGCCCGCGCCGCACGCCATCGTGCGGGTCGCCTTCCTCGACCGGGCCAACCTCACCGAGCTGCTGAACGCCCTGGCGCTGTCGGCCACGGTGGCGGCGATCGGGCTGGGCATCGCGGCCGCCGCCGGCGTGGCGGCGGCGATCGCGATGAGCCAGGCCCGATGGGTGGAGCGGTCCTTCTACCCCTACCTGGTCGTGTTGCAGACGATCCCGGTGCTCGCGCTCGTGCCGCTTTTCGGGTTCTGGTTCGGGTTCGGCCTGACCAGCCGGGTGCTGGTCTGCGTCCTCGTGGCGCTCTTCCCGATCGTGGCGAACACTCTGTTCGGGCTGCGGTCGGTCGCCGCCGTCCATCACGAGCTGTTCACGCTGCACCGCGCCGGGCGCTGGACCCGGCTGGCGAAGCTGCAGCTCCCGGCGGCGCTGCCGTCGATCTTCACCGGGTTGCGCATCTCCGCCGGCCTGTCGGTCATCGGCGCCATCGTCGGCGACTTCTTCTTCAAACAAGGCGATCCCGGCATCGGCATCCTCATCGATGTCTACCGCCAGCGGCTGCAGTCCGAGCAGCTCTTCGCCGCCGTCATCCTCTCGTCGCTCCTCGGGGTGCTCGTGTTCTGGGTCTTCGGGTTCGCCGCCCGCAAGGTGACCGGTGCCTGGCACGAATCCGCCAGGGAGACGGCAGGAAGGGAGTTGGTATGACCGACCGATCGCGCTCCCGCGCCCTGAGCGGAGCCGTCCTGTCGCTCGCCGTCCTCGCGCTCGCCGGCTGTGCGGGGGGCGCGGGCGGCCAGGGCGTGGCACGGGGCCAGCCGGCCACCCGGTCGGCCGCCGGCCAGTCCCTCGCCGGCGTGTGCCCGGCCACGGTGGTCTTCCAGGACGACTGGTGGCCGCAGGCCGAGACCGGCGCCCTCTACCGGCTGCTCGGCAAAGACATCCGGGTCGACAAGGCGAAGAAGCGGGTGTCGGGGCCGCTCGTCGCCGGCGGCGCGGACACGGGCGTGCGGCTGGAGATCCGCTCGGGCGGCCCGGCGAACGGCTTCACTCCGGCCGCGAAGGTGCTCTATCTGAACAAGGAGGTCACGCTCGGCTCCGCCGACCTCGACCTGGCGGCCGCTGCGAGCGACGGTGCCCAGCCGGTCCTGCCGGTGTTCGCGACGATGGACGTCTCGCCGCTCGTGCTGATGTGGGACCCGCGGGCGCACCCTGACTGGAAGACCATCGCCGACATCGGCAGGACGAACACCCGCGTGCTGTACTTCCCCGGCTCGACCTACATGGAGTACCTCGTCGACGCCGGGATCCTCCACAAGTCCCAGGTGGAGGACTCCTACGACGGGACGCCCGCCAGGTTCGTCGCCGAGCGCGGCAAGATCGTGCAGCAGGGGTACCTCACCAACGAGGTCTACCAGTACGAGCACGAGCTCCCGCAGTGGAAGAAGCCGGTCGCCTGGCAGCTGGTGAGCGAGGCCGGCTACCCCAACTACCCGGCGACCGTGGCGATCAGGCCCGACCGCAAGGCGGCGCTCGCGCCCTGCCTCAAGAAGCTCGTGCCGATGATGCAGCGGTCGGCGGTGGATTACGCCGCCGACCCCGCGCCGACCAACGCCCTGATCGTCCAGCTGGTCAAGGACTACGGCGCCTTTCCCTACAGCCCGGCGCGCGCCGCGGCGGCGACCGAGGCGATGAAGCGGAACGGCATCCTCGGCAACGGCGCGAACAAGACGGTCGGCGATTTCGACACCACTAGGGTGCAGAAGATCATCGATATCCTGCGGCCGCTCCTCGCGGCGGAGAAGAGGCCGCTCAGGAACGGCCTGCGGCCCGGCGACATCGCCACGAACGACTTCATCGACCCGAAGATCGGGCTCCCGTGATGGCCACGGAAACGCCGTTGTTCAACCCGCTCGCGCAGCCTCGCGTGATCTGTGCCCATGCCGTGCCGCATACGTCCGAGCCTTCATGACCGGCGGTCGGCGAAGGGGACGGCGCGATGGCGGCGGACGGCGGCCACCACGTCGTCGACCGGGCGGTCCCAGGCGTCGCTGACCGGGATCGACCACTGCGGTGGGGCGATGCCGGGTACGGCGGCCGGCCTGATCGCCGCGATCTCGGTGCCGGCGACCGCGCCGCGCGGGATGAAGGCCAGATACTCGCGGTGGCTCCGGCCGGCCGGAACGCCCTGGCGCCACAGCGCGACGGCGGCCAGGTCGTCCCAGCGCAGCAGGCGGCGGGTGCGCGGCCACGCGGCCGGGCGGTGGATGCCCTCGTCGTCGATCTCGAGCACCGGCCGCCCGGCCAGCAACTGCCCGGCGGTGGCGACGGTGCCGGCGCCGAACAGCGCGAGACCGGCCGCGCCGAGCAGCAGGAACAGCACCCCGCCGAAGCTGGCCGGATCGGCGGCGCCGCCGGCGACGAACGCCGCTGAGACGGCCGCCAGCAGCGCCCGCCCGCCGAGCTGCGCCAGCATGCGCGGGGTCGGCCGCAGCCGTACGACCACGCGGCCCGCCACAACGCTCGCGCCGGCCGTCAGCCGCGCTTCAGCGCGCACAGCAGCCCGTCGCCGACGGGCAGCAACAGCGGCACGAGGCCGTCGTCGTCGCGGACCAGGTGGTTCACCTCACGTACCGCGACCGTCTCGTGGTCGGTCACGGCCGGGTCGGCGACCCTGTCGTGCCACAGCGCGTTGTCGAACGCGACGATGCCGCCGGGCCGCAGCAGCCGCAACGCCTCGGCGAGGTAGTCGGGGTACTCCTGCTTGGCCGCGTCGCAGAACACCAGATCGTACGCGCCGTCCGTGAGGCGGGGCAGCACGTCCAGGGCGCGCCCGGCGATCAGCCGGGTGCGCGACGAGGCGAACCCCGCCTCCGCGTACGCCTTCTTGGCCAGCCGCTGATGCTCGGGCTCGACGTCGACGCTGGTCAGCACGCCGTCCGGCCGCATTCCGCGGAGCAACCAGATGCCGGACACGCCGCAGCCCGAGCCGATCTCCACGACAGTGCGCGCGTTGATCGCGGCGGCGAGGTAGCGCAGCGTCGCCCCACCGACCGGGCCGATCGGTGTCGCCCCGACCTCCACGCCGTTGCGGCGGGCGGTGCGCAGCGGCTCGTCCTCCGCAAGGTAATCCTCGACGTAGGCCAGAGTCTGCTCCTGGCCCCGCCCCGGGACCGCGTCGATGGCTGCCTCCTGAGGAAAGTGTGTCTTCAGAGGTCACACTATCGTCGCGCGGGAACGATGGCGGGGTTCGTCACGTTCTCACGTTGTCGGGCACACGAGCCCCAGCCCCCGGCGAGCCGAAGTTGGTTTCGCTACGCGTGTAGGCGTGGAAGGAAGTTTCGAGGCACCATGGTGGTCTCAGCACTCGCATGCACAGGTGTGGTGGGTGTAACTCCCCGCCGGAGGGTCGGAAGGGGCGGAGTGGCGGCGTACGACCGTGAACACGCGCCGGCGGCGGCGGAATGGACGCCTCCGTCCTGGGACGAGGTCGTTCGAGAGCACTCCGGGCGGGTGTACCGCCTCGCCTACCGGCTGACCGGCAACCAGCACGACGCCGAGGACCTCACCCAGGAGGTCTTCGTCCGGGTGTTCCGTTCGCTGTCGAACTACACGCCCGGCACGTTCGAGGGTTGGCTGCACCGCATCACCACCAACTTGTTCCTCGACGCGGCGCGGCGCCGCCAGCGGATCCGCTTCGAAGGGCTGGCCGAGGACGCGGCGCAGCGGCTGGCGGGCCACGAGCCCACCCCGGCCCAGGCCTACGACGACCGCAACTTCGACGCCGACGTCCAGAGCGCGCTCGACTCGCTCGCCCCCGAGTACCGGGCAGCGGTCGTGCTCTGCGACATCGAGGGGCTGTCGTACGAGGAGATCGCTGCGACGCTGGGCGTCAAGCTGGGCACGGTCCGCAGCCGTATCCACCGCGGCCGGGCCCAGTTGCGGGCGGCGCTGGTGCATCGGGCGCCGCGTCCGGCGGACGGCGACGCGGCAGGCCCGCAGGGCCCGGCCACGACGGAGCCCACGGAGGGTATGTGAGCGAGCAGTGAGCCACCTCGGGGAACGCATCACGGCACTGGTCGACGGCGAGCTGGGCCATGACGAGCGCGATCGGGTGCTCGCCCACCTCGCCGCCTGCGCGCCGTGCCGCGCCGAAGCCGAGGCGCAGCGCCGGCTCAAGCAGCGGCTGCGCTCGCTCGGCGACGCGTCCCCCACGTCCGATCTGCTCACCCGCCTGTACGCGATGGGAGAGCCGGGCGGGCCGATCACGCCGCGGACCCGGCCGATGCCGGGCGCGGCCAAGCCGCCCGTCGTGGCCCGCCCCGGCGCCCACCGTCCGGGGAACGCCCACGCGCCTGGTTCCCGCGGGTGGGGATCCTACGGGCCGGGCGGCGCGCACGGATCCGCCGCTCACGGACGCCTGGCACGCCGGCTCGGCGCTCGCGGCGCGGACGGCGGCGCCGGCAGGCGGTTGGGCCGCCGGCTGCCCAGGGCGCGCTATCTCGTCGTCGGCGCGACCGCCGTCGCCGTCCTCGGCATCGGCGCCGCCGGCTTCATGGCCGGCGGCGACCAAGGCCAGCTGCCGCGGGTCGCGCCCGCGCTCGATCAGTTCGCCGTCGAACACGCGCTGACCTCTGGAGACGTTCCCGTCACCGACAGAGATCCGGCGGAGGAATCCACCCAGAACCCGTGAACACTTACCAGGTCTCGCATGGAGGGCACCGCTACAGGCACGGAGCGTGGCTGGCGGGCGGACTGGCCGCTGCCCTCGTGCTGATCTGGTCGGTCGCGGCGAGTGACGCGCGGGCCACGCCCGTGGTCATGCGCTCCGAGCCCGATGCGCTACGGCTGCTCCGCGACGCCGGCGGGGCCGCGCTGTCCACGCCGTACGAGGGGACGCAGTTCATCACGACCTGGAGCGACACGGGGGCGACCACGTCGCTGATCCATGTCGCCCATACCCCGGGCCGCGGCACGTACATCTCGGTGCGGCGCACCACCGCCGACGCCGGTGGCTCGACGTACGAGCCGGACGGCGGCGAGACCCGCGGCGGGCTGACGGGGTTCACCGCGACGATGCTGGACCTGATGGCCCGCAACTACTCGGTCGTGCGGGGCGGCGAGGACTCCGTGTGCGGCCGCCCGGCGCACGTCGTCGAGGCCCGGCGTCCGGACGGCTCGCCGGCCGGGCGGTTCTGGATCGACCACGCGACCGGGTTGATGCTGCATCGCGAGCTCCTCGACGGGCAGGGCAGGGCGGTCAGCATCACCGGCTTCTACGACATCCGCATCGGGCGGCCGAAGCCGCAGCCGCAGGCGGTCCAGACGGTGGCGACGCCGTGGGGTCACGAGCTCGCGCCCGCCGAGCTGGGCTTCCTGCGCAGCGGCGGCTGGACCGTGCCGGAATCGCTGCCCGGCAACCTCCAGCTGTACGACGCGCGGCAGGCCGATCGGGACGGCGTCGTCCATCTCGGCTACTCCGACGGGCTGTCGGCCGTGTCGGTCTTCATCCAGCGCGGGGCGCTCGACGTGCGTCGGCTGGCCCGGTGGCGCAAGATCGACACGGGTGGGCGTACCGTGTACGAGCACAACGCCCTGCAGCGCTGGGCGGTATGGGGCAGCGACAGCTACGTCTACACCGTGCTCGCCGACGCACCGCAGGGCACGGCGGACGCCGTGATCACGGCGCTACCGCATGGCGGACCGAGTTTTTGGGGACGCTTGGGGCGCGGGCTCAAGCGGCTGGGGTCGTGGCTCAATCCTGTGAACTGACTGCCCGGCTTTACATTCTCCACATGGTCCGAGCGGCACGCTGAAACCGTACGACAAGTAGCACGTCTACGAGGAGACGGTAATGACGGACGACAGCCGCGTCCCGTTGGGGGAGTCCGGAAGGGAGGACCCGGCGCGGCAGGCGAGCGGCGGCGCCCACGCGGACCCCGCCGAACCTGCCGAGCAGCCCGAGGCGCCCGGCGAGCCGGCTCAGCGGCACGACGGGTTCACTCCGCCCGACGCGCTCGACGATGAGACGTTCGTTTCCACCCCGGCGCCGCCACCGCCGCCGGGCGCGTCCGCTCCGCCGGCCACGACCGACCAGCCGCCGCGGCCCGGCTTCGTCCCGCCCAACCAGCCGCCGTACGGCTGGTCGCCAGGACGTCCCGCGCCCTACCCCGGGGGCGGCCCTGGTGGCCAAGGCGGTCCAGGTGGTCCAGGTGGTCCGGGTGGTCAAGGTGGTCCGGGGGGTCCAGGCGGCGGTCCTGGCGGACTCGGCGGCCATGGTGCGCCGCCTCCGCCGATGAGCGGCCAGGGCGGGCCCGGTGCTCCGGGCGGGCCCGGCCATCCCGGCGGCTCTGGCGGTTTCGGCACGTCGGGAGGCTTCGGCGGGCCGACCGGGACCGCGCCCAACTGGGCGCCGCTGCCGGCATCGCCCGCGCCCAAGCGGCGGATGCCCGGCGCCGGCTTCCTGGCCGTGCTCGGCCTGGTCATCGCCCTCGTCGCCGGCGCGCTCGGCGCCGGTATCGGGGTGCTCGCCACGGGCAACGACAACTCCGGCGGCGGCAGCGTCGACCTCGGCGGGTCGACCAGCGCCTCCGGCAACAGCAGCGGAGCGGTGAACCGCCCGCCCACCTCCGTGGCCGGGATCGCTCACCGGGTGCTGCCGAGCGTCGTGATGATCAAGATCGAGACGAACACCGGCGACAGCGGAGCCGGTTCCGGATTCATCATCCAGGGCGGCTACATCCTGACCAACAACCACGTCGTGGCCGAGGCCGCCAACGGCGGGGCCATGCAGGTGGTCTTCAGCGACGAGAAGACGACCTCGGCCACGGTGGTCGGGCGCGACCCGTCGTCGGACATCGCGGTCATCAAGCCGGCCACCACGAACGGCCGGCCGGCACTGCCGCTCGGCAACTCCGCGGATATCGCGGTCGGCGACCCGGTGATCGCGATCGGCTCGCCGCTCGGCCTGTCTGGCACGGTGACCAGCGGCATCGTCAGCGCGCTCAACCGGCCCGTCCAGACCCAGGACCAGACGGGCGGCGGCGACTCGGCGGTGCTGAACGCCATCCAGACCGACGCCGCCATCAACCCGGGCAACTCCGGCGGCCCCCTGGTCGACTCGCAGGGCAGGGTGATCGGGATCAACTCGGCCATCGCCACCCTGGGCGGCCAGGGCTTCGGCAGCGGCGGGCAGAGCGGCAACATCGGCGTCGGGTTCGCCATCCCGATCAACCAGGTCAAGCGGGTCGCCCAGCAGCTGATCAACAACGGCGGCAAGGCGACTCACGCGATCATCGGCGCCACGATGGACCTGCAGTTCCAGGGCAACGGCGTGCGCATCGCGAGCTCGACGCAGAACGGCACGCCCCCGCTGGTCAGCGGCGGCCCCGCGCAGAAGGCCGGGCTGCACCCGGGCGATGTGATCACCAACTTCGACGGTCACCCTGTCACCAGGCCCGAGGAGCTCATCGCCCTGATCCGCAGCCACGCGCCGGGCGACAAGGTGAAGCTCACCTACCAGCGCGGCGGCAAGTCGACGACCGTACAGCTCACCCTGGCCGAGGCGAACTGACTACGAGATGATCATGTGTTGGGGCTAACCACGGGTTTGCTCGCGCGGTTACCCTGTGGAGGCCGGGCCAATCATGGGCCCGGCCTCCGCCGCTGTTGGAGGATGGGTGTTCGACGTCGGGTTCGGGGAGTTCCTGGTCCTCGGGGTGCTCGCCTTGGTCATCTTTGGCGACAAGCTGCCCACTGTCGCCGCGCAGGCGGGCCGGGCGCTGCGCCAGATGCGGCAGATGGCGATGAGCGCCAAGCAAGACCTTCAGGAGGGTCTCGGCCCCGACTTCGCCGACTTCGACCCGGCCGACCTGCATCCGCGCAGGTTCGTTCAGAAGCACCTGTTCAGCGACCCGGACGACGAGCCGACCGGCGTCCAGGTCTTCGAGCCGCCCAAGACCCCCGACTGGGACGACTCCCTCAGCCCGCCCTTCGACCGCGAGGCCACCTGACCTTGCTCCGGGCGGCCTGATCTGGCTCCGGGCGGCCTGATCTGGCTCCGGGCGGCCGTCAGCGGTCGGTGGGGGACAGGCCGAGTTGCCGGCCGAGCAAGCCGCGGGAGCGGGACGACAGCCGGTCGGCGATCGTGCGGAGCTCCTTGGCCGCCGGGGCGTCCGGGTCGTCGAGCACCAGCGGCCGCCCCAGGTCGCCGCCCTCCCGCAGCCGCAGGTCGATCGGCACCTGGCCGAGCAGCGGCACCCGGGCGCCCAGCGTGCGGGTCAGCGCGTCGGAGACCTGCTGGCCGCCGCCCGCGCCGAACACCTCGGTGCGCTCACCGCAGTGCGGGCAGGGCAGGTACGACATGTTCTCGATCACGCCGACGATCTGCTGGTGGGTCTGCGCGGCGATGGCCCCCGCCCGCTCGGCCACCTCGGCGGCCGCCTTCTGCGGCGTCGTCACCACGAGGATCTCCGCCGACGGCACCAGTTGCGCCACCGAGATGGCGATGTCACCTGTCCCCGGAGGCAGGTCCATCAGCAGCACGTCGAGGTCGCCCCAGTAGACGTCGGCCAGGAACTGCTGGAGCGCCCGGTGCAGCATCGGTCCCCGCCACACCACCGGCGTGTTCCCCGGGGTGAACATGCCCACCGAGATGACCTTCACGTCATAGGCCACCGGCGGCATGATCATGTCCTGGACCTTGGTCGGCCTGGTCGTCACCCCCAGCATGCGGGGCACCGAGTGCCCGTAGATGTCGGCGTCCACGACCCCGACCTTGCGTCCGGAGGCGGCCAGCGCGGCGGCCAGATTGACCGTGATCGACGACTTGCCGACACCGCCCTTGCCGCTGGCCACCGCGTACACCTTGGTGAGCGAGCTCGGCTTGGCGAACGGGATCTCCCGCGCCTGCCCCGCGCTGCCGCGCAGCTTGGTCTGCAGGTCGGTGCGCTGCTGCTCGCTCATCACGTCGAGGTCGACGCGCACCGAGCGGACTCCCGGCACCTTGGTCACCGCGCCGGTGACGTCCGCGGTGATCTTGTCGCGCATCGGGCATCCGGCGACAGTCAGGTACACGCTCACCTGCACCGAGCCGTCCTCGGCTATGTCGACGCTTTTGATCATGTCGAGTTCGGTGATGGGACGCCGGATCTCAGGATCGATCACCGTCGCGAGCGCCGCGGTCACCTGCTCGGTCGTGGGGGCAGCCATGTCCTCATGGTATGAACTCTGTACGCCCCACCGCGAACCCAGGCGCCTGGCCTTACCATCGGACAACGTGGCCACCAGCCTGCCGGAAGCGATCTCCGCCGAAGAACTCGCGGTCTGGCGGACCCTGCTCCGCGTGCAGGCGCTGCTCTCCCGCCGCCTGCAGGCGGACCTGCTCGCCGAGCACGACCTGTCCCTCGGCTCCTATGACGTCCTCGTGTACCTCGCCGAGGCGCCCGGCGGGCGGCTGCGCATGAACGACCTGGCCGACCGGGTCATGCTGTCGCGCAGCGGGCTCACCCGGCTGGCCGACCGGCTGCAACGCGACGGCCTGATCGAGCGGGAGTCCTGCCAGAGCGACGCGCGCGGCCTGTTCGCGGTGATCACCCCCGAGGGGCGGGAGCGGTTGCGCGCCGCGACCCCGACCTACCAGGAGGGTGTGCGGACCCACGTGCTGAGCCGGCTCGACCCCGAAGAGCTGCGCAGGTTCGCCGTGATCCTCGACAAACTGGAGCGGTAAGGGCACGCCGGCTCCCATCGAAGCGCGACGGCGACCGGGCCGCTGCGAAAGGCCGCTACGACTGGCCGGTACGGCCGGGCCGCTATGACTGGCCGCTAACCGGAGCCGTCCGCCCGGCGCTGCCCGGCGTGCTTCGCTCCGTGGCCGTTGTGCCCGCCGGCCGATTCCAGCTCCTTGAGCACCTGCTGCAGCTCCGAGCGGAGGAAGTCGCGGGTGGCGACCTCACGGAGCGCGATGCGCAACCCGGCGATCTCGCGGCTGAGGTACTCGGTGTCGGCGACGGCGCGCTCCTCCCGGGTGCGGTCCTGCTCGTACTGCACGCGGTCACGGTCGGCCTGGCGGTTCTGCGCGAGCAGGATGAGCGGCGCGGCGTACGACGCCTGCAGCGACAGGATCAGCGTCAGGAAGATGAACGGGTAGGAGTCGAACCGCGCGGCCGGCGGCGCCACCACGTTCCACGCGAGCCACGCCACGATGAAGACCGTCATGTAGACGATGAACCGCGCGGTGCCCAGGAAGCGGGCGAAGCGCTCGGCGAACCGCCCGAACGCCTCAGGATCGTACTGCGGTCTGGGCAGCAGCGGGCGCCGCACCTCGCGTGGCTGGTCCAGGCGGGACTTCATGGGGGTGCTCATGATGGTCTCCCGCGCTGGTCATCGGCGCGCCCAGGTGCGCGCGGGTCGCGGTCACGCTCGGCCGGCACGGTCATCGCGCCCTCCGGACGGCCTCTTCCTCGGCTTCGGCCGCCGCGTCGGCGTGCGCTGGGACGTCGCCGGCCTCCTCGGCCACGGAGTCCATCACGGTCTCCCGCCAGTCGTCGGGCAGCAGGTGGTCGAGCACGTCGTCGACGGTGACGGCGCCGAGCAGCCGGCCGTCGTCGTCCACGACGGCCGAGGCGACCAGATTGTACGTGGCCAGGAAGCTGGAGACGGCCTCGAGCGTCAGCGACGGCTGCAGCGGCGTCAGCTCGTTGTCGACGATGCCGGCCACCAGCGTGTACGGCGGCTCGCGGAGCAGCCGCTGGAAGTGGACCGTGCCCAGGTAACGGCCTGTCGGTGTCTCCAGCGGCGGCCGGCACACGTACACCTGCGCGGCCAGCGCCGGGTTGAGGTCCGGGCTGCGGATCTGCGCGAGCGCCTCGGCGACCGTGGCGTCGGGCGCCGCGATGACCGGGTCGGTGGTCATCAGGCCGCCGGCCGTGTCGTCGGCGTACGACAGCAACCGGCGCACCGGGGCGGCCTCGGTCGGCTCCATCAGGCGCAGCAGTTGCTCGCGCCGTTCCGACGGCAGCTCGCCGAGCAGGTCGGCGGCGTCGTCTGGACCCATGGCCTCGAGCACGTCGGCCGCCCGGTCGGCGTCGAGCTTGCCGAGGATCTCCACCTGGTCGTCTTCCGGCAGCTCCTCAAGCACGTCGGCGAGCCGTTCGTCGTTCAGGGCGGCGGCGACTTCGCCGCGCCGCTTGGCCGACAGCTCGTGGATGACGTTGGCCAGGTCGGCCGGCTTCAGGCGTTCGAACGCCGCGATGAGGCTGGCCGCGCCCTGCCCGTGCTCCTCGGCGGCGAACCCGGAAACCGCGTCCCAGTCGACGACCAAGGTCTCGCCGCTGCGCCGCCGCAACCCCTTGCCGGCGCGCCGAACCGCCACCTTGGTGATCAGCCAGTCGCGGGTGCGGGTCTGTTCCATCGCCGCGTCGATCACCGTGACCCGCTCGCCGGTCTCGGTGAGCACGACCGTACGGTCCAGCAGCTCGCCGAGCGCCAGCGTCTCGGTCTCGCGCTGCTGGAACCGGCGCACGTTGAGCCGCCCGTCGAAGATGATCGCGTCGGCCTCGATCGTGGTGACCCGGGTGATGGGGAGGAACACCGGCCGGCGCGGCTGCACCTCGACGACAAGACCGAGCACCCGCGGCGGGCGCGCCCCGACGCGCAGCGCGACGACCACATCGCGCACCCGCCCCACCTGGTCGCCGGCCGGGTCGAACACGGCGATGCCGGCCAGCCGTGCGACGAACACCCGTACCGGGGACCCGCTCATGACTGCAGGCTACCCATGATCCCCTCGCTCATCCGGGGCGGCGATGTCACAACCGGCGGTGCCGCCTCGTCGCATGGGTGACGGGCAGGCAAGCGTTGGAGCGGGCCGTACGATGATGGACTCTGTGATCGACGTCTTCGAAGAACACCGTGACCTGCTGTTCGCCGTCGCCTACCGCATGCTGGGCACCGCGGCCGACGCCGAGGACATCGTGCAGGACGCCTGGCTGCGGTGGTCGGCCGCGGACCGTGCCGATGTCGCGGAACCGAAGGCCTACCTGGTGCGGATCGCCACCAACCTGGCGCTGGACCGGCTGCGATCGGCGCGGGCGCAGCGCGAGTCCTACGTCGGACCCTGGCTGCCCGAGCCGCTGCTCACCACGCCGGACGCGGGAGAGGACGTCGAGATGGCCGAATCGGTGTCGATCGCGATGCTGGTGGTGCTGGAAACGTTGAGCCCGCTGGAGCGGGCCGTCTTCGTGCTCCGCGAGGTGTTCGGGTACTCCACCGGCGAGGTCGCCGAGATCCTCGACCGCTCCGAGGCGTCGGTGCGGCAGCTCGCGCACCGCGCCCGCCAGCACGTCCAGGCCCGGCGGCCACGCTTCGCCACCGGCAAGGAGGAACGGCGGCTGGCCACGGCACGGTTCATGGACGCCGCGCTCGGCGGCGACATCAACGCGCTGATGGAGGTGCTGGCTCCCGAGGTCACGCTGTGGACGGACGGCGGCGGCAAGGTGCGCGCCGCGCTGCAGACCGTCACCGGCGCCGACCGGGTCGCGCGCTGGCTGACCGGCGTCACGGGACGCCCGTACGCGGGCGTCGCGCCTGAGGACATGACGGTCCATCCCGTCGAGCTGAACGGCGTCCCCGGCATCGTGATCAACGGCCCGGCCGGCCCGATCACGGCGCTCGCCCTCGACTTCGACGCCACCGGCCGGGTCGGCGCCATCCACCTGGTGGCCAACCCCGACAAGCTCCGCGCCCTCGCCGCCGGCCGCCGCTTCCCGATCTGATACGCGCCCGGCGGCGGCGCACCCGGCCTGTGCGGTTCGACCCGCGTCCGGTCAGCGGTCCGTGGTGGTGGCCGGGGTCGGCACCGGGGTGACCGAGTCGTAGTCCGCCGGGTGGTCGGTGGTCGCCGCGCCGGTCGGGGTGAGGCGCATGACGTACGACTCCTCGGCCCACCGCTCGGCCTGGCCCTGGTCGCCGTTGAGCCGTTCCTTGGCGAGGACGGGCACGACGGAGTCCCACTCGTCGGTGCCCGGCCTGACCTCGGTGACGTCGGCGACCCACGTGACGAGCCGGCCGCCCTTGTCCTTGCTGGGCACGATCACCGTGACCAGTTCGGCCTCCGGCAGCCCGGGGAGCGGCTGCTCGCCCGCGCCGCCGGTCAGCACGTACGCGGCGCCGTCATGCCAGACGTGCCACGCCGCGCGGGGTCGCGGCATCTGTGGCAGGTCGAGCCACAGCACGCCCGATCGCTTGGTGGCCTCCTCGACGAGAGCCGCGGTGACGTCGCCCATCGCCGCTCAGCCTCTCATAGGGGGCGACCCTAGAATGCAGTTCGGCCCACCGGAGGGAGCGGAATGTCTCGTCTCGCGCGGACCGACGGGCTGACCGACGAGCAGCGAGAGATCGTGGGCGCCGTCCGGGCCTTCGTGGACAAAGAGATCCTGCCGGTCGCGACGGCGCTCGAACGCGACGACGCCTACCCGGCGCGGATCGTCGACGGCATGCGCGCGATGGGGCTTTTCGGGCTGGTGATCCCGGAGGAGTACGGCGGCCTCGGCGCGTCGCTGCTGACGTACGCGCTGGTCGTCGAAGAGCTCGCGCGCGGCTGGATGAGCGTGTCCGGGATCGTCAACACACACTTCATCGTGGCCTGGATGATCATGCACCACGGGACGCGGGAGCAGCGGGCGCGCTACCTGCCGCGGATGGCGACCGGTGAGGTGCGGGCCGCGTTCTCGATGTCCGAGCCCGGGTGCGGATCCGACGTGGCGGCGATCCGCACCAGGGCCGTTGCCGACGGCGACCACTACGAGATCACCGGGCAGAAGTACTGGCTCACCAACGGGGCCACGGCCCACCTGGTCGCCACGCTGGTCAAGACCGATCCCGCGGCCGGCCACCGGGGCATGACGGCGTTCCTGGTGGACAAGGAGCCGGGATTCGGCGAGGTGGCGCCGGGGCTGAGCGTCCCCGGGAAGATCGACAAGATGGGGTACAAGGGCGTCGACACGACAGAGATGGTCTTCGACGGCCACCGGATCCCGGCGTCGCAGATCCTCGGCGGCCGGCCGGGTCGCGGCTTCTTCCACATGATGGACGGCGTCGAGGTCGGCAGGGTCAACGTCGCTGCGCGCGGCAGCGGCGTGGCGCTGCGCGCCTTCGAGCTGGCGATCTCCTACGCGCGGCGGCGCGAGGCGTTCGGCCGGCCGATCGCCGATCACCAGGCGATCCAGTTCCGGCTGGCCGAGATGGCGACCAAGGTGGAGGCGGCGCACCAGATGGTGGTCCTGGCCGCCCGCCGCAAGGACTCCGGCGCCAGGAACGACCTCGAGGCGAGCATGGCCAAGTACCTCGCCGGCGAGTACTGCAAGGAGGTCGTCGAGGACGCGTTCCGCATCCACGGTGGCTACGGCTACTCGACGGAGGCCGAGATCGAGCGGCTGTACCGCGAGGCGCCCATGCTTCTCATCGGCGAGGGGACCGCCGACATCCAAAAGATGATCATCGCTCGGCGGCTGCTCGAGGAGTACGCGGACCGCTGACCGGGCGCCGCGCGGCCCGGATCAGCGGCCGTACGGATGGTTGCCGTTCGGCCGGGCGTCCGCGTCGGCGCCGAAGAGCTTGGTCCACTCCGCCGAGCCCGGGCCCTGCGCGGCCGGCGGCTGCCCATACTGCTGCTCGTAGGGTTGCGCCGGCTGTTCGTAGGGCTGGTGGCTGGGCTGGTCGTAGGCCGGTGGCGACTGCTGGCCGTAGGCCGGATGTTGCTGCTGCGGGTAGCCGGGCTGTCCGTACGGGCCCTGCCGGCCATCGTGGGGCTGCTGCGGGTAGCCCTGCTGCGGATAGCCCGGTTGTGCATAGGGCTGCTGCGGGTAGGGCTGCTGTCCGTAGTCGGGCTGCCCGTACGCAGGCTGCCCGTAGTCCGGTTGCCCGTACCCGGGCTGCCCGTAGTCCGGTTGCCCGTACGCAGGCTGCGCCCCGTACGGCTGCTGGTCATAAGGTTGCGCGCCGTACGGCTGCTGGCCGTACGACGGCTGGCCCCAGCCCGCCTGGCCCCAACCCGGCTGCGGCGGCTGCCCCGGCTGGCCGAACTGCCCGGCGTACTGGGCGTGCCACTGCTGCATCGCGTAGATCTTGCGATCGAACTCGCCGTCCGGCATCGACCAGTAGTGCAGCGGCGCCCAGGTGCGCCGGCGGCCGCCATGGACGAACTCGACCGACGCGCGCCGCTGCAGGAAGAACCGCGTCGGCTGGATGGCCCGCACCTCGTGCCAGCCGTAGTCCCTCGTCGTCCAGCCGTGCAGGGTGATGCCCTGCGGGGTGAGCGTCACCCCGAACCTGGCGAGCCAGAAGAACTCGAAGACGAACAGCCCGGCGATGAGAAGCGCGGCGAACGCGCCGGAGCCGAACCCGACGGCCGCTCTGCCCAGCGCGATCAGCATCCAGAAGCCGGCCAGCACGAGATACAGCACGCGCTGCCGGGTCTCCAGCCGGAACTCGAGGCGTTGCACGACGCGACCCCCTTGTGACGAAGTCCTGGTCAGGTGTTGCCCCGCTCGGGACTGGCACTCTAGCCGTCGCGTCGATCCGGCGCGCCGCCCCCACCCGAGACGCTCCCATCATCGGGCAACACACCCCAATCGGTCAGCGCTTCGAGCAAGCCCGGGGTGGTCGGCAGCGCCCGCAGCTCCGCTTCGTCGACCCAGCGGACGTCGGCGGCGTCGTCGCCGGCCCGCGGCGTGCCCGCCAGGCCCGTCACGGTGTACTCGTGGATGTCGAACACGACCTCGTCCGGGCCGGGTCGGGCCACCACCGCGATGAGCTCGCCGACCTCGCCGCGCAACCCGGTCTCTTCGTGCAGCTCCCTGAGGACGGCGGCGGCGTCGGACTCGCCGCGCTCGACCCGGCCGCCCGGCAGCGACCACAGCCCCTCGCCCGGCGGATGGCCGCGGCGGATCAGCAGCAGCCGCCCGCCGCCGTCCCGAGCCACCACGCCCACGCACCGCACCCGCACGCGTCAAGTATCTCCTGTACCTCCCGCGGACCTTGACGTGACGCCCGGCCGCGGGCGACTGTGAGTAATCGTGAGGTCCGAGCCAGTCTGCGCGCGCTGCGGCGGGCGCGTACGCGCGCCGAACTACTGGTCGAGCGACTGGACCTGCGACGCGCATGGTGCGGTGCTGCCGCTGCAGCCGCCCAAGA
>DASUWU010000202.1:0-39915 GCA_036378315.1 Streptosporangiaceae bacterium | reverse complement strand
ATCTGCTGCAACGTCGCGTTCACATCAGCCGTCACCGTGGTGGTCATCGACTGCACCGACACCGGCGCACCACCACCCACCACCACCGCGTTCTTCCCCCGACCCACCACCACCTGCCGGGACACACGACGCCGCGCCACCAGCGGACGCGGCCCAGGCATACCAAGATCGACGCTCATGATCCTCTATCGCAGAGTTCGGCGTTATTGCGGAATTTTCAACGGGTTGAGCACATCGGCAAGGATGAGCAGCACCCCGAGTCCAACCAGCAGCACGACGGCGACGTACGTCACCGGCATGAGCTTGGTCATATCCACGGTGCCAGGGTCGGGCCGCCCCCGCACTCGGGCGATCCAGGCCCTGATCCGCTCGTAACACAGTACCGCCAGGTGCCCGCCGTCCATCGGGAGAAGGGGGAGCAGGTTGAGCACTCCTACGAAGATGTTCACGGAGACGACCAGAGACAGAAACAAGAACGCCTTGTACCGCCATGTCTGGTTCGAGGCGAAGATCTGCCCGGAGACCTCGCCCGCCCCGTACACGCTGCCCACCTGCCCGCCCGCGGTCTGCGCCCGGTCGGGCGAGAAGAGCTTGGGGATGGCGGCGGGCAGGTCGACCACGATGTGACCGAGCTGCTTGAGGTACGTGCCGAACTGGCCGGCCGCCGCCGCCGCGCCCGACAGCGGGCCCTTGCGGTCCCAGTGGGCGACGAGCACCCGTGGCGACAGGCCGACGAACGCGTGCCCGTCGACGTTCGCGTACCGCAGCCGCAGCGTGCGCAGCGCCTCGCCACGCCGCACGACCATGGACGTCTCGACGCCCGGCTTGGCCGCCAGGATGGCCGCGCGCAGATCGTCCCAGTTCCTGACCTGCCTGCCGCCCAATGACACCACCCGGTCGCCCGGCCGCAGACCCGCCTGGGCCGCGGGAGCCGGCGGCGCCCCCGAGCGGCACGGCTTGTCCATGCTCGGCGGCACGCAGGTGCTCACCGCGTCGACGGTCGCCGTACGGTTCTGCCCCTCGGGCAGCCCGGTCGTCATATTGAGCGCGGCGAGGAGCAGGTAGCCGATGACGAGGTTCACCGCCACGCCGGCGCCGATGACGATCGCCCGCTGCCGCGCCGGCTGGCGGTAGAAAGCGCGGCGCTCGTCCGCCGGATCGATCTGCTCCAACGGCGTGTATCCGACGATCCGGACGTACCCTCCGAGCAGCACCGCCTTGATGCCGTACTCGGTCTCGCCGCGCCGGCGTGACCAGAGCGTCGGCCCGAAGCCGACGAAGAACTGCGTGGCCTTCATCCCGAACCGCTTGGCGGTGGCGAAATGTCCGGCCTCGTGCAGCATGACCGTCGCGAGCAGCGCGATCACGAACGCGATCACGCCGATAAGGCCAAAAAAGGAACTCATCCCAAGTGTCCAGCGATTCGCCATCCAGCGGTTGAGCGGGCTGCGGATGATCGGACCTGCGAAGATCCGACCCGCGGACGATGGCGCGGCTCTCGCCCTCAGGGCGCCATCGTGTCACCGCGCCTTGGCGACGAGCGCGCGCGCCTTGTCGCGCGCCCACGCGTCCGCGGCGAGTACGTCGTCGAGCGTCACCCCCGTGTCGAGTACGTCGTGTTCCGTCACTACCCGCTGGACGGTGTCCACTATTCCCAGAAACGGCAATCGTCCGGCCCGGAAGGCCTCGACGCACTCCTCGTTCGCGGCGTTGTAGACCGCGGGCGCGGTGCCGCCGAGCGCGCCGACATGCCGGGCGAGTCGCACGGCCGGGAACGCCTCGTCGTCGAGCGGGAACAGCTCCCAGGCGTGTGCCCTGGTCCAGTCGATGCCCGGCGCCGCCTCGGGCACGCGGTCCGGCCAGGCGAGGCCGAGCGAGATCGGCATCCGCATGTCGGGCGGGCCGGTCTGGGCAAGCGTCGACCCGTCGGTGAACTCCACCATCGAGTGGATCATCGACTGCGGGTGGACCATGACCTCGATCCGCTCGAACGGGATGTCGAACAGCAAATGCGCCTCGATGACCTCCAGGCCCTTGTTGATGAGCGTGGCGGAGTTGATCGTGACGACCGGACCCATGTCCCAGGTGGGGTGGGCGAGCGCCTGCTCCGGGGTCACGTCCGCCAGCTCCGCCCGGCTCCGGCCGCGGAACGGCCCGCCGCTCGCGGTCAACACCAGCCGGCGCACCTCGTCGGCCGACCCGCCGCGCAGGCACTGGGCCAGCGCCGAGTGCTCGGAGTCGACGGGCACGATCTGGCCGGGCTTCGCCCTGGCCTTGACGAGCGGGCCGCCGATGATCAAGGACTCCTTGTTGGCGAGCGCCAGCGTACGGCCCGCGTCGAGCGCCGCCAGCGTGGACGAAAGACCGAGCGCCCCGGTGACGCCGTTGAGCACGACGTCGCATGGATGCGCGGCCACCTCGGCCACGGCCTCCGGGCCCGCGATGATCTTCGGTATCCGGTAGCCGCCCTGGGCGTACCCCTGTCGCTGCGCCTCCGCGTAGAACGCGAGCTGCAGATCCTGTACCGCGGAGGCCTTGGCCACCGCGACCACCTGCGGGCGCAGCTCGAGCGCCTGCCGCGCCAGCAACTCGACCCGCGACCCGCCGGCGGCGAGGCCGACGACGCGGAACCGCGCGGGGTTCCGTCGCATCACGTCGATGGCCTGGGTGCCGATCGAGCCGGTGGAGCCGAGCACGACGACATCGCGCCGGCCCGGCGAGCCGGGTGACCTTGGCTGGGCCGGCTGGCCGGCCGCGGCGGAAGTAGGAGTCACCCGTCCATTCTTCCGGGTTCGCGGCCCCGGGCTCCACCCGCGGACGCGCTACAGGGTCTCCGCGCGAGCTACCAGCGCCTTCTCGCGAGTTACCAGCGTCTTCTCGCGAGTTACAGGGGCTTCTCGAAACACAGGCTCAGCGGGGACCCGACGTACTGCCCGAAAGCCGGAATACGGTGATAGCCGGAGGATCCGTACAGCCCGATCGACTCGGGCTGCAGATCGCCCGTCTCGAGCCGGATCGTGGTCACGCCGCGCTCCTTGGCCATGCCCTCGACCTCGCGCAGCAGCCGGCGGGAGATCCCGTGGCCGCGATGCGCGGGCCGCACGTACATGCGGGTGACCTCAGCGATCCCGGGTTCCAGATGCTTCAGCCCGGCGCACCCGACCGGCTCGCCCGCCACGCGAGCCACCAGGAACGCGACGCCCGGATCGATCCCCTTGGGCGGTTCGGCCGATTCGGGCCCATAGCGCGTCTCGAGCTCCGCCTGCTGCGCCGCGCACAACTGCCGCACCACGGGATCGGCTGCCTCGGTGGGGCTGACCTGCACAGACACTTTGATCTGCTTCACAGTCGCAAGGTACGTGGCGGCTGTTAGAGACGTGTTACACCCTGGTGACTTTCGCCCTCACCCTCACAGCGCACCTTCACAGCGCACCTTCACAGCGCACCCTCACAGCGCACCCTCACAGCGCCCGTTGTGGCGGACGGCACCGCCGCGGCGCGCGAGCATGCCGCGTTCAGCCGTTGAGCCCGCCTCAGCCCACCAGGACGTCGAAGAGGCGGCTGAGCTCCGCGGCCGGATCGTCGGCGAGCCCGGGATGCACCGGCCCGGGCTGGACGATCGTGCTGCGCGGCGCGGTGAGCCACCGGAAGCGCCCGCCCAACGATCCCCGTCCCGCCGATTCCCGCCCCGCCGATTCCCGCCCGGACGATCCCGGTTCCGCCCGATCGTCGCCCGGGCGGCACCGCGCCGCTCCCGGCTCGTCGCGGCAGACGGCGTCGATGGCGCGCAGGGCGTGGCGTACGCCGTCGAGATCGAGGTCGGGCGCGAGGGCGCGCAGCCGTCGCTCGTCCACGCGCGTCCGGCAGCCGAGGAAGTCCTTGGCCTGGCAGTACAGGATCACCCCGACGTTCATGACCTCGCCGCGTTCGATGCTCGGCACCACGCGGAGCGTCGCGTACTCGTACACCGCCTTGCCCGCCCTGGCCGCCTTGTTGGTTTTGCCCGCCTTGTCGGCCTTGGTCGCTTGAGCCGCCTTGGCCCGGTCCGGCGCTCCGCCGTCGCGCGCGCTCACGAGGCCACCTCGGGAAGCCAGTCGCGCGGGGCGGCGACCCGCGTGGTGAGCTGGGCGACGTAGGCGTCCCGTACGGCCTGGGCGCCGGCGAATCCTGGCTCGCCGGTCAGCCATGGCTCGGGCACCAGGGCGATCACCTCGCGGAGCAGTTCCTCGGTGACCCGCGGCGCGAGATCGGCGTCGGCGTCGGGAAGCTGCTTGGCGTACGGCATGAGGACGTGGTCGCTCGCGTCGTACGGCCGGTGCGCGAGCGCGGCCGCAGTGGCCCAGGTGTGGTGGAAGTACAGGCTCGCGCCGTGGTCGATGAGCCAGACGTCGCCGTGCCAGACCAGCAGGTTCGGGTTGCGCCAGCTCCGGTCCACGTTGCCGATCAGCGCGTCGAACCACAACACCGTGGAGGCGAACTCGGGATCGGCGGTCCAGCCCAGCGGGTCGTACCCGAGGGCGCCGGGCAGGAAGTCGATCCCGAGGTTCCAGCCGGGGCTGGCGTTGAGGAGGTCCTGCACCTCCTCGTCCGGTTCGTGCCGGCCGATCACGGGGTCGAGGTCGATGATCACCATGTCGGGTACCCGCAGGCCGAGGCGGCGGGCCAGCTCTCCGGCGACGATCTCGGCGATCAACGCCTTCCGGCCCTGTCCGGCTCCGGTGAACTTCGCCACGTAGGTCCCGAGATCGTCGGCCTCGACCAGCCCGGGCAACGACCCGCCCTCGCGCAGCGGCGTCACGTACCGAGTCGCCGTCACCACCGGAAGCATGCCCACACCGTAGCGGCTGCCGGCCGTCTGCCCGAATCGATAAAAGCCGGACAAAGCTCCGCGTGCCCGACCTTTATGGAGGTACCAACAATCCGCTGTGAGGGCGGCCGCTGATATCTATCCTCAGGCAAAACCGGTCCATAAAAGGCTCTGCCCCGGGGGCTCGTCTCGAAGGACGATTGCCGGTCCGGGGCTTACGAAGATGACTATACCCGCCCGCGGGGTGCGACACAAGGAGTTGAGCATTGAGCTCGAGAAGCGCCGGCAACTGATCAAGGCCATCTCGACAGAGCAATTCGCGCGATACGAGGCGACCGTCGGTGGGGATGTCGACCTGGCGTTGCGTCTGTACGCCTGGAACATCGCGGTGAGCGGGGCATTCCTCGGACCGCTGCAGGTCCTCGAGGTGTCGTTGCGGAACGCGCTGCACGACCGGCTGACGGCCTGCTTCGCGCGGGAGGATTGGTGGAACGCGCGATCCCTGGACTTAATGTTCGTGCACCGACAGGCCATCGCAGCGGCCTACGAACGAATCAGGGACGCGGGCAAAATGCCCACATGCGGTCGGGTTGTAGCTGAATTGTCGTTCGGATTTTGGGTGGGGTTGCTCGGGGCGGGCGCCAACTACGAAATGACGCTCTGGCGGCCAGCGTTGCGGCATGCCTTCAGCGCCGATGTCGGAACACGGAAGCAGGTTCACCACGATTTCGACCGTCGGCGTACATTCCGCAACCGCATCGCACATCACGAGTCGATCTTTCACCGGCATCTTGCGGGCGAACACACGCACATCATCCGGCTGATCCGGTTGATCTGTCCGGTGACGGCTGAATGGGTAACGCTCAACAGCAGGGTCGAGGGCGGTGCTGGCGGCGCGACCGGAGCTCGGCCGCGAGCTGCTCCCGACCTCGTTCTAGGTTCTCACCAGGCGCACGCTCCTCATTGGGCTGGGAGCACCGGGCTGGGAGGACCAGGCTGGGAGGACCGGGGCTGCATGGACCGGGCTGCATGGACCGGGCTGCATGGACCGGGCGGTGGGAGGCGGGCGCTGCCGCAGGACCCGCCGTTCCGTGCGTTCCCGCGCGTTCCGCGCGACGCGCGGGCATCGCTGCGGCAGAGGCGGATATAGGACATTTCAGGCTGTTCCGGCAAGATTTGCCCCAGGAGGCGGTGGGGTTCCATGAGCGATATGACCGGGGTGACATATCACGGCGCGGCCGGGCAGGCGGCGGAGCTCGCCAGCGGCGAGGTGTCCGCTCGCGAGCTCGTCGACCTCGCGTTGCGCCGGATCGACGCGACGCAGGACACGGTCGGCGCGTTCCGGGTCGTACGGCACGAGGCGGCTCGGGCCGAGGCCGCGGAGGCCGACCGGCGGCTGGCGGCGGGGGAGCGGTTGCCGCTGCTCGGCGTCCCGGTGGCGATCAAGGACGACATGGACCTCGCCGGCGAGACCACCCCGTTCGGTTGTGCGGGCGACCACGAACCCAAGCGCGAGGACAGCGAGATCGTCCGGCGGCTGCGCGCCGCCGGAGCGATCGTCGTCGGCAAGACCAGGACCTCCGAGCTCGGCCAGTGGCCGACAAGCGAGTCGGTGGCCTACGGGGTCGCCCGCAACCCGTGGGATCTCCGGCACACCCCCGGCGGGTCGAGCGGCGGCTCGGCCGCGGCCGTCGCGGCGGGCCTCGTCGCGGCGGCTGTCGGCTCGGACGGCCTCGGGTCGATCCGGATCCCGGCCGCCTGGACCTCGCTGGTCGGCCTCAAGCCGCAGCGCGGCCGGATCTCAGCCTGGCCGCACGCCGACCCGTTCTACGGCCTGACCGTGTACGGCCCGCTCACCAGGTCCGTACGGGACGCCATCCTGCTGCTGGGGGTGTTGAGCGGGGGCCACGCCGGCGATCGGCACCGCGCTGCCCGCCCGTTCGAGGCGGCACCGTGGCCGTGGCCGGAGCCGGGCAGGCTGCGGGTCGCGCTGTCGTTCCGCACGCCGTTCGGCGTCTCGGCGGCGCTGCACCCGGAGATCCGCGCGGCGGTGGACCGGCTGGCCGGCGTGCTGGTCGACCTCGGGCACGACGTCTTCCCCGCCGATCCCGACTACGGCCTGCTTGGCCTGAGCGTGCTGCCCCGCGGTACGACCGGCCTCGCCGAGTGCCTGGACCGGATCCCGAACGCGCGGCCTGAGCGGCGCACCGCCATCGAGGTACGGCTCGGCCGGCTGGTCGGGCGGCCGCTGCTGCCGCTCGCCCTCCGGCTCGAGCCGCGCCAGCGACGCCGGATCGGTCGCATCTTCGAGCGGGCCGACGTGATCCTCACCCCGGCGACGGCGCAGCCGCCGCTGCGGGTCGGCGCCCTGAACGGCCGCGGCTGGTATTCGGCGGGTCAGGTCTCGTCCGCCGCCTGCCCGTACAACTGGGCGTGGAACGTGCTCGGCTGGCCGGCGATCAGCGTCCCGGCCGGGTTCACCTCGGCCGGCCTGCCGATCGGCGCCCAGTTCCTCGGCCGCGACTGCGACGAGGCCACCCTGCTCGCCCTCGCCGCCCAGCTCGAAGCCGCCGAGAACTGGACGTCCCACACCCCGCCCGACCCGGAGGGCCGCGAGATCGACGGCGTGCCGTCGCCGTAGCCGTTCGGGCGGCCCGATCAGGATGGCTTCGCCAGGGACGGCGGCTCGGGGCGGCGGACGGCCTTCCATGCTCCGGCGCCGTGTCCCCGCCACAGGGTGGTGGTGCCGTCCGGGTCCACCGTCGCCCGGGCTCCGTAGCACGGCAGGTCACCGTCGCGGAGCCAGCGTTCGCGGACGGCGTCGAGTGCCTCCCACAGCCGCCGGGGACCGCCCTCGGTGACGATGGGGGCCGCGCCGTCGCGTGACTCGGCGCGCGCCCACGAACCGTCGTCCGCCCAGATCAGCGCCCGCCGTGTCCCCTCGCCGTCGTCGGTGAAGTCGTGCCGTACGCCGGGGTTCTCCAGGTTGAAGGTTGAATACAGCGGCCAGCCCCGGGTCACGTCCACCAGCGGAAACGGCGATGTGTGGACGTCGCCGGCGCCGATGAGCGCCACCTCGCGGCGCTTGTCGCCGTGGTAGGCGCCGTCATCGTGTCGGGCGACCATGAACCCGGCCCTGTCCCACGCGGTGCCGCCGGACAGCGTGCCGTCGTCCTGCTTGTCGAGGACGAGGATGAGCGTGGTGTCGGCGAGGGTGACCACCACCCGGCCACCCGGCCGCAGCGCCCGTACCCACGAGGCCGGAACGTGCGGTACGGCGAACGTGCCGACGATCCGGTCGAGGTCGAACCCCGCCGGCAGTTCGCCGGTGACGTCGAACGCCTCGGCCCTGATCGGCGTCCCGGCCGCGCGGCACCGTTGCTCGGCGACCTCGACCAGGTAGGAGTCGATGTCGCAGGAGCGCACCCGAGCGCCGAACCGTGCGGTGAGCAGGGCCGCGCCGTAACCGGAACCGGTTCCCGCGTCGAGGATGTCGAGCCCGTCGCCGAGCATCGCGTGCCGGTACATCGTGAGCAGCAGGCCGGGGAGCGTCGCCGAGGAGGTCGGATGCCCGCGCACGGTCGTGCCGGGCTCGATCGTGTCGGCGTGGACGGCTCCGATCCTGGTGACGCACGTGCGGTCGCGGTAGGCGGCACGCGCCCATTCCCGCGGGTCGGCTCGGCCGTCATGGGCGATCCATCCGCCGCCCTGGGCCTTCTCGTACCAGCGCGGGATGAAGACGTGCCTCGGCATTTCGGCGACGACCGGCCGCCACCGCGACAACGGATGGGCCACGGCGTCGGCCAGGGCCTTGGCATGGTGCTGCCAGCCGTCCATCAAGCCACGTCCCGAATCATCGTGGCCGGCGGTCGCGCCCCACGCGCCCCGGCCGGCCACGGCCCGCACCCAGCCGTCCGAGCCGGGGCGGGCACGGTGGGCGGGCACGGTGGGCGGGCACGGTGGCCGGGCACGACGGGCGGGCCGGGCGCAGGCCGGGTATGCGGCCGGGACGGATGGCCGATCAGTGGGCGGAGGACTTGACGGCGGAGAGGAAGTCTCGCCACTCGCGGGGCGTGAAGCCGAGCGCCGGGCCCTCCGGGTCCTTCGAGTCCCGGACGCCGACCACGCCGGCGCCGCCGGCGACCTCGACGCAGTTGCCGCCCTGGCCGCCGCTGTACGTGCTCTTCCGCCACGCGGCGGTGGAGAACCGGGCGACCTCGACGCAGTTGCCGCCCTCGCCGCTGCTGTGGGTGCTCTTCCGCCACTGGGGGGTGGTGCTCATCCTTCTCCGATCATTTCACTGATCATCCCGCGGATCATCGCGACCGACTCGTCGGGGGACAGCGCGGTCGCGCGAAGCAGGTCGAAGCGCAGCGCGCACTCGGCGACCTCCTCGCGGATGCCGATGAGCTGCCCGCTGCCCGGGCCTTCAACGTAAACGATGTCGCCCTCGTCCGGCAGCCGCGCGATGACTCTGGCGCCGCCCATCTCCGCGTGCTCGCCCATGTCGAAGGGCAGCACCTGGATGACAACATGCGGCGACATGCTCGCCTCCACGAGCCGGACGAGCTGGGCGCGCATGACCTCGCGGCCGCCGACCCGGCGGCGCAGCACCGCCTCGTTCAGCACCACCCACAGCAGTGGCGGATTCTCTCCGGTGAGGATCGCCTGCCTGGCCATCCGGGCGGCCACGTGCCGCTCGATCTCCTCGTCGCTGTCGCGAGGGCGCCCGGCGCGCAGGATCGCCCGCGCGTAGTCCTCGGTCTGCAACAGTCCGGGCACGGCTTGCGGCTCGAACTCGAAAAGGGCGGAGGCGGCGGCCTCGAGGTCGGCGAACGGGCGGAACCAGGCCGGATAGGTGCCCTCCACCATCCGCGTCCAGATGCGGAAGAGCGCCCCGCCGGTGCGCAGGGCCGTGTCGCAGGCCTGGATGAACTCGACCTTCGGGATCCGCCGGCAGGTCTCGACCATGCCGACGAGGGACTCGGAGAAGACGATGCGGCGGGCGAGCTGCTCCTGCGTGAGCCCGGCCGCCTCGCGGTGGCGGCGCAGCTCGTCGGCCAGCAGCTCCATGAACGGAAGGGGCGGAGCGGGCTTGCGGGATGTCATCGTCGTGATTCCCTTCGCCGGTCACGGGGGTGGGCGGTGGCTCACGCGAAGTTCGCGGCTTTCACAGATGTCCACCAGACGCGCGAGTACCTGCTCAGCGTAGTCAATAGGAGTCATTCTGGGGGCATGACTAGTGCGAATGACTGTCCAACCCACTTCATGGCCTCGCTCCACGACGAGCTCGCCGAGCTGGCGGCGGAGTGCGCGCCGCGCCGCTTCGCCCTGTGTTGGCTCGACGCCGAAGACCAGGACGGCGGCGTCCTCGCCTGGGGGCTGGCCTTCCCGAACGGCGCCGCCGTCGCCATCGGGGACGGCGGCGACCCGGTCGTGGGCCGCTTCGTCTCAGCAGAGAGCGCTTGCAGGTTTCTGGGTCGCGGCGAAGACGCCGTCCTCGTGTGGCTCGACGCCCCAACGTCGAACGAAGGCCCGCCACCTGGCCTGCTGTGAGCCCTACCCGGAGCGGCCGCCTACGATCCTGTGTCATCGGATCATCGTCGTGTCGTGGATTGTTGTGTCGTGGATTGTTGCGTCGCCAAGATTGTTGTGTCGTCAATCGGCCGTAGGGTCGTGTAACCGGCGCTAGTGCCCGCCCCCGTACACCGCCACGCCGGTCGGTTGCGTGACACCTGCTGACGCGAAGACGATTCCACCGTCGGCAGCCGTTTCGGACCGCACATCCTCGCCTCTCTCCGCAACCTGGCCATCGGCGCCGCACCGACATCACCGGGCGCCGGCCCTCATATGGACCTCTTGGTGGCTTACCTTGTCCGCGCTGGTAGCGACTGGTTCGGGGCGGATCGATATAGTCCTCCCGCGGTGACGGCAGGGAAGGGCGACGGGAAAGACGGCGATGACAAAGACGACGATGACAAAGACGACGATGACAAAGACGGACTTCAAGAAAACTCTTGACTCCTACCGGGCGAAGAGCGGCGAGTTCCGTATCCTCGAGGTTCCGCCGATGCAGTACCTCATGATCGATGGTCATGGCGATCCGAATTCCTCTCCGGAGTTCGCCGATGCGGTGGAGGCGCTGTACCCGGTGGCGTACAAGCTGAAGTTCGCCAGTAAACAAGACCTCGGCCGCGACTACGTCGTCATGCCGCTGGAGGGCCTGTGGTGGTCGAAGGACATGGAAACATTCACGACCGCCAGAGACAAGTCCCGCTGGGACTGGACGATCATGTCGATGGTGCCCGACTGGATCACCCGCGAGCTGTTCCACGCCGCTGTCGCCAAAGTCGCCGAGAAGAATCCACCAACCGGTCTCGGCCGGGTGCGGCTAGAAACGCTGGAGGAGCGGCAATGCGTGCAGACCTTGCATATCGGTTCATTCGACGACGAAGCTGACACTCTCTACCGGATGCACCAGGAGTTCATCCCCAGATCAGGGCTCAGGATGACCGGGAAGCATCACGAGATCTACCTCAGCGACTTCCGCAAGACCGAGCCCCGTAAGCTGCGCACCATCCTGCGCCAACCGGTCATCCCAACCACATAGCCGATTCGCCGCGGCGACGCCACTGCCACCTCACCAGCATCCGACTCCTGCAGGAGCGCTAACCAATTGTGGAGAGTCACTCCGGCCGACGCATCCGCTTACGATGGAGAATCTGGTAGAGCTCTTATCGATTCACGACGATGCGGTTGCGCATAGTTCATTAGTGCGGCGCGACGCCGGCCGCCTCACCATTATTCGCCGCACGGTGGCGTGCATCCGGACCACGCGACGGATGAAATGCCTCATATCGGGCATTTCGCCATGAATAGCGATAGTCCATCGCTCATCTGGGAGTGGCAGGATCTTCCGGGCGCTGGGAGAGTAACGGCCCTCGGATTTGGTGTCGACAAGGAGTTCGAAGGTGTGTTATCTTTAGCTCGGGTGTTCGAGTTGACGACACGATGAGATACCGCCGCCACCTTCGGGTGGAGGTCTCGGGCTCCCAGGCAGCGTGCCATTACGCGATGCGAGTGCGCTCCACGTCTTCTGTGGTGATTGTGCGAGGTCGGAGTGTTCTGGCCTCGTTCGTGGAGGTGCTCTCGCGTGTCGCGTTCAGGCTTCGGTCCGCCGCCGGCCTGCTTGGCCGATGCCTTGGCGCTGGTCGAGGCCGGGCTGGATTTCGTCAACGCCGAGGACCTGCCTGGCCTGCCCACCGCTGTGCAGGCCGACGCGCTGCGCGCGTGGAGCAGGGTGGACGCGAAGCGGACCGCGGCGGAGGCCGCGCTGATCGGTGCCTTCGACGCGAGCGAGGGCTACGCGGCGGACGGGCAGTCCGCGACATCCGCGTGGCTGGCCTTCTTCACCCGCTGCACGCTGACGGCGGCCCGCCAGATGGTGGCGGGTGCACGGCGGCTCCGCGACCACCTCCACGTCGCCCGGGCCCTCGCCGCCGGTCACATCTCCACGTCGATCGGCAGGCTGATCATGGACTTTTGCGGCAAGCTGCCCGCCGACGACCGCGAGCCGGCCGAGCGGGTGCTGACCGACGCGGCCGAGGCGGGAGCCGATGCGGCGGACCTGACGATGCTGGCCACCGAGATCTACCGGCGCGTGTACCCCAACGGCATCGAACGCGACGAAGAACGCGTGGCCGCGGATCGCGGCCTGACCATCGCCAAGACCTTCGGCGGCGTCGGCAAACTCAACGGTGACCTCACCGCGCACGCCACCAGTCTCGCCGAGCAGGTGATCGGCGCCCTGTCCACCCGAAAGGGCCCCGAAGACGCTCGGACCCCTCGACAGCGACGCCACGATGCGCTCGTGCAGGCGCTGTCTCTACTGGTCGGGTCCAACCTGTTGCCCGAGCGCGGCGGCGCCAAGCCCCAGGTCAAGGTCGATATCCCGCTGGCCGCCCTGCGCCGGCTCCCCGGCGCCGACGACGCGGTCAACGAATGGATCCGCCTCAAGGCTCACCAACTCGCCGCAGATCCCGCCCTCCTCCCAGGTCCCTCGGGCTCCGGGTCCGAGTCCTGCTCCGGGTCCGGGTCCGGCTCCGGGTCCGGCTCCGGGTCCGAGTCCGGCTCCCAGTCGGGCTCCCAGTCCGGGTCCGAGTCTGGGTCGGGGTCCACGCAGTGCGGTGGCAGCCATAAGGCTCTGCCCAACAGTGACCTTCGTCTGGCGGAATCGGAGGCGACCGTCGCGATCCAGCCGGAAGCAACGTCCGTAGCACCGTACGGCGAAGGAATGGGCGGTTCCCACTCGGGGCAACCCAAGGCGGCGCCGCTTCCGGGCCCAGGGCCAGCACCGACGCCGGACATCTTGACCAGCCAGGGATTGCCGCCGGCGGCGGTGGGGCCGCCCGTCACTCTCGGTGGTGCCGAGCCCATCAGTGAACGCATGGCCGCCGCCCTCGCCTGCGACTCGGTCGTCATGCCGACGGTCACCGGCTCCGTCGATCATCAGGCGTTGAGCTGCATGACGGAGGAGTGGTTGCGCGGCCACGGCATGGGCGAAGACGGCAGCTCGGCCGACGCCGGGCCCGGCTCTCGACAGCCGCCTAGCCCTGCCGGTCGGCAGCGCCTCGGAGAAGTGCTCCTGCGTTGGGCCGTCGAGATGATGTCCGGTCCGGACGGGTTGGCGTCGTACCTGCGTACGGGTCACTACGTGGGGCCGTTGGCCAGCCCGTCGATCGTGCTCGATGTCGGCCGGCCGACGAAGACCGTGCCAGCCCACTTGGAGCAGGCCGTACGCCGCCGCGACCGGCACTGCCGATGGCCCGGCTGCGACCGCCCAGCCGAGCTGAGCCAGGTGCATCACATCGTGCCGCGCGCCGCGGGCGGTCACACCCGGCTGGACAACCTGCTGAGCCTCTGCGACTTCCACCACCTGATCACGGTCCACACCTGGGGATGGACCATCCGCCTCGGCGGCGACGGCACTACCACGGCGGTCAGTCCCGGAGGTCGCACCCTCCGCGAAGGAGAACCGCCCGCGACGGGCCCTCCCGGGCCGTGCGACCAAGCGGCATGAGCGACACCTCGCCGCCAGTTGAGGGACAATCCGGGTGAGGGACAATCCGGGTAGCAGGCTACCGAGAGAGGCGGGATGGGTTTTCGGGAACAGCTGACCAGCGGCGAGGGGTGGCTGCCGCCGACCGCTCGGCTGGTCCGCGATTCAGGAGAAGTGCTGTTCATCGAGCCGTTCGGGCTCAGCACCGATGCGGAGGCACGGGCATACGCGCGGGGCTGGTTCACGCGGGCGTACGGGCCGCATCAGTGGGCGGTCACCGTCGGGCGGCGGTCCGACCTCGACCCGGACATCGACGCCGACCTGATCGCCGAACTCGACAACCGGCCTGACGGCACGTGGGTCGCCTACGGCATCGCCTTTCGGCGCCTCCCCGACCGGACCCGCGGCGGAGACCCTACGAGCCCCGGAAACTCTGCGAGTCCCAGAGCCCCCGCGAGCCCTGAAAGCTCTACGAGCTCCGGAAACCCCTACAGCCCCGGGGACCCCTACAGCCCTGGAAACTGAGTCTCCGCCGCGGTCGGGATCAGTTCGCGAAGGACTTGCCGGTTTCGAGCAGGGTCTTGAGGTCGCTGAGCACCCAGGCGTGGCCTCCACCGGCGCCTTGGTCTTCGAACCGGCCGCTGATGATCGCGGCGAGCTTCGGCGCGCCTTCGAGCTCATGGATGAGGGTGAGCGAACAGATTCCGTTCGCCAGTTCCTTGATCTCGTAAGTGACGCGCGTGGCTGGTTCGGCGGCGATGTCCGGGTCCATGAGCATGCGGAACGTCGTGACGAGCCGATGCGGGGGGACGGCCTCCAGCACATCGCCCTCAATGATCACATCGGGAATCGGGAAGGGGGCGGCCGCCTTGAACTGCTCGGTGGCGCGCACCTTGTAGGTGCCGCCCGGCCGCAGGTCGTAGTCGGCCAGGCCCGTGTAGCCGTACCGCTGGGTCCATTCGGGCTTGGTGATGGCGTCCCAGATCGCCTCGGCGGTGGCCTTGATATAGATGCGGTAGACCTGCGTGGTCGTGAGGTCGGTCGCGGAACTACCGGCCGTGGGGTTCATGATGAGTCCTCCAGCTCGGACTTGAGTTCGGCGAGTGCCGATACTTGGCGCTCGGTGTACTTGTCGATCCACCGGTCGTGGATAAGCCGGATCGGCACCGGATTAAGGAAGTGCAGCTTCTCCCGTCCGGACCGGCGGGTGACGACGAGGCCGGCCTCCTCGAGCACACGCAGGTGCTTCATCACGCCGAAGCGCGTCATCTCCAGTTCCGACTCCAGCTCGGTCAGCGTGCGGCCGTCACGCACGAAGAGCAGGTCGAGCAGGAAACGGCGCGTCGGATCCGCCAGCGCCTTGAACACCTTGTCGTCGTCGAGAACCGCATCGTCCGTCACAGCGGCAAATTACGTGTCTATCCAGTCACGTGTCAATAGGGTCACGTGTCTGTCTGATCACGTGTCTGTCTAGTCACGTGTCTGTCTAGTCACATGTCTGTCTAGTCACATGTCTGCCTGGTTATGTGGTGGAGCAGATCATGTGGTGGAGCGGGGCACATAGTTGGGCTGGTCACGGGGTGGGCAGGTCACGGGGTTGGGCAGGAAACGAGCGGATTTGTCGCATCCTTGGCTGCTCCCCATGTTGGTCCGGGCTGCGACAACACGTCGAAACAGGCGTTCGGCGGCGGCCGGGGAAGCCTATGGCCGATCTGATGGTTGGCGTCTCTTGTAGTGATCGCTAAGACCAATGATCGCCAAGACGTGGAGGGTCAAATGATCAGTACGGCCGGCCTGCTGGGCATCGCCGCCGTCGCGCTCGGCCTGGTGCTCACGCCGGGCCCGAACATGATCTACCTGGTGTCACGGTCGATCACGCAGGGGCGGCGCGCCGGCATGATCTCTCTGCTCGGGGTCGCGACCGGCTTCCTGGTCTACCTGGCGGCGGCCGTCGCGGGGCTGACGGCGGTGTTCTCTCTGGTGCCTGAGGTATACACAGCGTTGAAGCTGGCCGGCGCCGGATACCTGCTCTACCTCGCCTGGCAGGCCCTACGTCCTGGCGGGCATTCGCCGTTCGCGCCCAAACCGATGCCGGTGGACTCGTCGCGGCGCCTGTACGTCATGGGGCTGGTCACCAACCTGCTGAATCCGAAAATCGCAATCTTGTACATCTCGCTGCTGCCGCAGTTCATCAACCCAGCCGGCGGCAACGTGGCGACACAAAGCCTCGTCTTGGGGGTGACGCAGATCTTCATCGCCCTCTCCGTCAACGCGTTGATCGTGCTGACCGCCGGGACGTTGTCCGCGTTCGTCGCCAGGCGACCCGTCTGGCTCAGGGTGCAGCGCGCCTTCATGGGCACGGTCCTGGGCGGACTTGCGATCAAGCTGGCGACCGACCGATCCCGCGCGGTCGCCGCCTGAACCACAGGCTTGCTGGAGGCTCGCTGGCGTCGGGCTCTGGGGCGGGCTACCCGTACCGGGCTGCGCCGTGCCGGGCTGGGCCGTGCCGTGCCGTGCCGTGCCGGGCTGTGCCGTGCCGGGCTGTGCCGGGCTGGGCGTGGAACGGGCTGCGCGGGAAACGGCTGCCGATGTCGGGCGGGTCGGCGGACCGGTTCACTCGGTTGGAGCCTGCGCCGCGACGCGGGGTCAGGGCAGCGAGGCGTAGACGGCCTCCACGAGCCGGTAGCCGCGGAGGTCGCCGGTGAACTGGTCGCTGAGCCGATTCATGATGTATGCGATCGCGATGCCACGTTCGACGTCGCCCAGGCCGATCGACCCGCCCGCACCGCTGTGCCCGAACGCACCGTCGCGCGCGTCCGGCGGTACGGGGAAGACCGATGACGGTCGCATGAACCCCAGCCCGAACGCGCTTTCCACGCCGAGCACACGGTCCGGTCCGCGCACCCGCGGTTGGACCGCGGCGCGCAGCGTTGCCGGCCGGATGATCCGGCCGGCAAGCAGGTCGCGGTAGAAGCCGGCCAGCGCGGTCGCCGTCGCCACCATTCCGGCGGCCGGCCAGCCGCCCCGCAGCACGACCGGGTTGTTGAACCCGCCCCTGCCCGTCGCCGGATTGCGCAGCGCAAGGTCGAGTACTTTGCCAGGTGCGTCACCAGGTTCGAGTGCGGGTCCGGCGCCGCCCGGCCGCCTTGCGGTGAGCCTGGCGGCGCGGTCGATCACCTCGTCGGGGGCACCGATCCACAGGTCCAGCTTGCTGGTGAACTGGGCGCGGACGTAGTCGCCGACCGGGCTGCCGCCGATCCGCCGGACGATCTCGCCAGCCAGCCAGCCGTACGTCAGCGCATGGTAGCCGTGCGTGGTTCCCGGTGCCCAGCGAGGCGGCTGCGCGGCCAGCCGGTCGGCCACGAACCTCGGGTCGGCGGCCAGCTCGGCCGTACACGGGCCGTCGAGTACCGGCAGCCCCGCCTGGTGGCAGAGCAGGTGCGCGGCGGTGGTGCCTTCCTTGCCGTGTGCGGCGAACTCAGGCCACCAGTCCGTCACCGGACCGTCCATCTCGTACTCGCCTCGCTCGGCGAGCCGGAGCGCGGCCGCAGCGGTCACGGCCTTCGTGCAGGAGAAGGCGACGCACGGCGTGTCATGGCGCCAGGCGCGCCCGGTGTGCCGGTCGGCTATCCCACCCCACAGATCGACGACGAGATCATCGCCCGAGTAGACCGCGACTGCGGCGCCGAGCTCCTCACCGCCCGCGAAGTTCTCCTCGAAGGCGTCGCGCACCGCGCGGAACGCCGGATCGCAGCGACCCTGCACGTCGGCACCGGCCATGCTGAATCCTCTCGCAGCCCTAAGAGCATCCGAAGGATAGCCCGGCGATCAGGGACGAACGCTCAGTACCGCCCAGCGAGCGGAGGCCTGCGTCGCTCAGCCGTTGGCGAGGACGGTTGGCGAGGACGGTTGGCGAGGACCTTTCGAGGCTTTGGCGAGGATTTTCGAGGCTGAGGACTTTTTGCGGCTTAGGTCCTGCGCCACGACGGTCGGATCGGCCACTGTCCATAGGGCGATGGATGCGTTCCGATGGGCGGGTTGTGGTGGGGATTGCGCGGGGCCGGGGTCAAAAAGGGGGCCGGGGTCAAAAACCGGTGTGCTCGCGGGCGGACGGGTCGCCGTCTCGGGTGACGGCATCGAGGATTGCGGCGACCTCGCGATGGCCGGGACCGTCGATGTCCAGACGGCACTCCTCCAGCGGGGTGCGGTGGTGTTCGGGATCGCGGAGATTTGGGTCGGCGCCGTGCGTGAGCAGTCGCCGCACGCTAGCGGGACGGCCGCTGCCCGCCGCGACGTGCAGCGGCAGCCGTTGCCATTCGGCATCGGGTTCGTTGACCGGCGTTCCAGCCTCGACCAGACGGTCGATCACGGTCAACCGCTCGTGGTCGGCGGCGAACACCAAGGCCCGGATGCGGCTTTGCATGGTGAACCGGTGCAGCGGCCAGTTGGTGACGTCGCCCGCGGCGGCGGCCATCTCGAGGCTGTGGATCTTGGCGCCTGCGGCCACGAGTACGTCCACGACCGCGGTCATGCCGAAGACGGCGGCATGCTGCAGCGCGGTTCCGCCGGGGACCCCGCCGGAGTCTGGTGCGGAGATCGCCTCGATGTCGGCCCCGGCTTCGACGAGCACCCTGGCGACCTCGGCGTCGCCATAACTCGCGGCGGTGATCAGCGGCGTTTCCATATCGCCTGGATGCCCGTCGACGGGCGCCCCGGCATTGATCAACGCCTTGGTGATCGCGCCGGTGCCCGGCAGGTCGCCGGGCAGCCCGAGGCGCTCGTGGTCGAAGCGCAGCATCGCCATGTAGCCGAGCGGGTCGGCGCCGTTCTTGTGGTCACACCAGTGCTCCATCTTGGTGGTGGCCAGGTCGGGGTGCTCGGCCAGCAGCCTGGCCAGGCGGGACAGGTCACGGCTGTTGAAGATGTCACGGCGCTCGACTTCCAGCTTCAACGCCGGCCAACTCGGGAATCCGTACTCGCGGGCGATCGCGACCTGGGCCGCGGAGAGGGTGATGCGATTCGCGAACGTGCGGAGCCGGTTGATCGCCTCCGGCTCGCCGCGCCTGGCGGCGTGCAGCAGATCTTTGGCCTGGTGGCGGAGCTGATCCAGGTTGGCGCGGGCGGGCAGTTCGGCCATGACGTCTCCCTCGTCGCCCCGTGGTCCGCGGCGGGGCCGAAGAGATCGTCATCGGTCCGGCTGTCTCTGGTGTGGTGAGCCTGTGGTGTGGCGGAGGTGGACTCTGTCCTGCCCGCGGACCCGGCGGCACCCTCCAGCGCCTGGCGTACATGCTAGCGCCGGCGACCGCCTGGCGCGCCGGCGCGTCCAGCGCCGGGAGCGGTGCGGGTCGGCAAAGGTGCGAGGTGACAGGGCGCAAAGGTTACAGGGCGCAAAGGTGACAGGGCGCAAAGGTGACAGGGCGCAAAGGTGACAGGGCGCAAAAGAAGCCGGTTCCGCAACGGGCAGCGGGGACGCATGCGTATGGCCCTGGCACGTGGCAGGAGGCCCCTAAGGTGGTCACGTACCGGTGGGCATCCGGTGTTCAGAGGCGGAGGGTGCGCATGTTCCGGCACGTGGTCTTGTTCCGTTGGACCGAGGACGCGACCGAAGAGCAGAAGAGGGCGGTGCCCGAGCGGCTCGCCGCGCTGCCCGGGGCGATTCCCGAGATCAAGGCGTACCACGTCGGCGCCGACGCCGGGATCAATCCGGCCAACCACGACTTCGTTGTGGTGGCCGACTTCGCGGACCGTGCCTCGTTTCTCACCTACCGCGACCACCCGGTGCACCGGGCAGTCGTCGACGAGTGCATCACACCGATCGCGGCGGAGCGGGCCGCGGCCCAGTACGAGTTCTGAGGCCCTTGGCGTCTGCCGGCCCGGCGGGTCAGTGGGTACAGATTCCGTCGAAGAGCACTTTGAGGTAGTGGTCGGCCAGGCCGGTGACGCCGAACCGGCCGCCCGGGCGGAACCAGCGGACCGCCATCCAGACGGTGTCCCGGATCATGCGATAGGTGAGCTCGGGGTCGACGTCGGGACGGAACAGCCCGGTCTCCTGGCCCCGCCTGATCTGGCCGACCCAGATCGACTCGGTCTCCTCCTCGGCCTTCGCGAGGTAGCCGAACCGCGGTAGAGATGACAGGTAGTTCCGGTCGTTCTGCAGGACGGTGATGGCCGCCCGATGCGGTTCGAGGGTCTCGAACGCGATCCGGATCAGCGCGGACAGCACCTCCCTCGGGTCGCCGCCACGCTCGACGGCGGCGCGGTTGGCGGGCAGCAGCTCGTCGAAGAACCCGGAGAGCACCTCGTCCACGATCGACTCTTTGGAGTCGAAATGGTGATAGAGGCTGCCGGACAGGATGCCGGCCTCGTCGGCGATCTCCCGTACGGTGGTCGCCTGGAAGCCCTTCTTCGCGAACAGCTCGGCCGCGAGCCGCACCAGGTGCTCACGGCGTTCTGACACCAGCGCCGCTCCGCCTCTGGCGCGCCGCCGGCCGCCCTCGCCGTGGGCTCGCGGCCGCCCGTTGCCGGCGCCTGTGGTCGTCACTTTCCCATTATGGCGGCGCAGCCTGTGCCACGACCTGCGGATCCGTACCATCCGTGCCATCCGTGCTCAGCTCGACAAGCCGGCTCAGCGGGCCGGCTCAGCGGGCCGGCTCAACGGGCTCACTCGGCTCGACGGCTCGGCTCGCGGGCCGAAGGGGGAGGGCGGATCGGGCGGTTCCAGGCCAGAGTTTCGACCGTACGTCGACGGCTTTCGACCGCGCGGCGACCACTAGTGGCCGGATTCGACCATCGCGCGCCCGCTGCGCCCGGCCCGAGCGGCGCGGTCGGCGGGGGTCGGAGATTTGCGCACATCACGCCGTCGGCGTCGCTCGTACGACACGTCACTACAAGCCACCGCACTTGGCAAAAGGCATGTTCATCCGCGTCGCTCCGGTAACGGTTGTGTTGCGGGGACTTGACAGCGAATGGCCACTCTAGGTTCTCTGCGTGGGAGCGCTCCCACAACTCTGTCGGGCTCAGAGCCGAGCCCTACATCCCACCCCGTCAAGTGAGACGACCTGAGAGGGGTCCGTCATGAGGCTTACGAGGCGCCGCGGGTCACGATCCGCGGTCGCGGCGACGCTGGCCGGTGTGCTGGCACTCGCCACCGCATGTGGCGGGAACGACAACAAGAGCGGTTCCGGCGGGGCGTCCAAGGCGCCTGAGAAGATCACGCTGACGGTCGACGTGTTCGGCGAGTTCGGCTACGACCAGCTGTACCAGCAGTACATGGCCGCGCACCCGAACATCACCGTCAAGCAGCGCAAGGTCTCGTCGCTTGACGACTACAAGCCGCGGATCCAGCAGTGGATGGCGACCGGCAGCGGCGCCGGCGACGTCGTCGCGCTTGAGGAAGGCATTCTGCCGCTCTACATGCAGCAGGCGAACAAGTTCGTCAACCTGTTCGACTACGGCGGCCGCAACGTGCAGAACAACTACCTGCCGTGGAAGTGGCAGATGGGGATGACCCCGGACGGCAAGCAGCTCGTCGGTCTCGGCACCGACATCGGCCCGCTGGCCATGTGCTACCGCACTGACCTGTTCAAGAAAGCCGGGCTGCCGACCGCCCGCGACGAGGTCTCCAAGCTCTGGCCGACCTGGGACGCGTTCCTCTCGACGGGGCAGAAGTTCATGGCCAAGCAGCCCAAGACGAAGTGGCTCGACGGCCCCACCGCCGTGCTGCGCACCACCGTGCTGCAGAACGCCGGCTCCGGCCCTGGCTACAGCTTCTTCGACAAGAGCAACAACCTGGTGTTCGACACCAACCCGGCCGTCAAGCAGGCCTTCGACACCACGCTCAAGTTCGAGCAGGCGCACATGACGTCCGACATGGCGATCTTCACCCCGCCGTGGCAGACCGCCCTTAAGCGGGACACCTTCGCCACCGTTCCCTGCCCGTCCTGGATGCTCGGCGGCATCGAGCAGTTCTCCGGGTCGTTCGGCAAGGGCAAGTGGGACGTCGCGGCTATTCCGGGTGGCGGCGGCTACTGGGGCGGCTCCTGGCTGGCCGTGCCCAAGCAGACGAAGCACCCGAAGGAGGCGGCCGAGCTGGCTGAGTTCCTGACCAGTCCGCAGGGGCAGGTCGGCGCCTTCAAGGACAAGAACACCTTCCCGTCCTCGCCGCAGGCCGAGCAGGACCCGGCGGTGTCCGGCGCCAAGAACGCCTACTTCAACGACGCCCCGGTGGGCCAGATCTTCGGGAGCCTGGCCGCTCAGGTCAAGCCCGTCTACCTGGGTCCGAAGAACGAGGACGTCCGGCAGGCCGCCGAGAACGTGCTGATCGCCGTTGGGCAGGGCAAGGTCAAGCCGGCCGACGCCTGGAACAAGGCGGTCGACGCGGTGAAGCAGGCCGCCAGGTAACCCAAGGACCGCGGTGGTGGTGCCGACGAGCGTGCTCCACACACCGGCACCACCACCGCTTCCAACTGCCCCCCTGACCGGTCTTCCGTGAAAGGAGGGCGCATGGTCGACCTGCGCCCCGTCCGGCCGGACACTCAACAGGCCGCGACGCCCCTCGACCACCGCGCGAAGCGGCGGTCCAGGTTCGCGCGGCTTGACATGAAAGTCTCGCCGTACCTCTTCATCTCGCCCTTCTACGTCGTCTTCGTTATCTTCGGCGCCTTCCCGCTCGTCTACACGTTGTGGGTGTCGCTGCACGACTGGGGGCTCGCCTCCGGCACCCGCAAGTACATCGGGCTGGGCAACTTCCGCTACCTCGCGACCGACGACCAGTTCTGGCACGCCGTCGTCAACACGTTCGGGATCTTCTTCCTCTCCACCATCCCGCAGCTGCTGATCGCCCTTCTGATCGCCAACGCGCTCAGCCGCCGCATGCGCGCGGTCACCCTGTTCCGAGTCGGCACGATCGTGCCGCTGGCCACCTCGACCGTCGCGGTGGCGATCGTGTTCACCCAGCTCTTCGACCGCGACTACGGCATGATCAACTGGCTGCTCCACCTGGTGGGCGTGAACCACATCGACTGGCAGGTGAGCCGCGGCTGGTCGTGGGCGGCGATCGCGACGATGGTCAACTGGCGGTGGACCGGCTACAACGCGCTGATCTACCTCGCCGCCATGCAGGCGATCCCCAAGGACCTGTACGAGGCGGCGGCGATCGACGGCGCGTCCCGGATCAAGCAGTTCTGGCGTATCACGGTGCCGCTGCTGCAGCCGACGATCCTCTTCACCGTCATCATCTCCACGATCGGCGGCCTGCAGCTGTTCACCGAGCCGGTGCTGTTCGGCACCAGCACGCCCAACCGGATGGACGGCGGAGCCGTTCACCAGTTCCAGACGGTCACCATGTATATGTTCGACAACGCCTTCACCCACGACCGTTACGGCTACGGCGCCACCGTGGCGTGGGCGCTGTTCGTGCTGATCATCATCTTCTCCCTGGTCAACTTCATGGCCGTCCGGCGCACGGGAGGCCACAAATGACGGCGTTCACCATCCCCGGGCGGCGACGCAGCGCCAATAGGCGGCCCAACTACCGGTTGCGCAGCCTCTGGGACGCCAGCCCGCTGACCTACGTGACGCTGATCTTCTCCCTGGTGCTGTCGATCTTCCCGATCTACTGGATGATCGTGGTGGCCACTCGCAGCAATGAGGTCGTCGGCGATGTGCCGCCACCGGTCACGCCGGGCGGGAACTTCGGTGCCAACGTGCAGCGACTGTTCGACAACCCCGACGCCTACTTCGCCAAGGGCATGGTCAACTCGGCGATCGTGGCCTCCGCTGTCACGATCTCCACCGTCTTCTTCGCCTCGCTGGCCGGCTTCGCCTTCGCCAAGCTCCGCTTCCGCGGCAAGAACGCGCTGCTGCTCACGATCATCGCCACCATGATGATCCCGACGCAGATGGGCATCATCCCGCTCTACATGACGATGGTGAAGCTGGGGTGGCAAAACCACCTGCAGGCCGTCATCGTGCCGTTCCTGGTCACCGGTTTCGGCGTGTTCATGATGCGGCAGTACACCTCGCAGGCGGTCCCCGACGAGCTCATCGAGGCCGCCCGGGTCGACGGCTGTTCGACCTTCCGCATCTACTGGAGCGTCGTGCTGCCCGCCCTGCGGCCGGCGGCCGGCGTGCTCGGTCTCTTCACCTTCATGCAGACCTGGAATGACTTCATGTGGCCGCTGGCCGTGCTCAATCCCGAGAACCCGACCGTGCAGCTGTCTATCAACAACCTGGCCAACGCGTACTTCAAGGACTACACGCTCATGTTTGCCGGGACCACCGTGGCAGTGTTGCCGCTCCTCGTCGTGTTCATCGTGTTCGGTCGCCAGATCATCGGCGGAATCATGGAAGGTGCGTTGAAGGCGTGACTACACAGAGATCGCAGGCGGAGATCGAGCTGATCTTCCCTCCCGGCTTCGTCTGGGGAGTGGCGACGGCGTCGTACCAGGTCGAGGGCGCCGTCGCCGAGGATGGTCGGGGCGACTCCATCTGGGACACGTTCGCCCGCAAGCCGGGCGCGGTGCTCGGCGGGGACACGGGCGACGTGGCCGTCGATCACTACCACCGCTTCCGTGAGGACATCGCGCTGATGGCGCAGCTCGGCGTCACCGCGTACCGCTTCTCGATCGCCTGGCCGCGCATCCAGCCGACCGGGTCGGGGCCGGTCAACGAGCGGGGCCTGGACTTCTACCGCCGCATGGTCGACTGCCTGCTCGAGGCGGGCATCGAACCATGGGCGACCCTGTACCACTGGGATCTGCCGCAGCCGCTCGAGGACGCGGGCGGCTGGCCGGAGCGGGACACCGTCCATCGGTTCGCCGACTACGCCTCGCTGGTCCAGGACGGGCTCGGCGGGCGGGTACGCCGGTGGATCACGATCAACGAGCCGTGGTGCGCGGCCTTTCTCGGTTACGCCTCGGGCGACCATGCCCCGGGGCGCCGGGACTCGGCGGCCTCCGTGCGGGCCGCGCACCACCTGCTTCTCGGGCACGGCATGGCCACCGAGGTCCTGCGCCGGCCCGGGACGTCCATCGGACCGGCCTTCAACCTGTACGCCGTGTCCGCGGCGAGCGACGACGAGGTGGACAGGGACGCGGCGCGCCGCATCGACGGCCTGCAGAACCGCTTCTTCCTGGACGCCGCGCTGCGCGGGGCCTACCCGGAGGACGTGCTGGACGACCTGGCACAGTTCGGCATCGACGAAGTGATCCGGGACGGCGACATGGCGCTCATCGGGACGCCGATCGACGTGCTCGGCATCAACTACTACAGCCGGCACACCGTGACGGGACGGTCGGACGCGGCCGGGCACGTGGTCACCTCGCCGTTCGCCGAGGCGTCACCGTGGCCGGGCAGCGAGCACGTCGCGTTCGTCACCGGCGGCCGGCCGGTCACCGGGATGGGCTGGGAGATCGACGAGGTCGGCCTGCAGGAGGTCGTGACGCGGGTGGCGACCGAGTACCCGTCGCTGCCGCTGTACGTCACGGAGAACGGGGCCGCCTTCGACGACCACGTCGTCGCCGACCGCGTGGACGACCCCGACCGGGTCGCCTACCTTGACAAGCATCTGCGTGCCTGCCATGCGGCCATCGAATCGGGGGTACCCCTCAAGGGATACTTCGCCTGGTCTTTCATGGACAATTTCGAGTGGGGCTGGGGCTATGCCAAGCGCTTTGGCCTCGTCTACGTCGACTTTCTCACGCAGCGCCGGATTCCCAAGACTAGCGCGCGTTGGTTCGGGAACGCCGCGAAGCGAGGTGGACTACCTGGTCGCGGCACAATAGAACAATGACGACCCAGCAACGACCGACGCTCGAGGCCGTCGCGGCCTTGGCGGGTGTTGGTCGCGGCACCGTCTCGCGTGTCGTCAACGGCTCTCCGAAGGTGAGCCCGCAGGCGCGCGAGGCGGTGCTGGCGGCGATCGACGAGCTTGGGTACGTTCCGAACCGCGCGGCGCGTACGCTCGTGACGCGGCGCACGGACACCGTCGCGCTGGTGGTGTCCATGTCGGAGCAACGGGTCTGGGACGAGCCGTACTTCGCCGGCATCATCCGCGGCATCAGCCGCGGGCTCGCCGACACCGGGCTGCAGCTGCTGCTGGCGATCGCCGAGTCGCCGGCGGAGCACCAGCGCCTGGAGCACTACCTGACCCCGCAACACGTGGACGGCGTGCTGCTGAGCTCCCTGCACGGCGACAACGGGCTGCCCAGGCACCTGGAGGACAACGGCGTGCCGACGGTCCTCGTCGGCGCCCCGGTCGGGCACGACCCGGTGAGCTGCGTCGACGCAGACAACGTCGGCGGGGCGCGGGAGGCGGTTGATCATCTGATCTCGCGCGGCCGCCGGCGGATCGCCACCATCACCGGCCTGCAGGACATGCGCGTGGGCGTCGACCGGCTCAACGGCTACCGCAAGGCTCTCGCGGCCGCCGGAATGTGCGACGAGCTCATCGCGTACGGAGACTTCAGCGAGGACTCCGGGGCCATGGGCATGCGCGAGCTGCTCGCCCGCGCGCCCGACCTGGACGCCGTGTTCACGGCGTCCGACCCGATGGCCATCGGCGCGATGCGGGTGCTCAAGGAGCACGGCCGCCGGATCCCCGACGACGTCGCCGTCGTCGGGTTCGACGACTCGTCGCCCGCCCGCCACACCGTGCCGCCGCTGACCTCCGTCCATCAGCCGCTCGAGGCCATGGGCCGGGAGATGGCGCGGTTGCTGACCGCCCGCATCAAGGGTGAGGCGCCGGAACGCCCGACGGTCATCCTGGAAACCCATCTGGTCGTTCGCGAGTCCTCCTGACCGCCCATCAGGGAAATTCCCGGGCGTCGGGGTTGATGCCGGGTGCGCAGGTTGTCATGCTGTATCGATCACGTCGCTCAACGTTGTCACTGTGAGCACGCCGTCATCGTGAGCACGCCGTCATCGTGAGCACGCCGTCATCCTGGGCACATCGTCATCCTGGGCACATCGTCATCGTGAGGCTCTCCGTGAACCGACCTACGTACCTGCGCATGGCCGACGATCTGCGCCGGAAGATCCTTGAGGGCGATCTTCCGCCGCGGTCCCGCGTGCCGTCCCGGGCGGAGCTGGCCAAGCAGTACGAGGTGTCGGACCGCGTCGCCGTGGAAGCCGTCCGCGTCCTCGCCGCCGAGGGTTTCGTCGAGGGCCGGCCGGGCTCGGGAACGTACGTGCGTGAGCGGCCCGTCGTCCGGCGGTTGCGCCGCGGCGGCCTCCGCGAGCGGGCCGACACGTCCGAGTTCGCCGCCGACCTGGCCGCCCAGGGCCGGGCCGGCGCGTGGCGGGCGAGCTCCGAGACGACGACCGCGCCGCCCATGGTCGCGCGCCGCCTCGGCATCGAGCCCGGCGCGCCGGTGGTCCGCACCGACTACGTGTATCTCGACGATGACGAGCCGGCCATGCTGACGGCCTCGTGGGAGCCGCTCGCGCTCACCCGAGACACGTCGATCACACTGCCCGAGGACGGCCCGCACGGCGGCTGCGGGGTGGTGGGCAGGATGGCGGCGATCGGTGTCAAGGTCACGCGAGTCAGCGAGCACGTCACGGCGCGCCCCGTGCTGGACGGTGAGTCCCACCTGCTCGACGTGCCGCGCGGGTCCATCGTCATCGTCGTGCGGCGTACCCATCGGGCGGGGGACCGGCCGGTCGAGACGGCCGACATCATCGTCGCGGCCGACCGGTACGAGTTCGGCTACGAGTTCTCCGTCGCCGGATAGTCCCCGGCCGGGCGATCCCCGACGGCGTGTTCATGGGCCGTTGGTTCCCATGCCGGTCGTTGCCGGGCCGGTCGCTCCTGGGCCGGTCGCTCCTGGGCCGGTCGTTTCGGCGCCGGCGGGAGGTCGGCGGCCGCGCCGCCCGCCTCGCCGAGCCGTTCGCGCAGGGCCCGGACCAGTTCGTCGCCCTGCCTGGTCAGCCGGTCGATGGCCGCCTGGGCCAGGTCGTCGCGTACTGCGTCGGCCACCAGGTCGTCGTACTCGGGGGCGCGCTCGGCCAGCGCCTCGAGGTTGCGCCGGGCCCGGTAGGCATCGTCGGCCGCGCGGGCCCGTTCGGCGTACCGCTCGAGCGCCTCGATCCGCCGGGTCACCGACTGCACCGAGATCTCCAGCTTCTCGCGCAGCGGCTCGATCGCCGCCTCGACCTCGGGGACGTTGCCCGCCTCCATGAGCTCGAGCAGCTCCCGCTGCTCGCGCCGCAGCTTGGACTGCCGAGCCAGCACCTGGGCGATCTCCCATTCCTGGCCGGGCAGCGTCACCTCGTTGTCGACCGTGTCGAGAAGGCCCTCCTTGTTGACCTCGGAGCCTCGTACGGTGTCGATCGCGGTCTGCGCCCTGATCAACAGCTCCCGGCCCGGCGCGTCGAAGTCGTCCGGGGTCAGGTACCGGTCGCGGCGGCGGCGCAGCGCCCTGGCCCGCCGCATGTCGTCGCCGAGGAATCCGACGAGCAGGCCGGTGAGCGCGATCGGCACGAAGGCCGCGCCCCACCATGAGCCGAGCACGAAGAAGGCGCCGAACCACACGGCGAGCACGGACATGGGAGAGAGCCGGACGCGCAGCCGGTGCCCGCGGTCGGCGACCAGGGCGTCCAGCTCGCCGCGCAGGCTCGGGTCGGCCACCGTGCGTGGGGTCGGCGCGGCCGGGCCGGCGCGCGAGACCAGCTCCCACTTGCTGGGCACCCGGGTCTCGAACGCGAAGTCGTCGGCCGCGATGTCGACCTCGGCCGGCCCGGGCGGCAGCGGCCACATGCCGACCGGGCGCTCGCCGCCCGATCCGGTGAAGCGCACCCACCAGCCGCCCTTGCCCTCGGCGCATCGGTAGCGGCCCGGGATGATGTCGATGCCGACGAAAAACGTGCCTGTCCCCGGGACGGTACTGCCACATCCAGAGGTCACCTGGCTGGATCTACCCAGGATCCTGGCGGGTCATGACCCAACTTTCCGGCTTTGCCCGGCCAAATTCCGGCGCCCGCCGTACGAGCAGGGCGAACGCCGCGAGCGTGAGCGCATCGACGATCTGGCCGCCGCCGACCATCGCCGTGAGCTCGTCTCCGGCGAACCAGCGCTGATCCATCTCCTGTTCGGTGTGCTCGCGCGCGGACGGCCCCTCGGTCAGGTCGGTGGCGAGGAAGATCTCGCAGAGCTGGCTGGTGAGGCCGGGGGCGATGGCCATCCGCCCGATCTGTTCCATCGACCCGGCGCGCAGTCCCGTCTCTTCGCTCAGCTCCGCCCTGGCCAGCTCCTCGACGGACCCTGAGCGGCCCTCCCCCCAGGTTCCTTGGGGGAACTCCCAGGATCGCCGGCCGATCGGATAGCGATACTGCTCGACGAGATGGCAGCCGCCGCGCTCCATCGGGATCACCAGCGCGGCGGTGGGCTTGTCGACCACCGTGTACAGGCCAGGCGACCCGTCGGGCAGCTTGATCTTGTCCTCGCGCAACGACAGCCAGCGGTTCTCGTAGATGAGCCGCGTAGAGACCTGAATCATGCCCCTCACCTTAAAGATCGTCACCGCCCGGCCGGGGGTCGCCGCCACCGGTTGATGGCCGCCAGCGCCCTCTCTTGGGTCCGGGTCAACCGCAGCGGGGTGCCGGCGGCGCCCCGGCCGCCGAGGCGGGGGCTGCCGGCGGGCGGGCGGCGGCCGTGGTCGAACCCCGCCACCCGGGCCTTGACGCCCAGGACGAACGAAGCGGCCAGCAGTACGGCGAAGCCGAGCAGGTAGACGGCGTGTTCGGCGAACCCGCCGAACCGGCCGGACCACACGTCGAGCACGCACAAGGCGGCGAACCCGGCGATCCACCCGAGGAGCGCGGGGAGGTACCACACGTCACGGCGGCGCAGTAGGCCGGCCAGCGCGAGGAGGGTGAGCAGTGCCTCCATCACCTTGATGGCGATGAGCGCCGGCGTCGCGATGCCCGGCCCGAGCGCCACGGCCCGATCGACGGTCTTCGCCAGGTAGGTCGCCATCTCGCGGTGGCGGTCGGCCCAGCCGACGGCCAGCAGGGGGATGCCGGCGGTTCCGTACGCGACGAGGAAGATCCCGACCGGATAGTGGAACGGGTGCCACCCCGGCGCGGAGGGTTCCTCCGGCACGCTCCTTCGCCCCCCTCGATCGCCGCGGACGGATGGTGACGGATGAAGATCGGATCGTGACAGGTGGTGGCAGGTAGAGAGGGGATGCAGGGTAGAGACGGGACGAGCGACGGGACGGCGGCGGGGCGGGGTCAGCCGTCGAAGCTGCCGTACCCGCCCTTGTAGAAGACGAGGGGCTCGCCGTCGTGATGCTTGTCGAGGTGATGGACGCGGGCGATGACGATCACGTGGTCGCCGGCCGGGTACTCGGCATCGACGGAGCACTCGATCCAGGCCAGCGCGCCGTCGAGGACCGGGCTTCCGCTCGGGGAGGTGGTCCAGTCCAGGCCGGCGAACTTGTCGCCGCCCTTGGCGGCCAGTTGCAGGCACACCTCGGTCTGCGGCTCGCTCAGGATGTTGATGCAGTGCCGGTCGGCGCGGCGCAGCTTGGGCCACGTCGTGCTGGTGTGCGCGACGCAGAATCCCACCAGCGGCGGGTCGAGCGAGACGGAGGTGAAGGAGTTGGCGGCCAGCCCGGTGGGCACGCCGCTCTCCGGGTCGATGGCGGTGATGGCTACCACTCCGGTGGCGAACCGGCCGAGGATCGACCGGAACCGCATGCTGTCGATTCTGGTGACCGCTCGCGCGCCCGAGGGCCCCGCCACCGAGGGCGTGGTGGTGCCGCTCGGGCGGACGTCGGGGGGGACGTCGGGACCGCGAGCGTCCGCGCCGGGGGGCCTGGTCACGCGTCGTCGCATGGAGCCGGGCCGGTCTGCCGATGTGTCCCTGCGAGCCGCAGCCGCGGAGGCGCCGTCGGCCATGACCTGTTCCCTTCTCTAGCCAAGCGCTTGCTTGGACGGTAGGGGAGCCCCGGGCTGTCGAGCAAGCCCCTTCTCCTCCACCTTCATATTGACTACATAAGCCCACCGATAGCCCAGGGATTCCACCGGGGAGAAATCTCATTCCAAATGCTCATGACGGCTCGGTCGAAAGGCGGAGGCGGCGCCGATGCCTGTGTGGCCAAAGGGGGTGGTGCGGCGGCCATGATTGTCCTACTCTCCGGTAACCAGACTTCCCGGAACCGGGCGGCCCGTCAACCGGCTACCCGCGAACGGGCTTCGCAAGGCAGGGAGCCGCGCATGGGTGGTGGCCGCGAGGGCGCGCCCGCTCGACCGGTTCTTCCGGCTCACCCGGGGGCGGCGGCCGTCCTCATGGTGCATGCGAGAAAGCCGGTGTGACGTGGTCGTCGGCATCGCCGTCGCGCTCTTCGCGACCGTCGTCTACAACGCGGGATTCGTCCTCGAGAAGCGGGCGCTGAGCGACCTGCCGCCGATCAGCGCCAGGCACGCCGGACGACTGCTCATGGTGCTCGCCACGAGCCCGCGGTGGCTCCTCGGCTTCGCCGTGCTCGGCGTGGGGCTGTGCTGCCAGATCCTCGCGCTCTCGCTCATCCCGCTGAGCGTGGCGCAGCCCATCCAGATCTCCGGGCTGGCGCTCCTCGTCCTGTTCTCCGCCGTCTTCCTCGGGGAGCGCGCCACCGGCCGCGAGTGGGCCGGACTCGGCGTGCTCGCGGCCTCCCTCGTGCTCATCTACCTTTCGCTGGAGCCCGGCAGGGACAAGGTGGGAACGCGCGCCTCCGGCTGGGTGATGGCCGCCCTGGCGGTGGGAACGGTGTCGGTCGGCCTCGTCGCGTTCGCCGTCGCCGGACGGCGGCGCCGGCGGCCCGCGTCGGGCGCCCTGTACGGCGCGGCCGCCGGGCTCATGTACGGCGTGGCCGGGCTGCAGGCCAAGGGCATCGCCGGATTCTTCGCCGAGCACCTGGACGAACGGACCGGCGGGTTCGTCCTGCAGGCGGCGCGGTCGCCCTACCCGTACCTGCTCGTCGTGATGTCCGCGGCCGGGCTCGTGCTGTTCCAGACGGGCCTGCAGCGGGGCCGCGCCTCGATCGTGGTGCCGGTTTCGAACGTGGTGGGCAGCGTGTACCTCATCATGACCGGGACGATCGCCTTCGGCGAGCCGCTGCCGCCGGATCCGCTGCGGCTGGCCTGCCGGCTCGCCGGGTTCGTCGTGGCGACGGTCATCGTGGTACTGCTGCCCACCCATGAACGCACAGCACCGGCGGTCGCCGGCGCGCACCAATTCGCGTCGGTGGAGTCTTGAGCCGCCCGGGACCGGGGATGGGGATGGGGACAGGGACGGGCCAGGGCGTGGATGGGCCAGGGCGTGGATGGGTCAGGCGTGCTTGCCCGGCTCGGCGGCCGGCGCGGGGATCGGCGCCGGAATCACGGGAAGCCCAGGCGCGGCCGGGACCGGGAGGCCCACCGGCAGCGGGACGGTGACTCTGGCCGTCCGCGACCGGGACGCCCGGTCGCCCAGCCAGAGCCCGATCCAGGACAGCCAGCCGGCCGCCACGACACCCCAGAACGAGACGATCCGGTACAGGCCGACGGCCGCGCCCGCGGGGACGGCGCCCGCGCCGTAAGCCACCAGCGTCGCGATCATGCTTCCTTCGATGGCGCCAAGGCCGCCCGGCAGCAGCGGGAACAGGCTGCCCGCCGCCTGCGCGGCGAAGTAGGCGACGGCGAAGACGTACGGCTCTTGCTCGATGCCGAGCGCGCGACCGGCCGCGGCGAGCGCCACGATGTCGAACACCCAGTTGAGCACCGCGAGCGCTGCGAGCGCGCCCATGTCGACCGGAGTGAGCCGTACCACGCCGCGCGCCTGCCGCAGCCCGGAGGTGAGCACGCCCACCAGCGGAGCCGCGTAGCGGTTGCGGCGACCCCGCCGCAACGCCCTGGCCGCCGCGCGCCGCAGCCGTGCCCGGGGGCGCGGCAGCCGGACGACCAGCGCCAGCGCGCCCGCGGCGAGTGCGAACCCCGCCAGGCCGAGTTCGGCAGGGCGCCGTGCGTGGGGCTCGGCGAGCAGTGTCAGCAGGCCGATCACGCTGTAGGCGGTCGTCGTGATGACCCCGCCCATGATGACCACCGCCGTGGCGAGCGGCGCCGACGCCCCGTGCCGCCGCCACTGCCGGAAGGTGTAGACGACGCTCACCGCCGGGCCCGCCGGCAGGGTGGTCGACAGCGCGTTGCTCGCGTACGTCACCGCCTGCGCCCGGCCGAACGACAACCTGACCCCACCGGCCCGCAGCAGCCTGCGCTGCAGCCGGGCGAACGCGCTCATCGAGGCGGCTTCCGCGACGACGACCACGGCCAGCCAGCCGGGGGAGGCATGCGTGGCCGCCCGCCAGACCTCATCGAGGTCGGGCAACTCGTCGCGAAGCAGGACGATCGACACGACGGCGGCCGCGGCGAGGAGAAGCTGGACAGCCCATGACCACACCCGGCTCGACCCGGACCGCGCGGCGGTCCGGTCCGAGGCCCCCGGGGGGGTCGTGGACATGGAAAAGATCACCCCTTCTGCCGCTCTATGCCAGGTAAACCGTCAGATCGCGGCCAAGATTCCCGGGCCGGGCACGCGAACGCTGTGACTGGTGATAGGCAGTACGTGTGCTGTTGATGTCCAGGCTGTTTTCGCGCACGTTGCGCGAAGATCCGGCGGACGCCGAGACGCCCGGCCACCGGCTGCTGCTGCGCGCCGGGTACGTGCGCCGGGTGGCGGCTGGAAGCTACGCCTGGCTGCCGCTCGGCCGGATGGTGCTGGACAACGTCGTCCGGGTCGTCCGGGCGGAGATGGCCGAGATCGGCGCCCAAGAGGTGCTGGTGCCCGCGTTGCTGCCGCGCGAGCCGTACGAGGTGACGGGTCGGGCGGCGGCGTACGGGCCGCGGCTGTTCCGGCTGCGCGACCGGCGCGGCGGCGACCATGTGCTCGCCCCCGCCCACGAGGAGATCTTCGCCGCCCTGGTCAAGCGGGAATGCTCCTCTTACAAAGACCTGCCGCTGATCCTTTTCCAGGTCGGCGCGGCGTACCGTGACGAGGCCCGGCCGAGGGACGGGTTGCTGCGCGCCCGCGAGTTCATGCTGGCCGAGTCCTGCTCGGTCGACCTGGACGACGCGGGCCTGGCGAAGTCGTACGGCCGGCACCGGGAGGCGTACGGCAAGATCTTCGACCGGATCGGGCTGCGCTATCGCATCGTGGTAACGGGCGGCCAGGGCGCCGTGGTCCCGACCGGCGCAACCTCCGCGGGCGGGGCGGCTGTGGGTCAAACCGCAGCCGCGGCGGAGGGCCAGGCCGCGGCCCCTGCGGGGGGCCAGGTCGCGGCCGCGGGCTCACCGGCGGGTCTCGGCGCGGACTGCCCCGCCGCGGAGGAGTTCATGGCACCGGTCGACCTCGGCCGCGGCGGCGCGGGGCGTGCCGATCCGGCCGGCGCCGATCGGGCGGGCGGGGGAAGGGACGCCTTCGCCGCCTGCACGATGTGCGACTACGCCGCGGCCGTCGAGGCGGTACGGTTCAGCCCGCCCGACGTCGACGCCACTGTGGAGCACCCGCCGCTCGAGGTCCTCGACACGCCCGATACGCCGACGATCGAGACGCTGTGCGCGCTGCTGGGCGTCCCGGCGGCCGCCACGCTCAAGAACCTACTGGTGCGGACGGCCGCGGGCGAGATCGTCGCGGTCGGCGTACCGGGCGACCGCGACGTCGACGTGGCCCGCCTCGAGACGGCGCTCGGCCCGGTGGAGCTTTTCGACGACTTCGCCGGCCGTCGGGACCTGGCGAAGGGTTACATCGGGCCGCAGGCGCTGCCCGCCGACGTGCGCTACTTCGCCGACCCGCGGGTCGCGCCCGGCACCGCCTGGATCACCGGCGCCGGTGAGCCCGGCCGGCACGCCAAGAACGTGGTCTGCGGCCGCGACTTCGCCGTCGCCGACTACGTCGACGTCGCCACGATCCGGTCCGGTGACCCGTGCCCGCGCTGCGGCGCCGAGCTCTCACTGGTCGGTGCCGTCGCGGTCGGGCACCTGTCGCGGCTCGGCCGCGCGTATGGTGACGCCCTCGAGGTCGACGTGCTCGGGCCCGACGGCAGGCCGTGCCGGGTGACCATGGGGTCGTACGGCATCGGCGTCTCGCGCCTCGTCGCGACGCTGGCCGAGCAGCACCACGACGACCGCGGGCTGCGCTGGCCGCGCGAGATCGCTCCCGCCGACGTGCACATCGTGGCGACCGGCAAGGACGACCAGATCCCGGTCGCGCTGCAGCTGGCGCGCGAGCTGGAGGCCCGCGGCCTGCGCGTGCTGGTGGACGACCGTGCCGCGGTCTCGCCGGGAGTGAAGTTCACCGACGCGGAGCTGATCGGGGTGCCGGCCATCCTCGTCGTCGGCCGGCGGCTCGCCGACGGTCTGGTCGAGCTGCGCGACCGCGCGCCGCGGGCCGGCTCCGCCGCGCCGCCGGCCGCGCCCACCGGTGCCGACGAGGCGGCCGGCGCCGGCGAGCCGTCCGAGTTCCGCGCGGAGATCCCACTCGCCGACGTCGTCGGCCACCTCGTTTTCCCACCCTGAGCTCTTCCCACCCTGCGCTGGGAGGCGCGAGCGGGAGATCATTCGGGCAGCGGCGACAGCGCGTTTCCCCCGAGGCCGGGAAAGGCGGAGCGGGGCGGCCCGCCGCGCCAGCGGACCGCCCGCATGGTGGCCTCCTGCATCGACTGGGCGCCGAACGTGCGCAGGCGCGGGTCGTCCGCTCCGGCGAGACCCAGATAGGCGGCGGCCAGCCGGTCCTCCAAGGCCGCCGCGAGCAGGCTCGCGGTAGACGCCGAGGTGGCCCGCACCGGCAGCCGGTAGGCGGCGGCCGCCGCCACCGGCTCGGCACCGTGGGCGGCGATCAACTCGGCCAGCCGGTCGCGCTTGGCCCGGTGCGCCTCCCACAGGGTGCGCGCCCGGCCCTGGGTGTCGTCGCGCAACCGGGCTCCGGCGACCCCGTAGCCGTAGATGGTCATGTGCTCGGCCGCGAGCGCAGCCTGCAGCGCGGCGACCGGGTCGGCGCCCACCGCCGTCGGGCGGGCGCGGTGGGACGAGCGCGTCATGCCAGCCTCGTCAACCAGGCCGCGTGACCGGCCTCGCAGGCGCCGATGCTGGCGAACAGCTGGGCCATGCCGGCGGACACCTTGGTGAGGTCGGCCGTCCGCGCCGCGGCCGCGTGGCTTTCCGCGGAGCGCAGGGCGGTCACCGTTCGCCGGCGGCCGCGGGGGACAGCCGGAGTGGGGCCGCCGGCCGGGCTCGCTGTGGGGCCGCTTGGGGCCGGTCCGCCGTTCGTCCCCGGCACGTAATGCCGGCGCAGCACGGTCAGATGCGCGCGATGATGGGCGAGCAGCGGATCGAGGTGCCGGCCCAGCTCGGGATGCCGCGTCCTGGCGGACTCGTACAGCGCGATCAGCCGTTCCTCGTTCGCGATGGCAGCCAGCAGCACGGCGAGATCCGGCCGGGGCGGCAGCTGCTCGGGCCGTTTCCTCGAGCAGCCGGCCAGCGCGGCCGCGGTCGCCGCGCCGATCAGCACCCGCCTTGTCAACTGCGTTCCGCGTCCGGGCGACCGCCCGGACAACCCCGTTCGCGGCACGCGCGTCTCCTCCACAACCAAAGGGCCTCTGAACCAAAGAGCCGCTGAACCAAAGAGCCGTTGCACACCAGGGGGAGGCCCGGGCGGCTTCCAAGCCGGCGCGGGGCCGCCGGAAACGCCGCCGAGAACCTGGCGGCAGGTTGCCTCCGCCGCCATGGTCTCGCTCGCCGGGGCCGGGACCAAGCATGCTATACGGCGCGCCGGTGAGCCACCCGAAAGAGCACGGCTGACCTCAGCTATCGATACTCTTAAATTGCGCACGGCCTGAGTTTCGGCGGTGCCCGAGGGTGGTCTGAGCACGTCCATAGCGTGAGGAGGTCCCGATGAGCGCCGAATCCCGGCGTAGCCGCGCTCCGCGGGGCCGCACCCCGCAGGCGGGCCGCGCCGCCCGGGACCGCGCCGGCCAAGACCGCGCCGGCCAAGACCGCGCTCCCGGGAAAGGGCGCCGCCCGCACGGTGGCGCCGTGCCGGACGCGATCAGGCGACTGATCGCACCCGTGGTGGCCGCCGCGGGCTACGACCTTGAGGACGTCACCGTCACGCCCGCCGGCAGGCGCAGTCTGCTGCGGATCGTCGTGGACTCCGATGAGGGCGTCAGCCTCGACGACGTCGCCACGGTGAGCCGCCGCGTGTCGGCCGCCCTCGACGAGAGCGACGCCATGGGCGCGGGGCCGTACGTACTCGAGGTGACCTCTCCGGGCGTCGACCGGCCCCTCACCGAGCCGCGGCACTGGCGGCGCGCCAGGGGCCGGCTGGTCCGCGCGCCGCTCGTCGCCGGGGGCGAGATCGAGGGGCGGGTCGTGAGCGCCGACGACGAGGCGGTCGTCTTCGACACCGCGATCGACACCGCGCCGCGGCGGCGCGGCTCCGGCGGCGAGCCGGAGCGGGCGCCGAGCCTGCGCCGGGTCGGCCTCGGCGAGCTGGGTCGCGGTCGGGTCCTGGTGGAGTTCCGCCGGGACGAGGCCGGCGACCCGGCCGGGACTGACGAGGATTAAAGGGGGGAGCCTCGTGGACATCGACATGACCGCCCTGCGGTCCCTCGAAAGCGAAAAGGACATCTCGCTCGACCTGGTCGTCAAGGCGATCGAGGACGCGCTGCTCATCGCCTACCACAGGACGGAGGGTGCGGCGCCGCACGCGCGCGTCGAGCTCGACCGATCCAGCGGCCACGTCACGGTCTGGGCGGCCGAGACCGACGACGAGGGCGACACGGTGCGGGAATACGACGACACCCCCTCGGGGTTCGGACGTATAGCCGCGACGACCGCCAAGCAGGTGATCCTGCAGCGGCTGCGCGACGCCGAGGACGAGCTCACGCTCGGCGAGTACGCCGGACGCGAGGGCGACATCGTCGCCGGGATCATCCAGCAGGGTCGTGACCCGCGGAACGTGCTAGTGGATCTCGGCAAGATCGAGGCGATCCTGCCACCGGCCGAGCAGGTGCCGGGCGAGACCTACGCGCACGGCGAGCGGATCCGCGCGTACGTGCTGCAGGTCCGCAAGGGCCACCGCGGGCCGTCGATCACCTTGTCGCGCACCCATCCCAACCTCGTGCGCAAGTTGTTCGCCCTGGAGGTTCCGGAGATCGCCGACGGCACCGTGGAGATCGCCGCGATCGCCCGCGAGGCCGGCCACCGCACCAAGATCGCGGTGCGGTCGCGGAAGCCGGGTGTCAACGCCAAGGGCGCCTGCATCGGCCCGCTCGGCAGCCGGGTCAGGAACGTCATGCACGAGCTGCACGGCGAGAAGATCGACATCGTCGACTGGTCGGACGACCCGGCCACGTTCGTCGGCAACGCCCTCTCGCCGGCGCGGGTCAACACCGTCCGGGTGCTCGACGAGGAGGGCCGGGTGGCCCGCGTCATCGTGCCCGACTACCAGCTGTCGCTCGCCATCGGCAAGGAGGGGCAGAACGCCCGTCTCGCCGCGAGGCTGACCGGGTGGCGCATCGACATCCGGCCCGACACCGACCCCGGGGACAGCGAGCCGGGGGACAGCGGTCCCGGCGGCGACGAGCAGGGCGCCCGCGAGCAGGACGCCCGCGATCAGGGCGGCGACGAGCAGGGCGGCGACGAGCAGGGCTCGGGCGCCGGCGCCGCGGAGCAAAGCGGATCATCGTCTTCAGGGGAACATGCGGCAGGTCCCGCCGACGCGTCGGCGCGGTAGACTCATGACTCGTGGCCGAGCGGCCCCGTTGCGCACGTGCGTGGGCTGCCGGGTTCGCGCGGCCAAGTCCGACCTGCTGCGCCTGGTGGTGGTCGAGGGTTCGGTGATCCCTGACCCCGGCGGGCGGCTGCCGGGTCGGGGTGCCTCTCTACACCCCGACCTGGGGTGTCTCGAGATGGGTGAGCGTCGTCGGGCGTTCCCGCGGGCGTTTCGCCAGGCGGGGCCGCTTGATTTGCGCATGCTCAGGGCCTACCTCGAGGCGCCGGCCGAGCGGCGGAACGGATGAACCAGACGGAAACGATGTCAAGTCGGAAGCGGGTCGAGATTGCGATGAGCGCTCGATGAGCACGCGGCGATGAACACGGCAAGGTAACGACGGTCCGAGGAAGTCTCCCCGGGCCGAGTAGGGAGTGCAGTGGCAAAGGTCCGGGTATACGAGCTCGCCAAAGAATTCGGAGTTGAGAGCAAGGCCGTCATGGCCAAGCTCCAAGAGATGGGCGAGTTCGTGCGGTCGGCTTCCTCGACGATCGAGGCGCCGGTCGTTCGCAGACTTCAAGAAGCGTTCGCCGACGGTAAGGCGGGCGCCAAGGGCGGGGCCGCGCCCAACAAGGCGGCCACATCCAACGCGCATGCGGCGAAGCCGGTCCAGGCCAAGGCCCCGGCGGCCAAGCCAGGGGCGGCGAAGCAAGGGGGCGCGAAGCCGTCGGCTCCCAAGCCCATGGCTCCGAAGCCTCCCGTGAGCGCCGACGGCGCTCGCCCCGTCGCATCCCGATCCTCCCAGCCGGCCCAGCCGGCCGAGCCAAAGGCCGCCGAGCCCGGGCCGGGTCACACCATGCCCAAGCCGGGTCCCCGGCCGAGCGGCGCGCGTCCTGGGACGGGCGGCCCCGGCGGCCCGTCCGGTCCGGCCGGCCCGTCCGGCGGCGGCCCGTCCGGTCCGGCGCCGACCGATCGGCCCGGCGCCGAGCGGCCGCACGCGCCGAAGCCGGGCCCGCGTCCCGGCCCCAGGTCCGGCGGAGAGCGCCGGCCGGGCGGTGACCGGCGACCGGGCGGCGGCGAGCGGCGACCCTCCGGTCCGCGTCCCGGCAACAACCCGTTCAGCTCGACCGCGACCGGCATGGGCGCGCCCAAGCCCGGCCCGCGTCCCGGCCCGCGTACCGGTGGCGGTCCGCGTCCCGGGCCTGGCGGCCGCGGCCAGGACGGCGGCGACCGGCCGCCGCGTCCGGGCGGCGGTCGTGGCGCACCAGGCGCCGGCGGCCCGCGCCCGAACCCGTCGGCGATGCCGCCGCGTCCGGGCGGTCC
>DASUWU010000201.1:0-42523 GCA_036378315.1 Streptosporangiaceae bacterium | reverse complement strand
GTGCTCATTTCACCAATCGTATACACCCTGCACTCCGCTATACGCAGTGTAAATGTCGTGTTCTGTTCTTGACAGTGGCCCAAGCTGGCGAGTTTAGTTCATTAACTAGACTAAGTAGTTCGGCGGGGCTTTACGGGAGGTCGTCGTCGTGCAGTATCGCCACGCATCCCCCGCGGATGATCCGACCACTCGTGGTTCGCATCTCTCACGCCGGATGTTCCTCGGCGCAGGGGCATCTGTTGCTGCTGGGACGACGTTGGGACTGGCCGGGACGGCGTTCGCGGACACGAAGAGTTCGGGCGCATTGCGTGGAGAGGTTCCGTTCGGGCCCGTTGTTGTGGCGAACCCGGGCGGACGTGCGTCCTACGCTCGTGCTGTGCGCCTCAGCACCGCGCAGCCTGGGGGATCGCGGACTCTGCTCGCGACATTCCAAGGTGGAGGCGGTCCGGGCTTCCCTCTCTACCGGAGCGACGACGATGGCCGCACCTGGCAGAAGCAGAGCAGCGTGCCCACTGCCGGATTCTGTCTTCAGCCGTTCCTGTACGAGCTGCCCCGTGCGTTCGCGGGCTTGCCCAAGGGAGCACTGCTTTTCGCGTGCAATTCGCTGGGTAACTTCACCAGCACCAGCATCCAGCTCTACGCCAGCACAGATGGCGGCCTCACCTGGCAGTTCCTGAGCACGGTGGCCCAGGGCGGACCGCCCGACACGACGAACGGCGCGACACCGGTCTGGGAGCCGTTCCTGCTGCTGCACAACAACAAGCTGATCTGCTACTACTCCGACCAGCGGGACCCGAACTTCGGTCAAAAGCTCGCCCATCAGACCAGCACGGACCTGCGCACGTGGGGTCCTGTCGTCGACGACGCGACCGGAACGGCGTACCCCGAGCGGCCTGGCATGACCACCCTGGCGCGGCTGAGGGGGGACCTGTGGATCATGACCTACGAATTCGGGGCGCCCGTGGATCCCGATAACCCCGATCAGGCCAACTACACCTATCACGTGCACTACCGGATCGCGAAGGACCCGGAGTCCTTCCGGTTCTCCAGGGACATCCCGCTCCTCGACCAGGACGGTTACGCCCCGAATGCGGCCCCCGTGGTGTCGTGGTCGGATTCGGGCGGCCCGTACGGAACGATCCTCGTCACCGACAACGACGACCAGGACTTCTTCATCAACCGCCACCTCGGCAACCCCAGGAAATGGACGCGGCTGTCCTCGCCGATCCCGGCCGGGTACAGCCGGTACACCATCGCGCTAGATGGCCCCGGGAGCCGCCGGAACCGTGGCCTGGTCTTCGTCATCACGGGAGCGCAGTTCGGAAAGTCCGCGCCCGTCGAGGCGGGCATCATCTCGGTGCGCGGTTGAGACCTCCAGCGGAAGCCCGTGACCGCGTGCACTTCTGGCGGGCCGGGGGCGACCGCAGCGGTTGATCCGGGGCTGTGAGTGTCGGCGTAGGCGGAACTAACCGTTCACACGGGACCAGAATGCGGTCAGGGCGCGCGCCACCGGGTGCGGGTCCGTAACCGGCCACCAGTGCCCGACATTGGGGAGTTCGGCGATCTCGGCACCGGCGGCCTCGCCTGCGGACCGGTGCTGCGCAGGCGTTCCACTGGCTTGTTCGGCGTCGGCGAGGGCGATCAGGGCCAGGCCGGGTCGCTGGCGCGCTTTCGCGAGGCCGCGGCCCGCGTCGGCCATCACGGGCTGGACGGCCGACCGCAGGAGCGAGAGCACCGCCCGGCCCATGCCGTCGTCCATCCCGGCGGCCACGCGTTCCGCGGCCGGGCCGGTCATCCCGAGCGCGCCGACGACCTCCAGTCGCTGCGCCAGCGTGCCGCCGTAGAGTTCCTTCACCGAGGCCTCGCCTGCCCCTTCCTGTTGCCATACCTGGGCCCGCGGGTGCCAGACATAGTCCGGGTGGAAGAGGCCGAGTGCGTCCGATGCCCAACTGCGGATCAGATCCGGGCGGGTCATCGCGATCTGGGCGACGTGCGCGCCACCCCAGTCGTGGCCGACGAGATCGACGGGTTCCCGGAACTGCTCCAGCCGCGCGGCGAGCCAATCGCGGTAGCCCTCGACGGTGGCGGAGAAGTCGTTCGACGCGGGCACCCCGAAGCCGGGCGGGGACAGCGAAACCGCGTCGTCCCGGTCGAGCGCGGCGATCAGCGGTCCCCATACGCCGGCGCTCTCCGGATTGCCGTGCACGAGTACCAGAGGAACAGGCATCATCGCTCCTTATTTGCGTGCATGTACGCAAGTAAGTGTAACAGCGGCAAGTGCGGGAGACCACTGCCGGAAGCTACGTGACAGCGAATGCCGCGCGTACCGAGCGCGTCGCCTCGTGGATGAGGGCGGGGACGTCGCGAACCGGAGGTTGGGCGATGAGTTGCAGCCCGGTCCCGCGGACCAGGGCGACGATCAGCACGGCGGCCGCGGCCGGGTTCACGTCGGGTCGGATGGACCCGTCGGCGACGCCCTGGCGGACCACGTTCGCCAGGAGCTGCCGGAAGTCGGCGTCCCTGCGGGCGAACAGCGGAGCCAACACGGGGTCGGCCGCGATCGCCTCGCCCCACAGTTGCAGGAACGCGCGCGCCGACGGTGTCCGCCGCACGACGTTGCGCAGGTACGCCTCGATGATCCGCACCAGGTGGTCCAGGCCGTCTCCCTGATAGGCGGGGACGTCGAACCGCTGCGCCTCGTCGACCACGGCTTCCAACAGCCGTTCCCGGCTGCCGAAATGGTGGTAGACGATGCCGCGGCTGTACCCGGCGGCCTCCCCGACCTCGGCGAGCGTGACGGCACGAGACCCGCTGCGCGCGATGAGCGCCATCGCCGCGTCCAGCACGCGCCGCTCGGTCTCGGCACGTCGTTGCTCCTGCGTTCGCCTGGCCGGCCGATCGGTCATGCGTCATACCCCCTGGCCCGCCTCGTGATCAACGAAGTGTGCCACGGCGTCCGGCGGAATGGCGGATATAGGGCGGCAGAGCAGTCCACCAGCGGCACTCGTCCCGGACCGGAACCGGCAGGGATCGATCTTCGCGGAGGGCCCGCAGCGGCTCCATGCGTCCGGCCCGGCCGCATGCGGCGACCGCGGCGCGCAAGGCGGTGACCGACTGCGGGCCGAATGACCGTCGGCGGCAGATGTCGAGCATGGTGTCGGGGACGGATACGGGCATGCGTGGGGCGGCGTTCACCAGGGCCCAGCACGCCTGCACCCTCGTGTCGAGGTTGATCCTTTCGGAGTCGATCATGTTCAGCGGCCACCGGCCGTCAGCGCAGCTAGGCTACCGATTGCGTGATGATGCCGGTGTAGCTGCCGGGTGCTGCGGTTGGCGGGATTTGCATCCTCAGGTTCGGAATCCAGCTGCATCGGTTGACATTGGTGCCGGTGTGGGAGAAGGCGACCCGAGGCACGGTGAGGCTGACGATCTGGGCGGCGGTCGGCTGTCCGGGGGTGAAGGTGCCGCCGCCTTGGGCCGCGGTTGCCGGGCCGGACCGGTAGTACATGTTGGCCCGGATGATCGTCGCCGTCGATGGCGTCGTCCGGATGTAGTCGGTGGATGAGACGGTCGCAGTCCAGTTGCCTGTGCCCGTTCCCCGGCTGTCGTCGACGGTCATGACGCCCTACCTTCCTGATTGAGGCCCGATGGCTCTGCTGAGGCGGGACGATCGGGTGGTGCAGGTGAGGCAGGGATGGCTTTCATGACGCTGCATTCGGATGGCCAAGGTGGCTCGGCCCCCTGCCTTGCCGCTTCTTCCTGACCGCTGATTAGGGACCGCGATCGATCGCTGTGTAGGGCAAGGTCGGCGGGGGGAAGCCGCACACCAGGCAAGCACCCTTCCCCGGAGGGAGAACTGTCATGTCCCTTGCGGTAGGCATCGACGTGGCGAAACAGATCCACTGGGTCGAGATCAAGGTGGCCGAGACCGGGCAGGTGCTGGCCAGTCACAAGGTCGACAACGCTCCTGGGGCGATCGCTGAGTTGATCGCGGAGCTGCAGGCGGCGCAGGCCGAGCACGGCCCGGCCCGGGTGGGCATCGACCTGCTGGGCGGGATCGCCGCTTTGTTGGAGGCGATGTTGCTGGAGGCCGGGATCACGCTGGTGCACATCTCCGGCCTGGCGGTCAACCGGGCCCGGCGGGGTACCACCGGCGGGGAGCACAAAAGCGACCCCAAGGACGCGAAGGTGATTGCCGATCAGGTGCGGATGCGTGATGACCTGCGCACCGTCACCGCGATGCGGGACGACGACGTGGAGCTGCGGCTGCTGGTCGGCCGCCGCAGCGAGCTGGTGGCCGACCAGACCCGACGAGCATCGCGGATCCGGGACCTGCTGGTCACGATCCACCCCGGCCTGGAACGTGTCGTGGATGTGACCACCAAGACCGGGCTGCACCTGCTCACCAGGTACGTTGCCCCGGGCGAGATCCGCGCCGCCGGCCGCCGCCGTCTGCTCACCCACCTGCGGCGGGCCGGGCAGGTCAAGCAGGCCGCCATCGAGGCCCTGGCCGACGCCGCGCTGGCCGCCGCGCACGAACAGCGCGTCACCGTCCCCGGCGAGGCCGTCGCGGCAGACCTGATCCGCGGTCTGGCGGGCGAGGCGCTGGCCGCCCGCGCGGCGCTCAAGACCATCGACGCCCGGATCGAGGCGGTGCTCGACCGCCACCCTGACGCGGCCCTCATCCGCAGCCTGCCGGGGATGGGGGCCACCCTCACCGCAGAATTCCTGGCCATAACCGGCGGCATCGACCGCTTCCCCAGCGGCGACCGGCTCGCCGCCGCCGCGGGCCTGGCGCCCGTGCTCAAACAGTCCGGCAAGGTCCGCTACCTGCAGCGATCCTTCGCCGGCGACAAGGCTCTCAAACGGGTCTTCTACCAATCCGCGTTCATCACCGTCGGCTGCGACCCCACCAGCAAGACCAACTACCAGCGGAAACGAGCCGAGAACAAAAACCATCACCAGGCCGTCTTGGCCCTGGCCCGCAGACGCGTCAACGTTCTGCACGCCATCCTGCGTAACCGGCGCCCCTACGACCCCGGCTACGCAGTCACTGCCGCTTGACAAACGCATTAGGGAGCCACCAACTCGTCTTGGATGCCTGGTTGGTCGCGTGGGAGCATGACGTCGACCTCACGGGAGCGCTGATGGCGGGTGTGGATCTCGGGGCGGTGGTGGCGGCGGCCATCGGCGCTGTCGGCGGCGGCCTGGCCACTGGTGTCGGCGGGTTCCTGCGTGAGCGGTCCGGTGCCAGGACCGCGGCCCGGCTGATCTACGGGGAGCTGACCCGCAACGGCGCCCCGGTGGCGTACTTCCGTGCGAGCGGCATCTGGCCGGCCACGTCGCTGACGTACACGGCGTGGGATCGGCACGCCAGGGAGCTGGCGCAGATGCGGCGCAGCGCCACCTTCGAGGCGGCCAGGAGCGGTTATGCGGCGCTGGAGGCCATCCACTACATCGCCTCCGGCGCCGACCTCGGTGAGCCGTACCGCGGCCGGCTGTTGGAGCGGGCGGTCGGCGATCTGGCCGCGGCGTTGCGGGCCACGGGGGAGGTGGCGCGGATCCCGCGGGGGAGTCTGGACGGCGTGCTGAGGCCGCTCACCCGTGCGGCGCCCACGGCCGATCCGCCCGCGCCGGTGCTCGCTGCGGGCGGACTCGTCCCACCGATGATCCTCACCGGGATGCTGGATCGCGGCAACGTCGAGCAACAGTTGTCCGCGGCCCGCTCCCGGCTGCCCGCCGAGGCGCTGCGCCATCCGGCTCTCCCCGCGCAGTCGGTCACCGGCGGCCAGCGGTTCGCCGTGTACGACGCGGGTCACCAGGAGAATCTCGACGCGGTGACGCTGCTCAGGGCCACCGGTGACCCGCCGGTCGGTGATCCCGTCGTTGACGACGCCTACGAGGCGATGGTGGCGACGTCCGAGTTCGCCCGCAAGGTGTTGGGTCGCGATTCGCTGACCGGTGGAACGGAGCCGCTGAGCGCGGTGGTCCACTATGGCCGCGGATTCAACAATGCCTTCTGGAACGGGCAGCTCGTGGTGGTGGGTGACGGCGACGACGTCGCCTTCAGGTCCTTCACCAATTTGGACATCCTGGCGCACGAGCTGTTCCACTCCGTGCCGGAAATAGGAACCCTGAGCTTTTACGGGCAGAGCGGCTCGCTGGTGGAATCGATCTGCGACGTATTCGGTGCGCTCGTCGTGCAGCACCATCTCGGCCAGACCGCAGAGGAGGCTTCCTGGGTGCTGGGCGAGAACATGTTCACCGAGAACATCAAAGGCATCGGGCTGCGGTCTCTCAAGGCGCCAGGCACCGCCTACGACGATCCGGTTCTGGGCAAGGATCCGCAGGGGGCGCACATGGACGACTTCAACGACACCACGAACGACAACGGCGGCGTCCACATCAACTGTGGCATTCCCAGCCACGCTTTCTACCGGCTCGCCGTCGCGCTCGGCGGATACGCCTGGGAACGGGCCGGCCTGATCTGGTACGACGCGGCCACAAGCCACCCCGACACCACAGAGCTCGATTTCGCCACCTTCGCACGGCGCACCATCGCCGCCGCCGAGCGCCGCTACGGACCGGGCGGCGACGAGCTCCGGGAGACCGAGAACGCCTGGAACGCCGTCGGCGTCCGTCCCGCGCCATGACGCCGTCCCCGCTCGTTGTCGATTCCGACGGCAACGAACTCCTGGAGTTCGTCGCCGGATCCGAGGACGACCTCGACCGGCTCGACCCCGCCATCCCGCTCCCGTTGGCGCTCGTTGTGGCCCGCCACGAGGGCCGCACGCTCTTGGTGCTCAACCGCCGGCGCCGCCAATGGGAACTGCCCGGCGGCATGATCGATCCGGGCGAGACACCCCGGGCGGCAGCGGTTCGCGAGTTCGTCGAGGAGACGGGGCACCCCGCGCCGCCGGTGGCCTACCGCGGCGTCGCGACCTTCCGGCTGATACCGGATCGGCGTCTGGAGTACGCGGCCGTCTATGCCGCGGATCTACCCCGTCGCGTGCCGTTCACGGCGAACGACGAGGTGGAGCGGATCGAGTGGTGGGACGGCACGAACAAGCCCGGCCTGGCACTCCTCGACGCCGAGATCTGTCGGCTGGTGGGACGGCTCACGTGATCAAGGACCAGGAACGGCTCGGGACGCCAGGACGCTCAGCGCTCATGGCCCGCCCGCAGCCAGGCGATGTAGTCGGCGGCCGCGCGTTCGGTGCCGTAGGCGGGCTGGAAGCCGGTGTCCTGCTGGATGCGGGTGATGTCGAGGTAGCTCTGCCGGCCGGACCCGCCGCTGGGCAGCTCGATCCGGGCCTCGGGAACGACCTTCTTGATCGCGGCGATGACCTCGGCGTTGGTCGTCGCGCGGCCGGAGGCGACGTTGTAGGTGCGGTGGTTGAGCCGGTCGGCGAGGTGCAGCAGCGCGATGGCCCGGCCGCAGTCCTTCACGTAGCACAGGTCGAGCGCGTCTTCCGCGTACGCGGGGGGGCGCAGCGCGGAGAGGTCGGGCGCGGTGCCGCGGGCGGCGGCGTGGACGAGCTGTGGAGCCGGGAAGAAGGGGCCGGCGGCGTGGCCGCGCGGGCCCCAGATGGCGCCGATCCGGTAGTTGATGATCTCCATGCCGGTGGCGCCGGCCAGGTGGTCGGTGAGCAGCTCGCCGATCTTCTTGAACGCCGGGATCACGTGGGCTGAGGTCATCGGCAGCGGCATGTCCTCGCTGAGCGGACCATCGGCGGTGACGCCGCCGTACACGCCGATCGTGCTCGCGACGCCCACGCGTTCCACACCCCAGTGCTGGGCGGCCGCGAGCACGTTGAACAGGCCGCCGATCGCCTTCCGGGCGGCCTCGATGGGCTCGTCGGAGCTGGGCGGCCAGGGCATGGAACCCGCGAGGTGCACGATGCCGGTGACCTTGTGCCGGGCACCGACGTCGAGCAACGCCGCCAGGTCGGTGATGTCCGCCTGCTCCACCGCCACGTGCGCGTCGGCGAGGCCGGGCGGCGTCGCGGCGGTCCGGCGCTGGACCAGCACGCAGCTCTCACCGAGATCGAGCAGCGCCCGTACGGTGTGGAAGCCGATGAACCCCAGACCTCCGGTCACCAAGATCATCTCGTCTCGCCCCTTCAAGCCGTTCCGCTGATCGTCAGTATCACTGATAATCAGCATAGCATGCGACAGGGTCGTACGACATCGAGGCCTATTTCCGTGCACTCGGCCCGCACGTGCGCGATACGGTGTGGCCGGCGTGCCGGGAAGTCTGGTCGGCGGGGAATCCGCCTACTGGAAGTGCGTGCCGATGCTGATGCCGGTCGTCATGGTCGTCGCGGGTGTTCCGTTGCTGGCGGTCGCCGCCGATCATCTAGTGCTGGGCTGCGCCCGAGTGGCCAGGCGTCTTGGCCTGTCCGCGGTGCTGGTCGGTGTGGTCGTGATCGGTGCGGGGACCAGTGCGCCGGAACTGTTGGTGTCGACCTCCGCGGCCGCCGCTGGGCATGGTGACCTCGCGGTCGGCAATCTGATCGGCTCCAACATCATCAACGTGACGCTCGTGCTCGGCGCTGCCGGGTTGACGGGCCCGCTGCTGGTCCGGTCGTCGGTCCTGCGCCGCGAGGCGCCGCTGTCGGTCGGCGCCGTGGCGGTGTTCGCCGTGCTCGTGCTGCGCGGCCTGAACGCACTGGCCGGGCTCCTGCTGACGGTGCTGCTGGCCGCGGCGCTGGCGTGGCTGCTTCGAACCGCCCGAGGACAGAAGGACGACCTGTTGGCCGGTGAGGTCGAGGAGGCCGTGGACGGTGCCCACCCGCATCGGCTGCCGGGCGAGGTCCTCCGTGCCGTGGCCGGGCTGGGCGGGACGCTGGCCGGTGCTCAGCTGCTGGTGACCGGAGGGGCCGATGTGGCCGCGCGGTTGGGGGTGTCCCAGCAAGTGATCGGCTTCACCTTGGTCGCGGCGGGAACCTCACTGCCGGAGCTGGTGACCAGCCTGCATGCGCAGCGGCGCGGGGAGGCCGACCTGCTGGTCGGCAACCTATTGGGCAGCAACGTGCTCAACAGCCTGGCGGGCGGCGCCGTGATCGCTTTCGCCGCGCCCACCGTCGTACGGCCGGACAGCGCGGCCGTGGTCGCGGCGATGGTGGGCGTGATGGGGCTCGCGTGGGCGCTGCTGGCCCGGAACCGACGGCTTACCCGCGTCGAGTCCGCCGCGCTGGCCGCCATCTACCTCCTTATCCTCCCGCTGCTCAGCTGAGACGGTGAGGGCAGCGTGAACTGCCCGCCCGGGGCGGCCGGCATGCGGTGATCAGGCGTGCCAGACCGCGCGGACCTCGGGCGCGGACGTCGCGGCCTGGGCCAGGCCCGCGCGGAAGGCGGGGCGCCACAGCGCCGGGTCGAGGACGTTCGCGCCGAACACGTCGATCGCGGCCTGGTCGGGTCCGATGTGGGCGACTCTCGCGTCGCCGAGCTCGCGCAGCTCGCGGCGCAGCGTCTCGCGGGGCGACAGGTACGCCAGCGGCTCGACGATGACCACGGACGAGGCGCCGGCGGCCAGGTCGGCGTTGGTCACCGAGCGGGCGCCGCCGTCCATGTAGCGGTGGCCGTTGATCTCGACCGGCGGAAACACGCACGGCACCGAGCAGCTCGCGGTCACCGCGGTGGGCAGCGGTATCCCGGAGTCGCGGTCCCAGACGACGAACGCGCCGTCGGCGGTGTCGACGCTGGTGATCAGCAGCGGCCGGTCGGGCCAGTCCGCGCTGGGCACGTGCCTGGCCACCCGCTCCAGGCGTGCCGCGGCGCCGTCCACGTGGGCCTCGAGCGCCAGCCTGCCGACCTGGGCACGGCCCTCCTGCGGGTCGATGCTGGGATCGAAGAGGATGCCGAACGCGATCATGACCGCGTTCATGTCGACGTTGGCCGGCTCCGTCGGCTCGTTGTCCGCCTCCGCGGCTGAGCGTTCGACGGCTTCGGCGAGGTCGGCGCCGTGGCCGATGAAGCTGCCGACGATCGAGCCGGCTGAGGTGCCGACGATCAGGTCGGCCGCCGTCAGATCGACCCCGGCCTCCTGGAGCCCGACGATGATGCCGGCCTCCCAGGCGACGCCGGCCACCCCGCCGCCGCCCAGGACCAGGGCCCGCCGCGCGCCGTCGCCCGCCATATCGCCCGCCATATCGCCCGCCATGTCGCCGCTCCTTCCCTCTCGCACCGATCTTTGTCGTCGTGACCGGTTCGCGTCCACCTGTGCCCGACGTCCTTGCGACGACATGCCCCGTCCGACGCCCGCCGCCGGCACGCCGGAAGTGGGGTCCGCCCGAGGTGCCGGCTGCTAGTCTCATCGCCGCGATCTTCAAAAAACGGTCGCGCTGCTGTGGCTGGGAGGCGGGTTGGCGGAGTTCGGCGTCGCCGGCGAGGGGCTCGAACGCATCATGCGCGATGCGGAGGACGGCACGGCCAAGGCGCGGGAGATGCGCGAGCGCATCGGCCAGGTCATCGGCAGGGGTGAGGCGGCCGACGGCCGGATCACCGCGGAGTTCACGAACGCGGGCGGGCTGTCCGCGCTCAGCCTGGACCCGCGCGTGCTACGGCTGACGTCCGCCGAGCTGAGCCGCGAGATCATGGCCGCGGTCAACGCCGCGACCAAGGACTTCCAGGAACAGCTCATCCGGGTCGGCGGCGAGCTCTTCGGCGGCGGCGCGGGCGGCGCCGGCGGTCGCGACGCCGGTGAGCGGCCGCGCCCGGAGGACGCCAAGCCGTTCCAGGACCCGGCGACGGCGCTGCGCCACCTGGAGAAGATGGGCGACTCGTTCGCCGGCCAGATGAAGGACCTGCTCCGCGAACTCACCGTCCAGCAGCGGCGCGCCAGGGAGGCCGCCGAGCGCTTCCGCGACATCGGCGGGCCACCCGGCTGACGCGTCCCGATCCTGCCGGCGGCGGCTACGACCGCGGCGGAGGAGACTGCCCGAACTGACCAGGAGGACCGACGAGGCCAGGTGGACCCGGTGGATCGCCCGGTCGCGCGGCCTGGCCCGTACGGCCGCCACGGCGCCAGGCGACGATGGGCAGCAGGATCTCGGCCAGCCCGCCCACTCCGAGCGCGGCGGCGCCGAACGTCAACTCGCCGCCGATCTGGTCGGTGAACTCCGGAGGCTCGGCGCCGCGCGGGTCGTAGCGCACCTCGACGGCCGATCCGACGGCGCGCGGGCGGGCGGCGTTCACCGTGTAGGTGCGGTCGGGACAGGCCAACGTGTGCGGGTAGAAGACGACGGTGCGCCGCCCGGTCGGCCGGCCTTCGGAGTCGCGTTCGGTCTCCGTGGTGACCCTCCGCTGGACGTCGCGCACATGGCAGACAGCGGTGGCGCCCCACAGGTCCTTGGCGAGCCGCTCGGCGCCGTTGATCACGCCGACGACCATGATCATGCCACCGAAGAGGGCGACGAGGATCACTCCCGTCGTGGCCCTGCCACGAAGCAGCAAGGCGCCGAGGCCGATGCAGGCGACGCCGACCAGGGACAGCACCATGAAGATGTCGGAGACGTACATCGTGCCGGCCACGGCGGGCACCTGGCACGCCCAGCCGGCGGCGGTCAACCCCCAGCCGGCGCGCGCCGACGTGCGGCGGCGCCGGTACGGCAGCGGGGGCGGGGACGCCGGCCGCCGGCCTGCTCGCCCCGCCGGTCTATTCATGCGACGCGCTCACGTGCTACTCCGGACGCCCGCCGCCGCTCGGCCCCTGGTCGTCCGCTGTGACCTGGCCCGACTCCCTGGCCACCTCGCCGGTCCTGTACGTCTCGGCGAGGTTGATCGTGCCGCTGTCGAACCGGGGATGCCCGCCGCCGACGCGGACCCTGACCTCGCCGTCCTCCTTGACCCCGGCGCCGGTCCCCTTGTGCTCGTAGGCGTAGTTCTCACCCGCGTAGACGCTGTCGCCGCCGTCCGGGCTCCGTTCCCAGCCGGCCTTGCCGCCGGCGGTCACCTGGCCGTGCATGACCTTCACCTCACCCTCGATGCCCTGCAGCCCCTGGTCGCCGTACCTGACGTGCCCGCCGGCCGTGATCGTGTCGTCGCCGGACTTGACCGTCGCCGTGCCGCCGACGTTCCACGTGCGGTCCTTGTCCCGGTCGGCGTCGAGGTCGATCGACTTGAGTGGGCTGCCCTTGGAGGTGCCGGCCGGCGACGCGCCCAGGTCGTCGGCGCGATTGACGTAGGCGAGCCCGGCATTGGCCGCGTTCTGGGCCAGGTTGGCGAGCGCGGCGGCCGACCCGGTGATTTCGGCCTGGACGAGATCGCCGAACGCGGCGCCGTCGCCTTTGGCGTGCTCGACGACCGCGCTCGTGATCGCCCCGCCTTGGAACACGGCCGCCGCTCCCGTCGCCGCGGCGGCGAGGACCGCGGTGGCCCCGGCCGTGATCTCGAGACAGGTGGCGGAGACTTCGAGGCACTCCGCGTACAGCTCGGCGCCGACCACGCTGGCCAGCGCGGCGGCCGCGACACCGGCCAGGACGCCGATCGTGGTGCCCATGGCGACGGCGAACACCGCGTAGGCGAACAGGGCGTAGGCGAAGACGGTGAGCGCGATGCCGACCGCGCGGCAGAACGCGTACATGACCTCGAGCTGCTCGCCGAACCGCGCGACCTCCTGCTCGTAGGCGGCACGGTCGTCGGCCGACCAGTCCTCCCGCGGGATCGCGGCGACGGTCAGCGCGAGCTGGGCGCCGACCCGCTGGATCTGCTCCGCGGCGTCCCGCCAGGCCTGGCCGGCCTTGTCGATGGTGACGGGGTTGCCCTTGCAGAGCTTGAACTGGAAGTTGATCCACATCGCCGGGGGCAGGACGTACATCGACATCCCGGTTTCCCGCTGGGCGATGGTCATCATCGAGTCCGCGGCGCCGAGCGGGCTCGCCGTCGCGCCGAGTGACGTGCTCATCGTTGGCTCGCCCTCCTGGTCAGCCCGCGGGCCCGGCCCCGCCGGCGGCCGGCCGGGCGGTGCTGTGCTCCTCGGCCGCCTGGTAGAGCGTGGCCGACGACTCGATGTTCTTGGCGTACGCCCCGAGCATCCGCTCGTGCGTGGCGAGATCTTGGAAGGCGAACTGCAGCGCGCCAGGGTAGGCCATGCCGGCCGCGTTCCCCGTGATGCTGAAATCGCCGCCCTCGATCACGGCGTCGGTGTTGAGCCGGTTCCGCGCGCTTTCGATTTTGGGGACGAAGTCCGAGGTCAGCTGCTCGGCGTGCTTCCTCATGCGGTCGGGATTGAACCTGATCTCGCCGGACATATCTCGTCTCCAGATTGCGGCTGGATAGGGGTTCGTGGGGGTTCGCGCGGGTTGGTCCCATGGTTGCGTACGGGCGCGTGGCCCCGCCACACACCCGGCCGAAACGGGCGCGTTTGGCAAGACCGGCGGCACCGAGTAATCTGATCCCGTTGCAGTCGCAGTTCCTCGTTCGTTTTATTTTGGTGAAGCGCCCGCGGAAGCAGTTCGACAGCGGGCGTTTTCTCATTTCTCCGCGCAGTCTCGGTGGATGGGAAGCGCTCCGTCACGCAGCCCCGGTCTCGCCAACGTGGCGGACGGGTAGCGCTCCCTAAGGAGAGAAGAGTGTCCGAAGGCACCGTGAAGTGGTTCAACGCCGAGAAGGGCTTCGGGTTCATCGCGCCGGACGGCGGCGGCCCGGACGTGTTCGTCCACTACTCGGCGATCAAGAGCAACGGCTACCGGAGCCTCGAGGAGGACCAGCGCGTGTCCTTCTCGATCACGCAGGGCCCCAAGGGCCCGCAGGCCGACGAGGTCTCGCCGCTCTGACGCCGTCCCACCGGCCATGACATGGGCCGGTGTCATGTATGCCGCTATGTCGCTGCATGACACCGGCCCATAGTCTTTGTTCCGGTATGGGAGGGGATGAGGAGGCCGGCCGGCGGGCCGGACCGGCCAAGGTGCCGTTCCGGCTGCTCGTGATCCTGGGCGCGCTCACGGCCATCGGGCCGCTGTCCGTGGACATGTACCTGCCGGCGTTGCCGCAGCTCGCCCGCGATCTGTCGGCCGGGCCTGTGCCGGCCCAGCTCACCTTGACGGCCTGCGTGGCCGGACTGGCGGTCGGCCAGGTCGTGGCCGGGCCGCTGAGCGACGTGCTGGGACGCCGCCGCCCGCTGCTGGTCGGGCTGGCCGCCTACGCCGCCGCGTCGCTGCTGTGCGCGGTCGCCCCCTCCGCACCGGCGCTGATCGGGCTGCGGCTGGTCCAGGGCGCCTCGGGGGCGGCCGGGATCGTGATCGGCCGGGCGATCGTGCGCGACCTGTACGACGGGACCGCGGTCGCCCGCGTCTTCGCGCTGCTGATGCTGGTCACCGGCCTCGCCCCCATCCTCGCGCCGGTGTTCGGCGGGCAGCTGCTGCGGGTCGCGCCGTGGCCGGGCGTCTTCGTCGTGCTGGGTCTCATCGGCGCGGTCCTGTTCCTCACCTCGCTGTTCGGGCTGCGCGAGACCCTGCCCCCCGACGGCCGCGGCACCGGCGGCCCGCGCGCCTCCCTGACCACCTACCGCACCCTGCTCTCCGACTGGTCGTTCGTGGGGTACGCGCTGTGCGGTGGCATGGCGTTCGCCGGGATGTTCACCTACATCTCCGGCTCGCCGTTCGTGCTCCAGGACATCTACGGCCTGTCGCCGCAGGCCTACAGCCTCGTGTTCGGGTCCAACGCCCTCGGGCTGGTCGTCGCCGCCCAGGTGGGCGGCCGGCTGTCGGGCCGCGTGCCGCTCGGCCGGCTGCTGGCCACCGGCCTCGGCATGGTCGTCGCCGGCGGCGTGGGCCTCGTCGTCGTGGTCTTCACCGGCGCCGGCCTGGCCGGCGTGCTGCCCGCCCTGTTCCTGGTGGTGGCGGCGCAGGGCCTCGTCAACCCGAACGCGATGGCGCTCGCCCTGTCCGGCCGGCCGGCCCGGGTGGCCGGCAGCGCGTCCGCGCTGATCGGCTTGGCCATGTTCGCCATCGGCGGCAGCGTGGCCCCGCTCGCCGGGATCGCCGGCCCGCACACCGCCGTCCCGATGGCGCTCGTCATCGCCTCCCTCGCCATCGGCGCCGCGGCCGTCGCCGCGGTCAGCCTGCGCACCCGCCCGGCGGAACCCCGCCGCGCCGGCGAACGAGACCGTGCCGGGCCCCGGCCACCCCACACGTAACCGCACCTCGGCGAGTGCACCGGCCGCTCCGGCCGGGGATGGTCAGACCCAGCCCTGGCGCTGGGCCGTCTGGACGGCTTCGATGCGGTTGCGGGCGCCGACCTTCTGGATGGCGGCCGACAGGTAGTTCCGTACGGTGCCTTCCGACAGGCTCAGCCGCCGGGCGATGTCGCTGATCGTGGAGCCGTCGGCGGCGGCGGCCAGGACGTCGCGTTCGCGCGGCGACAGCGGGTTGGGGCCGGCACTGAGCGCCGCCGCGGCCAGCCCGGGGTCGATGACCCGCTCGCCGGACAGCACCCGCCGGATCGCCCCCGCCAGCTCGTGGGCCGGGCTGTCCTTCACCAGGAAGGCCGAGGCGCCGGCCTCCATCGCCCGGCGCAGGTAGCCCGGCCGGCCGAAGGTGGTCAGGATCACCACCTTGCAGGCGGGCAGCGTGGTGCGGAGCTCGCCGGCGGTCGTGATGCCGTCCTTGCCGGGCATCTCGATGTCGAGCAGCGCCACGTCGGGCGTGGCCTTGGCCGCGGCGGCCAGCGCCTCGTCGCCGGACGCGGCCTCGGCCACGACCTCGATGTCGTCCTCGAGCCCGAGCAGCGTCGCCAACGCGCCGCGCACCATGCCCTGGTCTTCGGCGATCAGTACCCGGATCACGACACGACTGTAGCCGCGCGCGACCCCGCAGCGGCGGCCGTCAGGACGCCGGTGCCGGCGCGAACTCGGCGATGGCGGCCGATACCGCGGCCGGATCGTCGACCGGGACCCACGTCTTGGCTCCGGAAACGGGGACCAGCGTCGCGTCGGGGAAATCGGACGCGAGCCGGCGCGCGTGTGCCATCGGGAAGAAGTCACACGCGTCGCCCCAGACCAGCAGGACGGGCCGGTCGAACCGCGGGATGGCCTCGGCGGCGTCGATGAGGAGTTGCGGGCGGAAGCCGGCCATGGCGGCGACCAGGTCGCCGGCCACGCGTGGATCACGTCGTGCCGCTCCCAGGAACGACTCCGCCCGTTCGCGGTCCAGCCCCGCCGCGGTGACGCCGGCGAGGGTTCTGCGCCGTACGGCCGGCAGCCTGAGCTGCAGCCTGAGCTGCGTCCTGAGCATCGCTCGGGCGAGCCCGGGCAGGCGGCGGCTCACCGCCGTCGCCTTCTTGAGCGCGTCCGGCGGGAACTGGTCGTAGCTCTCGCAGTTGGTCAGGACGAGACGGCCGACGCGCCCGAGGGCGGGGTGGCCGGTGGCGAGCGACAGCAGGAGCAGCCCGCCCGCGGTGTCGTTGGCGACCACCGTGGCGTCGTCGAGGTCGAGCAGTTCGAGGCAGTCGAGCAGCAACCGGGCGAGCGAGGTGGCAGATCGGTCGGCTCCCGGCGACAGCGGCCAGGGGTGCGCGCCCAGCGGGAGGTCGATGGTGACGCAGCGGTAGCGATCGTCGAGCGCGGCGACGACGTCGCGCCATAGGTCATGGTTCGCCAGTGCCCCGGCGAAGAAGACGACCGCCGGCCCCTGACCCGACGATCGCCAGGCCAGCGTCCCGAGCCGGGTTTCCAGCTTTCCGGATTCCATGGGTATAAAACATACTCCTGGTATGTGACTTGGGCAAGACCGGTCGTACGCCGGGGTCGCGGGTTATCGCCGCTGGCCGGCGGCGGCCGCCAGGCCGGGGAGCATCGCGCGGAGTGCCAGGCCGAGCGCGGCTCTGGTCTCGTCGGGATCGGCGGCGTGCGCGATCAGCAGGCCGCTCAGCCCCACCATGCCGCGGATGAGGTGCGTGAGCAGGCCGGGGTCGAGGTCGATCAGTTCGCCGCGCGCGATCGAAGTGGCGATGAACGACCGCAGATCCACGTGCCCCGGCTGCTGGTCGGCGGACGCTTCCAGCTCCTGGCCCAGCACGGCCGGCCCGTCGATCAGCACGATGCGCCGGATCTCGGCGTCGAGCGCGGCGTCGAGGTAGGCGTCCACCCTGGCCACGATCTGGTCGATCGGCGCCGCCGCCGGGTCCGCGGCCTCCGCCGCCCGCGCCTCGGCCTCGGCCTCCACCTCCGCGAGGACGGCCCGGAACAGCGCTTCCTTGCTGGCGAAGTGGTGGTAGACGGCGCCCTTGGTGACCCTGGCCGCGTCCGCGATCTCGTCGACCGACGTCTGGCCATAGCCCTTCCGCCCGAACGAGGAGCGGGCGGCCGCCAGCACGGCGCGGCGGGTGGCCTCGGCGTGCTGCGCGCGCAGCATCGTCGATGGCTCCGCGCCGCGGGCGTCTTTCGCGGGTCGCCGGGGCATGCGGCCAAGTATCGCACCGGAGGTCGCCAGCCCCTTGGCGGCCGACTGTTTCCTACTCGGGGTATGCGATTGCGGCCCCGCGACCCGGGCGGCGCGTCAGGCGGCTGGTTCTGGTTGGGCGGACGGGGCGCGGGGGAGCTGGACGGACAGCCGGAAGCCGCCGCCCGGCGCCGGGCCGGGACCGGCCTCCACCGAGCCGCCCGCCGCCTCGATCCGTTCGGTCAGGCCGAGCAGGCCGTTGCCCGGCACGTACGCGGCCGACCCCTTGCCGTTGTCCACGACCTCGAGCCCGGCCCGGCCGGCGGCGTTGGTCACGGTGATCTCGCAGCGGCTGGCGCGGGCGTGCCGTACCACGTTGGTGACCGCCTCGCGCACCGCCCAGCCGAACAGGCCGTCGAGCTGGTCGGGCAGCGGGCCGGCCGACCTCCGTACGATCGCCTCCACCCCGGCGGTGCCGAGCACCGCGCGGGCGCTGTCGAGCTCGTCGGTGAGTGTGCGCTGCCGGTAGCCGGACACCGCCTCGCGCACGTCGGCGAGCGCCTGCCTGGCCACCGACTCGATGTCGGCGATCTCCCTGGTGACCTGGGCGGGGTCGCGCTCGCCCAGCCGCTTGGCCAGCTCGCTCTTCAGCACGATGAGCGACAGGCTGTGCCCCAGCAGGTCGTGCAGGTCGCGGGCGATGCGCAGCCGCTCTTCTGTGGCGGCCAGCCTGGCCACCTCGCCGCGGGCGGCCCGGAGCTGGTCGACCAGCACCCGCGCGTGCCGGAAGGCCACCATCATCAGCCCGATGGAGAACGTCGTGAGCGTGACGCTCGCCGCCGTGCCCACCGAGGCGTCGAGCAGCAGCGACTGGGCGAACGCCAGCGCCGCGGCTCCGGCGATGCCCAGCGGGGACCACCGGAACGGCAGCGTGATCGCGTAGATCACGCCGAGGTAGACCGGCAGCCCGATCCAGTGCTGGCCGAAGACGAGCGGCAGCACCACCACCAGCGCGGTGAAGGCGCCGACCACCGTCCAGCCGTACCAGGGCGTCGGGTCCATCCAGCTGCCGACGCTCAGCGCCGCGCCGAGGTAGGCGGCGACGAGAAAGGCGAGCCCGACCGCCGCGAAGACGAGCTTGGTGCCCGAGTAGTCGGCGACCACCTTGCCCACCGGGATGAGGTAGAGCAGGCCGATGGACAGGCCGAACACGCGGCGACGGCGAGGCGTGCCGCCGCCCGCCTCGTCGTCGCCCAGCGCGAGGAGCTGTGCCGTCATCACGCACTCAACGTAGCCCGGCGGTAGGCGGCGACCGCACCGCCGCCCAGCGCGAGGGTCCACCCGGCCAGGACGAGTCCCACGGCGGCCGCGGGGGCGTGTCCGCCGACCACGTCCCATCCGATCTGGGCGAACCGGCTCGACGGCAGCCAGTGCGCGACGGCGCGCAGCCCGCCCGGCAGCTCGTCGAGCGGCATCCACAGCCCGCCGAGGGCCGACAGCGTGAGGTAGGTCCCGACCGTGACGGGCTGGCTGGCGTCGCCGCCGGCCAGCGAACCGATGATGGTGCCGAGGGCGGCGAACGGCAGCGTGGCGAGCCACATCAGCGCGATCATGCCGATCCATTCGGCGGCCGGCAGGCGGACGTCCTGGGTCAGCGCGGCGACCAGGCTCACCAGGACCAGCGGCGGCAGCGCGAGCACCATCGAGGCGAAAATCTTGGTGAAGATCACCGTTCGGCGGGGCAGCGGAGTGGCCTGGAGCTGCCGCAGCCAGCCGCTTTGCAGCTCGGCGGCCAGCCGGGGGCCGGTCGTGGTCAGCGCGGCGCCGATCGCGCCGAACGCGGCCATCGACACCATCAGGTGCACCTGGGCGGGCAGCCCGGTGGACGGCTCGGCGTCGGCGCCGCCGAACGTGTTCGACCACAGCAGGTAGAAGCCGACCGGGACGGCGATGGTGAAGAAGACGAACCGCCGGTCGCGGAACATCCGCCGCAGTTCGAGACGCAGGTATCCGAGCATGACGATCAATGTCCCTTCGTACGGGTGAGGTCGAGGAAGGCGGACTCCAGGTCGGCGGCCCTGACCTCGATGCCGCGGACCGGCAGTCCAGAGGTGTAGACCGCCTGCGCGGTGGCGTCGGCATCGGTGGTGCGCAGCAGCACCGTGGAGCCGTGGACCTCGACGGCGGTCACGCCGGGCAGCCGGTCGAGCCCGGCCGTGGACGGACCGTCGAGGGTGAACCTGATCGTGCTGCCCCCCGTCCTGGCCTTGATCTCGGTGGCGGTGCCGTCGCCGACCACCCGCCCGCCGGCCATGACGACGACGCGGTCGGCGTTCTCGTCCGCCTCTTCGAGGTAGTGGGTGGCGAACAGGATCGTCCGGCCGCCGGCCGCGTACGCGCGCATGCTCGCCCAGAAGGCGCGGCGCGACTCGACGTCCATCGCCGCCGTCGGCTCGTCGAGGACCAGCAGCCGCGGCGCGCCGGCGATGGCGATCGCGAACCTGACCCGCTGCGCCTGCCCGCCGGACAGCCGGTCGGCGCGGCGCCCGGCCAGCTCGGTCAGGCCGGCGATGCGGAGCACCTCGTCCCGGCCGAGCGGCTCCGGGTAGAGGTTGCGGACGAAGTCGACGAGCTCCCGTACGGTCAGGCCAGGGACCAGCGCGCCGTCCTGCAGCATCGCGCCGACCACCCCGGCGGCGACGGCGGCGTCCGGCGTGCGGCCGAAGACGCGCACAGTGCCGGAGTCCGGCTGGGTGAGCCCGAGCAACATGGCGATCGACGTGCTCTTGCCGGCGCCGTTCGGGCCGAGCAGCGCGACGGTGCGGCCGGCGTCGATGGTGAGGTCGAGCGATCGGACGGCCGTCACCCTGCCGTAGCTCTTGGAGACGTTCGCGAAGACGATGGCGTTCATGTCTCCAACGCTAGGAACGCCAGGCCCGCCGGCTTAGTGTCGCCGATCCCGGCTTCGCCATGACATTTGTCAGCGCCGGACCGGTGACGAACGGAAGGCCGGAAGCCCGGGCCTGCGGTCCAGGCCCGGGCTTCCTGTTGATCGTTCGCGAGCTCCGCCGCGCGAGAACCAGGGCGGCTCCCGTCAGCGGCCGAAGGACTCGACGTACTGCCGGGTCGGCGTGCCGACGCCCGTCACGTTGTCGTAGCCGCGCGTGGCGTGCAGCGCGTCGGCGCCCTCGCCGTTGATGCCTTCCGTCCGCAGGTGGAAGACGAGCGGGCCCTGCTTGGCGAACGGGTCGGTGTAGTCGGTACGGACGAACGCGACCGGCGTCGAGCCGAGCGGGTGGTCGGTCACGTCGTGGAACGCCCGGCTCCCGGCCCGCAGGTAGATCGCCGGGTTGGCGAAGCCGATCGGCATCCCGCCCTGCGCCTGCTGGGCGAGCGCCTGAACACCGGCGATCATCGGGCAGGCCAGGCTGGTCCCGCCGATGCGGCTCTCGGCGAAGCCGAACGAACCGTCGGGCAGCTGCGAGGTCATCCCGAACCTGAACCCGGTGGTCGGGTCGGCGAGTGCGCCGATGTCCGGAACAACCCGCATCGGCCGCTTGCTCGTCGTGCCGTCGGGCAGCGCCGTCGACAGCGACCGCGGCACCGTCCCCATCTGGTAGACCGGCTGCCGGAACCACGTGCTCGTGCCGCCGCCGGCGCCCGCGACGTAGGTGTCGGGGTACGGGCCCGGCGGGGTCGGCGTCCACGTCTTGCCGTCCGCGGACAGGTTGACGTTCAGCTGCCCCCAGCCGGTCTCGAACTTGTAGTCGTTCCTCGCGCCGACCGCGAGCGTGGTGCCGCCGACCGACGTCACCCAGGGGTCGGAGGTGGGCAGGTCGACCTGCCGCTGGTGCGACGGGAAGTCCCCGTACCTGGCCTGGCACGGCGTGCCCGGCGCCTCGTAGCCGCAGTCACCGGAAGAGAAGTAGAACCCGATGCCCTCGATCGCGCCCTGCTTGAAGATCTGCTCCTCGGACTTGATCAGCGCCATCGTGTAGTGCTCGGTGAGGTCGCCCCACGAGTTGCTGACGATGTCGGCGAGGTGGTTGTCCACGATCTTGAGCATCGCCTCGTCGAGCCCGTCGATGCAGTTGCGGCCGGCGACGTAGGTGACGTTCGCGTCGGGCGCCATGGCGTGCACCGACTCGATGTCGAGCGCCTCCTCGCCGTACCAGCCGGCCGCGCCGCACGCGTCGACGTTGTCGAACGTGTCCGGCAGCACCTCGCGGTACTGGCCGGCGCGGAACGGCTTGTCGCCGTGCCGGACGGCGTAGGTGTTGGCGTCTTTCCTCATGGTCGACAGCGCGTACGCGTCGACGACGGCGACGGTCACGCCCTTGCCGGTCAGCCCGCTGCCGGTGACGCCGTACGCGCCGCGCAGCTGCTTGGGGGTGAGGCCGCACATGGCGTACGGCTGGTGCTTGCCGTAGGCGGCCGGCTTGTCGGTGGCGACCTTCTGCCCGTAGTAGCTCGCGCAGGGTCCGGCCACCCAGAAGTTGGGCTCGGGCGGCGGCAACGTCTCAGCGGGCCGGCGCAGCGCCTGGCGGGAGTCGAGCCCGGTGACGGTGAGCACCGAGGACGAGACGGCCGCCGGCACCGACGCGTCCTGCTGCGGCGCCCGCTCGACCTTGCCCTCGACCTTGTAGGCGCCGAAGCTCACGCCGAACGCCTTGGTGGCCTTGGCCAGCGTGCCCCTGACGCGTACGTAGTGGCTGTTCTGCTCGGTCACCGTGAGGCCGGCCGACCTGAGCCAGGAGGTGACCTCGCTGATCTGCTGCGAGGTCGGGCCGAACCGCTGGTTGAACTGCGCCGGCGTCAGGAAGTGCCGGTAGAGGGAGCTGCGCGGGTCGGACACCGCCTGCGCATAGGCCGTCATGGCCTGCGGATCGCGTCCGGACAACCACACCCGCGCGTCGATCTGCTGGACGTCGTCGGTCTTGGCCGTCGCCGTGGTGCGCGCGGCATTCGTCGCCCAGGCCGGCTTGGTCCCGGCGATGGGGTCGCGGTTGTCCGCGGCGCTGGCGCTGCTTCCCGGAATGGCGACCGCGGCGGCGGTCACCAGGGGGAGCGCCATCGCTGTGATGGCCAGCGCCCGACGTCGCCGTCCGTCTCGAGGCATCCACCAGTCCTTTCTCGAAGACCCTGTGACTGGCGGCGGCGCGGCCGTGGCCGGGCCGGCTCTCGTCGGTAAAACTCCGGTCAAGGCGCGGCCGCCTCGCGAAGGATGTCGGCGGCGGATCGGATGAGGCAAGCCCGATCATTAAATTGATGCGGAACTTGTGACATTTCCACCCGTTTCCGGGCATCAGGTGTTTCATCCGTGTTTTCACGCGGCCGGCCCGGGCCCGCGCCGGATCGGATGTCGCACGCCCAGGTGGTTGCGGTCCTCAGGACGCCAGCGCGGTGAGGGTGCGTTCGCCGCCCGGGTCGCCCGCCGTGGCGGGCACGAGCGCGATCTCGTCGAGCCCGGCGGCGGCGTACTCGGCGATGCGGGCCCGGACGGCCTCGGCGTCGCCGACCAGGCCGACGGTGCGCGCCGCGTCGAGCGGCAGCGCGGTGAGCAGCTCCTTGACGTCGGCGCCGGCCGCCGCCAGCTCGACCGCCTTGCCGAACCCGGCGGCGGTGAACATCTCGCCGTAGCCGGCGACTTCGAGGTACCCGACGAGGCCGTACATGACCTGGGCGTAGGAGTCGGGATCCGGGTCGACCGCGGCCGGCAGCCAGGCGGCCAGCCGCGGCGCGGGGCGGCCGGCCAGCCGCGCCGCCGCGTCGAGCTTCGCCCGGAACTCGCCGGCCAGCTCGGGAGAGACGAGGTCGAGCACCATGCGGTCGGCCTGCTCGGCCGCGACCGCGATGGCCCGGTCGCCGAACGCGGCCACGGTGAGCCCCCCGCCGGGCGGGGCGTCCGGCGGGGACAGCCGCAGCCGGTAGTGCGCCGAGACCACCTCGCCGTCGGCGTCGGCGGGTTCGCCGCCGAGCAGCGTACGCACGGCTCGGGCGCTTTCGGCCAGCGCGGTGGCGGCGCGGCGCCGCGACCGGCCGTGCATGCGCTCGACGACGCGCGCGCTCGAGGTGCCGAGCGCGACGCCGACCGGGCGGCGCACGATGGCGGCGACCGAGGCCGCGGCGCGGGCGATCGTCGCCGGGTCGCGGACGGCCACCGGGATCGGCCCGACCGTCAGCGGGATCCGGCTGGTGGCCAGGCCGATCGCGCTGGCGAGCGTGAAGGCGTCCCAGACGAACCCGTCGCCGATCCACAGCTCGCGGTAGCCGAGCCGGTCGGCCAGCGCGCCGGTGTAGAGGTCTTCACCGGCCGGCCGGCCCGGACGGCCGGCGACGACGACGCTGAGCTCCATGAGACCCCTTTCTACCAGTGGTCCCTACGATCCATCAGGGGTCCGGACCTGAACCGGGCCGGCCCCGCCGAGGTGGGCGGCGCCGAGGTGGGCGGCGTCGAGGTGGGCGGCGTCGAGGTAGGCGGCGGCCTGGGCGCGGAAGAGTTCGGCGTACACGCCGCCGGCCAGCATCAGCTCGTCGTGGTCGCCGGTCTCGATGACGCGGCCGCGGTCGAGGACGTGGATCAGGTCCGCTGAGCGCACGCTGGAGAACCGGTGCGAGATCAGCAGCACCGCACGGCCGGCGAACATCTCGCGGATGTCCGCGAACAGGGCGGCCTCGGCGCGGGCGTCCATCGCCGCCGTCGGTTCGTCCAGCACGACCAGCGGCGCGGCCCGGAAGCAGGCGCGGGCGAGCGCGACGCGCTGCCACTGCCCGGGCGACAGGTCGGTGCCGCCGCTGAACTCGGCGCCGAGCAGCGCCTCGTACCGGCCGGGCAGGTCGGCGATGACGCCGGCGGCCCCGGCCCGCCTGGCGGCTTCGGCGACGCGTTCCCTGTCGCCCCGCAGGGCGGGGTCGCCGAGCCCGATGTTCTCGGCCACGGACAGCTTGTAGCGCAGGAAGTCCTGGAACAGGACGGTGGACAGCGCCCGCAGCTCGGCGGGGTCGGCGACCGGACCGCCGTTGACCAGCAGCTCGCCGGAGTCGGGCCGGTAGAGGCCCGTGAGGAGCTTCGCCAGCGTCGTCTTGCCCGAGCCGTTCGTGCCGACGAGCGCGACCACCTCGCCGGCGCGCAGCCGCATCGAGACGCCGTCGACGGCGGGGCGGTGCCCGGTGGGGTAGGTGAACGACAGGTTCCTGGCCTCAAGCACCGCGAAGGGCTCCGCCGCGACGGCCGGCGGCCGTGGCCTCGGCGGCGGCGCGGCGTCGGCGGTGGTGAAGCCGCGCAGCGCGTCGAGGTAGCGGATCGACTCCCCCGACGCCCCGAGCACCGAGGTGATCATGATGCCCTGCTGGACGCCGACGAGCAGGCCGCCGAGCGCGGTGAGGGCGGTGGGGGTGTCGATCGCGCCGGAGGCGGCCGCGGCGATCAGGCCGCCGACCGCCGCGGCGGCCACCGCGTTCCCGCTGAGCCTGGCCAGGATGTCCTTCCACAGGAAGCGGCGGCGCAGCGCGGTCTCCGCGGCGAGGGTGCGGGCATAGCAGGCGGCCAGCCGGTCGAAGAAGACGCGGCCCAGACCGAAGGCGCGCAGTTCCTTGGCCTCGTCCCGGCCGGTGAGGAGCTGGGTGAGGTAGCCGGCGGTGCGCTGGTTCTCGGTGAGCTCGCGCTGCAGGTCGAAGTGCGCCCGCTGCCGCAGCAACGCGACCCTGACCGAGGGGATCGCCGCCGCGAGCAGCAGCGGGAGCAGCCACCACGCCATGGCGACGAGCGCGACGGTGAGCGTCACCATGGTCAGCGCGGCGCGCGTCGCCGTCATCACGGTGAACGGCAGGTTGGGCGCGTGGATCTGGGCGGCGACGAGGGCGAGCCTGACTTTGTCGTGAAATCCCGGACGTTCGAATTCGACGAGTTCGGTGCCCGCCGCTGCCCCGGTCACGGCCTGCACCGCATCGCGTTCGATGCCGACTCTTAGTACCGCCTGCTGGACCATTCCGGCGATATTGAGAACGCTGTTGACAAAGGCCAGCGCCAGCACGAGAAGCGCGGATATCCCGGCACGGGACATATCGGCGGTGTGCCCGCCGGATCCGATCAGACCGGCCGCCACGCCGCGCCCGCCGAGCAGGATCCCGCCGAGCCCGATCGACTGTGCCACCTGCAGGATCGCGACCATCGCCACGCGGCGCCTGTCGGCCCGCCAGGCCATGGCGGCGCCGAACACCAACAACCGCCACATCTCGCCATATCGCCGTCGCCGCCGGCCGCTGCCCATTGTTTCCCCCGTTTCCTACGGCCCCGCGTTGGCGGTGCCGGCTTGGCAGTGTGACACGTGGCCGGGAAAATCAAGCGCTGCCTCGAATTTGTCTGGCCTTGGACAATACGAGCGGCCGCCGGGAAAGATCCCGTGACATCGTTCGGTCCATGTGCTTGCTGGAATCGTCGCGAGCGGCGCGATGACCGAGGTGGACTCGCCGGCACGCACCACGGTGTGTTCCGCGGGCGGCACGACCGTCGGCTTCGCCGGAACGGCCACGCGCGTACGGATGAAGGCCGAGACCGTGTGCTCGTGCGGCGGGCGCCACCCGGTGCCGCCGGCACCGCCTGGTGCGCCGGGGAGCGTGGCCGCCGTCGGGCTGTTCGCCTCCGCGGGACGCCTCGCCCAGACGTGGGTCGACCCGGCCGCCGGCATCCTCGGCAGGGGCGCCCTGTCGCAGACCAGGCTGTACTACGCCGTCACCAGGGGCGCCGGCTCGGCCGACCGCGTCATCCGGTTCTCCACCGATCTCGACGACCTGGCCGGCGCCGAGAGCGGCGCCGGGCCGCCGGTCTGGTCCGCCGTCGTCGCCGCCACGCTGGCCGGGCAGCCGCTGCCCATGCCGCTCACCCCGTACGAAGGCGTCTTCCAGCTGGCCTGCGGCACCACGCTGGCCGTGACCGGCGGCAGGGAGCGGTTGAGCCTGCACGAGCTCGACCCCGCCGAACTGGTCGACCACGCCTCCCGGCTCATCGGCCGGCCGGCCGACCCGCGGGAGGCGGTACGGCGCGCGCTGCGGCACGCCATCGTGGACGTCCTCGACACCGCGCGCACAGACGGCATGATCGGCGACGGCGGCGGGCTCGGCGCGGCGGCGCTGGCGTCGGTCGGCTCGGCGCGGCTGCGGCGGCTGCACGTCCACCTGGAGGTGCCGGTGCTCGACCGGCGGCGCGGCCGGCTGGCCGCCGACGCCATTGTGGTGGACGGCACGGCGCACTGGCGGCGGGTCGTGGACGGCCCGCAGTACGGCTTCCCGCATGACACCGATCCCTGGCCGCCCGCACCCGACCTGCTCGCCCATGCGGGGTTGGCCGCGGTGCCGCTGCTCAGCGGGGCGGGCCTGGTCAGGATGCTGGCCGGGGGACAATCGAAGACGGGCCGGCTGCGCACCGGATGGCTGCAGCTCACCACGGCCTCTCCGTTTCCCGCGCTCTTCGGGGAGCCCGGGTGGCGGGCGTGGCATCCACCGCGCGACGACGGCATGTCCGCGCCCCAGCCCTCGCGACCCCACGTCAAGGGCCACGACCACGAAGGCGACCACGACCACGGGCACGGGCACGGGCACGACTCGGGGCCAGGCGGGTGGATCTCACCACTGGTGGCGCACGCGGGCGTGGCCGTCACCTCCGGGCGGACCCCGAGTCACCTGATCCCGGCCGGCGACGATCCCAGGGAGCAGGCAGAACCGGTTCCCGGCGCCGGCGCGGTCCAGGCCGTCATCGAAGGGCTCGAACGCGTCCCGCCGCCGGCCCCCGGTGATCCACGCCTGACGCCCGTGCTGATCTGTGCGCATCCCGTGGTGCTCGGCGCGGCCGTGCTGCTCGCTTGGCAAGGCCGGTCGCGGGTCCGCCGCCGCGACGGCTACCTCCGTACCACGCCGCTGCTGCGCGCGCTGATCCCGGACGGGTGGCTGCCGGCCGATGTCACGCCGGACGAACGCGACCGCCTGCTGGCCGCGGCGTTCGTCACCCGGCGGCTGGCCACCCAGGAACAGCGGGCGAGGCTGCTGGCCCAGGTCGAGGGCAGTCCATGGATCGACGCCGGCCGGCTGCGCGCGGTCCTTGCCGACGGGAGCCGGGTGCTGGCCGACGCGCAGGCACTGCACCGGCTCTGCGTCACGGCCGCGCACCACCCGCAGGTGATGAACGCGGGGGCGCGGTGATGGCCTGGCGGCTGCGCACCGGCGTCAGCCTGCATCCGATGCCGTTCGGCGGCGCCTTCGTCGTGGACGACGTCCGGCTCGCGGCCCGCCAGATCAGTCCCGACCTCACCCGGCTGCTGACCGGCGCCGGCCCGCCGCCGGCGGCCCGGGGCCCGGCCGGCGGGCCGCCCGCGCTCGCGGCCGAACTGCGGCTGGGCGTCGACGACGGCTGGCTGGTCCCGCAGGAGGAGAACGCGTGATCGAGGTCGTCGCGCCGGGTTCCGCGCCCGGCTCACCGGCGGGTGCGCTCGCGGGCCGGCCCGCCTCGCTGAGCGGCGTGCCGTCGCTGTTGAGCGGCGTGCCCTCGCTGTGCTCGCACGCCGCCCTCGCCGTCGGCGTCGCCGTGCTCGCGCTCAGCCTCGCCGCCAAGCTCGCCGGCCGGGACGAGACCCTGGCCATCTGGCCGGTGACCGGCGTCGCCCGGCGATTCGCCGGTCCGGCCCAGGTCACCGCGATCGAGGCCCTTGTGGTCGCGGCCATGGCGGTCCCGCTGCCCGTGCCGCCCCGCCTCGTGCTGATCGGCGCCGTCTTCACGGCGTACGCGCTGGCCGCGGCGGCGCTGCGCGGACGGCGCTGCGCCTGTTTCGGCGCCTGGGTGCCGGCGCGGTTCACGTGGCGGCACGCCGCGGCCTGCGCCGCCGTCGCGGCGGCGGCCTGCTGCGGCCTGCCGGGCGGCGAGCCGCCTGGGGCGGGCAGCGCCGACGCGGCGGCCGGGCTCCTGCTCGCCGTGCCGGTCGCGGCGTGGCTTCGACGCCGCGCCAGGGCGGCGGCCGGAGGTACCGGGATCCCGGCCGAGATCGACCACATCGTGATCTTCACCGCCGAGTCGTGCGGATTCTGCGCCGCCCTCGAGGCCCAGCGCAGGCGCTACGAGGCGATGACCGACCGTCCGGTCGAGTTCCGGCGCGCCGAGTCGCAAGAGGACGCCAGGGCCGCGGGCGGCGTGTTCCCGGCCGCGGTCGCCTACGACACCGCCGGCCTCCCCGTCGCCGGACCGGCACACGGGCTGGCCGGCATCCGCGACCTGCTGCGGCGCGGGGCGCCGAGGTCCGCCCGGACTACGGAAGCGCGGGTGGACGCGTGATCGGTACGGTGACCGCGATCTGGGCGGCGATCCGGCTGCGCCGCCACCCGCTGCCCGAGCTCATCGCGGCCATGGACCGGCCGTCCTGGCTCCACAGGCGCCGTCCGCCGGTGACGCCGATCGTCGCGATCCTGCGGTTGGTCGCCGGGTTCGCCGCCCCGATGCGGGAGAACGCCATCGTCGTCGCGGCGCTGCGCCGGTGCAGGGTGCCCGCGCAACTCGTCGTGGGCGCCGATCCGGTCCCTGATCACCATGGCGGCTACCGCGTCTACACGTGGATCGAGATCGCCGGCGCCCCGCTGGACGCCGACTCCCCGCCCGGCAATTACCTGGTGGAAATGGTGCGATTCCCGAAAAAGGGTTGACCGGCCGCCGGCGGCCGGATCCGACCCATCCTTTGTCGGGCGATGGCCGACACATCGCCGGTCATTGATAGAGCGAAATCGGTTCCACGGAAAGTCCGCGCTAATGTGTTGATCGCGAAGGCCGCATTGAATGAAAGGACCCACGCCGATGTACGGACTTCAAGAAATGGCCGGCACCCGCGCCACCTTTACCGTCACGCCGTACCGCAACGAGCGCGAGACCGACTCGTGCTACTGGGACGGCACGGCGCCGTTCTGCGCCGGTGGCTGCCCCGCCGGCTACGTCGAGCGGATGCGCAACAGCTGCGGCGACGGCGCCTGCTGCTGGACCGGCTACAAGGTCTACTGCTGCAAGGTGTGACCCCCGCGGACGCGGCCTACCCGCCCGGCCGGGCCACCACGCCCGCCGGCGAGGCCTTCGGCGAGCGATTTCGCCGGCAGGTCTGCCGCATTCTGGACGAGGCCGCCGAAACAACGACGGAATCGTATGGCGGCGGATACGGCAGCTCGCTGACCCGGGCGCCCTATCCCTCCGCCGCATCCCCGGGCCGCGTTACGGCCGGCATCATGTCCTGCGTTCGGTCGGGGCGGCTGCGCTTCCATTCGCCCGACGGGACGCAGTGGTGTCCGGACCGGCTGCGCGAGGTGCTCGGGCAGCCGGTCCAACACCATTTCCGTCCCGAGTGGTTCGCGGGCGTCTCCGCCGGACCCGACGGGCCGCGCTGCTGGGTCGCCGACGTCGCGGCCCGTACCGTGACGTTCGTGCCGTCCGTCTCACCCGCCCTGCTCGCGGCCGGGGAGACGCCGCTGGCCTGGGCGGGCGCGTCGCTCGCTGTGGCCGTCACGCCGCCGCCCGCGCCGGCCGACGACATCAGGCAGGTCATCGAGGCGGCGCCCGGCGCGCGCGTCCGGGTGACGCCGGCCGGCGATCCGGCCGATCGGCGTCCCGCGCACATCGTGATCGTGGACCCGCGGGACGGGACAGGCTCGCCCACCGGGCTACGGCCCCGGCCGTACGAGCGCCTGCGCGCCGCCCCCACAGGACACGTCGCGGCGACCACCGCCGGCGACGCCGCGGCCGTCGCTGTCGCCGCCCCCGGCTCGCCCGACGAGCAACTCGTCCCGGTCGGCGGCCGCCTGCGCGACGTCCGGTGGCTGGCGACGGGGCGGACGGCGCACCTCGTGCTGCTCGCCGACGGGCCGTCCGGATTCGCTGTCTGGTCGTGCGCCGTGTCCGGCGGCGGCGCGGAAGCGCTCCGCCCGCTCCACCGGCACGCCGGCAGTTATCTCGACTCCCGCCAAGAGGGCAGCCTGTTCATCCTCGCCTTGACCGCCGACGGTGGCTACACGGCGGTCATCGTCGGCCAGGGAGATGCGCGGCCCGCCGTCCGTACCGTGGCGCTCCCCGTGCGGCTGCCGACGGTCCTCAGGCTGGCCGCCGCGCGCGCGCCCGCCGCCGGCGACCCCATGTTCGCCACCGTCGACGCCACCGACCAGGTGGTCTTCTGGTCGGCGCCGGCGGGGTCGGCGACCGCGCGGCGGCACCGCGAACGCACCCTGCCCGCCGGCGAGGAGTTCGTCGCGGTCGCGGGCTGGGACGGCCGGGATCCCGCTGTCGTGGTCATGGCGCGTCAGCCGCGCACCCCGCCGCCCGTCCGTCCAGGCGGCGGACGGCCAGTCCGCGGCCCGGCCGGGGACGCCGAGGTCGCGCTGCACCTGCCCGAGCACGGCCCGCCGGCGGCCTGCCTGGTGTGGCTGTCCCAGCGCGACGGCGGCCCGGGGGAAGGGAGCCAGGGCGGCGGCGGGCCGGATCCGCACTGGTTGACCCTCGCCGGCTTCGCGGTGCTCGACGTACGGCTCGCCGCCGAGTGGTGGCCGGACGTGCCGGACGAAGAGATCCGGCCGCGCCTCGTCCGGCAGATCGGCGACGCCGTCGCCGGTAGCGGCATCGACCGCCATGCCGCCGGCGGCGGGCTCGCCGTCGGCGGGGCCAGCTTCGGCGCCACCCTCGCGCTGCTGGCCGCCGCCGACTGCGACCTGTTCACGGCGGCCATCGCGCAAAGCGGCGCGTACGCGAGGCAGCTGACCCCGCTGGGGTTCCAGGACGAGACCAGGACCCTGTGGGCGGCGCCCCGCGTCTACCAGGATTTCGACGCCGTGGTGAACGCGCCGCGCATCCGCAAGCCGGTACTGATCATCCACGGGGAGGCCGACCGGAACCCGGCCACACCGGTCGCCCAGGCGACCCTTCTCTTCCAGGCCCTCGTCGCCAACGGGACCCGCGCCCGCCTGGTCGTGCTCTCCGGCGAGGGCCACTCGCCGCTGACCCGGGACGGCATCGCGGCCGCCCTCGCGGAAAAGGCCGCCTGGCTGCGGTCGCACTGCGCGCCGCACTGACCGGAGCCGGCGGCGGCCTCAGGTGCCCTCAGGTGGGGCTCGCGGCCGGTGCCCGCTCGTACTCCGGCGTACGGTCGCGCCGGGGAAGCAGGAGCGGGGTCGCCAGGACGAGGACACCAGCGGTCGCGATCGCGGTACGGGGGCTGGTGAGCCCGGCCAGCAGACCCGCCAGCGCGGTCATGATGGCCACGGAGGCTCTGGTGGTGACCGTCCACGCGGACAGCACCCGGGCGACGCGGTCCGGCGCGGTCTGGTCGAGCCGGTAGGTCGCGAACACCGGGTTGAACACGCCGATGCAGGTGAGCATCCCGAACTGGACGGCGATGACGAGCACCAGCCCGCCGGTGCCCGGCCCGATGAAGGCAAGCCCGATGGGCCAGCAGGCGCGCAGCGCCCCGGAGGCCAGCATGACGGCGTGCCGCCCGAACCGCAGCACGAGCCCGGGGGCCAGCCGCGCGCCGATCAGGCCGCCGGCGCAGGGCGCGGCGAACGCGAGGCCGTACTGCCACGGCGCGAACCCGAGGTGGCCGAGCATCAGGACGGCGAGCAGCGGCGACGTGGCCAGGATCAGGCCGTTCATCACGACCGTGTTGAGGAACAGCGGGCGCAGCGCCGGGTGGCCGAGGATGTCGCGCCACCCGTCGAGCACCTCGCCGGCGCGGCTCCGCACTCCGGCGGTGCGCGCCTGCCCTGGCCCCTGCCCGCGTACGGGACGCGGCTCGGCGCCGCCGATCGCGCGGATCCCGGCCGCCGAGATCAGGTAGCTGACCGCGTCGGCCACGATCGTCGTCACCGGGCCGAACAGCCCGATCGCCGCCCCGCCGATGGGCGGTCCGAGCGCGGTCGCGGTCCAGGTCGTGGACTCCAGCCTCCCGTTGGCGACGAGCAGATCGCCCGGCGCGAGGAGCGCCTTGAGGTAGGCGCCGCTCGCCGCGCGCGTCGCGATGCCGGCCGCCGAGACCACGGCCGACACGGCGAAGAGCTGAGCCAGCGTGAGCCGCCCGAACGCGAACGCGGCGGGGATGGTGAGCAACGCCGCGAACCTGGCCAGGTCCATAGCGATCATCACCGGCCGCTTGCGCCGGAACTCGACCCACGGGCCGAGCGGCACAGCCACCACGGCCCCCACGGCGGGCCCGGCCGCCGCCAGCGCCGCCACTTCGGCCGAGTCGGCATGCAGCACCAGGATCGCGACCAGGGGGAGCGCGTCGAACGCGAGCCACGTGCCGAACGTGCTGACCGCGTACGCCGCCCACAGCCACCCGAACCGCCGCCCGAGCGACCGCCTCCCCGCCATCTCCAGGCACCTCGCCCGTCTCGTCCCGAACGCCCGAACCACCTGACAACCCGGCGAGAGCAAAGCAGGCGGCGGCTCCGCGGATCAACCACCGCGCCTCCCGGCGCGCCGCGACCGCCGGCGCGGACCAGGTGCGCCGAGCCGATCAGGTGCCGTGGCGCAGGCCGTGCCAGGTGGCGACGACGGCGGTCAGGGCCGCGCTGGCGGCGCCGATGACGAAGCACAGCATGTAGGCGTGCAGCGTCGGTACAGGGGTGTGCGCGATGACGAACGCGCTGAGCACGGCCGCCGTCGTGGCGCTGGCGACGCTTCCGCCCGTGGTGCGGACGAGGGTGTTGATGCCGCTGGCGATGCCGCTCTGGTCCATCGGCACGTGCTGGACGGCGAGGGTGCCGAGCGCCGCGTACCCGATGCCCACGCCGAGCCCCTGCGTCGCGCTGAAGACGAGGACGTCCGTACCGCTGCCGTGGTGCAGCGTCAGCCAGACGTAGCTCAGCGCGACGAAGAACGCGCCGATCGCGAGGGTGTACCCCGGGCCGATCCTGGCCTCCACCCGGCCGGTCAGCGCCGAGAAGATCAGCATGGTGACCGCGCTCGGCAGCAGGTAGAGGCCGACGTCCAGCACCGAGCCGGACAGGCCGTATCCCACCTGCGCCCTGGGGGCCTCGACGAAGTTGGCGATCAGCGTGAAGCCGGCGAACAGGGCGAACCCCAGCAGCAGCCCGGCCACGTTCGCCGACAGCGACATTCGGCCGACCAGCAGGTTCAGCCTGACCAGCGGGTCGCGGGACCGCAGCTCGACGACGACCCACAGGGCGCAGAGCGCGACCGCCCCGGCGAACAGGCCGACGATCCGGCCGGACGCCCAGCCCCAGTCGTTCCCCTCGCTGATCGCCAGCAGCAGGCAGACCAGCCACCCGCCGAGGATGACCGCGCCCGGGAGGTCGGGCCGGCCCCCGGCCCGTCCGCCCGATGGGGAGGTGCACACGACGACCAGGACCAGTCCGGCGGCCGCGGTCGCCGCGGCGATCCAGAAGATCGGGTGGTGGCTGGCGGTGTGATCGGCGATGACCCCGGTGGTCAGCATGCCGACGGTGCCGCCGAAACCCATCGTGGCGCTGACGATGCCGATGGCCGTGGTGATCCGCTCGCGCGGGAAGGTGTCCCTGATCGTGCCGATGGCGAGCGGGATCAGCGCCGCCGACACGCCCTGCAGGCCCCGGCCGACGATCAGCACCGCGAGCGAACCGGACACGGCGCACACCATGGAGCCCACCAGGAGTACGGCCATCGTAATGATCATCATCTTCTTCTTGCCGTACATGTCGCCGAACCGCGACAGCAGCGGCGTGGCGACAGCGCCGGCCAGCAAGGTCACCGTGAACACCCAGGTCACAGCGGACACCGACGTGTGGAAGGTCTGCGTCAGCCGCGGCAGCAGCGGGAGCACCAGGGTCTGCTGCATCGACACGACAAGACCGGCGGTCGCCAGGGCCAGCATCGTGCGGCCTGGACCGGCCGCGGCGGGCGTGCGGGCGTCGCTTCTGCGACCTTCCAGGGCGCCGATGCTCGTCATGGGCTCTCCTGCGGGTCGGGGTACGAGGAAGGGCCGCGGTATCGGCTCCCTGACGGATTAGGTTTACTTAACTTAGGTAAACGGCTCGCAAAGCGTAACACCTCGGGGCAGACTGCTTAACTTAGGTAACCAGCTGCTAGCCTGGGCCGCATGCCTGCGACGCGGCGGGAGCAGCCGATCTCGCCGGATGTGATCGAGCTCGAACGCGCGCTCTCGCGGATCGCGTACCTCATCACGCGCAGCCGCCGGCACGACAGGATCAGGGCGGCCGCCGGGGTGCCGCTCGACCGTGCCGCGGTGGCGATCCTGCGCCAGCTGGCCGACGCGGGGCCCATGCGCTCGGGCGAGCTTGCCGCCCGGCTGGAGGTGGAGGCGCCGCACATCACCCGGCAGGTGCAGCGGCTCGCGCGGGCCGGGTACGTGGACCGCGTCCAGGACGCCGGCGACCGCCGTGCCCAGCTCATCCGGCTCACCCGTACGGGCCGCGGTGCCGCCGAGCGGGTCCGCGAGGTCGGCCGGCAGGCCATGGAGGCCGCCCTGAAGGACTGGACGCCGCAGGAGCTGCACCAGCTCGCCACCCTCTTCCACCGGATGGTGGACGACTTCCTCGCCTACGCCGACCAGCATCTCGGCGACCAAGCTCCGGCGCCGCCCGCTCCGGCGCCGCCCGGCACGGCGCCGGCGCCATCCGGCAGGTGATCCCGCTTCGGTTTCCGTGCCCACACGCCGCTGCCGAGGCCGCGGAGTCGGGATCGAGGCCGCCGGGTACCTCAGTCCCGGCCGGACGGGCCGGTCGGCCCTTTCCCTTCCGCCCGCCTCGCGGCACCGTCAAAAGTGCGGCGATCTGCGGGGGTGGTGGACGTGCCCGACACGCGCGAATGGACCGTACCGCCGAGGTACATCGTCCCGGCCACGGCGAACGCGACCGACGACATCGTCGAGCACGCCGCCCGCGGTCCGGAGCGTGTGGCGTTCAGCCGCCGGGTCGGCGGCGAATGGCGGCCGGTGACCGCGCGCCAGTTCGCCGACCAGGTGGCCAGGCTGGCCGCCGGACTGATCGCGCTCGGCATCCGGCAGGGAGACCGGGTCGGGCTGATGTCGGGCACTCGCTACGAATGGATGCTCTGCGATTTCGCGATCTGGACGGCGGGGGCGGTCAGCGTCCCGATCTACGAAACGTCGTCGGTGGAACAGGTGCGGTGGATCCTCCGCGACTCGGGCGCCGTCGCGGTGTTCGCCGAGAACGAGGGCTGCGCGACGGCCGTGGAAAGCGCGCGGGGGCCGGCCGTTCGCCACGTGTGGCGCATCGACGGCACGGCGATCGACGATCTCGTGCTGGCCGGCGCGTCCGTCGCCCCGGCCGAGGTCGAGCGGCGCCGCCGTGCCGTGACAGCGGACTCGGTGGCGACCATCGCCTACACGTCGGGCACGACCGGCCGCCAGAAAGGATGCGTGCTGACCCACGGCAACCTGGTCGCGGAGACCCGCAACGTCGCCCTGGCCGACGAGATCAGCGAGCGCGTCCTGACCGAGGGCGCTTCGATCCTGCTCTTCCTGCCGCTGGCCCACATCTTCGCGCGGATCATCCAGCTCTGCGCGGTGCACAAGTCCGTCGTGATCGGACATACGAGTGACCTCATCAACCTGCCGGCGACCCTCGCGGAGTTCCGTCCGACGGTGGTGCTGGCCGTGCCGCGGGTCTTCGAGAAGCTCTACAACGCCGCCAGGGGCAGGGCCGCCGACCAGGGACACGAACGGCTCTTCCAGCGGGCCGAGGCGGCGGCCGTGGCCTACAGCCGGGTGCTCGACACCGGAGGTCCAGGGCTGGCACTGCGCGTCCGGCGCCGCGCGTTCGACCTGCTCGTCTACCGGAAACTGCGCGCGGCCATGGGCGGGCGGGTGGAGTGGGCCGTGTCCGGCGGCGCCCCGCTGGGCGAGCGGCTCGGCCACTTCCTCCGCGGCGCGGGGATCGACATCCTCGAGGGCTGGGGCCTGACCGAGACCACGGCCGGGTCGACGCTGAACCTGCCGTCCGCGCAGCGGGTCGGGACGGTCGGCCGCCCGCTGCCGGGGTGCACGGTGCGGACCGCCGACGACGGTGAGGTGCTCGTCCGTGGTCCCCACATCTTCCGCGGGTACTGGCGCGACGAGGCGGCGACCCGCGAGGCGCTCGCCGACGGCTGGTTCCGTACGGGAGATGTCGGGATGCTGACCGACGACGGGTTCCTGCGCATCACCGGACGGAAGAAGGACATGATCGTCACGGCGGCGGGCAAGAACGTCTCGCCGGCCGTGCTCGAGGACCGGCTGCGCGCGCACTGGCTGGTCGGCGAGTGCGTCGTCGTCGGTGACAACCGCCCATACGTGGGCGCGCTGATCACCCTGGACGCGGATGTCTTCGACCGCTGGAAGAAGGAACGGCGCAAGCCGCAGGACGCGTCGATCGCCGAGCTGCGAGACGACGCCGACCTCCGGTCGGCCGTCCAGGAGGCGGTCGACGACGCCAACGCGGCCGTGTCGAAGGCCGAGGCCATCAAACGGTTCCGCGTGCTGCCCGGCGAGTTCGCCGTGGGCGTCGATCTCACCCCGACGCAGAAGGTCCGGCGCCAGCACGTGCTCATGAAGTTCGCCGCCGACGTCGCCGCGCTCTACCACCGTCCCCAGGGTCAGGGGCACTGACCCACGCCCGGAGGGCCGGGCCGCTCGGCGGCGGCGGGTGCGACCTTCGGCCCTGGCACGGTGTGCGTGCGTCCTTACCGTGAGCACTAGGAGCGGCGCCGAAGGTGCGGGAGGCGTGCCATGGCCGGTGAACAGAGGTTCGTGGTGGCGCTCGACGGCGGCGGGACGATGGTCGTCGTCGCGGAGACCGCCGGCCGCACGCAGGTCGCCGACAGCAAGATCGTCGCAAGGCTGGACGAGATCACCTCTTCCATCGAGCGGGTGAGCCGCGACGTGCTGCGGGCCGTCCGGCGGGCCGGCCCGACCAAGACCGTGGTCGAGCTGGGCTTCGGCCTCTCGGTCGAGGCCGGTCACGTCGTGGCCCTGTTCGGCAAGGCCGGCGGCGAGGCGACGATCAAGGTCACCTTGGAATGGTCCCGAGACGCGCGGGATGGGCGGGATGAGGGGGAGCCGCACGATGTCTCTACCGGACGCAACGATTGACCGGCTCAAGCGCGTACTGCACGACGCGACCGCCTCGGTCTACGCCGACGGCGACTTCCGGGGCACGGCGTTCTTCGTCGACGGCCGGCTGCTGCTCACCTGCGAGCACGTGGTTCCGGCGGGAGCGGAGATCGAGATCGAACCCATGGGCCGGGCCCGCCGGCCCGCCGAGGTCGTCGGGCGGGACGAAGGGATCGACCTGGCGCTGCTCGAGGCGCAGGTGCGGGACGAGCCGGTCAACTCCTGTGCCGTCCTGGACACGAAGCTGACCGACGGCGAGTACTGGCTGGCCGGCTTCCCCCGCGAGGAGGGGATGTGCCCGGGGCTCGAGATGCGCCATTTCCGTGCCGGCCCGCGCGAACATCTCCAGGGCGGCGGCTACCAGATGCTCCAGATCGGGGCGGGCGAGATCATCACCTGGGGAATGAGCGGCGGTCCCGCCCTGAACGCGCGGACCGGCGCGGTGGCCGCGGTCACCTGCTCGAGCAAGGACACGGCCGACGCGCTGGGCGGCGGCGCGGTGCCGGTCGCCGCGGCGGCCGAGCGGTTCGAGGACATCGCCCGCCTGTTGAAGACCGCGTCGCCGGCCATGGTGCCGTGGCGCAACGCGCTCGGCCGCGACGGATGGCAGAGCCTCGGCCGGTCCTGGAACATCGGCGCATGCGTCGACCTGCGGGTCAGCGGCAAGCGAAACGCCTGGCAGATCACCCTGGAACCCGGGCCAGGACACGGGCTGACCGGGCGCGACCTCGGCGAGGATGTCGCCGAGGCGCTGTTCCGGTGGGCGCAGCGGCGGCGGGTACGCGACACGGACGAGGTTTCGCTCCTCGGCCCGCTGCTCGCGAGCGCGCTGTTCCCCCGGGCCGTCGCCAACCACTTGAGCCAGGTCGGCCAGGCCGACAATGTGCTGGTCAGGCTGCACGTCGAGCACGGCAACGACCTGGCCGACATCCCGTGGGAGCTCGCCGCGGTTCCTGGTGAGCAGGACAGGTTCCTCGCCGCCGACGAGCGGTTCAGGTTCGTCAGGGTCTCCGACACCGATCTGGGGGCCGGGGACTCGCTGCCACCCGCCCCGCCGCTTCCCGGGCCGCCCGCCGTCAGGGTGCTGGCCGCGGTCGCCCAGCCCGGGCACTGGCAGCGTCACTACCCGGTCGTGCTGCCCAGGCACCGGGGTGCGCCGTACAGGTGGCCCAAGGCATCCGACCTGTGCGCTCGCCTGAGAGAGAGCGTCGAGCGCGCCGGGTTCGTCGCGGACGTGCCGAGCCTGCCCCGGTGGAGTCGCGTGGAGGACGCCATCAAGACAGGGACCTACACGGTGTTCCACTTCATGGGGGTGGGGCAGCGCGAGCGCGACGGCACGCCGCTGATCGCGTTCGTCGACGCAGACGGCAACGGCGAGTCGTGGGTGGATCCGCGGCTCGTGATCAGGACCGCCGCGGCGCACGGCGTGCGTCTCGTGGTGCTGGAGCTGCTGCTTCCGCCCAACCACTACGACTACGACCCGCTGACTCCGAGCGCGCTCGGCGACGTCATCACCGGAAGCGTGACCGGGGTGGTGCTGACGCAACTTCCCGTGCATCCACGGCAGTGTCACGTGTTCAACCTTTCCTTCTACGAGGCGCTTGGCCGCGGCGAGTCGGTCGAGACCGCAGTGCAGGCGGGCCGCAGGACCCTCAAGGTGGACATGCCGGTCGAGGACGCGGCCGGCTTCGGCTGGTTCCCCCTCGTCACCGTCCCCCAATCGGACATCCACCTGGTGAGCCGCGCGCTCGACCTGTCGGTCGCGGCGGGGCTGCAGCAACCTTCGGCGGCCGAACGCGCTGTGGCCGTGCCCGCCGAGCCGCGCCGGAGGGAGGCCGCCGATGTCCTCCATCACTGACCTGATCCGGCGCGCCGACGAGCAGATGCGCGCGCAGTTCGGGGTGGACGCGGGGCTGATGAAGATCGCCGCGCGCGTGGACGGCGGCGCCGCCGCCCAGGCGCCGCGGCTGCTCGCCGCGCGCAGGCGGGCCATGGAGGAGGCATCCGCGCGCCTCGGGCGGCTCGCCGCCGATGTGGAACACCTCTCAGCGGCGCTGCCGTTCCTGCCCGACCGCTGGCCGGCGGAGCGCGACCGGCTCCGCCGCGCCATCGCCGCCGACCCCCGTACCGGCCTTGGCGAATGGCTCGGCTACTGGCTGACGGCCGCGAGCCGGCGCCGGATCGATGCCATGGTCCGGCTCCAGAACGACGTCCAGCCGCCGGCCTTCGGCTCGCTCCTCGCCGGGCACATGTCCCTGGCCACGCAGGCCCTCGCCGACGGAGACTGGGAGCGGTCCCACGAAGTCCTCGAACTCGGCTGCCGCGACCTGCGCGTCGGTTCGTGGAAGGGGCTCAAGGAACCCGTGCGCGAGGACCTCAGGCTGCTGATCGCCCGCCTGGCCCTACGGCACGGCAAGCCCGAGCAGGCCGACGTGATCCTCGCCACGGGCAAGGGTGCGCCCGACAGCGCGGCCAGGCTCGCGCTCCGGTCCCGCGCCGCCCGCGCGCGCCGCAAGGTCGAGGAGGCCGAGGCGCTGCTCGAGGAGGCCCGCGAGCTCGACCCGCGCGACCTCGACGCCACCGCCGAGTCGATCACGCGGACGCGCCGGACCGGCAGGCCCGACCTCGCGCTCGACGAGGCGCGAACCGCCGCGGAGGCGTTCCGCTCCCTGGGCGATGTCGAGGGCGATCTCAACCGGCTGGTGGACGTACCGAACGAGCTGTACATCGCGCTCGCCGAGCAGGTGCGCGACAGGGGGGACCGCGGCTGCGCGCTGCGGCTGCTCGACCGCGCGGCCGCGCAGCACGACGACGAGACCATGGCCGTGGTCCAGGAAGATCGCGCACGTCTCCTGCCCTCGCGCGCCGAACGGCGCAGGGCTCTCCTGGAGGCGGGTGAGTGGCGTACCGCCATGGGCCACCTGGAGCGCGCCCGCCGCGACTTCGAGGCCGCGATCAAACCGGCGGCCCAGAACAAGGAGGACGCCAGGACGCGCGCCGTGGCACAGCTGCGCCTGGCCGACATCGTCTCGGCGACCGCGCGCCAGCGGCCCAGCAGGGAGGTCGGCGGCAGCCTGGCCGGCGCCCTGTCGACCCTGCTCGCCGCGCGGGAACAGGCGGACGCCACGGGCGGCGAATCATGGAGCTACCTCACCGAGAGCGAGCTGCGCGCCCAGCTCGCCCAGACGCCGGGCGCCGACAGGTACGCCCAGGAATGGGGAGCGCTCCTCGCGGCGGCGCGGGCGCTCGCGCTGAACCCGCTGTCGACCAGGGCGTGGCGGCGGCTGGCCGACTCGGCTCAGGCGCGCAGCCTGTACCGGCTGAGCGAGGCGGCGGCCGAACAGGGGTACCGGATCGAACGGGACGAGGCGATCACGAAGAGTTACGCCATGGCGCTCACCAACGTCGGCCGCTACGAGGAGGCCCTGGCAGGGCTCGACGGCGCCACCGGCGAATGGAGCCGGTGCGTGCGCGGCTACATCGCCATGGAGCTGGGCAGGCCCGACGAAGCAGTGCGCTACTTCGCCGCCGGAGCCATCGACCCGAGATGGATCTGGGCCTGGCCCTCCTACGTGGCCGTCCTGGCCGTCACGGGTGACCTGGCCGCGGCGCGTACGCTTTCGCGCTCGTTCATGGACATCTCCGCCGACAGGCTGAGCGAGCGGGAAGAGTGGGAGGTGACCGCCTACGACGCCTGCGTCCAAGGGCGGCCCGCGGCCGCTGTGGGGCCCGCCCGGCTGCTGCTCGGCAGCGACCTTCCCGGGGAGACCGCGGGGCTCAAGGCGATGGGGATGGCGCTGGCCCTCCAAGAGAACCCGAAGGGCTGGGACCTGCTCGCCGCCGCGATCTCCACCGACCCGCAGCCGACGGCCGCCGACGACTGGGAGCACCGCCTGCGGCCGTTGCTCGCCGCGCTCGCCGCCGAGCGGCACCTGACGCTCGACTTCGCCCCCATGGAGGCGGCGGTGAAACGCGCCGGGGCGGCGGACGCCGGCGACCCCCTGGTCGAGCTGTGGAACGCGGCCGGCGCCCCTGGCGCTCCCGGCACGGCGCGCCCGGCGAGCCGGCTGGCCGAGGCGGCGCTGCGCGCGACGGCCGACGCCTACGCGGAACCGGACCGGCTGGACGAACTGCTCACCGCTCTCGCGAAAGAAGACGGGCTGGCCGCCGAGGCCGAGGCGCTCCGCCGCCGCCTCTCCCAGGAGCCCGGCCGCGACGAGAACGCCGGCGAACGCCCGTCCGTCCCCGAGCCGCCGGTGATGCGACTGCTGCTCCCTCCGTCGTGGTTCGCCGGCTGCGCCGATCCGGCCCTGCGGCATCCCTTGTTCACCCGCCACCTGCCCGAGCTGCGACGGCGGGTCACCTGGCCCGTCCCTTCTGTTCACGTGACGACGGACGAGACCCTGGAGCCGGACGGCTACCAGGTGCTCGACGGTGAACGGCGGTTGGCGGGCGGCCGCGTCGATCCGCGGCTCCGTTACTGCGCGGAAGAGGCGCTGGCGCTGCTCCCCGAGAAGGTACGCGCCGATCCGCGGACGGTAAGGACCGAGCACGGCTGGGGCATTCCGGAAGATGCCGTCGAGCGGGCACCAGGGCTGGCGCGACTGCTCACCATGTCCGGCTTCGAGATCGTGGCCATGCGCTATGGCGACGCCGTGCGGGAGGCCGGCTGATGGTCAACCTCAGACCTCGCCGACGAGGGCCTCCGCGGCGCGCCAGTCGGCGTCCGCGTCGCCGTGCGGCCGGCCCCGGTCGAGCCAGCTGTGGAACGCGACCACCTCGACGGCCTTGTGGCGCACCTGACCGGGCGTGAACATGTCGTGTTCGCCGGCGGTCCGCCGCGCGTACTCCGCCTCGGCCGCGACCCAGTCGTCCAACGCGTCACCCATTGGACGACCTCTGTTGAGCCAACGATAGTAGGCGGCGTCGGAGACCCACTTGTGGTACATCTCCAGGCTCGTTTCCCTGAACATTTCAGGGGACGATCCCGAGGACTTGATCGCGGCA
>DASUWU010000200.1:0-2662 GCA_036378315.1 Streptosporangiaceae bacterium | reverse complement strand
GGGGTATTTGCCTCGCGGCCTGTTCGTTGGCTACAGTGCCGTACATGCAGATACCCCCCAGGGTATATCGGAAGGAGAGAGATGGTAGGCGAGGTCGACATCCGGGCGTTCCGGGCCGCACAACGGGACGGCGCCTTGGTGGTGGACGTCCGGGAGCCCCGTGAGTACGTGGGCGGTCATGTTCCCGGCGCCCGGCTGATCCCGATGCGGGAGGTCAAGCGGCGGATGGCGGAACTGGCGGACGGCCGCACCGTTTACGTGATCTGCGCGACCGGCAACCGCAGCCTGACCGCGGCGCGCTGGATGAGCGCGGCGGGAATCGACGCCGTCTCGGTGGCCGGCGGCACCTCCGCGTGGATCCGGGCCGGTGGCCCGGTGGCGCGCGGCCCGCAGGAGAACGCCGCCTGAAGCGGCAAGGTTCGCGGCGAGACGGAAGGCAGACAAATGATCGAGATCATCCCGATCGAGACCCCGACGCTCGGGGACCGCAGCTATATCGTCACCGACGGCGAGGTGGCGTTCGTGGTGGACCCGCAACGTGACATCGACCGGGTGCTCACCGTGGCCGGCGCCCACCACGCTCGCGTCACCCACGTGTTCGAGACCCACATCCACAACGACTACGTGACCGGCGGGTACGCGCTGGCCAGGGCCACGGGAGCGGAGTACCACGTCAACGCCGCCGACCCGGTGACCTTCGAGCGCACCGGCGTGGCCGACGGCGACGTCGTCGAGATCGGCGCGCGGATGCGGGTACGGGTGCTCGCCACCCCGGGCCACACGTTCACCCACCTGGCCTACGTCCTGGAGGCGCAGGACCGGCCGCCGGCGGTCTTCACGGGCGGATCGCTGCTGTACGGGTCGACGGGGCGGCCGGACCTGCTGGGAGCGGCGCACACCCACGACCTGGTGGCCGCCCAGTACGGCTCGGCCCAGCGGCTGGCCCGCGAGCTGCCCGACGACGCCGAGGTGTACCCCACCCATGGCTTCGGCAGCTTCTGCTCGGCCACCCAGTCCGAGGCCGACGCCTCGACCATCGGGCGGGAGCGGCGCGTCAATCCGGTCCTCACCCTGGACGAGCGGGCGTACGTGGAGTCGTTGCTGGCCGGTCTGGACGCCTACCCGGCCTACTACACCCACATGGCACCGGCCAACAGCGCCGGACCCGCCGCACCCGATTTGTCCCCCGTGCGCCGCGCCGACCCGGCCGAGCTGCGCCGCCGCATCGCCGGCGGCGAATGGGTCGTCGACCTGCGGTCCCGTACCGCTTTCGCGGCCGGCCACATGACCGGCACCTTCAACGTCGAACTCGACGGAAGCTTCGCCACCTACCTCGGCTGGCTCATCCCCTGGGGCTCGCCGGTGACCCTCCTCGGCGAGACGGCGCACGACGTCGCCGTCGCCCAGCGCGAACTGGTCCGCATCGGCATCGACCGGCCCGCCGCTTCCGCCACCGGCGGCCCCGCACGCTGGGCCGGCGGCGACCCGCTGCGAACGTTCCCGGTCGCGACGTTCGCCGACTACGCCGCCGTACGGCACCACCGGCCCGTCGTGCTGCTCGACGTACGCCGCGTCCTGGAGTGGCACGAGTCCCACATCGACGGCGCCGTGCACATCCCGCTGCACGACCTGCGCCGGCGCATCGACGAGATCCCGGACGGCGAGGTGTGGGTGCACTGCCGGGCCGGCCACCGTGCCGCCGTCGCCGCCTCCATCCTGGCCGCCGCCGGACGGCGCGTGGTGAACATCGACGCGGAGTACCCCGTCGAGGCCGGGCCCGTCCTGCCGCTCGTCGCGGCCGCATGACCGGGATGTCGCACGTACCGTCCGCCCGCGTCAGCCGACGATGCGCGGGCGGTGCGGTGCGCAGAGCCAACCGCACTCTGAGCTACCTGCTGACTCCGATCAGTGTCCTCGGTGGTCGGCTGTCTGCGAGACTGGCGGCTGAGGATCAGGAGCATCGCCGATGGACAAGTACTTCAACACGGCCGGGCCGTGTTTTCCGGACTGGCATTACATGCTGCCGCCGGAGCCGCGGCTGCCCGAGGCGCGCCATTTGATCGAGCGTGGTCAGTATTTCGTGGTGCACGCGCCGCGACAAACAGGCAAGACCACCACACTGCTGGCCTTGGCGGAGGAGTTGACCGCCGAGGGCCGGTACGCGGCCCTGTACTTCTCGTGCGAGCGCGCTGAGGCGGCCGGGGACGACGACGTCCGGGCCCAACTGGACATCCTGGCGGCGATCCGGGAGGCGAGGGGCTTCCAGTCGTGGCCGGTGGAGTTGGATCCTCCGGAGAACTGGCCGGATGCCGCGCCTGGCTCGCTGCTGTCGGCGGGGCTGAGCGTGTGGGCGCAGAGGTGTCCGCGGCCGCTGGTGTTGTTCTTCGACGAGATCGACGCGCTGCGCGGCAGGAGCCTGATCAGTGTGCTGCGGCAGCTGCGCGGCGGCTTCACCGGCCGGCGGCAGGACTTTCCGCACTCGGTGGTGTTGTGCGGGTTGCGGGACGTGCGCGACTACAAGGCGGCCGCCGGGGGCGATCCGAATCGGCTGGGCACCGCCAGCCCGTTCAACGTCAAGGCCGAGTCGTTCCGGCTCGGTGACTTCACCTTCGATCAGGTGGTGGAGCTGTACGGGCAGCACACCACCGTCACCGGGCAGGAG
>DASUWU010000199.1:0-57474 GCA_036378315.1 Streptosporangiaceae bacterium | reverse complement strand
CCGGCGCTGATCAAGAGCGGTAGAGTCGGGTCGTGACGAGGTGCGCCCTGGCCCGATTGCCCGGCGAAGGCGGCGGTACTACTGCTCCAAGCGAATTCGGCCTTCCTACGAGCTTGTGATATCTTTCACGAACAGATCAGGACAGGACCTAGACCTCGGAGAAGGCCATGGATCCGAGCGACGCCGCCGGCGCCGCGATCCGGGGCCGGTGTGCCGTCGGGGACGGCAGCACGCACGAGGAACAGGCGAGAATTGTGATAGCTTTCGGCCGAGTGCCGATCCCCCGAACCATGCAATCGGAGCGTCCATGCAGAGATAGTGATGCCCTGATCGCCACCCCCTGGACAGCGCTAGCATGAACCCGGGTAGCGATCACTCATCCGGCGACGACAAGCCGCAGCTCACCGCGTTCACATTCGCTCAGCTCGGCACGCTGAACGCCGCCACTCTGCTCGTGGGGTTCGGTATCGGGTGGCTGGTCGATTCTCGACTCGGCACCACCCCGGTCTTCATCTTCGTCGGTCTGCTCATCGGCGCCGGATGTGGAGTCTACGCCACATACCGCCGGATACGTAGGTACTTGTAGGACTCTCATGGAGGTCACATCATGGCAGCGGACGTCACGCTCGGCGGCGTGACGAGGGGTTACAGACGCGTCCTCATCGTGGCGGCGGCCCTCGGCATCGTCGGCCTGATCGTGACCGTCCTCCTGGGCCACTACATGGCCGGCGTCACCTTGTGCGTCGGCATCGCCCTCGGCTTCATCAACGCCAGGCTCACGGTGTCGGCGGCCGCCCGGTTCTCCCGGGCGAAGAGCCGGGCCAAGCGCCCGATCATCTTCGGGTCGCTGCAGCGGCTCGGTGCGATCACCGCCGTGGCCCTGCTTGTCGCCTACTGGTTCCGGCCGGACGGCCTCGCCGTGCTCGCCGGCATCGCCCTCTTCCACATCCTGCTGCTCGGAAACACCTCGACCGCGCTGCTCGGGGAGCTCCGGAGGACCAAGCAATGACCAACCCGACGCCCCTGGCCGCCAAGGACATCGGCGACGAGATCGGCCATCACATCGTCGTCCGGCTCGGCGGCTTCGCCTTCAACATCGACACGATCTGGTCCACGGTGCTCGCCGCCGTCATCGTCCTCGGGCTCGGCCTCTACCTGCGATCCAAGGTGACCAGCGCCGTCCCCAGCCGGCTGCAGCTCGTCTGGGAGACCGTCGTCGAGCAGGTACGGGCGCAGGTCGCCGACCAGATCGGGCCGACCGCGCCCTTCGTCGTTCCGCTGGCGATCGCGCTGTTCATGTTCATCCTGATCGCCAACTGGATCGAGCTCGTCCCGACGATGGAGAAGCTCCCGTCGCCGTCCGCCGACGTCAACCTGACGTTCGCGCTGGCGCTGGTGGTGATCATTTGGGTGCACGTCATTTCGATCCGTCGTAAGGGCGCCAAGGCCTATTTCAAGCACTACGCGCAGCCGTACGCCCTGCTCACCCCCATCAACGTGATCGAAGAGCTCGCCCGCCCCGTCACGCTCGCGCTGCGGCTTTTCGGCAACATCTTCTCGGGCACGATCATGATTATTCTGATCGGGCTCTTTCCCGCCTTCCTTTCGTGGGCGCCGAACGCGGTCTGGAAACTTTTCGATATGTTCATCGGCGTTATCCAGGCATTCATCTTCGCGCTACTAACGATTCTGTACTTTGCGGGCGCCGTCGAAACCGAAGAGGCGCACTGACCGCACGCTTGTCATCTGGTTCGACCCCATAAACCCAACCCCGAACGATCGGAGAGTAAAGTGGCTGTTAGCGATACTGCCGTACAGACGGCCGGCGCGTTCGTCGGCGGCGGCCTTGCCCTCGGTGGCGGCGCCGTCGGCGCGGCGATCGGCGACGGGCTCGCGGGCAGCGCGACCATCGAGGGCGTGGCTCGTCAGCCCGAGGCGCAAAGCCGCCTGTTCAGCATCTTCTTCCTCACCGTGGGTCTGGTCGAGGCGATGTACTTCATCAACCTCGCCTTCATGGCCCTGTTCGTGTTCGTCCTCGCCAAAGGTTGAGTATGTCGTCCACCCTCGCGGCGCAGAACAACTTCCTGATTCCCAACGCCACCATCCTCGTGGAAATCGTGCTCTTCTTCGTTTTCCTCGGGGTGCTGAGCAAGTGGGTGCTGCCGCCGATCGCCAAGGCGATCGGGGACCGTCAGGAGACCATCCGCGCCCGCATCGCGGAGGCGGAGGAGGCTAAGAAGAACCTCGCCTCGGCCGAGGCCGACTACCAGAAGGCACTCGCCGACGCCAGGCACGAGGCCGCCAGGATCCGCGAGGAGGCCCGCGAGCGCGGCGCCGAGGTCATCGCCGAGGCCCGCGGGCGGGCGCAGGCCGAGGCGCAGGGCATCCTTGACGACGCGCGGCGGCAGATCCAGGCCGACAGGGAACGGGCGTTCGCCCAACTCCGCACCGAGATCGGCGCCCTCGCCACCGACCTGGCCGGGCGCATCGTCGGCGAGCCGGTGACCGGCGACGCCGAGCAGATCGACCGCTATCTCGCCGAGAACGCCGAGGACCACCGAGTGGGGGCCGACTGATGATCGAGTACATCGCCGAGCTCTTCGGGTTCGCCATCGTCGTCTTCGTCCTCGCCCGATACGTACGGCCCGTGCTCACCCGCGGCATGGCGCAGCGGCAGGAGGAGATCCGGCGGCAGCTCGACGAGGCCGAAGAGGCCAGGCGCCGGCTCGCCGCCGCGCGCGAGGAGTATGAGCGGGCGCTGGCCGAGGCCCGCGTGGAAGGGGAACGGCTCCAGCGGAGCGCCAAGCAGCAGGCCGACTCGATCGTGGTGGAGATGCGCGAGCAGGCCGAGGCCGAGGCCAGGCGCATCGTCGAGCAGGCGCACCAGCAGATCGATGCCGACCGCCAGCAGACGCTGAACCAGCTGCGGGCCACCGTCGGGCGGCTCACCGCCGGGCTTGCCGAGCGCATCGTCAACGAGTCCATGAAGGACGCCGGCCGCCAGGCCCGCGTCGTCGACCGCTTCCTCGACGACATAGAGGAGCGGGCCAGGACGGCGCGGGGTTCCGAGGCCGCGCGGACCCAGGCGGGGGCCGGCCGATGAGGGGCGTCAGCCGGGCGTCGCTGGCCGAGGCGCGCGAGCGCCTCGACACCGCTCTGGACGGCGCCGACGCGGCGACGCTGGGCGACGAGCTGTTCGCCGTGCTGCACCTGCTCGACCGCGAGCACGGGCTGCGCCGCGCGCTTTCCGACCCGGCCCAGCCGGGCGAGCTCAAGGCCGCCGCCGCCGGCGACCTGCTCAGGAGCAGCCTCGGCGGCCCCACGCTCGACCTCGTCCAAGATATGGTCCGGCTGCGCTGGGCGCGCTCGGCCGACCTGACCGACGCCGTCGAGACCCTCGCGGTCACCGCACTGGTGGCGAGCGCCGAGCGGGCCAGGCGGCTGGACGACCTCGAGGACGAGCTGTTCAGGTTCGGCCGGGTCATCGCCTCCCAGCCCGACCTGCGCCGGGCGCTTTCCAACCCGGCGGCACCGGCCGACGCCAAGGTGCGGCTGCTGTCCGACCTGCTCGATGGCAAGGTCACCGACGCGACGCTGCGCCTGGTCGCCGAGAACGCCACCCATCCGCGCGGACGTAGCCTGGAACGCGGGCTCGAGCTCTACGGGCGGATCGCCGCCGAGCGCCGCGAGCGGCTGATCGCGGTGGTGCGTACGTCCGTGGAGCTCACCGAGACCCAGAAGACGCGGCTCACCGCGGCGCTGGCCGCGCAGTACGGCCGCGACATCCATCTCAACATCCAGGTCGATCCCACCGTCCTGGGCGGTTTGTCGGTGCAGATCGGGGATGAAGAGATTGACGGCACGATCCAGCGCCGGCTCGGCGACGCCCGCCGCCGGCTCACCCGCTAGCCAGCTGCAAAACAGACTCACGGAGAGAGACGAGGAAGAATGGCGGAGCTGACGATCCGGCCCGATGAGATCCGGGGCGCGCTCGAGCGATTCGTTCAGGCGTACGAGCCGGACGCCGCCACGCGCGAGGAGGTCGGGACCGTCACCGAGTGCTTCGACGGCATCGCCTTCGTCGAGGGCCTGCCCTCCACCATGGCGAACGAGCTGCTGGAGTTCGCGGACGGCACCCGCGGCATCGCGCTGAACCTGGACGTCCGGCAGATCGGCGTCGTCATCATGGGCGACTTCTCCAAGATCGAAGAGGGTCAGCAGGTCCGGCGCACCGGCGAGGTCCTGTCGGTCCCCGTCGGCGACGGCTACCTCGGCCGCGTCGTCGACTCGCTGGGCAACCCGATCGATGGCAAGGGCGAGATCGAGACGTCCGGGCGGCGGGAGCTCGAGCTGCAGGCGCCCGGCGTGATGAAGCGGCAGCCGGTGAAGGAGCCGCTGCAGACCGGGATCAAGGCGATCGACTCGCTGACGCCGATCGGCCGTGGCCAGCGGCAGCTCATCATCGGTGACCGGCAGACCGGCAAGACCACCGTCTGCATCGACACGATCCTCAACCAGAAGCAGAACTGGGAGAGCGGCGACCCGGCCAAGCAGGTCCGCTGCATCTACGTCGCGATCGGGCAGAAGGGCTCCACGATCGCGCAGGTGCGGGCCACGCTGGAAGAGGCCGGCGCGATGGCCTACACCACGATCGTGGCCGCCCCGGCATCGGAGCCCGCCGGCTACAAGTACATCGCCCCCTACACGGGCTCGGCCATCGGCCAGCACTGGATGTACCAGGGCAAGCACGTCCTGGTGATCTTCGACGACCTGTCCAAGCAGGCCGAGTCGTACCGCGCGATCTCGCTGCTGCTGCGCCGCCCGCCGGGCCGCGAGGCCTACCCGGGCGACGTCTTCTACCTGCACTCGCGGTTGCTCGAGCGGTGCGCGAAGCTGTCGGACGACGAGGGCGGCGGCTCGATGACCGGCTTGCCGATCATCGAGACCAAGGGCAACGACATCTCCGCCTACATCCCGACGAACGTCATCTCCATCACCGACGGGCAGTGCTTCTTCGAGACCGACCTGTTCAACCAGGGCGTCCGCCCGGCGATCAACGTCGGCGTGTCCGTCTCCCGGGTCGGCGGCAACGCGATGATCAAGGCCATGCGGCAGGCCACCCGGAACCTGAAGCTGTTCCTGTCGCAGTACCGCGACCTGGAGGCGTTCGCCGCTTTCGCGTCCGACCTCGACGCCGCCTCCCGCGCCCAGCTCGACCGGGGCGAGCGCCTGGTCGAGCTGCTCAAGCAGCCGCAGAACCACCCGTTCCCCGTCGAGCAGCAGGTGGTGTCGATCTGGTCGGCCACCAACGGTGAGCTGGACGAGGTGCCGGTCGAGGACATCGGGCGGTTCGAATCCGAGCTGATCGACTACATCAGGCGCGACCACGGCGGCATCCTCGACGGCATCCGCGAGACCGGAAACCTGAGCGACGACGCCGAGACCGCGTTGAAGGACGCCATCGAGGAGTTCAAGAGGGGCTTCGAGACGACGTCGCACGGCCCGCTCGGCCAGGAGCCGGCCGAGGCCATCGGCGAGGACGAGGTCGAGCAGGAGAAGCTCACCCGGGTGAGGAAGAGCGGCTGATGGGCGCTCAGCTCCGACGAGTCAGGCAGCGGGTCACCGCCGTCAAGTCGATCGCCAAGATCACCCGCGCGCAGGAGCTCATCGCCTCGTCCCGGATCATCAAGGCGCAGCAGCGGGTGCGCGCCTCGGCGCCGTACGCGCGGCAGATCACCCGGGCCATCTCCGCGTTGATCAGCCACAACGTCAGCGTCACGCATCCGCTGCTCACCGAACGCACCGACACGAGGCGGGCGGCCGTGCTGCTGATCACCAGCGATCGCGGCTTTTGCGGCGGCTACAACAGCAACGTCATCCGCGAGGCCGAAGGGCTCGGCGCGCTGCTGCGCGAGCAGGGCATGGAGCCGATCCCGTACATCGTGGGCCGTAAGGGCATCGGCTGGTACCGGTTCCGGCAGCGCCCGTTCGCGCACGAGTGGCACGGGTTCAGCGACAACCCGCGCTTCGAGAACGCCGAGGCCATCGGCAAGGTGCTGGTCGCCGACTTCGGCAAACCCGAGGACGAGGGCGGCGTGGGCGAGATCCACGTGGTCTACACCGAGTTCGTCTCGATGCTCACCCAGCGGGTCGAGGTACGGCGGTTGCTGCCGCTGGAGATCGAAGAGGTCGAGGAGGCGCCCGACGAGCGCGAGCTCGGGGCGCTGCCGCTGTATGAGTTCGAGCCGGAGCCCGAGCGGGTGCTCGACGCCCTGCTGCCCAACTACATCGAGAGCCGGATCTGGCACATGCTGCTCCAGGCGGCGGCATCCGAGCACGCCATGCGCCGGCGGGCGATGAAGTCCGCGACCGACAACGCCAACGATCTGGTCGAGTCCCTGACCCGCGAGGCCAACCAGGCCCGGCAGGCAGAGATCACCCAGGAGATCAGCGAGATCGTCGGCGGCGCGAACGCGCTCGCCGAGGTCTCCGCGGGGAGTGAATGAGAGCCACCATGACTGCAGAGACTTTGGACACCGCGGGCACCGCGGCGGCGACCGGCCGCGTCGCCCGCGTCACCGGCGCGGTCGTCGACGTCGAGTTTTCCGTCGAGGCGATGCCCGAGATCTACAACGCCCTCACCACGGAGGTCACGCTCGGCGGCGACACCAGGACGCTGACCTTCGAGGTCGCCCAGCACATCGGCGACAACATGGTCCGCGCCATCGCGCTGCAGCCGACGGACGGCCTGGTGCGCGGCGCGCCGGTCGTCGACACCGGGTCGGCCATCACCGTCCCGGTCGGCGACGGGGTCAAGGGACACGTCTTCAACGTGCTGGGCGAGGCGCTCGACGTGCCCAGCTCGTCGATCAAGGCGGACGAACGCTGGCCGATCCACCGGCACGCGCCGGCGTTCGACCAGCTCGAGCCGAAGACCGAGATCCTGGAAACCGGCATCAAGATCATCGACCTGCTCACCCCGTACGTGCGCGGCGGCAAGATCGGCCTGTTCGGCGGCGCGGGCGTGGGCAAGACGGTGCTGATCCAGGAGATGATCACACGTGTCGCCCGCAACCACCGGGGCACCTCGGTGTTCGCCGGCGTCGGCGAGCGCACCCGTGAGGGCACCGACCTGATCATCGAGATGCAGGAGGCGAACGTCCTCAAGGACACCGCCCTCGTCTTCGGCCAGATGGACGAGCCGCCCGGCACCCGGCTGCGGGTCGCGCTGTCCGCGCTGACCATGGCGGAGTACTTCCGCGACGTGCAGAACCAGGACGTGCTGCTGTTCATCGACAACATCTTCCGGTTCACCCAGGCGGGCTCCGAGGTGTCCACCCTGCTCGGCCGGATGCCGTCCGCGGTGGGCTACCAGCCGACGCTGGCCGACGAGATGGGCGAGCTGCAGGAGCGGATCACCTCCACCCGCGGCCACTCCATCACCTCGATGCAGGCGATCTACGTGCCGGCCGACGACATCACCGACCCGGCGCCGCACACCACGTTCGCCCACCTCGACGCGACCACGGTGCTGTCGCGGGCCATCACCGAGAAGGGCATCTACCCGGCGGTCGACCCGCTCGACTCCACATCGCGGATCATGGACCCGACGATCCTCGGCCAGGAGCACTACGAGGTCGCCCAGGAGGTCGTCCGGATCCTGCAGAAGTACAAGGAACTGCAGGACATCATCGCCCTCCTCGGCATCGACGAGCTGTCGGAGGAAGACAAGATCACGGTCTACCGGGCGCGGCGGATCGAGCGGTTCCTGTCCCACCCGATGTACATGGCCGAGGCCTTCACCGGCCAGCCGGGCGTCACGGTGCCGCTGGAGGAGACCATCGCCTCGTTCAAGGCGATCGCCGAAGGCAAGTACGACCACGTGCCCGAGCAGGCGTTCTTCATGTGCGGTGGCATCGAGGACGTCGAGCGCAAGGCCAAGGAGCTGGAGAAGTAACCCGGCGGGGCGGCATACAGCGGAGGTATCCACAGTGGCAAAGCTGCGCGTCGCGCTGGTCTCTCCGGAGCGCGAGGTGTGGTCGGGCGAGGCGGACATGGTCCTCGCCCGGACCCTCGAAGGAGAGATCGGCATCCTGCCCGGGCACTCCCCGGTGCTCGGCGTGCTCGTGGACGGCAGCGTCGTGAAGATCTCGCCGACCGACCAGACCGAGCCGGTGCTCGCGATGGTGGGCAGCGGGTTCTTCTCCGTCGCCGAGGACGAGGTGTCCGTGCTGGCCGAGCAGGCCGAGCTGGGCGCCGAGATCGACGTCGACGCCGCTCGCGAGGCGCTCAGGCAGGCCGGCGAGCTCGAGAACGAGGACGCGGCGAAGGTGGCCGAGCGACGCGCCCGGGCTCGCCTGCAGGCGGCCGGCAGGGAAGGCTAAGGTAACCCAGAGATACAGGTGGCCAAAGTTGCCTCGGCCGGGGGCGGTGCGTGCGTAGCCACGGGGGCGTAGCGGCTGTGGGCGGGCTCCTGGCGCTCGACGTCGGCGCCGTGCTCGCCGCCGTCTTCCTGCTCGTGCTGCTGCTGTTCGCCGTGGTCTCGGTGCGCCGCTGGCTGCTCGAACGCAACGGCGGCACCATCGAGTGCAGCCTGCGCACCGTCTCCGACAGCGGCGCGGCCGGCGCGTGGCGGCTCGGCGTCGGCAGTTACAAGGGCGACGAGTTGCACTGGTATCAGATGTTCGGCCTGCGCGCCCGGCCCCGGCACGTCCTTCATCGCCGGGGCCTCGTCGTGTCCAACCGGCGCCGCCCCGAGGCGGGCGAGGTGTCCGGGCTGCCCGCCGAGGCCGCCGTCATCGAGCTGCGGGACGGCACGCTGACCGTCGAGCTGGCGATGGGATCCGCGGCGCTGACCGGCTTCCTCGCCTGGCTGGAGGCCGCCCCGCCCGGCTTCCCCGTCGACCACATCACCTAGGTCTGTTGATCACCTAGGTCTGTTGGCCCGCCGGGCTTCCACAGCACGTCGCCGTGGCCGGCGTTCGCCACCCTGCACAGGATGAACAGCAGGTCGGACAGGCGGTTGAGGTACCGCGCGGCGAGCGGGTTGACCGACTCGCCGTGCGCCTCGATGGCCGCCCAGGTGGACCGCTCGGCCCGCCGGACGACGGTCCTGGCCACGTGCAGCAGCGCGGCACCCGGCGCGCCGCCGGGCAGGATGAAGCTGCGGAGCGGCTCGAGGTCGGCGTTGTAGGCGTCGCACGACTCCTCGAGCCGGGTGATGTACGGCTCGTCGATGCGCAGCGGCGGATACTTCGGATCGGGGACGATCGGCGCGCACAGGTCGGCGCCCACGTCGAACAGGTCGTTCTGCACCCGTCGCAACACCGCCGCGATCCCGCCGGGCAGGCCGCCGAGCGACAGGGCGGCACCGATGGCGGCGTTCGCCTCCTCCACGTCGGCGTACGCCGCGAGCCGCGGGTCGGTCTTGGCGGTACGGCTACCGTCGCCGAGCCCCGTCGTCCCGCCGTCCCCCGTCCGGGTGTAGATCCTGGACAGCACCACCGGTGTTTCACCGCGGGCGCCGCGATCGGTGCGATCACTGCCGTCGTCAGCCATGCGGACAGCCTACGGACTCCCGCCCGCTGTTCCGCTGACGGGCCCCATCCGGACGACTACACTATGAGATCGGCCCGACACGATTGGTAGTGGAGGTCGTGCGGGTGTCGCGCCCGGCGGAGCACGGGGGCCCGCCGGGCGCACGCGCGGGCCGTGCGGGCTGCGGTCGGGTGGGCTGCGGTCGGGTGGGCTGCGGTCGGGTGGGCTACGACCGTGCGGGCTCGGGTCGGGCCGGCGCGGGCCGCGGCGGGAAGGCGGCCAGGAACAGATACTCCGCCGTGGCGATGACCTCTTCCGCGGCCCGCCGCGACGGGCGGTCCACCCAGTCGATGAGCAGCTCCTGGACCGCACCGACCAGACCGACCGCCACCCGCCGCACGTCGGGCACCGCCGGCTCGTCGTGGTCAGCGGTGAGTCCGGAGATCATCTCGGCGAAGCCCTGTACGGCCGCCCTGCGGGCGACGTGCAGCGGCTCGCCCGCCCGGCGCACCTCGACGTGGGCGATCCTGGCCCGCCGTGCGTCCTCGGTCATGTAGCCGATGTACGCGGTGAGGCCGGCGCGGACGAGCGCCGGCATGGTGCCGTCCGACTCGTCCAGGGCGCGGCACACCCGCGCTCCACCTTCGCGCACGAGCCGCTCGTACAGCGTGCGCAGCAGCGACTCGCGGCTGTCGAAACACTCGTAGAATCCGCGCGTGGAGACCTTCGCGTCGGTGCACAGCATCTCGATGGTGGTCGAGGTGTAGCCCTGGCCGCCGAACCGCTCGAGGGCGGCGGCGAGGAGCCGCTCCTTGCGGTCGGTCAGCCGCTCGCGGGCGGACAGGCCCCGGTACGTACGCACGTCGCTCATCCAGAGGATGTTTGCACGAATTGACCGCCCCGTGTCAGGTAGAACCTGATTCTGGTGCTCGGTACCCTTGCGAAAACTCCCCGCGTCAAGCACGGCTCGAACAGCCAACAGAAAACACGGAGGCGGCGTGTACGACTACATCGTTGTCGGTGCGGGCAGCGCCGGGTGCGTACTGGCCGCCCGGCTCACCGAAGATCCTGAGACGAAGGTGCTGCTCCTCGAGGCCGGCCCGCCCGACGACGCCCCCGAGCTGCACATCCCGGCCGCGGTCAGCTCCCTTTTCAAGGGCCCGTACGACTGGAACTACACGACCAAGCCGCGGCACGAGGTCGCCGACCGCAGCGTCTACTGGCCGCGCGGCCGCACGCTCGGCGGCAGCTCGTCGACGAACGCGATGATCTACATCCGCGGCAACCGGCACGACTACGACACCTGGCGGGACAAGTACGGCTGCACCGGCTGGGGGCACGAGGACGTGCTGCCCTACTTCCTGCGCGCGGAGGACCAGCAGCGCGGCGAGTCGGAGTGCCACGGCACCGGCGGCCCGCTGCGCGTCGAAGACCTCCGCTTCAAGCATCCGCTGGCCCGCGCCTGGCTGGACGCGGCGCAGGCGTACGGGCTGCCGGCCAACGACGACTTCAACGGGGCCGAGCAGGACGGCGTCGGCTTCTACCAGGTCACCCAGCGGCGCGGCCGGCGCTGGTCGACCGCCGACGGATACCTGCGGCCCGCGCTCGACCGGCCCAACCTCACCGTGCGCACGGACGCGCTGGTCACCAACGTGGAGATCGACGGCGGCCGCGCGGTCGGCGTGCGGTTCCTCAGCGGCGGGGGCGAGGAGCGCGCGACGGCGGACCGCGAGGTCATCCTGTCCGGCGGCGCGGTGGCCAGCCCGCAGCTGCTCATGCTCTCGGGCATCGGCCCGGCCGACCACCTGCGTGAGCTGGGCATCGACGTCGTCGTCGACTCGCCCGAGGTCGGCCGGGGCCTGCAGGACCACCCGGTGGTGGCGGCGATGTGGCACGCCCCGAGCACCAAGGGCATCTGGGAGGGCATCAACACCCGCAACCTCCTGCTGTGGCAGTCGTTCGGGCGCGGTCCCTTCGCCTCCAACGTCGCCGAGGCGGGCGGCTTCGTCCGTACGGTGGACGGCCTGCCGGCACCGGACCTGCAGTACCACGTGCTCGCCTCCCCGTACATCGACCAGGGCCTGGCCGACCCGTCGCGGCGGCTGTTCACCGTGCTCGTCACGGCGGTGGCCGTGGGCTCGCGCGGCCGGATCACACTGCGCTCGGCCGACCCGCGCTGGAAGCCGGTCATCGACGCGGGTTACCTGACCGACGAGGCCGATCTCGAGGTGCTGGTCGCCGGCGTCCGGCAGGCGCGCGAGATCTCCTACGCCGGCAAGCTCGCCAAGCTCACCGCGGGGGAGTACGCGCCGGGGGAGCAGGTCGACTCCGACGACGCCCTGCGGGCCTGGGTGCGGCGCGACGTGGTGACCCTGTACCACCCGACGAGCACCTGCGCGATGGGCGGCGACGGCCTCGGCGTGTGCGACCCCGAGCTGCGGGTGCGCGGCGTCGAAGGTCTGCGCGTGGTCGACGCGTCCGTGATGCCCGCGGTGCCCCGCGGCAACACCAACGCGCCGACGATCGCGATCGCGGAGCGTGCCGCCGACCTCATCCGCGGCCGGGCCCCGCTGGCGAACGCGGTCGCCGGCGCCGCCGGTTAGCGCTTGTAGTGCTTGGCGTGCAGGAGGGAGACCATCTGCAGCGCGCGGGCCATCGCCCCTTCGTCGCGCCGGAACGTCGTGAGGTCGACCGGCGCGGCGAACCGCTGCCGGGTGATGGCCTTGGCGCGGGCGAACTCGCGCAGGCCGTCCGCGCCGTGGATGCGGCCGAAGCCCGACTCGCCCACCCCACCGAACGGCAGGCCGGGCACGGTGGCGTAGGCCATCACCGCGTTGATCGACGTCATCCCGGTCCGCAGCCGCCTGGCCACGTCCATCGCCCGCGACCTGCTGCCGGAGAAGACCGTGCCGGCCAGGCCGTAACCGGTGGCGTTGGCCTTGGTCACCGCCTCGTCCAGGGACGCGACCTTGGTGACGGTGATGGTCGGGCCGAACGTCTCCTCGCGGATCGCGGCCGAGTCGTCGGGTACGTCCACCAGGACGACCGGCTCGACGAAGGGCCGCCGCACGGCCTCGGCGCCGCCGACCACGGCACGCCCGCCCTTGTCGAGCGCGTCGGCGATGTGCCGTTCGATGACGTCCAGCTGCCGCGGCATCGTGATGGGGCCGTAGGAGGCCGATCTGTCCTCCCCTGGGCGTAGCGCCCGCGCCTTCTCGGTGAGCACGGAGACGAAGTCGTCGTACGCCCCTTCGACGACGTACACCCGCTCGACGCCGATGCAGGTCTGCCCGGCGTTCGACATCGACCCCCACAGCGCGGCGTCGGCGGCGCCCTCGATGTCGGCGTCGATGTCGACGATGAAGGCGTCCTTGCCGCCGCACTCGGCCACGATCGGGGTGAGGCTCTCCGCGCAGGCGGCCATGACCTTGCGGGCCGTCGCGGCCGACCCGGTGAAGGCGAGCTTGTCCACGCCGGCGGTGGCGAGTGCGGCCCCGGTCGGGCCGAAGCCGGTGACGACCTGGAACACCGGCTGCTCGGGCACCACGCCGGCGAAGATCTCGGCGAGCAGCGCGCCCACGCCCGGGGTGTACTCCGACGGTTTGAACACGACGGCGTTGCCCGCGGCCAGGGCGTACGCGATCGACCCCATCGGGGTGAAGACCGGGTAGTTCCACGGGCCGATGACGCCGACGACGCCCAGCGGGTGGTACTCCAGCGTGCACTTCTGGTTGATGGCGGCGAGCCCGGGGAAGACGCCGCGCGGCCCGAGCACCTTCTGCGCGTGCCTGGCCGCCCAGTCGATGTGGGTGATCGCGCCGATCGCCTCGAGCTGGGCGTCCGCCAGGGGCTTGCCGGTCTCCTCGTGCACCAGCTCGGCGACCCGGCCCAGGCCGCGGGCCAGCGCGCCCTTGAAGTTGAGCAGCCGCAGCCGGCGCTCCTTCCAGCCGAGCGCGCGCCACCAGTGCGCCGCCTCCCTGGCCCGATCCACCGCGGCCAGGACGGCCCGCTCGTCGTCGACGGGATGTTCGGCCACGACCTCGCCGGTGGCTGGGTTGACCGACTCGAACGTCTCGCGCTCCGCTTCCATCGCCACGGACATCTCGGGGACCTCCCAGGGCGGGTTAGAACACTGCTCGGTTTTGGTCGTTCAGTAAACCATCCATCGCCTGCGCGCGCCCGGCCCGGTCGCGGGGACGGTCAGCCGACCCGCTGCCAGAACTGGAAGAGCTCGCGCCCGAGACCGATCCACCCCTGGTCGATGCCGAGCGCGTTGGTCAGGCGGAAGACGGCGGTGAAGAAGCCATGGTTGATGGGCGGTACCCACAGCAGCGCGACGAGGATGAAGAACGCGTAGCCGCCGACCTGGTTGGCCTGGTGGACCCAGCGGCGGGGGAGGTACGGCTCGACGATGCCGAAACCGTCCAGGCCCGGGACCGGAAGCAGGTTGAGCAGCGCCGCGGTGACCTGCAGGAAGGCCAGGAAGTAGACCCCCGACCAGAAGATTCCGTGATCGAGCGTGGCCGGGTCGCCGGCCGGCGCGAGCGACCTGACGACGAGGGCGAGCGCGACCGCGAACAGCGCGTTGGCGATCGGCCCGGCGGCGGAGATCAGGCTGTGCCGCAGCCGGCCGCGGATCGCGCCGCGGTCGATCCAGACCGCGCCACCGGGAAGCCCGATGCCGCCGATCAGGATGAACAGCACCGGGATGAGGAAGCTCAGCGTGACGTCGGCGTACCTGCGCGGGTCGAGGGTCAGGTAGCCGCGGGTGGCGATGCTGTGGTCGCCGGAGTGGTAGGCGAAGTAGGCGTGGCCGAACTCGTGGAGGCACAGCGAGATGACCCACCCGGCCACGACGAACCCGAACAGCGCCAGCCGGCCGGCGAACGCGTCGGCCAGCCGGCCGTAGCGCCATGCCACGAGCCCGCACAGCGCGAACACCGCGACGATGGCGAGGAAGACCGGGCCGGGACGGACCGCAGGACCCCGCTGGTTCACCTGCCCCATGAACGACTATCTTGGCGTACAACTGAGTAAGTATGGACTTACGGGGCGACCTGGTGGAGGCCATCCGGTGTTCGGCACCCTTCGCACCGCGATCGACGAGGCGTACCAGGCGATGCTCGCCGGCGCGCACCTGCCAGGCGAGCAGTACACGGAACCGGTCGGCGACCCGGGACTTTTCGGCCCGGACTCGGCGATCTGGAAGGTGCACGGAGACGTCTCAGGCGTCGTGGGCGGCGTGTCGGGGCTGCTGCTCGGCACGCTGAACGAACCGGTGACGTACGGGACGAACCGCTTCTCCGACTACCAGCGCGATCCGATCAAGCGGCTCGGGTTCACCTCGTCGTTCGTGCGCGGCGTCACGTTCGGCTCCACGCCGGCGGCGGAGAAGCTGATCGACACGGTCCGCGCCATGCACCGGCGGGTGCGGGGCACGATGCCGGACGGCCGCACGTTCTCCGCCACCGACCCCGCCGACATCATCTGGACGGGTGCCACGCAGGCGTACGGCATCGCCAGGGCGCACCTGCGCTACCATCCCGACCCGCTGCGCGGCCCCGACCTGGACCGGTACTTCGCCGACTACGCGATCATCGTCGAACGGCTCGGCGCGGCCGACCCGCCGCGCTCGCTCGCCGACGTGGAGGACTATCTCGCGACGATGCGGCCGCGGCTCACGGTCAGCGAGGAGACGCTGGAGACCGTGCGCTTCCTGCGCGCCGCGTACGGCTCGGCGCCCGTGACCAGGGCGGCCAGCCTGGTCGTCAACCGGGCCGCCACCGACCTGCTCCCCTGGTGGGCCAAGAACCTACTCGGCCTGCGGCCGCGCGGCCCGATCGGCCCGCTCGCCGCCCGCGCCGCCGGGCACCTCCTCATCGGCACCCTGCGCTACGGCGTGCGCGGTCGGATGATCGAGCAGGCCCGTGCCCGCGTCGCCCGCTGATCCCGGCGTACTCCCCGCGCGGTAACGCGGAAGCCTTCCGCCGGCGGATTCGGCGGGCACCGCCGCCCGTCCACCATCGAGACGTACGCCACCAAGGCGTCCACACGAGGAGGTCTCGATGCTCACCCAGGCCCTACCGCTGCTCGACGGCCCCGGCCCGTGGCACGACCACGGCGGCCCCGGCTGGTGGCTGGTCTTTCCCATCACCTTCGGGCTGCTGTGGATCGCGATCGCGGCCGGCGCTTTCATGTTGCTGCGGCGGCGGTCGACCCCACCCGCTCCGCCGGACCCGCGGGCGAAGGCCGAGTCGCTGCTCGCCGAGCGGTTCGCGCGCGGCGACATCGACGAGGACGAGTACTACACCCGGCTCAGTGTCCTGCACCAGAGCCGATAACCGCGTGACCGCGCCAGCCGCGGCGGCCACTGCGGTACGGTGGGCAGCCGTGCGACTCGTGATCGCGCGGTGCAGCGTCGACTACGTCGGCCGGCTGACCGCCCACCTGCCCATGGCGCCGCGGCTGATCCTCGTCAAGGCCGACGGCTCGGTGTCCGTGCACGCGGACGACCGGGCCTACAAGCCGCTCAACTGGATGAACCCGCCCTGCGCCCTGCGCGAGGAGCCGGCCGAGACCACGGGCGCGAACACCAGGTGGACCGTCACCCACGGCAAGTCGGGCGAGCAGCTCATCCTGACCATCGAGGAGGTCCTCCACGACTCCAGCCACGAGCTGGGCGTGGACCCCGGCCTGCGCAAGGACGGCGTGGAGGCGCACCTGCAGGAGCTGCTGGCCGAGCACATCACCACGCTCGGCGACGGATGGACCCTGGTCCGCCGCGAGTACCCCACCGCGATCGGGCCGGTCGACATCCTCTGCCGGGACGGCGCCAACGTGACCGTCGCCGTCGAGATCAAACGGCGCGGCGAGATCGACGGGGTCGAGCAGCTCACCCGCTACCTGGAGCTGCTCAACCGCGATCCGCTGCTGGCGCCCGTACGCGGCGTCTTCGCGGCGCAGGAGATCAAGCCGCAGGCGAAGGTGCTGGCGATCGACCGCGGCATCGAGTGCGTCACCCTCGACTACGACGCGCTGCGCGGCATCGAACGCGACGGCACCCTGTTCTGAGGGCCCGTAGTCTTGTCGACGTGAGTCCGCGGCGGAACCGGCAACGGCAGCCCGGTGGCGACCGGCGGCGGAGGGCTGGTGCGGGCCGGCCCGCCGACCAGGTGACGCCGGGCGGTCCCGAGCGCGTCGAGACCGGCGACGACGGCGACTGGGTCGTCCGGCCGGTGCCGGCGGCGGGCGCGACCAAGCCGTACCGCTGTCCCGGCTGCGACCAGGAGATCCCGGCCGGCGTGGCGCACGTGGTCGCCTGGCGGGCGGACTGGCCGGGCGCGGACGACCGGCGGCACTGGCACAGCGCGTGCTGGCGGGCGAGAGGCCGGCGCGCGCCGCGCGTCCAACGTTCGCGAGGAGCACCGAGGTACTGATGGGCGAGATCCGGGCCGGCACGGTGCTGCCCGCGCGGCGCACCGACATCGAGCTGCACACCGCCGACGGGCTGACGCTGGTCGGCGAGCTGGCCCTGCCGGCGGACCGGCCGCCGGTCGCCACGCTGGTGTGCCTGCATCCGCTGCCGACCGCCGAGGGCATGATGGACAGCCACGTGCTGCGCAAGGCCGCCTACCGGCTGCCCGCGCTGGCCGGTCTTGCCGTGCTGCGGTTCAACACCCGTGGCACGTCGTCGGCGCGCGGCACCAGCGAGGGCTCGTTCGGCGATGGCGAGACCGAGCGGTTCGACGTGGCCGCCGCGCTGGAGTACGTCGAGTACCACGACCTGCCCCATCCGTGGCTGCTCGGCTGGTCGTTCGGCACCGAGCTGGCCCTCAGGTGGGGCCGCGACCCGGTGGTCGAGGGCGCGATCCTGCTCTCGCCGCCGCTGCGCCGCGCCACCGACGCCGACCTCGACGCCTGGGCCGCCGACGGCCGGCCGCTCGTCGCGCTGGTGCCCGAGCTCGACGACTACCTGCGGCCGCCGGAGGCGCGGGAGCGGTTCAAGCGGGTGCCGCAGGCCGAGGTCATCGCCGTCGAGAACGCCAAGCACCTGTGGGTGGGCGAGGCGTACGTCAGGATCGTGCTGGGCGAGATCGTGAAGCGCGTCGCGCCGGCCGCCTATCCCCTCCCGACCTCGTGGGATGAGTAACCAGTCAACACCAGTCAACCTCTGCGGCCGATGACGGCCATTATCCGGGCGTGACGTCCCAATCACGTCAATATGGCCTAACCGTCGAATTGACCCCGCGAAGGGCGTGTCCATGACTGTGCCGTTGTATGCCAGAGACGTTGGGGAGGGGACTCCGCTTGTGCTGCTGCATGCCTATCCGTTGTCCTCCGCGATGTGGCTGGCGCAACGGGAGGAGTTCGCCGCACGGTTCCGGGTCATAACGCCTGACCTGCGCGGGTTCGGCGGGTCCGTGCTGGGCGACGACGAGCCGTCGATCGACGTCATGGCCGACGACGTCGCCGCGCTGCTGCGTTCGAAAGGCATCGAGCGGGCCGTGATCGGCGGGTTGGGGATGGGCGGGGCCGTCGCCCTCGCGCTGTGCCGCCGCCATCCAGGCCGGGTGCTGGGCCTCGTCCTGGCCGGCGCCAAGGCCGCCGCCGACCCGCCGGACGTACGGGCGCGGCGGGTGGCCACCGCGGAGCGGATCGAGGCCGAGGGCTCGGTGCAGGTGCTGACCGACGACCTGCTGCCGCGGCTGGTCGGCCCGACGACGTTCCAGCAGCGGGCGCTGGTGTACGGGCGGGTGCGCGGCCTGGTGCAGTCGAGCCCCCCGAAGGCGGCGGCATGGGCACAACGGGCGATGGCGGCGCGGGCGGACGAGTCGGCCGCGCTCGGGTCGATCCGGGTGCCGGCGCTGGTGATCGCGGGCGGGGAGGACGAGCTGGCCACCGAGGACGACGCCCGGGCCATGGTGGAGTCGCTGCCCAACGCCGAACTGTTGGTGATGCCTCGCTCCGGCCACCTGTCAGCGGTGGAGCAGCCGGAGCTGTTCAACCAGTCGGTCGCCGAGTTCGTCACCGCGTTGGCGCGGACGACCAGGTGATGGCACGACAGTGATTACGACTGTTCCTGCCGCGGCAGCACGACCTCGCGCACGATGAGCGAGATCGCCGCCGCGGCGGGGATGGCGAGCAGGGCGCCGACGATCCCGAGCAGGGTGCCGCCGATGAGGGCGGCCACGATGGTGACCGCCGGCTGCACGTCCACCGACCGTTTCATGACGCGCGGCGCGATCAGGTAGTTCTCGACCTGCTGGTAGACCAGGAAGAAGATCGCGCACGCGATGCCCACCGGCACCCCGGTCAGGAAGGCCACCAGCGTGACCACCACCGCGCCGATGGTGGCGCCGACCAGCGGGATGAGGTCGGTGACGGTGACGATCAGCGCCAGCGCCAGCGCGTACGGGATGCCCGCGATCTGCAGGAAGGTGTACGACGTGATGCCCGCGATGAGCGACACGGTGAGCTGGCCGCCGACGTAGCCGCCGATCCTGGCCAGGACCTCGTCGCCCAGCAGCGCCACCCTGGCCCGGCGCGTCCGCGGGGTCAGCCGGTAGAACAGCGTCTTCATCTGGGGCAGCGAGGTCAGGAAGTACAGGGTGAGGATCAGTATCGTCAGCGTGCTGAAGATCCCGCTGATCGCGACCTTGCCGAGGCCGACGGCCCGGTTGGCGAGGTTCTTCTGGAAGTTCGGGTCGTTGATCGCCTGCTGGCCTTTCTGCAGCAGGTGGAACCGGTGGTCGATGTCGGCGATGCGGGGGTTGCGCTGCAGCTGGGAGATGTACTTCGGCAGGTTGTCGATGAACCCGCTGATCTGCTCGGTGAGGGGCGGCACCATCGCCGCGATGAACCCGGCGAAGAACACCACCAGGCCGAGGAAGACCAGCGCGACGGCCCAGCGCCGCGACATGCCGAGATGCTGCAGCCGTTCGACGGCCGGGTTGAGCCCGACGGCCAGGAACAGCGACACGAGGATCAGCACGAGCACCTGGCGGGCGTTGATGGCCGCCTGGACCAGCAGCCAGGCGGTGATGACGCCCAGCGCCCCGGTGAAGCCGAACAGGAACGGGTGCGCGGGCAGCGGCCGTCCGGGCCGGCCGAACGGGAACCGCCCGTCGGCCTTGGCCTCGCGCTTGGCCTGTTCCATGTCGGTCAGCGGGTCGGCCGCCGACTCCTCGCCGGTGTCGGCTGGTGCTCCGTTGGCCGCCCGGCCGGTCGCCTTGTCGGTCGCCTTGTCGGTGCGCGGCTCGGGCACCTGGGCAGGCGTGTCCAGCCGTTCCTTGCCGCCGGAAGGTTCCTCAGACACGCCCGTGTTCTCCTCGTGGTTGCGTCCTCACCAGTAAACCGGAAGAACACCCCGCCACAACGACGCCGCGGCGGCACCTGAGCGGTGCCGCCGCGGATCTAGCGCGCCTGAGTTGGCCGGAGTGCGGTCACTCCTGCCACCAGTCGTCGTCGTCATCCTTCTTGCCCTGGGCGGGCTTGGTCTTGGTCGCGGCGGCGGCCTTGGCCGACGCGGCGGCCGGCTCCTTCGCCGGCTCGTGACCGGCGGGCGGGGCGGAGATGGCGGCCTTCTCCGGCGCCGGGGAGAGCGGCTCCTCCGCGCCCAGCGGCGGCTGCATGCCACCGATCAGCTGGCGCAGCTGGTTGAGGTGGCTGGTGATGCTGTCGCGCTGGCGGGTGAGCTCGTCCACCTGGCGCTGCGCCGCGGTACGGATGCGGTCGGCCTCGGCCTTGGTCTCGGCGAGCAGCTGCTCGGCCTGGCCCTTGGCCTCGGCGAGCACCTGGTCGGCGTTCTTGCGGGCGTTGGCCACGAGCTGCTTGGCGTGCGAGTCGGCCTCGCGCCTGGTCTGGTCGGCCTGCTGGGTCGCCTTGGCCGCCCGCTGCTCGGCGGACGCGGCGCGCTGCTCGGCCTCGGCCACGAGCTTCTGGGTGGCGGCCTGCGCGGCGGCGTGCCGCTCGGCGTCCTGCCGGTCGGCCTCTTCGCGCCGGGCGGCCAGCTGGATCTCGAACTCGGCCTCGGCCTGGGCGCGCTGCGCCTCGCTCTCCTCGAGGATGCGCTGGGCCTGGGCCCGCATCTCGTCGGCCTGCCGCTTGGCGGTGGTGAGGATCTCGTCGCGCTCACGCTTGGTGGACGCGCGCAGCTGGGCCACCTCGCGCTCGGTGGTGGTGCGCAGCTTGGCGATCTCGCGCTCGGCGCCGGCGCGCTTCTCGGCGACCTCGTGGTCGGCGGTGGCGCGGAGCTTGGCGACCTCGCGCTCGGTGGTGGAGGTCAGCTCATCGGCCTCGCGGCGGGCGGTGGTGCGGACCTCGTCCGCCTCCCGCTCGGCCGCGTTGCGCATGTCGTCGCCCTCGCGCTGGGCGGTGGCACGCAGCTCGGCGGCCTCGTTCTCCGCGGTGGCGCGGAGCTCGGCGGCGTCGACCTTGGCCGCCGCCTTGATTTCGTTCGCCTCCGACCGGGCGGCCTGGACGAGCTCGGTGGCCTGCTCTTCGGCGAGCCTGAGCAGCTGCTCGATGCGCGCCCCGAGACCGGAGTAGGTGGGCCGTTCCTGCTCCTGGAGCTGCCGATGGGCGTCGGCGAGCTCGCGCTGGAGGCCCTGCTGCGACTCGCGGGCCGTGCGCACCTCGTTGTCGAGCTGCTTGATGTGCTCGTCGACCTGGTGCCGGTCGTAGCCGCGAAGCACCACGTCGAACTCGCGCGGGGGCGTGTCCTCGAAGAAGTTGCTGAGCTGGGCGTCGATGTCGGACTGCATGTGGCTCAATCCTGCTGTGACGAGACGGCTACGGGTAGTGTACGAGGCCGGTTGGTCATCTCATGGCGACGCTGTGCCTGGTCTTTGCTGTTGCTGGGCTTGCGCGCGGAGGGACCCTGCCGGCGACAGCAGCGTACTCCCGCTGCTGCCGTGTTGGAGGCTCAACTAGACGTCCTGCGTGTTTTGTCGTGATTGTGAGATTACCGACCGCCGGGGACCGTCTCGGCCAGGGTCCTGGCGACCCGTCGCGGAGCAGCGGTAATGCCCTTGGTGAGATGCGTCACGGCGCCTTTTTACCCGCTGATTTCAGTAGCGTCACGATTCCGGACTGTTGCCCCGCCCGTCCCGACCGCCTCCCTGGACCAGTTCAGTGAGGACGCCCCCGCAGTCCTTCGGATGCAGGAAGGTGATCCGCGACCCCATCGAACCTGCCCGCGGGCTGTCGTACAGCACCCGCACGCCGGCGCCGGCGATGCCGTCGGCCTCCGCCTGGACGTCGCCGTCGGTGCCGAACGCGATGTGGTGCAGGCCTTCGCCCCGCCTGGCGAGGAACTTCGCGACCGCCGTGTCCGGCCGGATCGGCTCGAGCAGCTGCACGTACGTCGCGCCGCCGTCGCCCGCGTCGTTGATCTTGAGCATCGCCTCACGGACGCCCTGCTCTTCGTTGACCTCCACATGTACGTCGGTGAAGCCGTACGTGTCGCGGTAGAACGCGATGGTCGCGTCGAGGTCGTGGCAGGCGATCCCGATGTGGTCGATCCGTGTGAGCATGGGCGATGCCTCCCTGAGGTGTCTTCCCTCTCGTGGGTATGGTGACAAACGTCGGTCGCCGTGGATCCGTGGAGGCCCCTCTCATGCCCTCGAACTCCGTCATCGTCGCCGGAGCGCGCACGCCCATCGGTCGGCTGCTCGGCTCGCTCAAGGACTTCTCCGCCGTCGACCTCGGCGCGCTGGCCATCAAGGCGGCGCTGGAGCGCGCCGGGCTGCGCGGCGACCAGGTCGACTACGTGATCATGGGCCAGGTGCTCCAGGCCGGCGCCGGCCAGATCCCGTCCCGGCAGGCCGCGGTCAAGGCCGGGATCCCGATGGACGTCCCCTCCCTCACGATCAACAAGGTCTGCCTCTCCGGTCTCGACGCGGTCGCGCTGGCCGGCCAGCTTATCGGCGCGGGCGAGTTCGAGATCGTCGTCGCCGGCGGCATGGAGTCGATGACGCGAGCCCCACACCTGCTGCCGGACTCCCGGACCGGCGTCAAGTACGGCTCGATCGAGGTCATCGACTCGATGGCGCACGACGGCCTGACCGACGCCTTCGACCACCTTTCGATGGGCGCGTCGACCGACCGCCATAACGCCAAGCTCGGCATCTCCCGGGAGGAACAGGACGAGTTCGCCGCGCGGTCGCACCAGCGCGCCGCCGACGCCATCAAGAACGGCAGGTTCGACGCGGAGATCGTGCCGGTCGACGTCCCGCAGCGCCGCGGCGACCCGGTGCTCTTCGGCGCCGACGAGGGCGTCCGGCCGGACACGACCGCCGAGGCGCTCGCCCGGCTGCGGCCCGCGTTCGGCGCCGGCGGCACGATCACCGCCGGGTCGTCGTCGCAGATCTCCGACGGCGGCTGCGCGATGGTCGTGATGTCCAAGGCCAAGGCCGAGGAGCTCGGGCTGCCCTGGCTGGCCGAGATCGGCGCGCACGGCAACGTTGCCGGCCCCGACAACTCGCTGCAGTCCCAGCCGTCGAACGCGATCAGGCACGCGCTCGGCAAGGCCGGCCTGGACGTCGGGGCGCTCGACCTCATCGAGATCAACGAGGCGTTCGCGTCCGTGGCCGTCCAGTCGATGCGCGACCTCGGCGTCGGGCCCGACAAGGTCAACGTGGACGGCGGGGCGATCGCCCTCGGGCATCCGATCGGCATGTCGGGCGCGCGCCTCGTGCTGCACCTGGCGCACGAGCTGAAGCGGCGCGGCGGCGGGGTCGGCGCGGCGGCGCTGTGCGGCGGCGGCGGTCAGGGCGACGCGCTCATCCTCCACGTCGATGCGTGAGGTCGACGTCGCCGACCTCGTGTCGCGGGCGACCGGCGGGTCGCCGCGGGCGGTCGCGCGGTTGATCTCGCTGGTGGAGAACGCGTCGCCACTCCTCCGTGAGGTCACCGCCGCGCTGACGCCGCTCGCCGGGAAGGCGAGGGTGATCGGGCTCACCGGGTCGCCGGGGGTCGGCAAGTCCACGACGACGAGCGCGCTCGTGTCCGCGTACCGCGCCAAGGGGATGCGCGTCGGGGTGCTCGCGGTCGACCCTTCGTCCCCGTTCAGCGGCGGCGCGCTGCTCGGCGACCGGGTCCGCATGCAGGAGCATGCCACCGACCCCGAGGTGTTCATCAGGTCGATGGCCAGCCGCGGGCATCTCGGCGGGCTCGCCTGGGCCACGCCGCAGGCGATCAGGGTGCTCGACGCGGCCGGGTGCGATGTGATCTTCGTCGAGACCGTGGGGGTGGGGCAGGCCGAGGTGGCCGTCGCGTCGCTCGCCGACTCGACGATCGTGCTCGTCGCGCCGGGGATGGGCGACTCCATCCAGGCGGCGAAGGCCGGCATCCTCGAGGTGGCCGACATCTTCGTGGTCAACAAGGCCGACCGCGACGGCGCCCAGCAGGCCGTCCGCGACCTGCGCATGATGGTGGCGCTGGCCGAGCGCGCCCCCGACGAGTGGAAGCCGCCGATCGTGTCCGCCGTCGCTTCGAAGAACGAGGGCATCGACGAGATCGCCGAGGCGCTCGACAAGCACCATGCCAGGCTGGCGGCGGGGGACGCCCTGCACCGGCGGCGGCTGGCCAGGGCCCGCGACGAGATCGAGGCCATCGCCGTCACCGCCCTCAGAGAGCGCATGGGTGACCTGCACGGTGACCGCCGGCTCGACGCGCTGGCCGACGAGGTGCTGTCGGGCGCGCGCGACCCGTACGCCGCGGCGGACGAGCTCGTCGCCGCGGTCGCCGCGGCCACGAACGGCCAGGACGGCCAGGACGGCCAGGACGGGCCGCCGGGTCACTGAGTCTTGGTCACGGTCACCGTCACGGTCTTGAAGCCCAGGGCGCGCAACATGTTCTGCAGCATGAGCCTGGTGTTCTGCTCGGCCCGCTCGCGCAGCCCGCTCTGCCGCGCGGCGGTCTGGATCTTCTGCGCGGCGAGTGCGTAGAGCTGCTGCTGGTCGTTGGGGTTGCCGCCGAAGAAGTCGCCGAGGCGGTTGAAGATCCCGCGCTGGGTGGCGAAGACGTAGCTGTGCTTGGGATCGAGGTTGGTCGGCTCGAGCTGCGCGCGCGGCAGCCGTACGGTCACCGCCGTGCGGTCGCCGCTGACCGCGACGCCGCCCGAGCCCAGCCGGGAGAAGTCGACGAATGCGTCGACGCTGCCGACCCCGACGAACAGCGTCCGTTTGCCGCGAACCGCGTCCGGCAGGAACCTCGCGTCCTTCTCCAGGTCGACGACGACCTGGAAATTGCCGGTCGCCGCCTCGTATCGGGAAAGGTCACGGATCGACTTGAGCACGACGGGACCGCTGCGGTCCTTGGTCCGTTCCGCGAAGGGGTTGGGCCAGCTCGGCACCAGGTGCAGCTGCTGCACCAGGGCCACCACGGCGACGACCGCCACCGCCACCAGCAGCGCGTTGCGCAGCCGGTGCCGCCGGAAGGGCCGCGGCTCCACCGTCCGCTCGGGGGCGACCCGCTCCTCTTTGTCTGAGCGTGTCATGCAGGACGGCATTCCCGAAGTAGGAGCCTCGTCACCTACGGCGTCGGTGACGGCTTCGTCCCCTCCCGGACCGCGTGCAGGTCGGCCTGCGTGGCGGCCTGCTCGACCTCGATGAGCGACGCGGCATGCCGCTGCGCCTCGTACGCCTCCTTGCCGCCGCGCACCCCGAAGAGCCGCTTGGTCAAGACGATGTAGAGGACGAGGCCGAGGTTGATAACCAGTGCGCCGACCCGGACCGCGGTGACCCGCTCGACCAGCTCGTAGATCTCGAAGGGCAGCCCGAGCGAGGTGGCGACCACCGCGAAGTACTCGCCCCAGCGCTTGAGCATCCACAGCCCCACCGCCTCGACGACCTCGATCGCGGCGTAGCCGAGCAGCCCGGCGGCCACCCAGGTCAGCGTGGCGGGCTTGACCTCGAAGAGGTTCCGGATCGACTCGATGATCTTGGAATGGTCGAGGTCCCAGCCCACCTGCCTGGCGATCGGCCGCAGCAGCGGGATCTCCTTGTCGAAGACCCGCTCGATCGACGCGCGGTCCCGGGTGAACCGCCACACCCCGTACGCGGCCACCGCGACGACCAGCCCGCGCACCAGCCGTTCCAGCGCGAAGAAGCGGAGGATGAACGCGTCCCGCAGCTGCCGGCCGCGCAGCACGAGCGGCGCCAGCTCCGCCGGTCCCGAGCCGAGCGGCGCGCCGTGGGTGTAGGTGCCGCAGCGCAGGCAGCGCCATGCCTCACCGGCCGGCGTCGACACGTGCAGCCGCGGCCGCAGCGCGGGCTCGTCCGGCGCGTAGGTGATGTGTCCCTTGCGCGCGCAGGTCAGCAGGCTCCAGTCCACAGGAATCCACTCTAGGGCGTGCGCGGGCGACGGGCCTCAACCCGGCGGCCCCGGGCGCCAGGCGAACGCGGCGGGACCGAGGGCGCACCGGCGGTAGGCGGCGTAGTGGGCGCGTAGCCACAGGTGCCGGGTGCCCTCGCTCCAGCCGGCGAACCGGCGGGCCGCGACGCGGTCGGGGACGGCCGGCGGGACATCGTCGAGCAACCAGGCGTTCACCAGCGCGGTGTAGGCGGCGCCGGCCGCACGCCGGGGGTCGGCGCAGGAGCGCGCGTCGGTGAGCGTCGCGCGCAGCTCCCTGGCCGCCCGCACCTGGTAGCCGGGCGACAGGTCCGGCAGGTGGACGCCGGCGACGCCGCCGCTGATCCCCGCCGGCCGCCCGGCGGGACGCTGCTCCACCCGGGTGAACGCGGCCGGCGTGCCGTCCAGCCTGGCGGCGAGCGGGGTGACGGCGGCCTCGAGGTCGGGCAGCGCGGCCCGCAGCGCGGGATGCACGCATACGGTCAGCGGCCAGTAGCGGCAGACGTGGCCGGCCGGGGCCGGGGCGGCCGCCGCACCGCCGTAGGCATGGATGCGCGCCGTCGCCACCATCGTCACCGCGAGCCCTGCGATGATCGGGATCGCCAGCGCCGCCCGCCGGTCGAGCGACCACACGTAGCCCGCCACCAGCGCGGTGGCCAGCCCGAGCGACCAGATCATCTGGTCCCCGAACAGCCCGGGCCGCACGCCCGCGTACAGCTCGACGCGGTCGATGGCCGCCGGTGGCAGCAGGCTCCACCACGATGTCCCGCTGCGCAGCGCGGTCCACAGCCAGGTGCCGCCGCCGGCGACCAGCGCGGCGAGCGCGACCGGCACCGGGCCACGCCAGCCCGCCGCGATCCGCCGGCCGAGCAGGAAGCCGACGACGACGTGCAGCGTCAGGCTCGCCGCTCCGGTGAGCAGGCCGAGCGGGTGCAGCCGGCCGGCCTCGTCGCCCAGCGCGGTCTGGACGAGCACGATGGCGCCCACGATGCCGTACGCGAACAGGGTGACGGCGCTCAGCAGCAGCAGGTCCAGCAGCGGGCCGACGGCCGGGGAGCGGGTGGTGAGGCCGCGCAGGTAGTCGAGCCGGTGCTCGCGGACGGCGACCCACGCACCGAGGGCCGCCGCCGCCGGGCCGAGCAGCCGCACCGAGGCGCCGAGCGCGGCCACCGCGTTGTCCCAGTACGCCACACCGGGGAGCAGCGTCGGCCAGGCGGCGGCGATCCCGACCAGGACAAGTACGGGGACGGCGACGAACACCGCCGTGCGCCGCGCGTCGATGCGCAGCAGCCGTCCGAGGTCAACCACGCGCGCCGCTCCCCACCAGCACGCCGCCGAACTCCCCGCGACCCCATGGCGGCGGCTCGGCCACGTGGTCGCGGTATCCGGCCCGCCCGGCCAGGTCGGCCGGGCACGGCGGACCGATCAGCCTGCCGCGCACCAGCGAGAGCACCTGGTCGCACCAGCCGGTGAGCTCGTGCGCCGTGGGCGCCGTCAGCACCACGGTGGGCGCCAGCGACCGGATCAGCGGCATCACCTCGGCCCGCGCCGCCTCGTCGAGGGCGGCGCACGGTTCGTCGAGCAGCACCAGTTCGGGTTCGTGCACGCACGTGGCGGCGAGCGCGGCGCGCAGCCGGAGATCCGGTGGCAGCGCGCCGAGTTCCATCGTCGCCACGTCGCCGAGCTCCATTCGCGCCAGCATGGCGAGAACGGCCGCCTGAGACGCTCGTTTGTAGTACGCGACATAGCCGACGAAATCGCGGACCTTAAGGTTGGCGGCCCATTTGAAGTTATCCGGCAGATAACCGAGCCGAGCCCTTATCGACCGCAGATTACGAGAATCCTCCGTGTGGTAGCCGAGGATTTCCAATGTGCCGGTAGAAGGTCTACGTAGCGTCGCGAACGTGGCCAGCAGGGACGTCTTTCCCACTCCCGGCGGACCGGCCAGACCGGTCACCCCTTCGGCGATGCCGAAGGCAGCCGGGCGAAGAAGCCACCGCCCCCCGCGGCGGACTCCCAGGTCCCGGGCCACGATCGCGGATGGCTCCACGATCATTAATAACCCCCGTTGAATTCGCGATGTGCTCGCGTCGGCTTTATACCCTGGGCCGCGTGGCGGCCGGGCACCCCCTTTTGCCGTCGCAACACGCATCGACGACCGCACTATAACGATGCTTGGTCTGCGCTGTCAGCCAACTTGTTACGGACGCCGGTGAACGGCCGGCTTGGATCATCAGAAGTGGCCGCTGGGTTGTCATTAATTTGCCGACTTTTCGGACGCGGCTGGCGTGCCGAATGCCCTCAGCCCGGTACCGCTACCGTTGTCGCGTGCATCGCAAGCCGCTCAACCTGCCGTTCGACCCCATCGCCCGCGCCGGCGCGCTGTGGGAACGCCGCTGGGGCGCATCGCCCGCGATGCTCGCCGTCACCTCGGTCATGCGGGCCCACCAGATCCTGCTCGGCGAGCTCGACGCGCTGCTCAAGCCGTACGACCTGACCTTCGCCAGGTACGAGGCGCTCGTGCTGCTCACCTTCAGCCGCACCGGGGAGCTGCCGCTTTCGAAGATCGGCGAGCGGCTGATGGTGCATCCGACCAGCGTCACCAACACGATCGACCGGCTGGAACGGCAGGGGTACGTGACCCGGCGCCGTAACCCGCGCGACGGCCGGGGGGTGCTCGCCCAGATCACCTCGCGCGGCGGCGAGGTCGTCGAGCGGGCCACGCGCGACCTGATGCGCCACGACTTCGCGATGCGCGGCTACCGGGACGACGACGAGATGCTGGCCGTCTTCGACGCGCTCTGGCCGCTGCGCGTGGCCTATGGCGACTTTCCCGCCGGGACGGAGGAGGGGGAGGGCGAGGGCGAAAAAAGTAGGACGTCCTAGTATCTTGGATGGGGAGCCGTCGAGGGGATCGCCCATGGATGCTCGGGACATCGAGGCGGGCCGGGCCCGCTGGCAGGCGCGGTACGAGGCGTCGCGGCGGCGCGAGGCCGACTTCACCACGATCTCCGGGCTGGAGGTCGACCCGGTGTACGGGCCGCCGGGCCAGGACCCGCGCATGGAGCGGATCGGCTGGCCTGGCGAGTTCCCCTACACCCGCGGCCTGTACGCCACCGGCTACCGCGGCCGGACCTGGACGATCAGGCAGTTCTCCGGCTTCGGCAACGCCAGGCAGACCAACGAGCGCTACAAGATGCTGCTGCGCGCCGGCGGCGGCGGCCTGTCCGTCGCGTTCGACATGCCGACGCTGATGGGTCGCGACTCCGACGACCCGCGGTCGGTGGGCGAGATCGGGCACTGCGGCGTGGCGATCGACTCGGCCGCCGACATGGACATCCTGTTCGACGGCATCCCGCTCGGCGACGTGACGACGTCGATGACGATCTCGGGTCCCGCGGTGCCGATCTTCTGCATGTACCTCGTGGCGGCGGAACGCCAGGGCGCCGGCATCGGCGGCCTCGACGGCACCCTGCAGACCGACATCTTCAAGGAGTACATCGCGCAGAAGGAGTGGCTGTTCGCGCCCGAGCCGCACCTGCGCCTCATCGGCGACCTGATGGAGTTCTGCGCCGCCGAGATTCCCGCGTACAAGCCGCTCAGCGTCTCCGGCTACCACATCCGCGAGGCCGGCTCGACGGCGGCCCAGGAGCTCGCGTTCACGCTCGCCGACGGATTCGGCTACGTCGAGCTCGGCCTGTCGCGGGGCCTCGACGTCAACACGTTCGCCCCTGGGCTGTCGTTCTTCTTCGACGCGCACATCGACTTCTTCGAGGAGATCGCGAAGTTCCGGGCGGCCCGCAGGATCTGGGCGCGCTGGTTGCGCGACGTGTACGGGGCCACCGCCGAGAAGGCACAGTGGCTGCGCTTCCACACGCAGACCGCCGGCGTGTCGCTGACCGCACAGCAGCCGGACAACAACGTCGTACGCACCGCCGTCGAGGCGCTCGCCGCGGTGCTTGGCGGGACGAACTCGCTGCACACGAACGCCCTGGACGAAGTGCTCGCGCTGCCGTCGGAGAAGGCGGCGGAGATCGCGCTCCGCACCCAGCAAGTGATCATGGAAGAGACCGGCGTGGTCAACGTCGTCGACCCGCTCGGCGGATCGTGGTACGTCGAGGCGCTCACCGATCGCCTCGAAGAGGAGGCGGAGCGGATCTTCGCCAGGATCAGGGACATGAGCCCGGACGGCTCGATGACCGGCGGCATCCTGCGCGGCATCGACGACGGCTGGTTCATGGCCGAGATCGCCGACGCGGCGTTCACCTACCAGCAGCAACTGGAGAAGGGCGAGAAGAAGGTCGTCGGGGTGAACTGCCACACCGGCACGATCGAGGAGCCGCTGGAGATCCTCCGGGTCAGCCACGAGGTCGAACGGGAGCAAAAGCGGGTCCTCGCCCGCCGCCGCGCCGGCCGCGACCAGGCCGCGGTCGACGCCGCCCTCGCCAGGATGGTCGAGGTCGCCCGCACCGACGACAACATGATCCCGGCGATGCTGGAGGCCGCCAGGGCCGAGGCCACCCTCGGCGAGATCTGCGGCGCCCTCCGCGCCGAGTGGGGCACCTATTCAGAGCCCGCCCGCTTCTGACGCCACCGAACTCCGCGTTTCCCCGGTACGGTGCGGATCGAACCGGTGCGCTGTGGATAACCTGGCGCTGTGGGCGCCGTGCGCGGGTGCGGGGCCACGGCGCGCAGCGCCGATCGATCGGGCAGGATGGGACGCATGCCAGCACCGGACTTCTCGTTGCACGGGGCCATCGACCTCGGGGCCCGCCAAGCCGCCCTCAAGAAGCAGCAGGACCGGCAGCAGGCCGGCGGCGGCGGCAGTCAGTACGTCATCGACGTCACCGACGAGACCTTCAACACCGAGGTCGTCCAGCGTTCGCGCAACGTCCCGGTGATCGTCGACTTCTGGGCCGAGTGGTGCGGGCCGTGCAAGCAGCTCAGCCCCATCCTGGAGAAGCTGGCCGCCGAGGGCGCCGGCAGCTGGGTGCTCGCCAAGGTCGACATCGACGCCAACCCGCAGCTCGCCGCGTACATGCAGCAGCTCGGCGTGCGCGGCATCCCGTTCGTCGCCGTCGTGGTCGCCGGGCAGCTGATGCCGTTCCTGCAGGGCGCCGCCCCCGAGTCAGACGTGCGCCGCGCGCTCGACCAGCTCTTCGCCGCGCTGAGCGAGCAGGGACTGCTGCCCGAGGCGCCGCCGGGCGAGGAAGACGGCGGGGAGCAGCAGGAGGCGCCCGACCCTGCCTACGTCAAGGCCGAGGACGCGCTGCGTCGCGGCGACGTCGAGGCCGCGGCGACGGCGTTCCAGGAGATCCTCGACGCCAACCCCCTGGACGCCGACGCCAAGCGCGGCCTCGCGCTGGTCGAGCTGAGCCGCCGGGTGCAGACGTACGACGTGGCGCAGGTGGAAAAGGACGCCGCCGGCCGGCCGGACGATCCGCAGGCGCAGATCCGTCAGGCCGACGTCGAGGCCGTCTCCGGCCGGTTCGAGGAGGCGTTCGACCGGCTGGTGCGGACGATCCGGCGGACCGCCGGCGACCACCGCGAGGATGTCCGCGCGCATCTCGTGGCGCTGTTCGACCTGCTGCCGCCGGACGACCCGCAGGTGGTCAAGGGGCGCCGCGCGCTCAGCTCCGCGCTGTTCTGAGCATTCCCGCTCGTACGCCGGTACCCACGGGGGTCGCGGCGTTGGGTACGGCCGAGGCTGGGCATCTATCTCGCGTGAGTGCGTCCGTCATCACCATCTCGGCGACGTTCGGCGCCGGTGGCAGCGTGGTCGGCCCCGCGGTGGCCGAGCGCCTCGGGCTGCCGTTCATCGACCGGGCGATCCCCGTCGCTGTGGCGACCGAGATCGGCTGCACCCTCGAAGAGGCGCTCGCCCACGACGACAGGGCCGAACGCGGCATCGGGCGCATCCTCGCGGGCGCGGCCCGGCTCCCCAACGTCACGCTCGGCGGCATGGACGTCTACCTGCCGGACGGCGCGCTGGTCCCCGAGCAGGAGTTCGTCGCCCGCACCGAGCGGGTCCTCGAGAAGATCAGCGAGGGCGTCGTGCTCGGCAGGGCGGGCGCGGTCGTGTTGGGCGGCCGCCCGCACACGCTGCACGTACGGCTCGACGGCCGGCCCCAACGCAGGCTCGAGAAGGTCGCGTCGTCGTTCGGTCTCGGCCGGCGCGAGGCCGAGCGTATGCTCGACGACAACGACCGCGCCCGCGCGGCATACGTCAAGCACTTCTACCGGGTCGATCCCGCCGATCCCGGCCTGTACCACCTCGTGCTGGACGGCGCCAGGCTCCCCGAGAGCGTCTGCGCCGACATCGTCGTCGCCGCCGCGCAGGCGGTGTGACGATAGTCGCCTGGGCGGGCGGGCCGCCCCCCGACGCGCTCGAAGGTGAGGCCAGGATGAGCAGTGTGCCCAGCGTCTCGTACTCCATCACGGTCCGGGTCGAGGTGCCGGCGGGCGGCATGGCCGTCAGCCAGATCACCCAGGTGGTCGAGCACACCGGCGCGATCGTCACCGCCCTCGACGTCACGACAGCAGGTCACGAGAAGCTGCGCATCGACGTCACCATCGCCACCCGCGACACCGAACACGCCGAGCAGGTCGTCGGCGCCATCGAGGCCATCGACGGCGTACGCATCCACAAGGTCAGCGACCGTACGTTCCTCATGCACCTCGGCGGCAAGATCGAGATGCGGTCGAAGGTGCCGCTGCGCACCAGGGACGAGCTGTCGATGGCCTACACGCCCGGCGTGGCCAGGGTCTCGCTCGCCATCGCGCGCAACCCCGACGACGTACGGCGCCTCACCGTCAAGCGCAACAGCGTCGCCGTGGTGACCGACGGGTCCGCCGTCCTCGGGCTCGGCAACATCGGGCCCAGGGCCGCGCTGCCGGTGATGGAGGGCAAGGCGGCGCTGTTCAAGCGGTTCGGCGGGATCGACGCCTGGCCCATCTGCCTGGACACGCAGGACACCGACGAGATCGTCCGTACGGTGCAGATCATCGCCCCGGCGTTCGGCGGGATCAACCTGGAGGACATCTCGGCGCCGCGGTGCTTCGAGGTCGAGGCGCGGCTGCGCGAGCTGCTCGACGTGCCGGTCTTCCACGACGACCAGCACGGGACGGCCATCGTCGTGCTGGCCGCGCTGACGAACGCGCTGCGCGTCGTCGGCAAGGACATGGACGCGGTCCGCATCGCGATGGCGGGTGCGGGCGCCGCGGGCAACGCGATCCTCAAGCTGCTGATGCACGCGGGCGTCAAGCACGTCGTGGTCTGCGACCTGCACGGCGCCGTGCACCGGGGACGGGACGATCTCGACGACTCGCTGCGGTGGATCGCCGAGAACACCAACGAGGAGGACTACACCGGTGACCTGAAGGGCGCGCTCGCGGGCGCCGACGTCTTCATCGGCGTGTCGGCCCCCGGCATCCTCACCGAGGCTGACGTGGCGGCCATGAACGAGGGCGCGGTCGTCTTCGCGCTCGCCAACCCCGAGCCCGAGGTGGCGCCGGACGCCATCCGCGGCATCGCCGCGGTGGTGGCCACCGGGCGCAGCGACTACCCCAACCAGATCAACAACGTGCTGGCCTTCCCCGGCGTCTTCCGCGGCCTGCTCGACGCCCAGGCCACCGCGGTCACGCAGGACATGCTGCTCGCGGCGGCGCGGGCGCTGGCCTCAGTGGTGACCGACGACGAGCTCGGGCCGTACTACATCGTGCCGAGCGTCTTCCACGCCGACGTCGCGCCCGCGGTCGCCGCTGCCGTACGCGACGCCGCCGGCGGCCGCCCATCGCTGGCTGAGGTGTGATCGCTCACCGCTTGACGCGGAGGAGCTCGTTCCTGCGGCGCGGCCAGATGCCGCCGTACCAGAAGATGACGACCCCGGTGATCATGGACGCCACGCCCGTCGCCACCTTGGCGACGACCGAGGCGCTGTCCGGCCCCGTATGCGGGAGAGTGTGCCGCGGCGCGGGGGCGTGGGTCGCCGCCGCGTGCCGGCAGTTGGCCTTGCGCCTGGCGGACTTCACCGTCCTGTTGGTCCACATCACGGCCAGCTTCGTGCTGTCGTCCTCTTTGAGGGTGAGCCGGCTGGTGCGGGTCGTGCCAGGCCCGATGCGGTCGGCGACGGTCGGGGTGCCGTCCTGCTCGATGGTGTAGTCGACGGCCTGCCTCCCCACGTTCTTGACCTCGACGGTGACCGTGCGGGCCGGGCAGCGCACGGCCCCGATGGTGGCGGTCAGCGGCACCGCGACCGGCGGCGAGGTGGTGACCGTCGCGCTCGGCGTCGGCCGCGCCGTCGACGGGGTCGGCGTGGGCGTGCGCGTGGGGAAGTGCGTGGTGGGCAGCGGCGTACGGGTCGGGGTGCGGCGCGGCGTGCCGGCCCGCGACTGCGTCGGGGTCGGCGTCCTGGAGTTGATGGGGGACGGCGCACCGTTACGGGCGGGGGACAAGGTGCCGGATGGGGTGCGCGGCGCCGTCGAGAGCGTGCTGGTCGGGCTGGCCGACCGGGAGGCGCCGTCGGCCCCTGAGCTCGACGGGCCGAACTCCGAGAACACCACCCAGGCGCCGAGGCCGAAGAAGACAGCCGCGATGAGAATCCGCGCCACTAGCTGCATCGCGCCTCCGCCCGCTCCGCTGACCCGGAACCCCAGGCTCGCCTAGATCATTCTTTACCTAGGCCCGTATTGTGCCGATTACCCCAGAGACGGTCCCGAGTAACAGGCCAACTGGGTGGGGCGAGTGTCGCGGTGCGGCGGGAACACGCATGATGGATGCATGGACGACGGCATCGTTGTAGGTCGCCTCCTGGTCGCCACGCCAATGCTCGACGACCCCAACTTCCGGCGTGGCGTCGTCCTCGTGGTGGAGCACGATCCGCGGGAGGGCACCCTCGGCGTCGTGCTCAACCGCCCCACCGAGGTCCCGGTCGATCGGGTGCTGCCGCCGTGGGCGACGCTGGTCACCGGCCCTTCCGTCGTCTTCCAGGGCGGCCCGGTGGCGCTCGACAGCGCGCTGGCGCTGGCCCGGGTGCCGGGCGATGACGACCCGCTCGGCTGGCGGGCGCTCGACGGTTTGCCCGCCGTGTCCCGGCTCGGCCTGGTCGATCTGGACGCGCCGCCCGAGGTGCTCGCGGCCGAGGTGACCGAGCTGCGGGTCTTCGCCGGGTACGCCGGATGGAGCGCTGGCCAGCTTCGGTCAGAGATCGAGGAGGGTGCCTGGTTCGTACTGCCCGGCGACCCGCGCGACGTCTTCATCGACGATCCCGAGCAGCTGTGGCGGCGGGTGCTGCGCCGGCAGGGCGGCGACCTGGCGATCGTCGCCACGTTTCCCGACGACCCCAGCCTCAACTAGCGCGTGGGATCACTAGACTTGGTCCGGTGAGTCCCACGACGTTCAGTTCGCCCACCACCGTTCCCGAGAGCGATACCAGACCGGATCTCTCCCACGGCGACGGTGACCACGAGCGGTTCGCCCACTACGTCAAGAAGGACAAGATCATGGAGAGCGCCGTCAGCGGCGCTCCGGTGATCGCGCTGTGCGGCAAGATATGGGTGCCCAACCGTGACCCGAAGAAGTACCCCGTGTGCCCGGAGTGCAAAGAGATCTTCGAATCCATGGCTCCCGGCGGTGAGGGCGAATAGCCTGCCCGGGGTTCGATCGCGCCTGACATCCGTCGACCGGACGCGCGGCGGCGGCGAGCCGGGCCGCCGATCGTGTCGTCCGGGCCGGATCTGTCGGCGGCCCTCGGTAATCTGTGCCAACCGTGAGCACGTTCGCCGCATCCAGCCTGCCGCCCGCCTTTCCCGACCGCGCCGCCTGGGGCACCGCCGCGTCGCTGCGCGCCTGGCAGCAGCAGGCGCTCGAGGCCTACTTCGCCACCGGGCCGCGCGACTTCCTCGCCGTGGCGACGCCCGGGGCCGGTAAGACCACCTTCGCGTTGCGCCTGGCCCGCGAGCTGATCGACCGGCGGGCCATCGCGGCGATCACGGTGGTCTGCCCGACCGAGCACCTCAAGCGGCAGTGGGCCGAGTCGGCCGCGCGGGTCGGCATCAAGATCGATCCCGAGTTCAAGAACTCACAGGGCCGCACCGCCAAAGACTTCATCGGCGTCGCCGTGACCTACGCCCAGGTCGCCGCGCACCCGGCGCTGCACCGCGGCCGTACGGAAAACCGCAAGACCCTCGTCGTGCTCGACGAGGTGCACCACGCGGGCGACGGCCTTTCCTGGGGCGAGGCGATCAGGGAGGCTTTCGACCCGGCGGCCCGCCGGCTGGCGCTCAGCGGCACGCCCTTCCGCACCGACGTCAACCCGATCCCGTTCGTCTCCTACGAAGAGGGGCCTGGCGGCGTGCGGCGCAGCCGGGCCGACTACACCTACGGCTACGGTCCCGCGCTGGCCGACGGGGTGGTCAGGCCGGTCATCTTCCTGGCGTACGCGGGGGAGATGCGCTGGCGCACCCGGGCCGGCGACGAGATCACCGCGGCGCTCGGCGAGCCGCTCACCCAGGACCAGACGGCGCAGGCGTGGCGGGCCGCGCTCGATCCCAAGGGCGACTGGATGCGCCAGGTGATCGGCGCCGCCGACCGGCGGCTCAGCGAGGTCAGGCGCGCGATGCCGGACGCCGGCGGCCTCATCATCGCCACCGACCACGACGCGGCCCGCGCGTACGCCAAGATCATCCGGGCCGTGACCGGCGGCGGCGCCACGGTCGTGCTGTCCGACGACCCGGCGGCGAGCCGCAAGATCAAGCAGTTCACCGAGTCGGACGCCCGCTGGATGGTCGCGGTGCGCATGGTCTCGGAGGGCGTCGACATCCCGCGCCTCGCGGTCGGGGTGTACGCGACGAGCACGGCCACCCCGCTGTTCTTCGCGCAGGCGGTCGGCCGGTTCGTCCGGGCGCGGCGGCGCGGCGAGACCGCCTCGGTCTTCCTGCCCTCGGTGCCCACCTTGATGGGCCACGCGGCCGACATGGAGGCCGAGCGCGACCACGTGCTCGACCGGCCGATCCGCGAGGACGGGCTCGACGACGAGCTGCTCGCGGAGGCCAACAAGGAGCACGACACCCCGGACGTCGGCGAGGAGCTGCCGTTCGAGACCGTCGAGGCGTCCGCCCACTTCGACCGGGTGGTCTACGACGGCGGCGAGTTCGGCATGCAGGCCGCCCCCGGCTCGGTCGAGGAGGAGGACTTCCTCGGCATCCCGGGCCTGCTCGAACCCGAGCAGGTGACCGCTCTGCTGCGCAAACGGCAGGCCGACCAGCTCGCCGCGCAGCGCAAGGCCGCGGACCGGCGGCAGCCCGCCGGGACGGACGGGGAAGGGGAGACCGGCGTCGCCGCCGTCGACCTGCCCGCGCTGCGCCGGGAGCTGAACGGCCTGGTGGGCGCCTGGCACCACCGTACGGGCCAGCCGCACGGGGTCATCCACGCCGAGCTGCGCCGTGTCTGCGGGGGCCCGCCGGCGGCCCAGGCGTCCACCGAGGATCTGCGCCGCCGCATCGCCAAGATCCGTGAGTGGGCGAGCGCCCGAAGATAGACCGGTATGCCAGAGTTGCCGCGCCGACCGAACCGTTTCAATACCCTCACCGTGCGATCAACGTAGGCACGATCACATCGCACGGCGGAGGGACTGACATCAGGTGGAAGTTTCCACCCGTGAACTGATCATCATTGCGCTGGTGACCTGGGCCGGCACCGCCTTGCTCGGTGTCAACCTCCTCGTCCGCGGGCGGGCGTACCTGCTGTGGCAGCGGCCGGAACTGATGCCGGTCCAGGCGTCCCCGCGGAGTCCGGTGCGCACGCCGCGGGCCAGGGCCGTGCTGGTGCTGCTGCACATCACGTTCGCATCCAGCGGCCTGGCGCTGTGGCTGCTGTACGCGCTGCTGGACCGAAGCGAGCTGCTCTATGTCAGCGCCGGCCTGCTCGCCGTCGTGTCGCTCATCGGTCTCGGCGTGGTGGACCGCTGGCGGCACGTGCCCGGCCGCCACGCCTCGGCCGGCCACGCCGGCCCGCTCTTCCCGATCTGGTCGGCGAGCGCCCACGTCATGGCGGGCACGGCGACGTTCGTTCTGGTCCTGCTGGCCCTGCTTGGCGGCCGGGGCGAGTGACCTCGGCGGGCAGCCCGGCCATGATCCGCCGGACGGTGTCGTCGGCCGTGCCCTCGATGGACACGGTGAGCGCCTCGTCGGGGCCGGGCGGCTCGAGCTCCCGGAACTGGCTGTCCAGCAGCGACACAGGGAAGAAGTGACCCTTGCGCACCGCCATCCGCCGGGCGATCAGCTCACGGTCGCCGTCGAGGTAGACGAACCGTACGTCCGGGCGGCGCAGCATGTCGCGGTAGCCGCGTTTCAGCGCGGAACACGTCACCACGCCCGGCTTCCCGGCCGCGATGCGGTCGTCGATCCACGCGGCGATCCCGCGGAGCCAGGCGGCCCGGTCGGCGTCGGTCAGCGGGGTGCCCGAGCGCATCTTGGCCACGTTCGCCGGGGAGTGGAACTGGTCGGCGTCGGCGAACTCCCAGCCGAGCCGCTCCGCCAGCAGCTCGCCCACGGTCGTCTTGCCGCTGCCGGAGACGCCCATCACCACGATGATCATTGCGCTCGCAGGACCGGGGTGCCGGCCAGCTCGACCCCGCCCGCCCGGAGCTGGTCGAGCGCCCGGTCGGTGGTGTCGCGGGCGACTCCCGCGGTCAGGTCGAGCAGCACCCGCGTGGCGAAGCCGACCGTCGCGGCGTCGAGCGCGGTGGCCCGCACGCAGTGGTCGGTGGCGATGCCGACCACGTCGACGGCGTCCACGTCGCGGTCACGCAACCACTCCTCGAGCGACATCTCATCGCCGGTGACCGCCTCGAACCCGCTGTAGGCGGCCGCCCGTTCGCCCTTGCTGAACACCTCCTCGACCGACGCGGTGTCGAAGTTGGGGTGGAAGTCGGCGCCCGGCGTCCCGACCACGCAATGCGGCGGCCATGAGTCCACGAAGTCGGGATTTGTCGAGAAATGCCCGCCCGGGTCGATGTGGTAATCACGGGTGGCCACGATGTGCGCGTAGTCGCCACCGCCACCCAGCACGTAGTCGGAGATCGCCGACGCCACGCCGGCCCCGCCGGCGACGGGCAGCGATCCGCCCTCGCAGAAATCATTCTGCACATCCACAATGATCAACGCGTTGACCATCCGACCCTCCGCGACGCCCGTTGCGGTCCTTCCCCGCAACGCTACCCACCGCCGCCCACCCCGAACGGCCCGCGGCGGGTTATGTCCGCCGAGGGGCGTACGGCACGATGGGCGCGTGGGAAGCCAGGCACCGTCCGAAGCGTCGTTCCTCCGGATGGTGGTCAGGCTCGGCCCGGTGGTGGCGGTCGGCGTCGGCATCGCCATCCTCTTCTTCTCCACGCGGGGCCTCCTCGCCGAGGGCAGCTCCCGGTGGGGCGCCGCGCTCGTGGGCGGCTTCCTCGCGGTCGTCTTCGCGTTCGGTGCCGGCTACGGGACGCTCAAGTACGGGGCCCTCCCGTACTTCCTGATCTGGCGTCCCGTCACCCGGCTCGGCCGGCGCGGCCGGGCCGTGCTGGCCGTCCTCGCCGCCGCGGCGGCCGGTCTCGCCCTGGCGGCGGCGGGCAGGGAGATCGCCAGGACCGCCATCGCCGTGCTCCCGGCCGCGTTGGTGCTGATCTTCGGCGGCTGGGCCTGCCTGCTCCTCGACCGGCGCCTTCGCGCGTCAGCGCACCTCGCCGTCCGGGCGCTGCCCGACGTGCTCGCGATGATGACGCTGGGCGGATTCCTCATCGTCCTCTTCGACCGGGACCTGCTCACCACAGTGCCCGCGGCCGGCGCGCTCTTCCCTGTCGGCGCGTGGCTGAGCCTGCGGATCTGGCGGGCCATGCGGGGGGCGCGCCCGCTGGCCGTACGCGCCGCTGCCGACATCGTGCTGTCCCTCCTGCTGGGGGCGGATCTCGTCCTGGTCATCGTGTGGGCGGCCAACCTCTTCCACCTGGCCCCGGCCGACGTACGCGCGCTGCGCGCCGTCCTCGAGCACACGGGCGAGGCCGCGGAGCTGCCCTGGCAGTTCTGGCTGGCGCTCTACCTCGCGCTGGCGGCGGCGACGCTGGCCTTCCTGGTCCTGGCGATGCGTCCCGGCACCGGCGGCCGATGGGCCCGGCTGCGTGCGGGCATCAGATCCGTCGACACGGGCCGCCGGCTGCTGACCGGGGTTCATATCGGGCTTCTTGTCTCGGTACTCATCGCGATGGCGGCTCCCGCGGCGCTGTCCCGATCGCTGCGCGGGCCGATCGAGGCCCGCTACCGCGTCGATCTCCAGCGCGAGCTGGACGCGACCGGCGCCGAAGCCGCGTACGAGCAGATCCGCCGGCACTTCACCGGCGCCTCTCCGCAGCTCGCCGCGATCGTGCTCAGGATCCACCGGGTCAGCCCGCCGCCGCCGGGCTCGCGCGACGCGACCGTGACCGAACGCCACCTCGCCCGGTACGTCGGACAGTTGCAGGCCGACGCGGCGCTGCTCACGTCGTCCCCTCCGCCGTCGCGGCGACTCGACCTGTCGCCCGCGCAGCGGGGAGACCTGCGCGAGCGGCTCGACCGGCTGGACGGCGAGCAGCGCAGGGCCGAGGCCCGCGCGGCACGGGCACACCAGCTCGGCGAGCTCGCGGCCACCGTGGTCGCCGGAACGCTCCAGATCCCCGACGTGGGCAGGAACGAGATCATCCAGATCGTCAGGGAGTACCTCGGCGGCCTCGTCGAGGGCGGCAGGCTGCGGGACGTCTTCGCCGCCTGGGCCCAGCACGTTCCGATCGCCGATTCCCTGTCGCCCGAACGGGTGGTGGTCCCCGACCCCCTGCGGCTGCGGTTCGCCGCCCTCCGGGCGCTGGCGCAGCGCCTGCTCTCGCACCGGGCGCGGATCTTCACCGCGCCGACCAGGCAGGAGACGCCGGGCGAGTCGCCGGCCGACCGCGCCGTCGACGTGGCCAACCAGGTGCGTTACTTCGACGAGGGAACGGGGCCGTGCGCGGGTTGCTCCCGCCGCGCCCGTCCTGGCGAGGAGTTCCGCCCCCCGGGAGAACACCGGATCGAACCCCGCATCCCCTAACGAGGCGTTCAGGCCGTCACGAACTCGGTCGGGATGGCCGGGTCGCCGCGCGACAGCTGGCGGGCGGTCGGGGGCAGCTCGGCGACGGTACGGCGATGGCGGGCGCGGGCGTCGTCGATGGGCTCGCGGCCGACGATCTCGCCGCCGCGTACCAGCGGGACGAGCAGCTCGCGGTCGTGCGGACCCGGCTCGGGCTGTCCCGTGGTGACGATCTCGGCGCGGGCCACGCCGTCGCCGTCGATGCGCCGCACCGCCGACTTGCGGCCGCCCTTGCTCGGCTTGCCGATCGAGCGCTTGGCGGCGGGCCGCAGCGGGGCGTCGGGGCCGGCCGAGTCGGCGCGCGCGACCAGCTTGTAGACCAGTGACGCGGTCGGCGCGCCCGACCCGGTCACCAGCGACGTGCCCACCCCGTACCCGTCCACCGGGGCGACGGCGAGCGCCGCGATCGAGTATTCGTCGAGGTCGCCGGTCACCACGATCTTCGTCTTCTTGGCGTCGAGCGAGTCGAGCAGCCGCCGGACGTCGTGCGCCGCCATGGCAAGGTCGCCGCTGTCGATCCGCACCGCGCCGAGCTCCGGGCCGGCCAGCTCGATCCCCGTCCGTACGGCGCGTTCCACGTCGTAGGTGTCGACCAGCAGCGTGGTGCCCGTGCCGCCCGCCGCGAGCTGCGCCTCGAACGCCCGCCGTTCGCTGTCGTTCAGCAGCGTGAACGCGTGCGCGCTCGTGCCGGCCGTGGGCACGCCGTAGCTCCGGCCGGCCTCGAGGTTCGACGTGGTCGCGAACCCGGCGATGTAGGCCGCCCGCGCGCTGGCCACCCCGGCCTGCTCGTGCGTCCGCCGCGACCCCATCTCGATGATCGGCCGGCCGCCCGCCGCGTGCACCATGCGGGAGGCGGCCGAGGCGATCGCGCAGTCGTGGTTGAGGATCGACAGGGCCAGCGTCTCGAGCACGACGGCCTCGGCGAATGTGCCCTCGACGCGCAGGATCGGCGACCCGGGGAAGTAGCAGTCGCCCTCCGCGTAGCCGTAGATGTCGCCGGAGAAGCGGAAATTCGCCAACCATTCGGCCGTGACGTCGTCCACGACATGACCGCGCAGGAACTCCACGGCCGCCTCGTCGAAGACGTACGCCTCGAGCGCGTCGAGCAGCCGTCCGGTGCCCGCGACGACGCCGTACCGCCGCCCGTGCGGCAGCTTCCTGGCGAAGACCTCGAACACCGTCCGCCGCATGGCGGTTCCGCTGTGCAGCGCCGCCTGGATCATCGTCAGCTCGTAGCGGTCGGTGAGCAGTGCCGTCGTACTAGCCAGATCCACGAGTGGAACCCTAAAGGGAAGCATGGCTGTGATCTACGCGCGGCATGATGCGCCAGCAAGATGCGGGCGTGGGCCGACGGCCGGCACGCACCGCGGGCTAAACTGGCAAGTACGCGGAACGAGGCACGAGCGAGCGGCGACGATCCGGCTCGCCACCACGACCACGGCGCGACGACGGGGAGCGAACGATGAGCAGCGCAGCCGCTCCGGTCGAGGTCGAGCGGCCGCGGTCCGAGGAGGACGTGCGGGCCGACCGGCCCTGGCTGGCCATCGTCTGGAACGACCCGATCAACCTCATGTCCTACGTGACGTACGTTTTCCAGACGGTCTTCGGCTACTCGAAGCCGATAGCGGAAAAACTCATGCTCGACGTCCACCACAAGGGCAGGGCCGTCGTGTCCAACGGGACCCGCGAGGAGATGGAGCGGGACGTCCAGACCCTGCACGCCTACGGGCTCTGGGCGACGGTCAGGCAGGACGTCTGAGTGTCCACCGGGTTCCGGCGGAGCCGCCACGGCCTGCGGATCACATTGTCCGCGGACGAGACGACGATCATCCGCACGCTGATGGAGCAGCTCCTGGAGATCCTCGGCGAGCTCCCGCCGAGCGATCCGGGGCTGGCCGAGCTCGGCATCTCCGACAACCGGGAGGCGCCGCACGACCCGGTGCTGGCCAGGCTGTTCCCCGACGGCTACCGCGACGACCGGGACGCGGCCGTCGAGTTCCGCCGCTACACCGAGTCCGCGCTGCGCGACGGCAAGCGCGAGGCCGCCCAGACCGTGCTGGCCACCGTCCGCGAGCCGGGCGAGATCACGCTGGACGACGACCAGGCGCGGGCCTGGCTGCGCGCGCTGAACGACGTCCGGCTCGCGCTCGGCACCCGCCTGGAGATCACCGAGGAGTCCTACGAGCGGATGGACGAGCTCGACTGGGACGACCCCAAGTTCCCGATGTTCTCGATGTACGACTGGCTCACCTTCCTCCAGGAGTCCCTCGTCCGGGCCCTGGGCTGAGCCGCGGCGGGCGGCGGCGGCGCGGCCGGGTAATCTGCACCTCATGCTGACGATCGAGCGGGCCATCGTGGACAAGATCGTCGCGCACGCGCGCGCTGACCACCCGGACGAGGCGTGCGGCGTGGTGGCCGGTCCCGTGGGCTCCGACCGGCCGGTGCGCTTCATCGCCATGATGAACGCCGAGCGCTCGCCCACGTTCTACCGCTTCGACTCGACGGAGCAGCGCCAGGTGTGGCGGGAGATGGACGACCGCGACGAGGAGCCGGTCGTCCTCTACCACTCCCACACCGCCACCGAGGCCGCTCCGTCCCGCACCGACATCTCCATCGCGACCGACTACCCCGTCGCCCTCAACGTCCACTACGTGCTCGTGTCCACCCGCGACCCCGATAAGCACGAGTTCAGGTCGTTCCGCATCGACGGCGGCGTGGCCACCGAGGAGGAGGTCCGGATCGTGGAGAGCTACGACTGAAACGGTAAACTCGGTGGTGTGCGGATGATCGACCAGAGGGCCGGCACGAGCGCCCGCGTGGCACCCGTGCAGACCTTCCTGTTCGGGCATTCCCGCGCCGACGTCGTCTACGACTGTCGCTGAGCGCACGGCGCCCAGCTCCGGATTCCCCGGCCTTCCCCGGAATTCACCGTGCGCCCGGTCGTGTTGTGCGGCGTGGGCGCCCGGCCCGTAACGACGCGAAGGAGATCACCCCCATGGCGATCGAGGTACGCATTCCGACGATCATGCGCAACCTCACCGACGGTGCCAAGGCCGTCGACGGCTCCGGCCAGACGCTGGACGAGCTGTTCAGCGACCTGAACTCCCGGCACCCCGGGCTGCGCGACCGGCTGGTCGACGGCAAAGGGCTGCGCCGGTTCGTCAACGTCTACCTGAACGACGAGGACGTGCGCTTCCTCGGCGGCCTGGACACCCGCGTGTCCGACGGCGACACCGTGACGGTGCTGCCCGCCGTGGCCGGCGGCTGACGATGCGGTTCGAGTCGCTGCTCGACTCGCTCGGCGGCACGCCGCTGGTCGGGCTGCCGAGCCTGTCGCCGGCGCCTGACGTACGGCTGTGGGCCAAGCTCGAGGATCGCAACCCTACCGGCTCGGTCAAGGACCGGCCCGCGCTGTGGATGATCCAGCGCGCCGAGAAGGACGGCCTGCTCAAACCCGGCTGCACGATCCTCGAGCCCACGTCGGGCAACACCGGCATCTCGCTCGCCATGGCGGCCAAGCTCAAGGGCTACCGGCTGGTCTGCGTGATGCCGGAGAACACCTCGGTCGAGCGGCGGCAGCTGCTGGAGATGTGGGGCGCGGAGGTCATCTTCTCGCCGGCGGCCGGCGGCTCCAACGAGGCCGTCCGGCGGGCGAAGGAGCTGGCCGCGGCGCACCAGGACTGGGTGATGCTCTACCAGTACGGCAACGAGGCCAACGCCCTCGCGCACTACGAGACGACCGGGCCAGAGCTCCTCGCCGACCTGCCGACCATCACCCACTTCGTGGCGGGGCTCGGCACCACGGGCACGCTCATGGGGGTCGGGCGCTACCTGCGCGAGCGGGTGCCCGGGGTGCAGGTCGTCGCGGCCGAGCCGCGGTACGGCGAGCTGGTGTACGGGCTGCGCAACATCGACGAGGGGTTCGTGCCCGAGCTGTACGACGAGTCCGTGCTGACCACGCGGTTCTCCGTGGCGTCGCGCGACGCGCTGCGGCGCACGCGGGAGCTGCTCGCGCGGGAGGGCATCTTCGCCGGGATCTCGACCGGCGGCGTGCTCCACGCGGCCCTCGGCGTGGCGGCCAAGGCCGTCAAGGCCGGCCAGCCGGCCGACATCGCCTTCATCGTCGCCGACGGCGGCTGGAAGTACCTGTCCACCGGCGCGTACGGCGGCACGCTCGACGAGGCGGAAGCCCGCCTCGAAGGCCAGCTCTGGGCCTGAGCCCGGCACGGGCTCAGGCGGGCCGGCAGCGGGCGGTCACTTGGCCGACAGCCACTCCTCGGGGCGGGCGACCTGGCGTGCCCTGGCGTAGGCGATGTCGAGGCCGAGGACGGTGTGGCCGTGGTAGGCGTCGCCCTCCTGGGAGGCGACCAGCGCCACGTCCACGTTCTCCGGCGCGGTCAGCGACAGCGGCAGCAGCAGTTGCAGCCGCTCTCTCGCCGGGTCCCAGCAGGGCACGGCGACGCGGTAGCTGCGCCGCACCCTGGCCTCGGCCCTGCGCACCGCGCCCTCCATGACGAGGCTGGCCTGGTAGGGGTTGCTGCGCAGCGGGTCGGGCAGCGAGCCGAGATTCTCCTGCGAGTCGAGCAGGTGCTTCGGGCTCACCATCAGCGGGCGCCGCCAGTCGTAGACGTAGTCGGCCGGGTTGTCGGCGTAGGAGGCGAAGCCGGGCAGCGCGGGGAAGTACTCGTGGAGCTCGCGGTCGCTTTCCGGCAGCCAGCCCTTGAGCTGCCACGGCGGGCCGTCGGGGTCCCGGTTGGGCGTGAACAGGCCGTAGATGGTCTCCTGCTGGGCGGTGGCAAGACCGGTGTTGAAGACGCTGTGCGCGCCGTCGGCGGAGTTGATGATCTGGCGCTGCTGGTACAGCCGCTCGAACGTCCACTCCACGTACTCGCGCAGCACCCACGTGTCGTCGCGCCTGGCCTGCGCGGGTCCGGCCCAGTTCTCCGGCTCGGCGAGCCGCGCGAGCCGGTCGAACGCGTCGTCGTCGCCAGGCGCCGGCTCGGCTTCCATCCGCAGCCGGCCGAGGTCGGCGTGCTTGTAGAGCGCCCGCGGCGATCGCTGCGACCGCCTGGGGAGCGCCGTCCCCTGCGGCTGCTGCACCGTGGCCGGCTGCGGCGGCAGGCCCGGTTGGCCGACCTGTCCTGGTGGCCCGGCCTGTCCCGGCTGGCCGGCCGGCGGCTGCTGGGGCGGTTGTCCTGGTTGTCCCGGCTGCCCGGCCGGCGCCGGCGCGGTGCTCGGCGGGGTCATGGGGGACATCACCGGCGTCCCCCCGGCGGGCGGTGCGGGCGGGAACTCAGGGGACCTGGCCGCGTGCGCAGCCGAGGCCGACGGCGGCTGGCCGGGCGGCGGGGAAGTGTCCCCGACGAAGTGCTGGTGGTGGTGACGGCCGAGCTCGTTGTTGTTGTATCCGGCGTGCTTCGATTCGTGCAGCGTCACAGCTAACTCTCCGCTCGGTCCGGTGTCACTAGCCTTGTAAGCCCCGCCCGACACCATTAATCCCATCCGTAACGGTCTCATGCATTCCTACCGCATGATGGGGATCCACGGGGCCGAGAGATACAGTTCGGACTCGAACCACGTTCACCATGAACTCACCCAACGAGGGCGGACCAGGCAGAGATGGGCGGATTCGGGTCGGCCACGGCGGTGCGCCGCCTCGACGACGGCCGTTACGCGGCGGAGATCGACGGCGACTACGGCTTCGCCGAGGCGATCAACGGCGGCTACCTGATGGCCTTGCTGCTGCGGGCCGCGGTGGACGCCTCCCCGCACGGGCATCCGGTCGCGACGAGCGCGTGCTTCCTCCGGGTCGCCCGGCCGGGGCCGGCCGAGATCCACGTCGAGCCGCGCAAGACCGGCCGGACCACGGCGGCCGCCAGGGTCACCCTCGTCCAGGGCGAAGAGCCCGTCGTCGACGCGCAGGTCAGCACGGCCACCCTGGACGCCGAAGCGGCGCCGTCCTGGAGCGGCCGGCCGCCGCCCGACATGCCGGCCGTCGACGACTGCCTGGTCTTCGAGCCCCGCTCCGACACGCGCGGTTTCGCCGACCAGGTGGACATGCGCTTCGACCCGGAGACGATGGGGTGGTTGGACGGGCAGCCCGCGGGCGCGCCGCGGATGCGGGCGTACTTCCGGGCGCGCGAGCCGTACCAGCCCGACGCCTTCCTGCTCGCCCTCGCCGTCGACGCGCTGCCGCCCGTCGTCCTCAACACCGGCGCCGCGGGCTGGGCGCCGACCGTCGAGCTGACCTGGCACATGCGGGCCGTGCCCGCGCCGGGCTGGCTGGCCCTCCACGGCAGCGGCCGGTTGGTCAGCGACGGCTGGTTCGACGAGGAGGTCGAGGTGTGGGACGCCACCGGCCGGCTCGTCGCGCAGAGCCGCCAGTTGGCCCGTGTCGGCCGCGCCGGGCGGTAGCGCGGCGCCCCGTCCCTTACGCTGGTGGCCCATGTCCGACCCACCGATCGGGATCTTCGACAGCGGCGTCGGAGGGCTCACGGTCGCGCGCGCCGTCCTCGACCAGCTCCCGCACGAGCCGATCTACTACGTCGCCGACACCGCGCATCATCCGTACGGCCCGAAGCCCATCGCTGAGGTCCGCGCGTACGCCCTCGACTGCCTCGACCATCTGGTGGAGGAAGAGGACGTCAAGCTGCTGGTGATCGCCTGTAACAGCGCGAGCGCCGCGGTGCTGCGCGACGCCCGCGAGCGCTACGCGGTTCCGGTGATCGAGGTGATCAAGCCGGCCACCAGGCGCGCGGCGCGGGCGACGCGCAACGGCCAGGTCGGGCTGATCGCGACGCAGGCCACAGTGACCAGCAAGTCCTACGACGACGCGTTCGCCGCCGCCCCCCACATCCGGCTGACCAGCGTGGCCTGCCCCCGGTTCGTGGAGTTCGTCGAGCGCGGCATCACGATGAGCGACGAGCTGCTGACCGTCGCCGACGACTACCTCCGCCCGGTCCGCGCGGCCGGCTGCGACACCCTGATCCTTGGCTGCACCCACTACCCACTACTCACCGGTGTGATCTCGTATGTGATGGGTGATGGAGTCACACTGGTCTCGAGTGCAGAAGAGACCGCCAAGGATGTCTACCGTGTGCTGCATGACGAGGGGCTGGCCCGCGCGGATTCGATGTCGCCTCCCGTGCACCGGTTCCGCGCGACCGGCGACCCCGCCGTGTTCGCGGAGCTCGGCCGCCGCTTCCTCGGGCCTGAGATCGGGGCAGTGGAGACGGCCCCGACGAGGCGCCTCAGCGTCTAGGAGGACCCGCCGTGCTGGTGACCGTGATCGGCTGCTCAGGCAGCTTTCCGGGGCCGGAGAGCCCCGCGTCGTGTTATCTGGTCGAGGCCGACGGCTTCTCGATGCTCCTCGACCTCGGCAGCGGCGCCCTCGGCGCGCTCCAACGCCACCGCTCGCTCTATGAGATCGACGCGGTCTGCCTCACCCACCTGCATGCCGACCACTGCCTCGACCTGTGCGGCTACTGGGTGGCCCGCCGGTACTGCCCGGACGGTCCGCCGCCCAGGATCCCGGTGTTCGGGCCGGACGGCACGGCCGAACGCATCGCCAGGGCCTACGACGACATCGACCCCGACCCGGGCATGCGGGAGATCTTCGACTTCGTGACGCTGCGCCGCGGGCCGTGCAAGGTCGGGCCGTTCACGGTCACCACCGCCAGGATGAGCCATCCCGTGGACGCCTACGGCTTCCGGATCGAACACGGCGGCCGCGTGGTCGCCTACTCCGGCGACACCGGGCCGTGCGAGGCGCTCGTCGACCTGGCCAGGGGCGCCGACCTGTTCCTGTGCGAGGCGTCCTTCCTCGACCGGCCCAACCTGCCCGCCGACCTGCACCTGACCGCGCGGCAGGCGGGCGAGCACGCCGCCCGCGCCGGCGTCGGCAAGCTCGTACTCACCCACCTGGTGCCGTGGAACGACAAGGAGCAGTCGCTGGCCGAGGCCAAGGCGACCCCGTTCGGCGGCGCGATCGAGCTGGCCCGGCAGGGCGCCGCGTACGACGTGTCGTGACGACCGCTAGGCTCGCAGCCATGGCTCGCCCAGACGATCGAAGCAACGACCGGCTCCGGCCCGTACGCATCCAGCGCGGCTGGCTCGACCACGCCGAGGGCTCGGCGCTCATCGAGTTCGGCGGCACCCGCGTGCTGTGCACCGCATCCGTCCAGGACTCGGTGCCGCGATGGCGGCGCGACTCCGGGCTCGGCTGGGTGACGGCCGAGTACGCGATGCTGCCCAGGGCGACCAACACGCGCTCCGACCGCGAATCGGTCAAGGGCCGGCTGGGCGGCCGGACGCAGGAGATCTCCCGGCTGGTCGGCCGGTCGATCCGGGCCTGCGTCGACTTCAAGGCGCTCGGCGAGAACACGGTCATCCTCGACTGCGACGTGCTGCGGGCCGACGGCGGCACCCGGACCGCGGCGATCACCGGCGCGTACGTCGCGCTGGCCGACGCGATCGCCTGGATGGCCAAGCGCCGGCTGACCAAGGGCGACCCGCTGATCACCTCGGTGGCCGCGGTCAGCGTCGGCATCGTCGACGGGGAGCCGCGGCTCGACCTGTGCTACGAGGAGGACGTCGCGGCGGCGACGGACATGAACGTCGTGTGCACAGGCGACGGCCGGTTCGTCGAAGTGCAGGGCACCGCCGAGGGGCAGCCCTTCGACCGGGCCGAGCTCGACGGGATGCTCGCCCTCGCCACCGCCGGCTGCGCCGAGCTCACCCGACTGCAGCGCGAGGCCCTGGCCGTGCCGCCTTCGTCGTGACCATGCGGGTGGTGCTGGCCACGCGCAACGCCGGGAAGATCGCCGAGCTGCGGCGCATCCTGTCCGGCGTGGAGGTGGTCGGGCTCGACGCGTTCCCCGACGCCCCCGAGGTTCCGGAGACCGAGCTGACGTTCGCCGGCAACGCGCTGCTCAAGGCGAAGGCGATCGCCCGCCACACCGGGCTGCCCGCCGTCGCCGACGACTCCGGGCTGTGCGTCGACGCCCTGGGTGGCATGCCGGGCGTGTTCTCCGCGCGCTGGGCCGGCCGGCACGGAGACGACGTGGCCAACCTCGAGCTGCTGCTCGCCCAGCTCGCCGACGTGCCGCCCGCCGTGCGCGGCGCGCATTTCGCCTGCGCGGCCGCGCTGGCGCTGCCGTCAGGGGCGGACCGGGTGGTCACCGGCCGGCTGGACGGCCGCATCATCGACGCGCCGCGCGGCACCGGCGGCTTCGGGTACGACCCGATCTTCGTGCCGGACGGCGAGAGCCGGACCACCGCGGAGATGTCGCCAGCGGAGAAGGACGCGATCAGCCACCGTGGCCGCGCCTTCCGCGCCCTCGCCAAGATCTTGCCGGGCCTCCTGGCGTGACGTGCGGCGGCCCGGCCGGTCGCCGGCCGGACGCCGGTTGGTCATTGGGTCGCCGCGGCGAGGGCGGCGCGCAGCGCGGCGGTGGCCGTGCGGTCGCCGGTGATACGGACGGCCGCGTCGCCGCGGCGGCCCCACAGCCACAGGTAGACGTCCTCGGGCTCACCGAGCACCAGCGCGTCGGCGTCGTGCGGCAGTTCGGGCGAGATGTCCACCGACGACTCGCGCAGCTCGACCCGCCACACCCGCGTGCTCGCGGCCACCCCGATCACCTGGCCGGTGCCGTGGTAGCGCCGGTCGGGCGGCATCTCGGGGAGCACGTCAGCGGCCAGCCGGTAGCCGAGCCAGGCCGTCAGCACCTCGTCGACGCCGTCGGTGGCGATGTCCCTGGCGATCGGGCCCACAGGACCGAACGCCGACTCCAGGTCGGCCCGGTGGATCGTGGTCTCGTGCGCCGCCCGCCGCCACCAGAACCGCACCGTCTTGTCGTACGGCCACCAGGTCGCGCACAGGTCGTCCGGGCCGCGCCGGCTCAGCTCGGCGTAGAGGTCGGCGGCCGCGTCGTTGAACCACGTGATCAGGTCCGCGCCGGGAGCCGGCTCGCGTTCCCACGTCTCAGGTCGCGACTGGGTGCGGATCCAGCCGGCGATCCGCCGGTAGACGCTGCCGAGGTGGCGGATCACCTCGGCGGCCGTCAACCCGGGACAGGCGGGCACCGGGGCCGCGAGATCGCGCCCGGCGGCGAAGACCGCGATGTGGGCCGTCTCGGCCCGGAAGGCGCCGAGCAGGGAATCCGGCCGCATCAGCCCGTACGCCCGGGAAGCCGCATACGGAGCCTGACCACCGTCCCGTCCCAACCCGCCCGTACCTGCACGACGTCCGCCAGCATGCGCGCGGCCCACAGCCCGAAGCCGCCGTCCGCGGCGGTCGCCGGCGGCGCGTACCCGAGCATGGCCGCAGGGTGCCAGCGGCCGCGGTCGGCGATCTCGCAGCACAGGTCGCCGCCGTCGCTCCACACCCGGACCGCCATCGGCGGCGCGCCGTGCTCGACGGCGTTCGTGGCCAGCTCAGTGACGGCGACCAGCATCCGGGTCACCGCGGCGGGCGGCAGCCCGTGGTCGGCCGCGCGGGCGGCGACGAAGCTCCGGACGTCGTGCAGGTCGGCCGACTCGATCGGGATGGAGTCGAAGCCGTCAGGCGGCGGCAGCGGGGCACGGTCGCACTCGGCGCTGAACCGTATCGGCTCCGTGTAGCGGGCGCTGGCGCGCGGCCGGCCGCCCACGACCATTTCCGGGTGTGTCCTGTGCACGCCGTCGACCACGCCGGGCGGGGCGGCGTTCAGGTCGTAGGCGCACAGCGCGTTCGCCGCCCACCTGCCGAACACCGCGTTCACGACGGCCTCGTACCGCACCCACTCGCCGATCTCCAGTGCCGACCTGCCGGCCCACTGCAGCTCGGCGAGCGCGCGCACCCGGCGCGGCGCGTTCGCCCGCAGGAACCCGTCGTAGGCGGCGATCGTGTGGACGGGATGGCGGTACCACTCCGCGACGTCCACGAAGAGCACCGGATCGGCGTCCGCGCCGAGCGCCGGTCGCAGCAGGTCGAGACGCGGCGGCGGCGCGGCGACAAGGACGACCTCGTCCGCGGCGAGGCCGGCCCGCACGAACGGGAGCGCGGCGGCGAGGAACTCCTGGTCGCCCGAGTACACGAAGGCCCGATGGACCAGCGTCGGGCCGTGTCCGGCCGTCATGTCGCCCCCGGCGCTTCGCTCGGCCCGCTCATCTGGCCCCTCCCCGTTCGTGTGCCGCGCCCTGGGTTACGCCGGGCAGCCGGTGCCAGCCCACCGTGTCGACCACGTCGGCAAGCTCGGGCGCCAGGTTGTCCAGGAGGAGCCGCCCGCACCCGTGCCGCCGGCTCGCGAACTCGGTCAGCAGCCGCAGCGCGCCCAGGTCGATGAACCGCAGCCCGCCGAGGTCGAGATGCACGTCGCACGCGATGCCCGCGAGCGGCGAGAGGGTCTCGGCGAACACCGCGTGCCTGGCCCCGTCGAGCTCGCCCTCGAGGCGCAGCCCCGGCGGGACGAACGTACGGGTGATGCGCAGCACGCCGTCCTCGAACTCCGGGTTGGCCTCCACGAGCACCTCATGCCTGTTCTTGAGGGCGTCGAGCTGCGCCGGCGAGCAGCTGGACCGGCCGAACTGGCAGATCGCCATGGCCATGGTGCTCGCCGCGATCGCCGCGTCGAGCAGCCGCTCGCAGCCCAGCACCCGCTGGTGGCCGCCGGGCTGGCGGACCGCCCACGTCATGTCGCCGGTGACCCGTACTCCGCGGTAACCTGCGATAAAAGCCTCGTCGATCTCGGTCTGGACGGCGTCGAGCAGCCGGTCGGGGTCGAAGCGGCCGTCGGTGTCGCAGGTCGCGGCCGGCGGGATGACCTTGAGCTGGCCGTTCGCGGCGTACGGCGTGGGATCGGTCCGATGTCGGGTCAACATGCCTGGCAGCTCCCGCGGGTCCCCGGTGAGATAGACGACCCGGTCGGCCGCGGACAGCCCCTCGTGCACGAAGGCGCCGACGACGATGTCTCGCTCCTGGCGGCACCCGAACGCGAGCCACGCGTGATCACCGGGCCGCATGTCGCGGACCGGCCGTCGCGCGAACCAGGTTTCCATCGCCATGTTCCCGTTCCGGCGGGTTGGTCCAGCGTACGCTCCCAGGACCGGCGCGCATGTCGCGGGACGTCAGCCCCGCTCATCCCTTCCTTCACCGGCCGCCTGAGGTGTACCACTAGGATGACGCGGCCCGCTGCGTTTTCACCGGGCCGTCCCCATCGAAGAACGCATCGAGGCCGCGCCCCCGCCGGCCGTCACGCGAGGAGGGGCCATGTACGACTACATCATCGCCGGGGCCGGCTCGGCCGGCTGCGTGCTGGCCGCCCGCCTCACCGAGGACCCCGACATACGGGTGCTCGTCGTCGAGGCGGGGCTGCCCGACACCGAACCGATGATCCACGCGTCGCCGGCGTGGCCGGCCCTGTGGCTGTCACGGTACGACTGGGGCTACTTCTCCGAGCCGGAGCAGGCGCTGCTCGGCCGCAAGGTGTTCCTGCCCAGGGGCAAGGTGGTCGGCGGCTCGTCCTCGATCAACGCGATGATCTACATGCGCGGCAACCGGCTCGACTACGACGGCTGGGCCGCCGCCGGGGCGACCGGCTGGAGCTACGCCGACGTGCTGCCGTACTTCCGCAGGGCGGAGGACAACGAGCGCGGTGAGGACGAGTACCACGGGGTCGGCGGGCCGCTCGGCGTGTGCGACCCGCACTACCGGCACCCGGTCATGCAGGCGATGCTCGACGCGGCCGTGCGGGCCGGGCACCCGTACAACGACGACCTCAACGGCGCCGGCCAGGACGGCGTCGGGGTCTACCAGTCCACCCAGCGGGCCGGTATGCGCTGCAGCGCCGCTGACGCCTACCTGCACCCGGCGCTGCACCGGCCCAACCTCGAGCTGCTGACCAGCGCGCTGGTGCACCGGCTCGTCATGGACGGCACCGCCGTACGCGGCCTGCAGCTCGACGTCGCCGGCGAGCCGCGCGAGGTCTGGGCGGAGCGCGAGGTGATCCTCTGCGCCGGCGCGTACAACACGCCACAGATCCTCATGCTGTCCGGCATCGGGCGGCCGGCGGATCTCGCCCCGTTCGAGATCCCGCCCGTCGTCGACCTGCCGGTGGGGGAGAACCTGCAGGACCACACGCTCGTGCAGCTCGCCTACCTCACCGACGTCGAGTCGATGATCGCCGCCAACACCCCGGAGAACCTGGAGCTGCTGGAAAAGGAGCATCGCGGCATGCTGAGCTCCAACGGCGCGGAGTGGGGCGGCTTCCTGCGTTCCCGCGCCGGGCTCGACGCGCCCGACATCCAGATCCACGGCGCCCCTGTGCTGTTCACCGACCACGGCCTCGGCGTGCCGTACGACCACGGATACTCGGTGGGCCCCACGCTCCTCACCCCGACCAGCCGCGGCAAGGTCTCGCTGCGTACGCCGATGCCGGGAACGGCCCCGCGTATCGTGCACAACCACTTCGGCACGGAAGAGGACCGGGCGGCGATGCTCAGCGGTCTGAAGATGGTGCTCGACATCACCGGCAGCGCGCAGGTCCGCGCCCATCAGCGCGGTGAGCCGGTCAACGTGCCCGCATCCGACAGCGACGCCGACCTGATGGCCTGGCTCGAGCGCGAGGTGTTCAGCGTGTTCCACCCGGTGGGCACCTGCGCGATCGGTTCGGTGGTCGACCCAGAGCTGCGGGTGTACGGCGTGGAGAACCTCCGGGTCGTGGACGGTTCGGTCATGCCGACGATCGTGCGGGGGAACACCAACGCGCCCATCATCATGATCGCGGAGAAGGCGGCGGATCTCATCCGTGGAACGTCGGGCTCCTAACATGAGGGCAGGCACGACGCCTCGTTGGTCACAGAAGGAGACGCTCAGTGAGTGACGCCACCGAAATCCCCGAATCACACCGCGACCTGCTGGAGGCCCAGATCCTGACTCTCGCCACATGGGACCCGGCAGGGCGGCCGCAGCTGACGCCGGTGTGGTTCCTCGCCGAGGACGGCCTGCCGCGGATTTCGATCAACACGACACGGAAGAAGCTGCGGAACCTGCGCCGCAACCCCGCGTGCACGGCGTACATCCTCGACCTCGAGAACCCCTACCGCTACATCGAGATCCGCGGTACGGCGGAGATCGAGCCGGACGACGACTACGTCTTCGCCGACCGGCTCGGCGCCAAGTACGGCGGTGCCGACGTGCGGACCATGGACGGCCCCGGCGAGTCCCGCGTCGTGGTCACCGTCCGGCCGGCGAGGGTCAACGCGGTCGACATGCGCGGGGGGTGACCCGAGGTCGTCAGCGCAGCCAGAGCCGATGCTCCGGGCAATGACGCGGCCCCGATCCGGTGGCGGGATCGGGGCCGCGTGCCGCGGAAGCGGCGGGGACCTCTCCGGCCGGGGTCGCGTCCCCCGGCGGGGTGGTCAGCGGCGGACGGCGGGTTGGACGGCGGGTTGGACGGCGGCCGCCGCGCTCGTCTTGCGGTTGGTGTGGAGGAGGATGGTGTCGGGTGAGGCGCTGCGGGAGAGCGCGACCGCGATGGCCACGGCGGCGACCATGATGGCGACCTCCGCCGCGGCGAGCCGGACGAACGCGCGCCGTGCGCGGGCGCCGCTCTCGTCGGCGCGGAGGTGGTGCACTGTGTGCCGGCGGTGCCACCAGCCGAAGGTCCCGAGGGCGACCAGGGCCGCGGCCTTGAGCATCAGCACCACCCCGTACTGCGACCCCCAGATGGCGGAGACCGAGCCGAGGAGCTGCCAGGCGGCGATGATGCCGGTGGCCGCGACGGCGCTGTAGCAGGCGAGGGCGATGATGCTGAAGCGGGGGACGGTGACGGCCAGCTGCGCCGGCTCGCTTCGTACGTGCATCAGCAGCGCGGCCAGGCCGCCGACCCACAGCGACATGGCGATGACGTGGAGGCCGATGCTGTACTTGAGCAGGGTGCCGTGGGAGGCGTGGCCCTGGAGGGCCATCGGGACGAGGTTGTAGATGGACAGGGGCAGCAGGAGCCAGACGCCACGCCGGGTCTCGGTCACGGCCAGCCCCCCGGCGATCACGAGTGCCAGGGCGGTGCTGGTGATGAAGCCGGCCGCGTCCGGGAAGGTCCTGGCGGTGTCGGTGAACAGCTGGGAGTAGGGCAGGTCGGTCACCGGCCGCGCCACCACGTCCGACCAGCTGAACACCAGCAGGGCGGCGTTGGAGATGCCCCAGGCGAGCGCGAGCACGCTTGCCGTGCGCAGGCAGCGCCGGGTGGTGTCGCTCGGCTCGCGCCCTGGCAGCAGCAGGCAGGCCAGCAGCATGCCGATGACGCCGACCGATGACAGGTCCATCACCAGCTTCGTCGCCGGCAGTCCCCAGCCGGTGACGCTTCCGGTGCCGCCGATGGCCAGCCCGAGAATGTTGGACTGGGTGAGGTTGCCGCCCAGCCACATGGCCAGCACAAGCGCGGCGACGCCCGTGAGGGCCGTCGCCGCCACGAATGCCATGACCCGCCTGCGGGCCCGCTTCCGGGGCGTCGAGGGGAGGGCGATGGCGGGCTGGGGGACGGAGTAGCGAGGACTAGTCGAGGTCACGGGTCACCCTCCTGCCGAACAGCACCGTGCCCGAGATCAGGAGCGCGGCGATCGTGCCGCCGACCCACGGCGCCCATCCGGGTGCGTTGTTGACGTTCGACGACACCTGTGCGATCGGGGCGAGTTGCACGTCGGCTTGCGCGTCGGCCTTGGCGCCGCCCGCCGCCGGGCCGGGGTTGGTGAGGGTGAAGCGCATCCCGCTCGTCAGCGGGTGGCCGTCGGCGGCAACGATGCGGAAGGAGACCCGGTAGGTGCCGGCGGGACCGAGCGGGCTGAGCGGCTGGGTCAGCCTGTTGTCGGTGATCTGTGCGGCCCCGGCCTGGTAAGGGTGTCCGTCCGGGCCCTGTACCAGCACCCGGTAGCCGACGGTGAGGATCGGCTCGGTGAACTCCATGACCAGCCGGCTGGGCGCCACAGCGATCTTGCCGCCGTCTTTGGGGCTGCTGGCCTTCAGCGCGGTATGCGCCCCGGCCGGGCCCGCCACGACGGCCGACAAACCGGCGAACGAGGCGGCGAAGAGGCCCGCGCCGGCGATGAGTCGGGCCGCCCACGCCCGGCGGCGTCTGCCGTACGACACCGGTACACCTCCTTTCAACCTGCCACACAGCCGCCTCGACCGGCACGGCCGAAGCGGAAGAGGCTGTCTTCGAGTTCGCCGACCCGTGCGGGCGGGGTTGGTCGGCCCGCACGGGTGGCCGCTTCTCGTTTTGTTGGGTTTGTGGCGGGGGTTACCGCCGTGGCGGTGGTGGTGTCGCGGTCATTGCACGCGCCAGAAGCGCATCATTTCGTGGTCTTCGTGGTCGACGAAGTGGCAGTGGTAGATGTAGCGGCTCTTGAGGTCGAAGGGGGCGATGAAGCGGGTGATTTGGCGGGCGGGGGCGAAGCAGGTGTCTTTTTCGCCG
>DASUWU010000198.1:0-11485 GCA_036378315.1 Streptosporangiaceae bacterium | reverse complement strand
CGCGGCCATCATCCGGTGCTGGCGCCACGCCACCCAGAGCATCCCGCGGACCGGCCGCGCCGCCGTGACCGCGCTCATGCGTGTTCCCGGCGCGTCTGCGGCGCGCTCATGCGTGTTCCCCGCGCAGCCTCGGCGCACCCTGTACGGGCACCGTCCCGGTGGCGAGGCGACCCGGACCGGGCAGGGCGGCCGCAGCCGGCGCGCGGAGGTAGCCGAGCACGAGTTCTTCCAGGTCCACCCGGTGGGCCTCCCAGCCGGGCGGCGGCGCGTTCCTCCCGTTGGCGCCGGCCGTCCGGCGGTCACGTACCAGTAGGTGGGCCTGGGCGCCCGCGCGTCGGTCGCGGACGACCGGGACGGCGGCGGCGACGGCGTCGGCGGTCGCGGCGGGGCCGGTCAGCACCTTGTGTTCGGCCAGCAGCGCGTCGACTTCGCCGGCGACCTGCACCCGCCCGCCGGCGAGCACGACGAGGTGGTCGCACAGCCGCTCCAACTCGGCGACGACGTGGGAGGAGAACACCACGGAGATGCCGTCCTCGGCCACCGCGGTCATCAGCGCCGACATGAACTCGTGCCTGGCCAGGGGGTCGAGGCGCGCCACGGGTTCGTCCAGGATGAGCAGGTCGGGACGCTTGGCGAGCACCAGCGCGAGCGCGACCTGGGCCTGCTGGCCTCCGGACAGCCGCCCGACCTTGCGGCGCGGCGGGATGTCCAGCTCGGCCAGCCGCGCCTCGGCCCGCGCCTGGTCCCAGCGCCGGTTGAGGCAGCGGCCGATCCGCAGCATGTCGGCGACCGACACGTTGCGGTACAGCGCCATGTCCTGCGCGACGAACCCGACCCGGTCGAGCGCCGCCGGTGAGCCGGCGGGGTGTCCGTCGAGCACCCGTACGCTGCCGGCGGTCGGGGTGGCGAGCCCCACCGCGAGATGCAGCAGCGTGGTCTTGCCCGCGCCGTTCGGGCCGACCAGCGCCACCACGCGGCCCTCGGGGACGGCCAGCGTGCACTCGCGCAGCGCCCAGGTACGGCCGTAGCGCTTGCCGAGGCCGGCCGCCTCGAGCGCGGTCACGCGACCACCCCGGCCCGGCCGTCACGGAAATCCGCCAGCGCGCTGGTGAACAGGGCGACCATCCCGTCCTCGTCCAGCCCCGTGTCGGCGGCCGTCCGCATCCAGCGCAGCAGGCCACGGCGCAGACCGGCCAGCTCACGCGACCCGACCTCGCCCAGCGTGCCGGCGACGAAAGTGCCCTGGCCTGGGCGGCCGACGGCGAGGCCGCGATGCTCCAGCTCCCGGTAGGCCTTGAGGACGGTGTTGGGGTTGATGGCGAGGTCGGCGACGACGTCTTTCACCCTGGGCAACTGGTCGCCGAGGTGGAGAAATCCCACTCGCAGGGCGTGCTCGACCTGCTGTACCAGCTGCAGGTACGTCGGTACTCCCGAGCCGCCATCCAGCCTGAAGCGGATCGGCGAGCTTCCCTGCTTATCTATAGTCATAGTTAAAGAGAGAAGCAGTCGGGGCGGGTCCGCGTCAAGCCGATGGACGTGTTTTCCGGGATAGTCGCAGGTCAAGCAGCTATAGCAAGCTGTGGTCAATCGATTACACAGAGTGGTACAGGGGGGAAGCCATGCACGATCAGAACGCGGTGAACGCTCCGAGCGGGGGAAGCCGCAGCGTGACCGGGGTACTCCTTCGCGCCGGCTTGGTGGTGGCCGCCGTCACGGCGACGGCCGCCATCGCCGGCACGGGAGCGACATCGGCACAGGCCGCCACGGCACCGGCGGCGGCGAACGCCGCACGCTGCCACCACCCCTGCAGCAACCCGCCACCGGGCGGCGGCTGGCGATACGTCGACAACTACTTCTGGGCATCCAGCTGCATCGGGGCCGGCAACCGGGGCATCGACAACAGGCTGTGGGCTCGCTACGAGTGCTACGGCAGCACGTGGACCAACTACGACCTGTGGGTCCACACGTAGCCCTGCCGCGCCGCCCGGACACCTGCCCGAGGCGGGTGTCCGGGCCGGTCGCGTGTCACCTACACTCTGCGCCGATGCCGCTGAGGAGGGAACGGTGAGTTGATGATCGAGGCGGACGACCGGCGCGCGCTGGTCCGGGTGAGCGCGGCGGTCGGAGTCTGGGGGCTGTGCTACGCGATCTACCGTGGCTACTACGCCGCCGGTGGCACCGCATGGCTGCCGGGGACGATCGCGCCAGGCTGGGAGAGCCGGTTTCGGCTGATCAACCTGGTGGCCGCCGTCATCCTCACCATCGCGGCCGTACTTCCCATCGCCGCACTTCCGTTGTGGTCGCGCCGCGGAGCTCGCCTGGTACTGCTGGCAGTGTGCTGGGTGGTGGCCGTCGGCTGCTGCATGCATGCGCTGGTCGACATGGTCGAGCGGGTGCTGAGCCTGGTCGGGCTGGTCGACGTGCACTACCCGCGGCCGTGGGCCACCGTCGATCATCGCGCCGCCGACCTGCAGGACCTCTTCGGCAACGAACCATGGTTCCTGCTCGAAGGCTTGGGATACGGCGCCATCGCCTGGATCGCGATGCGGGCCGGCCGGCCCGCTCGGCGATGGGTGAGCAGCGCCCTGGTCGCGGTCGCCGTGCTCACCCTGGTCGGGCTGCTCTCCGTGACCGGCGTCATCGGCAAAACCATCGTGGCCTGAGAACCCGTCAGCCGGTGGGGTGATGGGTTTCGTACATGCGCATCGCGACCAGCAGGCCGGAAGCGGCGGTGAGGGCGGCGACGGCCCAGATGGCGGTGGTCAGGCCGTAGGCGTCGGCGAGGGCTCCGGCGAGGAGGGCGCCGATGGCGAAGCCCCCGTCGCGCCAGAGCCGGTAGACCCCGACGGCCCGGGCGCGCCAGGCGGGGTGGGCGACGTCGCCGATGGCGGCGAGCAACGTCGGATAGACCAGGGCGGTGCCGACGCCGAGCAGGACCTGCGCGACCGCCCAGACGGCGAAGCCGGTGCCGAGGGCGACCAGCGCGATGGCGGCGGCCTGGATGAGCATGCCGGCCGTGATGAGCCGCTTGCGGCCGGCGCGGTCGGACCACCAGCCGGTCGCCAGTTGCCCGATTCCCCACACCGCCGGATACAGCGCGGCCAGCACGCCGATCTGGGGGAGGGGCAGGTGGTGGGCCGCGAAGAGCAGCGGAAAGATGCCCCAGGCGAGGGCGTCGTTGAGGTTGTTGACCATGCCCGCCTGGCTGGCGGCCGACAACGCCCTGTCGCCGATGCTGGTGATCCTGGCGATCTGCCCCGTGGTCAGCTCGCCGTGGTGGCCCGTGGTGGCCGGGATGTGGTGGGCGGCCTCCAGGCGAGCGTGCTCACGGGTGTCGCGTACGGCCAGGGTGGACAGGCCGAGCCCCAGGGCGGCGTAGGCGGCGCCGAGCAGGAACGGGCCGGGGCGCAGCCCCGCATGGGCGGCGATCGCGCCAGTGGCCAGCGCGGTGACAGCGACGGCGAGGTACCCGGCCGCCTCGTTGAACCCCATGGCCAGCCCGCGGCGGGCGGGGCCGACCAGGTCGATCTTCATGATGACGGTGGTCGACCAGGTCAGCCCCTGGTTGATGCCGAGCAGCACGTTGGCGGCCACGACCCAGCCCCATGAGGGCCCCCAGATCAGCAGGGCCGGGATCGGCAGCGCGATCAGCCAGCCCGCCACCAGGACGGGTTTGCGGCCGTACCGGTCGGCCAGGGTGCCGGCGAAGAAGTTGGTCACGGCCTTGGTGGCGCCGAAGGCGACGATGTAGGTGAGTGCCGCGGTGTAGGCCGACAGGTGGAAGGTGTCGGTGGCGAGCAGCGGCAGCACCGTACGTTCCTGGCCGAGCATGCCGCCGACCAGCGCGTTGACGGCGACCAGCAGGGCGAACTGGGCCAGGTTGGCGCGCAGCCCGAGCGTGACAGGTCGGGACGTGGCGAGAGTCACCTGCCCTCCTTCAGGCCGCGGCCGGTGGCGGCGGCCAAGGCGCGGCCGTCGCCCAGATCGACCAGATAGGCGGAGTTCCCGAGGCCCTCGTCGATCAGTGGGATCAGGTGATGTCGAGCGAAACCCACGGAGCCTCCACAGCCGGCGATGCGCACGCGATCGAAGGAGTCGGTGTTGGTGTTCCTCGGTGTTGGTGTTCCTCGGTCTTCCTTACTACAATATTCTAAAATAGATTGGAAGATGCTGGTGGAGACGCATGCACGGAAGGTGACCCTGTACCAGCAGTTCGCGCGGGTGGGTAAGGCGCTGGCCAACCCGGCCCGCCTGGAGCTGCTCGACCTGCTGACCCAGGGTGAGCGGAGCGTGGAGGAACTGGCCGACGCCGCGCGGATGAAGCTGTCCAACACCTCCGCCCAACTGCGGGTGCTGGCCGCCGCCGCGCTGGTCGCCAGCCGCCGCGACGGCGTGAAGGTCTATTACCGGCTGGCCGACGAGCAGGTCGCCGGCTTCGTCGCCCAGGTGCAGGAGTTCGCCGCGGCCCGGCTCACCGAGGTGGAGCGGGCGGCCCGCGACTACCTGGGCGACGTCGCGGCGCTGGAACCGGTCGCGCAGGACGAACTGGCCCGCCGCCTGCTTGACGGCCGGGTCCTGGTGCTGGACGTGCGGCCCGAGACCGAGTACGCCGCCGGTCATATCCTCGGGGCCGTGAACGTGCCCCACGACCAACTCGCCGCCCGCCTCGCCGAGCTGCCGGCCGGAGCCGAGATCGTCGCCTACTGCCGCGGCCGGTACTGCGTGTTCGCCCCGGACGCGGTACGGCTGCTGCGCCGGCACGGCTTCACCGCCCGCCCGCTGGACGGCGGCCTGCCCGACTGGCGCCACGCCGGGCTGCCGATCACCACCGGGGTCGGCGCGTGACCGCCGGCCAAAGCCCCGCGCACCCCGCCCTCGCCGGCGGGCCGGTCTATCTGGACTACAACGCCACTACCCCGGTCGACCCGCGCGTGACCGAGGCGATGCTGGGCTATCTGACCCACCACTTCGGCAACCCCTCCAGCGGCCACCCCTACGCCGACCCTCCCCGCCGGGCCATGGCCGACGCCCGCGCCCAGGTCGCCGACCTGATCGGCGCCCGGGCCGGCGACGTCGTCTTCACCGGCGGCGGATCCGAGGGCGACACCCTGGCCATCCGCGGCGCCGCGCTCTCCGCCGGGGACCGCCCTGTGCATGTGATCACCCAGGTCACCGAGCACCCGGCCGTCCTGGAGACCTGCCGCGCCCTGCATCGCCTCCACGACGTCCAGGTCACCTACCTGCCCGTCGACCGCGACGGCCGCGTCGACCCAGCCGGCCTGGCCGCCGCGCTCACCCCGCACACCCGGCTCGTGTCGGTCATGGCCGCCAACAACGAGACCGGCGTGGTCCAGCCCATCAGCGAGCTGGCCGCCGTCGCCCACGGCGGCGGGGCCCTGTTCCACACCGACGCAGCGCAGGCGGCGGGGAAGATCCCGCTGGACGTCACCGCCCTCGATGTGGACCTGCTGAGCATCGCCGGGCACAAGATGTACGCGCCCACCGGCATCGGCGCCCTCTACGTACGGCCCGGCCTGCACCTCGAACCCGCCATCTACGGCGGCGGGCAGGAACGCGGCCTGCGCGCCGGCACCGAACCCGTCGCCCTCGCTGTCGCGCTGGGCGCCGCCGCCCGGCTCGCCGCCCACGACCTGGCCACCGGCGCGCTCACCCGCGTCGCCGGGCTGCGCGACCTGCTGCACCAGCGCCTGGCCGAGCTGCTCCCCGAACGGGTCCACCTCAACGGCCACCGGACGCACCGCCTGCCAGGCACGCTCAACGTCAGCATCGCCGGCACGCGCGGCGACCAGCTCCTGGCGCTCACCCCCGGGATCGCCGCCGCCACCGGATCGGCCTGCCACACCGGCACGCCCCAGCCATCCCCGGTCCTCGCCGCCATGGGTTACCCAGCCGAACGCGCCCTGGCCGCGCTCCGGCTCACCCTCGGCCGGTGGACCACCGCCGAGGACGTCGAGCGGGCCGCCGCGCAGATCGCCGCCACCGCCGGCCGCCTGGGCGCTCCGGCGTGACCTCCCCGTCCGCCGACCCGGTCGTCATCGACGGCGGCGACCGCGCGTGCGTCCGCCTGCTGCTCGAGCTGCGCGCCCGCATCGCCGACCTGCCCGCCGGTACGATCATCCACCTGATCGCCACTGACCCGGCCGCGCCCATCGACCTGCCCGCCTGGTGCCACCTCACCGGCCACACCTACCTCGGCCCGGTCTCTCCAGCGGGCGCGCGCCCCGTCTACGCGCTGCGGGTCGCCGCAGACGCCCGTACGATCAGCCCGAACGCGCCCTGGCACCCCGATGATGGTGATGGGAACCGGTAGCGCCGCATCGAGGTCCTGGCTCAGGTGGCGGTGGTGCGCCGGTAACGCCAGACGGCGGCGGGCACGGTGACGCCCAGCAGAGCGGCGATCCAGGCGGCGGCCTGCCACAGGGGAGTGATGGCGGGGCCGCCAAGACAGAGCACCCGCAGCGCGTCGACGGTGATGGTGATCGGGTTGATCTTGGCGAAGGCCTGCAGCCAGGTCGGGAAGGTGGCGACCGGGACGAAGGTCGAGCTGGTGAAGATCAGCGGGATGACCGCGAGCAGTCCGCCGATACCGGCCGATTCCGGGTCGCGCACCACCAGCCCGAGCAGCGCGAAGATCCACGAGAACGCCACCCCGACCGCCAAGGCCAGCCCGGCGGCGGCGAGCGCGGCGGCGGGGCCGGCATGGAAGCGGAAGCCGATCGCGGAGGCGACGCCGGTCATCAAGGCGAGCACGAACATGTTACGGACCACATCGGCGGTGGTGCGGCCGGCCAGCACTGCCGAGCGGGCCATCGGCAGCGCCCGGAACCGGTCGATCATCCCGGTGGCGAGGTCGTCGGCAAGCGCCACCCCGGTCTGGGAGGCGCCGAACGCGATCGCCAGCACCCAGATGCCGGGCAGGGCGTAGTCGATGTAACGCCGAACGCCGGGTGGATGGATGGCGCCGCCGAAGGCGTAGGTGAACAACAACACGAACATGACCGGCTGCGCGGTGGCGAACGCGATCAGAGTCGGTACCCGCACCAGCCGGTGCAGGTTGCGGGCGGTGATGGTGGCGGTGTTGGCCAGCAACCAGGCGGGCCCGGCCATCCGGACCCGGTCCGGTGCCGCGGGCCCGCCCTCGTCCCCGCTGCGCGGCAGGCTGGTGGGCGGGCTGGCCGGCCCTACGGTGGGAGCGGGCCTCGGCGCGGTCATCGGGCCCCCTTCCGCGCGGCTCGCGCGCCGTCGTTCAGCGCCGTTGGCGTTGCCGTTGGCGTCGCCGTCGCCGTTGGCGTTGCCGTCGCGGGCGCGGGCGCGGGCGCGAGGTCGCGGCGGTCGGCGGGCTGTCCGGTGAGGGTGAGGAACACGTCGTCGAGGGTGGGGCGGCGCACCGCGAGGTCGGTCACGGTCAGGTCCGCCTCGGCGAGCCGCCCGGCGACCGCGGGCAAGATGGCCGGCCCGTCGGTGACCGGGACGATCACGCGGGCGGTGTCGGTGTCGATGACGGGCGGTGCGGTGCCGAGCCCGGTCATCGCGGCGGCCAGCGGTCGGGGGTCGGTGCCCGGCGGCGCCTGTAGTTCCAGCCGGTCGCCGCCCACCTGGGCCTTCAGTTGCCCGGCGGTGCCGGTGGCGATCACTGCTCCGTGGTCGAGGACCACGATCGCGTCGGCGAGCCGGTCGGCCTCTTCAAGGTATTGCGTGGTGAGCAGGATGCTGGTGCCCGCGGCGGTGAGCTCCTCCAGCAGCGCCCACAGCCCGGCGCGTCCGCGCGGATCCAACCCGGTGGTCGGCTCGTCCAGGAACAGGACCCGCGGTGCGGCCACCAGCGCGGCGGCCACATCCAGGCGGCGCCGCATCCCGCCCGAATAGGTGCGCGCGGTGCGGCCCGCCCCGCCGGCCAAGGCGAACGCATCCAGCAGATGGTCGGCCCGCCGCCGGGCGGCGGCCCGGCCGAGCCCGGACAGCCGGCCGATCATCCGCAGGTTCTCCCGTCCGGTCAGGTAGCCGTCGAGCGCGGCGTACTGGCCCGACAGCCCCACCATCCGGCGCACCTCGCCCGCGTGCCGCACCACGTCCAGCCCCATCACCGCTGCTCGTCCGGCATCGGGTGGCAACAGCGTCGCCAGGATCCGGACCAGCGTGGTCTTCCCTGCTCCGTTCGGGCCGAGCAGAGCCAGCACGTCACCGGCCGGCACCCGCACGTCGACGCCGGCCAGCGCCCACACGTCGCCGAACCGTTTGACCAGGCCCGTGGCCTCGATCGCTGGTTGTTCAGCCACGACCCCTCCCGCATAGGTTGTTTTACTACCTATATCCAGGAGGGTAGCATAACTACCTATGGGCAACCGGGAGAACGGCGATCGGCCCACCAAGGCCGACGCCCAGGCCCTCAAGGGCCACCTCGACGTGCTGCTACTGGCCGCGCTCGAACACGGCCCACGGCACGGGTACGCGGTCAAAGAAGCCCTCCGCGAGGGCAGCGGCGGCCGGTTCGACCTGCCCACCGGCACCGTCTACCCGGCGCTGCACCGCCTCGAGCGCGACGGCCTCATCGCCGGCACCTGGTCAACGGTCGACGGGCGGCGCCGCCGCACCTACCGGCTCACCGCCGCCGGGCAGCGACGGCTCCACGCTGACCGGGGGGAGTGGCGCGCATTCGCCGCCACGATCACCAAACTGCTGGAGGCCGGAGCATGGCCAGCCACCACCTGAGCCACGACGACCCCGCCGGATACCTGGCCGGCTACCTCGACCGGCTGGCCCGCGGCCTGCCCGCCGACGCCGTCGACGAACTCGCCGACGGCCTCACCGAAACCTGGCGGCACCACATCGACGCCGGCCGCGACCCGGCCGCCGCCGCGCGGGCGGCGACCGCCGAGTTCGGCACCCCAGAAACGATCATCGCCGCCTTCGTCGCGCACGCGCCCGGCCGCCGCATCGCCAGAGCCCTGCTGGTCAGCGGGCCGGCCCTGGGCGCCTGCTGGGGCGCCAGCCTGATCACCGCGCACGCCTGGACGTGGCCGATCCCCGTCCCCGCCGCGGCCGGGTACGCGGTGACGCTGCTGGCCGTCGCCGCGGCGCTCCTGCTCGCGGCCACCGGCCGCCGCAGCCTCCGCCGCACCCGCCTCGGCGCCATCGGCGGGATCGGCATCGTCGCCCTCGACGCGGCCATGCTCGCCACGACCATGCTCGTCGCACCGGTGCTCGTCTGGCCCATGGCGGTCGCGATACCCGCGAGCCTGGCCCGCATCACCCTGACCGTACGATCACTGCCGGCCGCGCTCGCCCCGTAGCGCTCCACCTGACCGGATGGGTAAGGATCAGCCGGGGAGAAGGGCGGTGGAGCGGTGCGGACCAGCCGGCTGGAGGCGTTCAGCGACGGGGTCCTGGCGATCATCATCACGATCATGGTGCTCGAGTTGAGGGTGCCGGCGGGCCATCATTTCTCCGACCTCGTCCGCACGACCGGCGTCGGGTTGCTGACCTATCTCCTCAGCTTCGTCTACGTAGGCATCTACTGGAACAACCACCACCACATGTTCCACCTGGTCGGGCGGGCCAGTGGCGGGATCCTGTGGGCGAACCTGGCGCTGCTGTTCTGCCTGTCGCTGTTCCCGTTCACGACCGCCTGGATGGACGAATCGAGGTTCGCGCAGACCCCGGTCGTCCTTTACGGCCTCAACCTGCTCGCCGCGGCCATCGCCTACCTCGTGCTCCAGACGATGATCATCCGGCACCAGGGGCCGGACTCACCGCTGCGGCAGGCCATAGGCGCCGACATCAAAGGCAAGATCTCCCCAGCGCTGTACCTCGCCGGGATCCTCAGCGGCCTGACGATCGACCGGAGCGGGCACGTCGGGGTCGACATCGCCCTGACGTGCTTCGTGGGGACGGCGGTCATGTGGATCGTCCCCGACCGTCGCATCGACCGGATGGTCCGCCACTACGACCCGCCCGACTGAAGGTCCAGCCCGGTCGCGGCTCGGCCGAGCGCGGACCCAAGAGATGCCGTGGACCGCCGACATACGGCGCTCCAACTCGCGGGGGTCCTTGGCGACGACATGGCGCTGATGCTCCGGAGGCAGGCCCAGCAGCAACGGAAAGGCGACGTACTGCCCGCTCATGCGGCCGTACGTGATCGCCCAGTCCCGCCATGTCGCGTCCAGCCGGGCCGCGATCTCCTCAGGCCGCATCGCTCGTCCCCTCCGATGTGGCATGGAACCAAACCCACACGGTCTTGCCGCCGCCCTCTGGGTAATGGCCCCAGTCGACTGCGAGGGCTTCCACGATGTTCAGGCCCCGGCCGCCGGCGTCGTTGACGGTCGGCGCCCGCCTCTCCGGCTTGCCAGGGGCGTCGTCCCACACGGCGAGCTCGATCAGATGGTCGGCGGGATGCCATTCGACGCGGACGGTCATCTTCGTCGGGGCTTCGTTCAGCGCGTTGGTCACCAGCTCGGACACGCAGAGGGCGGCATCGTCGGCCATGCCCGCGAAGCCCCAGCCGGCCAGCGCCCTGACGACCATCGCGCGCGCCCGCTGCGGAGCCGTGGCGTCGGCGTCCGGGCTGATGAGGCAGCGCTTCTCTTCCTCTGGGGTCATCGGGAAACCGTCCTCGCGGTACGTCAGTGTGTGGGTTCCAGCACACAGAGTGAACGGATGCGACTACTGTTGTCACGGTTGCTGGACACATTGGCTACTCGAAATGGCTGCGAAGGAAAGCGACAATGGTCAGAGAGTCGCCCGACCCGACGGTTTCGATCTACGCGCTCATGGCGTACTACCTGCGCTTTCTCAGGGTGAAGAACCAGATGACGCAGACGCAGGTGGGCGAGATCCTCGGCTGTACGAAGGGTCAAGTTTCCAAGTACGAGGCCGGTCTCCGCCAGCTCGATGAGCGCGAGTGCGCCACCTTAGATCAGGCATGGGACACCGGCGGCCTCTTCACGATCCTGCACGGCTACGCCAAGCTGGGCGTAGACCCGAACTGGCCCGCGAAACACCGCCGCTACCAGCGAGAGGCGACCGAGCACTACATCTTCGCCGGCGACCTGATCCCCCTTCCGTTCCAGACCGAGGACTATGCGCGAGGAGTGCTGGAGTCCGGTCATGCCGCCGGATTCATCGACGACGTCGCTACCGCTGTCAAAAGGCGGATGGACCTCCAGGCCGCGATGCTGGACGGCCGACCCGAGGTCTGGGCGGTGCTCGACGAGGTCGCTCTCCGCCCGATGGGTCCTGCTTCAGTCATGGTCGCGCAGCGGGAGCGACTACTCGAGCTTGGCGGGTTGACCCATGTTTCGGTCCGTATACTTCCGTCGTCAGCCGCCCCGAACATCGGGGTGGATGGCTCGTTCAACTGCTATACATTGCCCGGTCGTCGCTTGGCGGCATTTTCAGGCAGTGCACTTGGCGTCGGCCGGGTCATTGATGACCAGCAGGAGGCAGCCGAGGTAGTTCTGCGCTTTCA
>DASUWU010000197.1:0-10604 GCA_036378315.1 Streptosporangiaceae bacterium | reverse complement strand
GCCGCCCGGCGGGCGGCGGCACCGCCGGCCGGCCCCTCTCGGGCGTCAACCTTCCTCCACCGCGGCACCCTCGGGGGCCGCCGCGGCATCCTCGACCGCCGCACCTTCCACCGCAGCGCCGTCGGCCACGGCCGGCGGCTGGTCGTCGCCGCCGCCGAGGTACACGGCGATGACCCGCGGGTCGCGGCGTACCACCTCCGGCGGGCCGTCGGCGATCACGCGGCCGAACTCCAGGACGACGATGCGGTCGCAGATGCCCAGGACGAGTCCCATGTCATGGTCGATCAGCAGGATCGACTGCCCGTCGTCGGCCAGCGCCCGCAGGCAGCGGCCGAGCTCATCGCTTTCCCGCGTGTCGAGCCCGGCCGCCGGTTCGTCCAGGCACACCAGCCGGTGGTTGCCGGCCAGGGCGCGGGCGACGCCGACCAGCTTGCGCTGTCCTTCGGGAAGATGGTCGGGCATCGCGTCGGCGGCCCAACCCATCCCGACGAGCCCGAGGGCGTCCTCCACCGCGTGCCGGTGGCCGGTGTGCCGCCCCAGGTCCGCACCGCCGGCCGGCCGGCCGGCCGCGACCAGCAGGTTCTCGCGTACGTCGAGATCGTGGAAGAGGTCGATGCTCTGCCAGGTCCTGGCCAGCCCGCGGCGCGCCCTTTCGTACGGCGGCAGCCGCCCGATGTCGTGGCCGTCGAGTTCGACGCGGCCGCTCCCGGTGACGAAACCGCTGATGGCGTCGACGAGCGTCGACTTGCCCGCACCGTTGGGGCCGATCAGGCCGACCAGCTCCCCCTCGTACACCGACAGGTCGACATCGCGCAGCGCGCGGACCCCGCCGAAGGACACCGACAGGTCGTTGACCCGCAGCACGGGGTTGGTGCGGGCGACGGCCGGGCGCTCCCCGCGCGGCCCGGGCGGCGCGCCGGCCGCGGGATCCGGGCGCGGCGCGCGGATGGGCGGCCGCTTGTGCAGCCGCCAGTAGAAGTCCCCCGCGACGCCCTCCGGGTTCTGGATCAGTGTGAAGAGCAGGATCGCGCCGCCGAAGAGCAGGAACCAGTTGCCGTTGAGCCCGAACCACTTGTCGAGCGCGTACGGCACCAGCGCCTGTGTCGAGATCAGGCCGGCGAAGACGGCGCCGGAGATCTGCGTGATCCCGCCGGCGTAGGCGAAGGCGATCAGGCTGAGCGCCGTCACCGCGTTGAAGCGGTCCGCGCTGACCGAACCGAAGTTGTACGCGTACAGGGCCCCCGACACCCCGGCGATCAGGGCACTGATGCCGAACGCGGTCAGCTTGACCGTCCGCGGGTTGATCGCGGCCGCCGCGGCGGCGCGCTCGTTGGAACGCACCGCGAGCATCCGCCGCCCGAGCGCCCCCCGCCGCAGGAGCCCGACGAGCAGGCACAGCGCGAGCGTCACGACCAACGCCACCCAGCCGAACACCGGGCTGGGCTGGTTGCCGTCGAGCCCGCGGAACCCGGCCCTGGGCCCGAGGTCGAGCCCGGCGAAGCGCGGCTCGGGCACGGGGGAACCTGACGGCCCGCCGCCCCATGTGGTGTTGAGGAAGCCGAAGTTCGCGATCGCGACAGCGGCGGCGAGGGTGACCACGGCCAGGCTCACCCCGCGCACCCGGAGCGCGGAGCCGGCGGTCAGCAGTCCGAGCAGGACGGCGACGGCGACGCCGGCCAGCGGCGCGAGCGGGAATCCGATGCCGGCGTCGACGGCGAGGTGGGAGATCGTGAAACCCGACACCCCGGCCAGGGCCAGCTGCACGATCGAGATCTGGCCGACGAAGCCGGTGATGACCACCAGCGAGAGGGCCATCAGCGTGCCGATCAGCGAGGTGACGAGGGCCTGCCGGAAGTCGAACGGCAGCACGACCAGGGCGACGGCGCCGGCGGCGGCGAGCGGGAGGGCGGTGACCACCAGGCGCCCTGGGCGCGGTGCCGCGGGCAGCCGCTTTTCGACCAGCTCGCCGCGGCTGGGCAGCCGCGCGCCGCGCACGAACATCGCCACGATGATGATCAGGAAGGCGACCAGCTCCTGGACGCCGGGGATCGCGTTCCCGCCGGAGGACGGGAACCACGACTGGGCCGACGCGTAGGTGATCAACGAGTTCACTACGCCGATCCCGAAACCGGCGGCGCACGCGATCCCGAAGGAGGTGAACCTGGCCAGCAGCGCGGCGCCCAGCGCCGGCACGATCTGCAGCGGGAGCGTGCTGGAGTCGAGCTGCGTGACGGAGGCGGCGAGAATCCCGATGCCTCCGGCGATCAGCGAGGTGATCTGGGTGTTCACCATCGAGATGAGGTTCGGCGACAGGCCGGCGAGGATGGCGGCCACCTCGTTCTCCGACGCCGCCCGGGTGGTGAGCCCGAACCGGGTCCAGCGGTACAGCGCCGCCAGCCCCGCCGCCAGCGCGATCACCAGGCCCGCGATGATGAACCTGTCGACCGGCACGGCCGCGCCGAGCAGCGCGACCGTCCGCTGCGGCAGCACCTGCGGCGCCGGTTTCTGTGTCGTCCCGAAGGCGAGCAGCATCGACGCCTGCGCCACGAGCAGCACGGCCAGCGAGGAGACGAGCTTCGCCAGCGGCGCGGCCGTGCGCAGCGGCCGGAACGCGACCAGCTCGATCGCCGCGCCGACGGCCAGCACGAACACCAGGCTGATCGCCAGCGCCGGCGCGGTGCCCAGCCGCGGCCCGAACTCGCCGGAGCGCAGCGACCAGAACGCGTACCCGGCGAGCATGGCCACCCCGCCCGTGGCCAGGTTGATGATCCCCGACCCGCGGTAGGTCACCACCACGCCCAGGGCGATGGCGGCGATCAGCGCGCCCGAGCCGAGGCCGAGCAGGATGAACAGCAGGATCTGTTGCACGGTCTGTCTCCGGACGGGTCGGGCGCGAACTCGGGCACGAACTCGGGCGCGGTCGCGGACTCGTCGATCCGGCGGCCGCCGAGCCCGGCCCGATCGGGCCGGGCGGGGCTCGGCGGTGCGCTCAGGCCGGCGGCGTCAGCCAGCCGGCCACCTTCACGAACTGCTGCTTACCCGCGTACTGGAAGAACTGGACGCGGTCGTTGCAGACGCCGGGCGCGCCGTTGTACTTGCCGCACTTCAGCTCCGGGGCGCCGAGCGCGACCGGCCCGGTGAACGCCTTCGCCTTCTCCAGCACCGCCTGCGGGGTGATGTGGTCGTACCCGATTTCGTTCAGGAACCGTACGGTCGTCAGCACCTGCGAGAACGCGACGATGTTCCACGGGTCGGGCGCGTCCTTGGCCGCGCCGTAGGTCTGCACGACCTTCAGGTAGGCCGGCACGCCGGGATCGGTCTTGTCGCCGAACAGCGAGCTCGCGATCGAGTACGTCCAGATCGGGAAGTCACCGCCGAGCCCCTCGAGCACCTGGCTGTTCAGGCACAGCGGCGCTGAAACGATCTTCTTGGCGTCGTTGATCCCGAGCTGCTTGAGCCCCTTGGCGAGGTTCACGCAGCCCGACGCGTCGCTGTAGGGGATCACCATGTCGGCCGTCTGCGCGCCCGCGCTGGTGAGCGGCCCGATCAGGTCGGTCTGGCTCGGGCTGTAGCCGACCTTCTTGACCTTCACGCCGGCGCGTTGAAGGGAATCGCTGATCGCCTTCGCGCCTTCGATGATGCCAGCGGTGTTCGGATAGATCAGTGCCGCTGTCTTCGCGTGCAGGACGTCCTTGGCGTACGTCCCGAACGGGCCGAGCACGTGCGTCACGTCGCCGAAGAGGATCGCCGAGTTCTTCTGGACCGAGTCGATCGGCGTGGCGGCGACGCCGGCGATCACCGGCTTGGCGCCGCCGATCGTCGAGTACAGCGACTGGACGCCGATCGCCACCCCGCCCTCGTCGATCACCGACACCTGCTTGTCCGCGGCCAGCCGCTGCCCGCAGGTCGTGCCCTCCTCCTCGGCCGAGGCGATGAAGCACGTCTTGAGCGCGACCGGATGCCCGTCCACCCCGCCGAGCTCGGCGTTGATGTACTTGACCGCGAGCTGCGCGCCGTTCGTCGCCAGCGCACCGATCACCTGCTGGCCGCCCTGCTGGTTGACCCAGCCGATGTAGACCGGCGGGAGCGACGGATCGGCCTTGCCCGCCTTGCCGCCGGTGTAGGAGACGTAGTTGGTGACGGACTGCGCGCCGGCCCCGCCGGCGCCGGGCACCGCGGTCACGGCCGCGCCGGACGTGGCGCCCGCGCCCGGCGTGCCGGATCCGCCGCCGCCGCAACCTGCGGCAACGAGCCCGGCCACCGCGATCGCCGCGATCCCGCGCAGCCCCCAGGGAGTATGTCTGCTCACCATCGTCCTCCTCCACAGGCCGCGGCCGCATCGCGCCGCCGGGACTCCTGCCGACAGGTCCCCCGCTCACCGTGCGGTCTCAGTCCCGCACCTGACGAGCCGATTGCCGCCTGGCAGGAGGAAACATCGGGAGATTCAGGAGGCGTGGCCCGCGCGGGGCGGCCGTCGCCCGCCCGGGACGGCCCTTGGCGGTCGTCGGTCCGGCGGAATGCGACGCCGAAGCGCGCGCGGCCCATGTCCAGAGACGGGCGCCGTTCCAGAGCCACAACAAAGGTGTCATCCGCAGTTGAACAGCACTTGAAAACTACGACCGGAATTGGCCAGGATGATATCGTGCAATGAGCCGCCGCCTGTGTTAATTCTATTCTGCCGGCCCCGTTTAAGCCCGTAATAGCTACCGGCCGGCCGTCCCGTTCCCGCGAAAGGAAGAATGACCGATGAAAGGCTTTCTGCGGCCACATGGCCGGAATTTAAGGAAGTGGGCGACCGCGGTCTGCGCGATTCTGTCGCTCGGCGTACTGGCGGTCCCCGTGTCGGCCGTCCCGAAGAGCGCCGCGGCGCCGGCTTTTGACCTCGACTCCGGCAATGCCGTGACGGAGGTGGTTTTTCCCGCGCTCCAGCACGCCCAAGGTGAGACGATCTCCGCCGACGGTTCGGACATCACTCTCATCGTCGACCACGCCATGCTCCTCGAGCTCGCCTGGTTCGACGCGATCGCGCCGTACAACCCCAAGGCGGTCGGCATCTTTTCGAATCTCGGCCGCCGCCCGGCGAGCGAGGACACCAACCGGAACAAGAACACAGCCGTTATTTACGCCTCCTACCGCATCTTGAACAGGCTCATCCCGCAGTTCTCCGGGGAGTGGCGCACCATGGTGAGCGCGGTGGGTCTCGATCCGAATGACGGGCAGGAGAACACCGACACCGCGATTGGTCTCGGCAATCTCGCCGCCCGCCGTGTGCTCGAAGCCCGGAGCAAAGACGGCACGAACAGGTTCGGTGACGAGGGCCGCCCCCGGTACAATACGCAGCCTTATGCGGACTACACCGGTTACGTACCGGTGAACACGGCCTACAAGCTGCGCGACCCGTCGCGTTGGCAGCCGAACGTCGTTTCCAACAAGAACGGCGTCTTCTCGGTCCAGCAGTTCGTGACGCCGCAGATGGGCCGCACCAAGCCGATCACCTACGCCGACCCGAGCCAGTTCAAACTGGCCCCGCCGGTCAACAGCGACGTTCACCACCTCGCGGCCTACCGGCGCCAGGCCGACGAGGTCCTCGCGGCTTCCGCGGGGTTGACCGACGTCCAGAAGATGACCGCGGAGACGTTCAACGACAAGTTCTTGGCGATCGGCTTCGCCGCCACCGGCACGGCGGTCGCCCAGAAGGGTCTGGACGTCGAGCAGACCGTCCATTTCGTGACCACTGTGGAGATCGCCATCTTCGACGTCACCATCGCGGTGTGGTACGAGAAGGCGCGGTTCGACGCGGTGCGTCCGTTCAGCGCGATCCGCTACCTCTACGGCGACAAGCGGGTGCGGGCGTGGGGCGGCCCCGGCAAGGGCACCGTCGACGACATCACCGGCGATGAATGGCGCAGCTACCTCAACACCGCCAACCACCCCGAATACCCGTCCGGCTCGACCGCGCTCTGCCTGGCCTACGCGCAGGCGGCGCGGAGCTACTTCGGCACCGACGCGATCCAGATCGCGGTCACCTGGCCGGCGGGTTCGTCGAAGGTCGAACCCGGAATCACGCCGGCGCACGACCTCACGCTGAGTTGGAACACCTGGACCGCGTTCGCGCACGACTGCGGTATCAGCAGGTTCTGGGGCGGTGTGCACTTCCGATCCTCGATCGAGAACATGGCCGGCTTCGCCCCGCAGTTCGGCCAACGCGCGTACACCTTCGTCCAGCGCAAGCTCGACGGCGACCGCTGAGGCGCGAGGCGCGAGGCGCGATGAGTCCAGCGGCGGGCTCGAGCAACCGCTCGCCCGCCGCTGGATCTCTCTCCCCCCCCCCGCACCCCCGGGGCCGCCACCGGCCGGCTCAGCCGCGAGCCGATGCCCGCCGGGGCGAGTTGCGGGACAGTCCCGCCTTTTAGGGCCGAACGTGCCGAATCCGAGGGCATTGGACCCAGGAATCTCCGCCTACGGCGATCGACCATATAAGTGGCCATCTGTATGGGTGGGAGGTGACCCGTAATGCCGCCCACGACACCAGCTCCGCGTCCGCCGTGGGACGCGGACGAGGGGACGACGACCGGGCGACCTACCCGGACGCGGCACCGTAGCGGCACCGGTCGGGCCGAGGGCAGGACCGGAAGCAGGACCGGCACGTTGGCCGGCGCACCCGCGGTTCGGTCGCCGGCCAAGTTCCTGCGCGTCGCGATGGCGGTCGAGCAACTCACCGGGGAACTGGCCGGCACGCCGCCAGCCATGGACGTCGCGGCCCGCGCCCGGCTGACCGGCATGTACGGCCAGTTCCTGGAAGACCTCCGCGGCGCTCTGTCCCCCGAGGTATACGCCGAACTGCGGCGGCTCATCCGCGTCCCGGCCGGCGAACCGCAGGACAGGCAGTTGCGGCTCGCCTACATCGAACTACGCGCATGGCTGCGCGGGGTGCCGCTGGAGTTCCAGGTCGAGGTTCCCGCGCCCGCCGCGCGCCCACCCGAAGCCGGCGTGCGACACCAGAACCGCCGAGCACGCAGCCAACACAACCAGGCACCGGACCTGCCCGGCCGGCCCGGTGGCGGACCGACTGACGGATCGGCGCCGCCGCGAAGTGGCGGCACGGAGTAAACCGCGAGAGGTGATTGCGATGCGCAGCCGATTCCCGGCCGACCGCCGGCTGAACGTACGGATGGGCGCCACGCTGGCCCTGCTCGGGCTCGTGTACGTCGTCTTCGTCGCTGTACTGGTCGCCTTGCTGAAGTCCTGGATCCTTATCGTGGTCATCGCCGGCGGGTTCCTGGTCGCCCAGTACTACTTCTCCGACCGGATCGCCCTGTACGGCATGCACGGACACCTGGTCACCCCGGAGCAGGAGCCGTACCTTCACGGCGTGATCGATCGGCTGTGCGCCGCCGCCGACATGCCCAAACCCCGCGTCGCCGTCGCCGACCTCGACCTGCCCAACGCCTGCCACCGGACGCAACCCCGACCACGCCGTGGTGTGCGTCACCACCGGGCTGGTGCGCCGCCTGGAACCCGCCGAGCTGGAAGGCGTCCTGGCCCACGAGCTCTCCCACGTCGCACACCGCGACGTCGCGGTCATCACCGCCGCGTCGTTCCTCGGCATTCTCGCCGGGCTCGTCGTCCGGTTCGCCTTCTACTCACAGTTGTTCGGCGGACGCCGGCGCGACCAGAACACCACCGCGATCATCGGCGTCGTCATGCTCGTCTCGGCCATCGTGTACGGCGTCAGCTTCCTGTTGATCCGGGCCCTGTCGCGCTACCGCGAGCTCGCCGCCGACCGCGCCGGGGCCATGCTGACCACACGGCCCTCGGCGCTCGCCGCCGCGCTGACCAAACTCACCGGAGACATGGCCCGCATCCCCACCACCGACCTGCGCGCCGCCGAACCCTTCAACGCCTTCATGTTCATCCCGGCCGCCGCCAAGGGATTCAGCCTCTCCACCATGTTCGCGACCCACCCGCCGCTGCAACAACGCCTCGACCAGCTCGCGAAGATCTCCGCCCAGCTGGGAACCCCCACCTGACAAGGACATGTGCCCGCCGCCATGTACGGTGTGTCGCGCATATTCCACGCACAGTAAGCGAGATGATCTCTTCGGTGTCCGGCCTCGGATGCCGAAGATGATCGGGTCCTGGCGCTCCTGGGGCCCGGCCAGGCCGTGCGAGGAGCAAGACGGATGTCCGTACGTGGTGTCATGGTTTCCCTGGGCTCGGCCACCATCGCCGGCACGCTGTCCCTGGTCGCGCCGGCGGCCGCCGTGGTGGCCGGCGACGCCGGCTCCGCCGCGTTCGTGGTCGCGCAGTCCCAGTTCAACGCGATGTTCCCTGGCCGCAACCCCTTCTACACCTATCGGGGCCTGACCGACGCGCTGGGCGCCTACCCGGGCTTCGCCAACACCGGCGGCGACACGACCAAGAGGCGCGAAGCGGCGGCCTTCCTCGCCAACGTCAGCCACGAGACCGGCGGGCTGAGATACGTCGTCGAGCAGAACACCGGCAACTACGGCCACTACTGCGACTGGACGCGGCCCTACGGCTGCCCGGCCGGCGGCAGCGCCTACTACGGACGAGGGCCGCTGCAGCTGAGCTGGAACTACAACTACAAAGCCGCCGGTGACGCCCTGCACATCGACCTGCTGCACGATCCGTACCGTGTGCAGCGGGACGCCGCCGTCGCGTGGAAGACCGCGCTGTGGTTCTGGAACACCCAGCAGGGCGCCGGCACCATGACCCCGCACGATGCGATGATCAACCACCGGGGCTTCGGCGAGACGATCCGCAGCATCAACGGCGCCCTGGAGTGCAACGGAAAGAACCCCGACCAGCGCCAGGACCGCGTCAACCTCTACAGGAGGTTCGCCGGCATCCTCGGCACCAGCGGCGGCGCCAACCAGTCCTGCTGACCCGGCGACCGCCACCCGCTGGTCGCGTCCCCGGCGCGCCCAGCCCGGCTCCGCGGCCGCGCCTCGACGATTTCCGTATGCGCCGAACGTCGTTCGCTTTGGGTCCTTTCAGAAGTAACAAATCTCGTCATAATTCACCTCGTCCCTCTCGCGCCCGACGTCGTAGGCGGGCGCTCGACCCCCGCGAGGACCCGAGCATGGACGAGCTGACCCGCCGTACGTTCATCGCCGGTGCGACCGGAGCCGCGGCCGTCGCCGCGACGGCCACCCGCGCCGAGGCCAGACCGCGAACCGCCGCGGCGCCGCTGCCCGACCCGGGCGGCACCGACCTCGACCACATCGTCGTGGTCATGATGGAGAACCGCTCCTTCGACCACTACCTCGGCTGGCTGCCCGGCGCGGACGGCAAGCAGGCCGGGCTCAGCTACCTCGACCGCGACGGCGTGGCCCACGCCACGCATCACCTGACGGTGCCGCACGGCTGCGGCTTCAACGATCCTGACCACTCCTACGAAGGCGGGCGGACCGAGTTCAACAACGGCGCGTGCGACGGATGGCTGCGCGCGGGCGACAACGACGAGCTGTCCATCGGCTACTTCGAGGCCGACGACCTCGGCTTCTACGGCAGGGCGGCACGTGACTGGACGGTCTGCGACCGCTACTTCGCCGCGATGATGGGGCCGACGTTCCCGAACAGGTTCTTCCTGCACTCCGCCCAGACCGACCGGCTCACCACGTCCATCACCGGGATCGCGCAGATGCCGGCGATCTGGGACCGGCTCGCCGCGGCCGGCCTGTCCGGGCGTTACTTCTACAGTGACGCGCCCGTCACCGCACTGTGGGGGACGAGGTATCTCGACATCTCGCGCCCGATCTCGGAGTTCTACGCCGGGGCCGCCGCCGGCGCGCTGCCCGCCGTGTCCTACGTGGACCCCGGCTTCCTCGGCGGCGCCCTCTTCGGGGACGTCAACCTCGGGCTGTCTGAGGACGAGCACCCGGTCTCCGACATCCGGATCGGCCAGTCCTTCCTCGCCCGCGTCTACAACGCGGTCGTGTCGAGCCCGCGCTGGGACCGGACGGCCTTGATCATCACCTACGACGAGTGGGGCGGCTTCTTCGACCACGTGCCGCCGGACGTGGCGCCCGACCCGCGGCCCGACCTCGGGACGGGGCTCCGCGGCTTCCGGGTGCCCTGCCTGGTGATCTCGCCGCGAGCGGGGCGCGGAGCCGTCGCGCACAACACCTACGACCACACGTCGGTGCTGAAGATGATCGAGTGGCGGTTCGGCCTCGCCCCCCTCACCGTGCGCGACTCCGCCGCCCGCAACCTGGCCGAGGTGCTGGACTTCGCCGGCGAGCCCAACCTCGCGGCTCCGCACTACACCGTGCCGCGTCCCGTGACCCTCGGCTGCATCCTGCCCGATCACACCCACCACGGCGAGGACTGGGCGGAGCTCGCCCACCTCGCCGATCAACGCGGCTTCACCGTCATGTCCTGACCGTCCAGTTCTGACCGCGCCGACCGCGCCTGCCGCCGACTCCACGAGGAAGCCACATGAGTGTGCTGGCCACCAGGTTCACCGAGAAGTTCGCCATTCCCTACCCGTTCGCGGGCGCCGGGATGGCCATCGCGGGCGGCACCCCCGATCTGGCGGTCGCGGTCACCGGCGCGGGCGGCGTCGGCGCGCTCGGGGC
>DASUWU010000196.1:0-28131 GCA_036378315.1 Streptosporangiaceae bacterium | reverse complement strand
TGGGCGCGATCGCGTGGGCGGCACATTCGACGCTGTCGAAGATCCGGCTCGCCCCGTCCGCCGTGATGACGGTGAACGCCTTGTCGTAGTCGTTTCCGCAGACCTCGCACATGGCCACCGGAAGCCCCCCGTTCCGTGTCGAATGATCGTCCTTTGCCGGCCGGCGCATGACCTGGCCAGATGCGTCCCCCCCGCGATCAGCTCGCGGTCGACGGCCCAGGATGTGCCCGGACGGCGGCGGCGTTAACCGAACCGGCGGCGGCGCGGCACGGCCACGCGGTCGAGGTCGCGGGCGACCACGATGTCGCCGTCGTACGCGGCGGCCGCCTCCTCGACGAACCGGGGCTGGTCCTCCGGCCGGTAGCGCTCGGAGAAATGCGTCAGCAGCAGGCGCCGCACCCCGCACTCGGCGGCGACCTTGCCCGCCTGGGCCGCCGTGAGGTGCCCGTAGTCGGCGGCCAGCCTGGCTTCGGCGTCCAGGAAGGTCGACTCGATGATCAACAGGTCGGCCCGGTCGGCGAGTTCGGGAACCGCGTCGCAGAGCCGGGTGTCCATGACGAACGCGACCACCTGCCCGCGCCGGGGAACGACGCACTCGGCGAGCGTGACCGTGCGGCCGTCCGGCGCGGTGACCCGCCCTTCGCGGCGCAGCGCGCCGACGAGCGGGCCGCTGATCCCGTACGCGGCGAGCCGGTCGGGAAGCATGGTGACGCCGTCCGGCTCTTCGACGCGGTAGCCGTACGACTCGACGCGGTGCGACAGCGGCCGGGCGGTCAGCGTGAACGGCACGCCATCGGCGGCGATCAGCGGCCGCTCCCCGCTGATGGGCAGTTCCGCGATGACATCCGTGTCGGTGAAGATCGCCGCGTGCCGGAGCCGGCGCCAGTAGCCGGCGCCGCTGGCGGGGTAGACGGCGCGTACGGCGTGCCGGACCCCGTCGCGCGCGATCCGCTGGATCACGCCGGGCACGCCGAGGCAGTGGTCGCCGTGGAAGTGGGTCAGGCAGATCCATGTGATGTCGTGCGCGCTCACGCCCGCGTGCAGCATCTGCCGCTGCGTGCCCTCGCCGGGGTCGAAGAGGATGCCGTGCCCGTCCCACCGCAGCAGGTACCCGTTGTGGTTGCGCGCCTTGGTCGGCACGGCGCTCGACGTGCCGAGCACGACGACTTCGCGGGTGGACATCTCCCCATGATGCGCCGGTGGGAACCGGCTTTCCGCCCTGCTCCTGGCCGGCTCCGCCGATCGCCCGCCGGCGGCCGGGGAACCGCCCCGGGAAAGATAACGTTAAGAGCGGTTATGAGGTATTTGTCCCTCATGCAAAGAAAGCACAGAGCGGGGTTCTTGAGCTCGGTACTGTAATACGCTCTCGCCATGGTCGCCGCACCCACCATGCCGATCAATCCGAAAACGCCGCCGGTCGTGGCGATAATGCGCCGACGCGGTTCTTTACAGCTGGGCGCACTCGTCATCATCGCGGCGTTTCTCGGCGCCGGCCTGTGGTTCGCCAGATGGGAGGGCGGCGCGTCGCGGGCGACACCGGACACGTTCTGGTACGCGCGAGACGCGTTTCGTTATGCCGGTTATCCGGAAAAACGCGCCGACATTATCGCCGCGGAATTCACCTGCCGCGCGATGAAACGCGCCCGGCCGAAGCTCAGCTACGACGAATGCATGCGCTACCGGAGCGGCTTGCCGGTGTCGGCGCCGGTCCGGTTTCAGCGGATCTTCACGTCGCGGCCCGGTTACGCGCTGCTGACGGTGCCGTTCGTCCGGGCGTTCGGCCGATCCGGCTTCGTCATCGGAACCGCGGTCCTGGGCGTGGCCTGCGGGGTCGCGATCATGTTGCTCGCGCTGGCCGCCGGGCTGCGGCCCGCCAGGGCGTTGCTCGCCGAGGTGCTGTTCTACCTGCTGCCGACCGGCCTGTGGGTGAGCAGGCTGCTCGCCGAGGCGCCGCTGGCGCTGTTCCTGATCACCTCGCTGCTCGGCACCGTCCTGCTCGTCAGGGGGCATGGCCGGCACCACGAACCCGCCGCCCCTGACCCCGCCGCTCCTGACCCCGCTGCTCCTGACCCCGCCGCTCCTGACCCCGCGGCCGGCCACCCCGACGGACGTACGGCGGGCGCCGAGCGGGCCGCCGGCGCGTTCCTGCTGGCGGTGAGCCTGTCCTGCCTGTGCGCGGTGAAGCCGGCCAACGGGGTCGCCCTGGCGGCGGCCCTGGTGGCCGTGGCGGCGGTACGCCTGCCGTCGGCGCGCGCCCGCCGGGGCTTCGCGGTCGTCGGCACGGTGGCCGGCGCCGTTCTCGCGGGCAACCTCGTGGTCAGCGCGGCGTTGCGGCTGCCAGGGCTGAACGAGACGTTGCAGGACACCTTCACGCATCACTTTCGCCGGCCCGACGTGACCGACTCCTGGCGGCGGCTCGGTGACGCCGCCGTCGAGCTGTGGGCGCAGCACCTGCTGCCGCGGCTGCTGGATCATCCGCTGATCGCCGCGGTGTACCTGGTCGCCGCGGTGGGCCTGCTCCGGGGACCGCGGCGCGACGTGGCGTGGCCGCTCATCGCCGCGGGGTTGACCGGAGTGGGAGTGATCTCGATGCATCCGGTCGGCACCGAGGTCGCGCGGCTCACCCAGGTGACGTGGATTCCGGTCGTCCTCGGGCTCGCGCTCGCGATCGACCTGCCGTTCCGCGGCCGCGCGCCCGTGCGGAACCTTCCCCTCGTCCGGGGCCTTCCGCTGGTGCGAGGCCTTCCGCTGGTGCGAGGCGTTCCCGTACGACGACCTGAACCTGGCCGCCATCCGACGACGTTCGTCGGCGCCCGCTACACGCGGTGGCGCCGGCACCATCCACGATGATGCCGGCGCCGCCACGCCTCGACCGATCTAGTTGAAGCCGAAGTCCCCGGGAAGCGGCTTCGGCTCGAGCAGCGTCGCCGGCACGGCGTCCGCCAGCGCCTTGTATCCGGTGGGGTTCAGGTGCAGGTGGTCGCCGACGTCGTAGGCCGGCAGCAGCCGATCCGGAGCGGCCGGGTCGCGGGCGACCTTGTCGAAGTCGACGACCCCGTCGAAGCGGTGGCTGGTGCGGATCCACTGGTTGACCGCCTGCCGGGTCGCGTCGCGTACGCCCGACCCGTCGTCGTACCCGGGGACGTTGCCGCCGAACGGCGTGATGGTCGCCGCGTACACCCGGATGCCCTTCGCGTGCGCGCGCGTGACCATCTGGTCGAACGCGGTGATCAGGTCGTCGTACGTCTGCTGCTGCGCGGCCGCGGTGGCGTCGGCGGTGCCGATGTCGTTGACGCCCTCGAAGATGAACATCGAGGTGACCCCGCTCTGCGCCAGCACGTCCCGGTCGATCCGGCCGAGGGCGTTCGGGCCGAGCCCGTCGTTCAGCACCCGGTTGCCGCCTGCCGCCTGGTTCAGGATCGCGATGTTGGACGTGGCGCGGTGCGCGTGCAGCCGGTCGAAGAGCTGGTCGGGCCAGCGATCGTTCCCGTTCGTCGTGGACCCGCGGCCGTCGGTGAGCGAGTCGCCGACGATGGCCGCGCCGGTGATCACCGGCTTCGACCACATCTCCACGCCGCTGAGGAAGTACCAGTGCGCCACGGACGCCGCGCCGGGCAGGTCAGCGTCCGCGACGTGGTCGCCGCCCACCATGTACGAGTTGGTGCGCGAGCCGGGGTGCGACGTGATGTTGTTGGTCGCCTGCCCCTGCGCCAGGTACATCGTCACCGTGAGGTTGGATCCGGCGGCGAGGTCGAGGTTCAGCGGGTCGGACACGATCTGCGCGCCGACCGGGACGCTGACCGACGTCCGGCCGCTGAAGGTGACCGGCTGGGTGGTGCCGGCCTGGATCGCGCTGACGCCGGCCTGCCCGCCGGCCGGCAGCGCGATCGCGACCTTCGTGATCGGCAGGGCCGCGCCGCCGAACGCGTTCGAGAACCGCAGCCGCAGCTGCTGCCCGCCGACCGTGACGCGGACGGTCTGCCGCAGCGTCGCGTCCGCGAAGACGACGTTCGGTTGCGTGAACGGCGCGGGCGGCAGGTTGCCCGGCTCGGTGAGCTGCGGCATCGACACCCAGGTGTCCACCCAGTGACCGTGCGTCTTCGGCCGGATCTGGCCGGCGGCGCTCGGGGCGCGCTCGGCGCCCAAGGCCGCTCCGATCGCGGACGACGCCCCGACCAGGCCGGCGGCGAGGGCGCCCGCGAGGACCATGCGGGCGACCGGCGACCGTCTGGCCGCCGCCCGCGGTTTCGCGAACGGAACACGGAAGCGTTTCATCATCGGCCTCCAGGTAGGGAGTTAGCGGAAGATCCGCAGCGGGACCGCGTGCGCGAGCGCCGCGGCACCTGCGTCGTTGGGGTGCAGATGGTCGCCGCTGTCGTACGCGGGCAGCAGCCGGTCGGGCGCTGCCGGGTCGCGCAGCGCGGCGTCGAAGTCGATGACGGCGTCGTACGCGCCGCCGGTCCTGATCCAGGCGTTGACCGCCTGCCGCGCGGCCTCCCGCTCGGGCGTGAAAAGGCCGAACGTGTCGTCCCTGAACGGCAGGATCGTCCCCCCGAAGATCTTCAACCCGCGGGCACGGGCACGGGCGATGAGCTGCCGGTGGCCGGCGATCACATCGTCGGCCGACACCTCCTCATCGGGCGGCGCGACCGCCCCCGGGTGGCCGAGGTCGTTGACGCCGATCAGCACGATGACGTACTTGACGCCGGGCTGGGCCCCGACGTCACGGTCGAACCTCCGCAGCCCGCTCTCGCCGAAGAACGCGGCGAAGCCCTCCGCCTCCGACCCTGGGAGCGGGTTGGGGTCGTGCAGCAGCCGGTTGCCGCTGATGCCCGCGTTGAGCACCCCAAGCCGGCCGGCCGGCCCCCCGCCGCGCCGACCTCCGCGCCCTCCGCGCCCCCCGTGCCGCCCGCGCCCCCCGCCGTGCTCGCCGGCCAGCCGCGCGGCGAGGACGTCGGGCCAGCGGCGGTTGGCGCCCACGGTGGTGCTGGCACCGTCGGTGATCGAGTCGCCGAACGCGACGACCGACGCGGCCCCCGGCCAGCGGGAGCGCACGCTGATCCCGGTCAGGAAGAACCACTGCTCGATCGTCGACGTGGGCGTGACCTTGGGCTCCCCTGCGACGTTCCCCGCGGCGACGGCGTTCCGCTGGAAGGCCGACCCGTGGACGGTCCGGCCCTCGGTACGTCCGGGCAGGTAGAGGCTCACGACGAGATCGGACCTGGCCGGCACCGGAAGCTCCACAGGATCGCTGAGCACGGGCGCGCCGGGCGGCACGGTGACCGCGGCGCGGCCGCCGAACGTGAGCGTCCGGTCGGTGCCCTCGGCGATCCGCTCGGCGGACCGCTCGGCGGCGCCGGGGACGCCGCGGGCGACGTGGGCCGCGCCGATCACCAGCGGCCGGATGCCGAACTCGTTCGACAGCCGGACGCGCAGCGCGTCGCCGCCGGCGCTGACGCGGACGACCTGGCGGATCGTCTGGTCCTCGAACGTGGGGACGTCCGCCGGCGGCGCGGTGGCCGGAGCTGTCGCCCATGTCCCGAGCCACGTCCCGAGCCGTGCCCCGCCACCCGTCGCGTCAGGAGTTCCCGCGGCGGCGAGCACGCCGGTGGGTGGGGACGGCACCACCATCCCCACCCACCGGCGCCGGCGGACCCGCTGCCGCCAGAACGAGTGTGCGCGTACCACGCGTCAGGGCTTGACGGCCTTGGCGTGGAAGAAGATGTTCGAGTACGGGACGTTGTCCGGGGTGAAGACGATCTTCCCTGGGCACAGCCCGCGGGCCTTCAGGTGATCCACGATCGTCGGGAGCGCGTCGATCGAGTTCTGCGCCCAGTCGTGCTCCAGCATGATGCCGCCAGGCTGCAGGGTGTCAGAGGCGGCGATGATCTCGTCGACCGAGGCGCCGGCCCAGTCCCTGGAGTCGACCGTCCACAGCACCTCGAGCAGGCCGAGCTTCTGCTCGTCTGCCCTGATCTGGTCGTTCGTCTCGCCGAACGGCTCGCGGAACAGCGTCGGCCACCGGCCGGTGATCCCCTTCAGGATGTACTGGGCGCCCGCGATCTCGTCGTAGGCGGTCTGCTCGTCGAGCTGGGGCAGGTGCGGATGGGTGATGGTGTGGGTGCCGACCCAGTTGCCCGCGCGCAGCTCGGCGCGGACCAGGTCGGGGCGCTCCGCCGCCCGGTTGCCCTGGTTGAAGAACGTGGCGTGCACCCCGGCCTTCCGCAACGCCGCGAGCAGCGAGGGCAGCGTCGCGGCGGTGGGCCCGTCGTCGTAGGTGATTCCGACATAGCCGTTCCGGCAGGCGCCGTGGGCGTTGCTCGCGGCCTGCGCCGCGCTCGCCGCGTTCGCCTGCCCGCCGGTGCTCGCGAAGGCCATCGCGGCCAGTGTGGCGAGCGACGATGCCACGGCGCCCGACCGTAGGGCCAGGCGGCTGAACTGCTTGATCATCTTTGCTCCACTTGATGAGTTCCGGCAGTGCCTAACGATCTCGGACGCCCAGCGCCCCCGGGCCGGGGGGCGCTGGGCGCGCCGATGGGATGGGTGGCTCAGCCGACGGTGCAGGCCGTGCCGTTGAGCGTGAACGAGGACGGGCTACCGGTGTTGCCGGTGTGGTTGGCGTTGAAGCCGATGGTGGTCGACTGTCCCGGGTTGAGCGTGCCGTTGAACGACACGTTCCGCGCGGTGACCTGTCCGCTGGTCGGCGAGTAGGTGGCGTTCCAGCCGGAGCTGATCGTCTGCCCGCCTGGCAGCGTGAACACCAACGACCAGCCGTTGATCGCCGTGCTGCTGGTGTTGGTGATGGTGATGTTGGAGGTCAGGCCGGTGTTCCACGCGCTGATGGTGTCGCTGACCCGGCATCCACCGGCCGGCGGCGGGGACGACGGCGGCGGCGAGGACGGCGGGGGGCTGCTCGGCGGGGGGCTGCTCGGCGGCGGCGAGGTCTGGCCGCTGTTGTTCAGGCCGAGGAAGGCGATCGCCATGGCGGCCTGGCCGGCGAGCGGCAGGCTGTGACCGACGCCCTGGATGGTGATGCCCTCGACCGGAGGCTGGGTGCCGGTGCCGCCGTAGCGGGTCCGGGTCCAGCCCGACTGCGGGGTGTCGGTGGACGACGGGGTCTGGCTCACGCCGAGGACGTTCGTCCACTGCTTGACCTCTTCACCGAAGTTGGGGAAGAACAGCGTCGTGTCGGCCGTGCCGTGCCACAGCTGCATGCGCGGCCTGGCCCCGGTGAAGCCCGGGAAGGCGCCCCGCACCATGTCGCCCCACTGCTGCGGGGTGTGGCTGATCTGTCCGTTCGCGCACTGGCTGTTCCACATCGAGCCGTCCGTGGTGGCGAAGCACCCGAACGGGACACCCATGAAGGCCGCGCCCGCCTTGAACACGTCCGGGTAGTCGCCGAGCAGGACGTTGGTCATCATGCCGCCGGAGGAGGCGCCGGTGACGTAGACCCTGTTGGCGTCGCCGTTCATGTTCTGCTCGACCCACCGGACCATGGAGACGATGCCCACCGGGTCGCTGTTTCCGTTGTGCGTCAGAGCGCCGGGCGAGGAGACGTCGAAGCAGCTGCCGCTCCTGGTGGCGGACGGGTAGATGACGATGAAGCCGAACTGGTCGGCCAGCCTGGCGAACTCGGTGCCCGAGAAGAACGCAGGTCCGGACCCGGTGCAGTAGTGCACGGCCACCAGGATCGCGGGCCGAGCCGGGGCCGAATCCGGCTTATATACGTACATTCCAAGATTGGTCGGGTTAGTTCCGAAGTTCGTGATCTGCTGCAGCGTGGCCGCCGGCGCCGATGGCGCGAACATGAACCACGTGACGATCATCATCACGGCGGCAAACAGGCCGCCGAGAATTTTCGTCATCACTCTCATGGGTTCTTCTCCTCAGCCGTGAGGCGCACGCAGGCTTGTGGCCTGCGTTTTCGGCCCGAGACTGTCGCCATCGGCGGCCACCTCGGGCGCTCCAGTCGAAGGCGTACCGGCACCGGAACGGTGAAACATTTCGGGAGGATGTCCGAATGTTTCAGTGGGTAACGTACGACGCCATGCCAAGCGGGTCAATGACGAGATGAAAGGCGTGAAAGGCGTCAGGCCCGCGGCGGCGCCGTGCTCCCCCTGACGATCAAGGTGGTGGCCAGCTCGGTGCGCAGCTGGGCCGGCTCCTCGCCGGCCGCGAGCGTCACGACGAGCTCCGCGGCGGTGGCGCCCATCTGCACCAGCGGTTGCCGCACCGTCGTCATGGGTGGTCCGGTCCACTGGGTGAACGACAGGTCGTCGAACCCGACGACGCTGAGGTCGTCGGGGATCCGCACGCCGGCCCGCCTGGCCGCCTCGTACACGCCAAGCGCCTGCAGGTCGTTCGCCGTGAAGACGGCGGTGGGCGGGTCGGGCAGCGCGAGCAGCTCGGCGCCGTCCCGCAGCCCGCCCTCCACGTACAAGGTGCTGATCCGGACGAGCTCGGGGTCGACCGGCACCCCGGCGGCGTCCATGGCCGCCCGGTAGCCGTCCAGCCGGGCCCGGCAGCACGGCCACTGCGTCGGGCCGCAGACCATCGCGATGCGCCGGTGCCCCAGGTCGAGCAGGTGGCGGGTGGCGGCGAGCCCGCCGTTCCAGTTCGTCGCGCCGACGGACGGCGTCTCGTGCAGCGGCTCGCCCGTGGGGTCGAGTACGACGAGCGGGATCGACCGGGTCGAAAGCTGCGACTGCTGCTGCACGGTGAGCTCGGAGAACACCGCGATCACGCCGGTCGGCCTGCGGGCCAGCACCTGCTCGGTCCACGCCTTGCCCGGAGTGAGCCGGCCCTGCATCTCGGTCAGCACGACGGCCAGCTCGTGCTCACGCGCCACCCGCTCGACACCCTGCATGATCTCCAACGCCCAGAGACTCTCCAGCGCGTGGAAGACGAGCTCGATGATGGCGAGCGAGTCGCTGCCCTCCGGCCGCTGGTAGCCGTGCTCGCGGATCACCGCCTCGACCCGCTGCCGGGTGCGGAGCGCCACCCCTGCCTGGCCGTTGATCACCCGTGACACGGTCGGCGGCGACACTCCGGCCAGCCGGGCGATCCTGGCGACGGTCATCTCGCGGCGTCGCCGCCCGCGGGCCTGCCCCTCGGGACCGGCCGGTTCGTCACGGCCGCCTGCGGTCATGTGCGCAGTGTACGCGCGGCCCTCGTCGCCGAGAGGCCGTGTCGGGCACCGAGAGGGCGGCCACCGAACCGATCAGGAACGAAGAAGCGGAGCGACCCGCCCGGCTCCTAGCGTGATCGGCATGGCGGACACCGGGGCGGACGAAGCCGCCGCCGGAATCCATGACGAAACATATCGACGAAAGGGGAGTTCCAGTGAGCGAAGGCATCAAGACGATCATCTTTCCCGTGCGTGACCTCGACTCGGCCAAGGCCCTGTACACCGCGCTGGTGGGCGCCGAGCCGTACGCGGACGCGCCCTACTACGTGGGTTTTCGGATCGGCGACCAGGAGATCGGTCTGGACCCGAACGGCCACAAGAGCGGGATGACCGGCCCGATCGGCTACTGGGAGGTCGACGACATCAAGGCGACCCTGCAGGCGCTGCTCGACCGCGGCGCCGAGACGCTGCAGGAACCCAGGGACGTCGGCGGCGGCAAGCTGATCGCGACCGTCAAGGACCAGGACGGCAACATCATCGGCCTCGCCCAGTCACCCTGACCGGCCGAGGGTGTGGTGGCGGGTCCCCCCGCCGGGCCTGACCCGCTACGGCCGGAGGCCGGCGGCGCCGGCGTCACCCAGCACAAGGTCGGGCAGGTCGGCGACGCTGTCGATGATGTGCGTGGCGCCGGCGGCGCTGAGCCGTACGGCGTCGTGCGCGCCGGTTCGTACGCCGGCCACCACCGACGCGCCGGCGCGGCGGCCGCAGAGCATGTCGTTGTCGGTGTCGCCGCACACGGCGATCTGCCGGACGTCTTCGACACCCATCCGCAGCGCGGCGGTGAGCACGAGGTCGGGCCAGGGGCGGCCGCGGGGCACGTCGGCGGGGCACAGCGCGAGGTCGACCCGCCGCCACCAGCCGAGGGTGTCGATGATGCGGCCCAGGGTGGTGCGGCTGAACCCCGTGATCAGGCAGACGCCGATGCCGGCACCCACGAGCTTGTCGATCGCGTCCTCGGCGCCGGGGACCGGGTGCAGGCCGGCCCGGTCGATCACGGCGTCGTAGGACCGTTCGAAGGCGAGGTTCGCCACCCGGGCGCGGGCCTCGTCGTCGGGGAACAGCTCACGAAAGATCTCGATCTTGGATCGTCCCCGACATTCGCCGATCCGCGCCATGGCGCGTTCGTACGCGCCGGTGCCGGACACGATCCCCAACGCGGCCATCGCCTCGGCGAACGCGGTCTCGACCGTGTCGTCGTCGGCCACGGTCGTCCCGGCGAGATCGAGGCACGCGAGCGTGATCCTCGCTGCTCCGCTCACGCCGGGCCCTCCTCCCCGACAATGCCACGGCCACGCCGGCCAAGCTCGGCCGGCTGTCTAGCTGTCGCCGGACGTCGCCTCGGTCCACAGGTCCAGCTCGGCGCGGTCCTGCTGGAGCCGGCGGTAAACAGCGAAGGCACCGAGGGCGACCAACGCCAGAATGATCAACTTCTTCACGGTGGAGACCCCTTCACTTCGACTTTTGACGCAGCCCGGGGCCGCACTGATCGGTCATGGCTTCCCCAGACCACCGCAGCCTAGCAATCACCCGGACCCTTCCCGTACTCGCTTGCCACCTTGGGAATCAGTCGACCGATAAGCCGAGCCGGATGCCCGAATTTGTCGGCATTTGTCGCCTCCCGGCGTCCGCAGGGCGTGTGATGACCCGGAGCGGAGGGCACATCCCTGGACGATTGGAAAAGCGGTCACAAGAGGGCTCGATGGGGACATCTGACGACTTCGCCATGTGGGAGGACGAGATCGAGCCGCCCGTCGAGTCCGGCAACGGCAAAGGCATCCTGGCGGTCAGCCTGGTCCTCATGGCCGGATCCGGTGCGTTGATCGCGCTCGGCGTGACCTTCCTCGGCATCGCCGCCCTGGTGGTCCTCGCCCTCATCCTCGTCCTGTGGCTGGCCGGGATGTGACTCGGCGGAGTTCATCCACACCCTGTGGATACAGTTTCGCGCTCCCTTCGAACCGGCGACACGTACCGCGCGTCGTAACCGCCAGATGGCCACGATCCGAGAGGCCGGAGCCGGTGATGGAGACGACGTCTGATGGAGGTCCCGTCCATGACGCGACCGGCTCAGGACCGCATCCACCGGCCCGCCCGTGCCATCCACGCGGTCCGGTCCTACGGCAGATCGGGCCGGCGCGGCTGACCCGCGGCCTCGACCGGTACGACCGGATCGACCTGGCCACGCACGAACGGATCCACGGCCGCGCCCGCCCGTTCGACCTGGGCGATCTGATCGAGCTGGCCGCCGCCGCCGCGCTGCGCGAGCGGGACGCCACCGCGTTCCCCCTCGACCGGAAGCTGCTGGCGGTCGCGGACGCCGCGAGGCGGCGCGGCACCCGGCCCGTCGTCGTGGTCGACGGCACGGAACGCGAACCGGGAAGCGCCAAGGACGATGTGCTGCTGACCCGTGCCCCCCACCTCGTCCTGGACGGGGCCGAGCTGGCCGCCGCCGCGCTGGGCGCCAAGGAGATCGTCGTGGGTGTGCGCGGCGCCGCGGCGGCCGCGTCGATCCGGCACGCGATCATCGAACGCGGGATCACCGCCATATCGCGCGTCGTCCAGCTGTCCGACGCGTTCCTCACCGGCGAGAGCGGCCAGCCGATCCGCGCGCGCCCGCGCCGCCACGACCTCCAGGGAACCCTGGTCCTCCCGGATTTCCACGACACGGCCGGCGGCCATGTGCCCGCCGGTCGCGGCGACCATGCGGGCCCGCCGGCCAGGCCCGCGGTCCCGCCCGTGCCGCGCAGGTCACCCGACCCGCCGCGGCCGACCAGCCCACCGGGGCAGCCGGTACGGGAGACCTGGCCCGATTCGACGCGCCCCGTCCGGCCGGGGCCCGCACCAGGACCGCCCGAACCCGGACCGCCCGAACCCGGGCCACCCGCATCAGGACCACCTGCATCAGGACCACGTGACCCGGGCGCGCAGGCGTCAGGGGCGGGAGCACCGCGCCGGCGGCCCGGCCGGTTCGTCCCGCCGGGCCGGGCGCAGGACGGATCCGGCGCGGGCGACCTGCCCGCACTGCTGTCCAACGCGGAGACCCTCGCCCAGCTGGCCGTGCTGGCCTCCCTCGGCGTACGCGAGTACCGCGAGGTCGGCATCGAACCGGAACCCGGCACCGTGCTGCTGACCGTCGGCGGTTCGGCCCGCTTTCCCGCCGTCGTCGAGATCCCCACCGGCGCGCCGCTGGTCCACCTGCTCGACCTGAGCGGGGCGAGCCTCGGCGACGGCGTGCTGGTGGGCGGCTATCACGGGGCCTGGCTCGCCAGGGACGCGGCGACGACGGCCGAAGTGTCCAGGGCGAGCATCACCGCGGCCGGTGGCTCCCTCGACGCGGGCGTGATCATGCCGATCGGCCTCCGGACCTGCCCGGTCGGCGAGTGCGCCGCGGTGGCGCGGCAGCTGGCGGCCGACGGTGCGCGGTGCGCGCCGTGCCGGCCGGGGCTGTCCGCCATCGCGGCGGCGCTGGCCTGGCTGGCGGCCGGCAGGGGCGGCGCTGCCGCCCCTGCCCTGCTCGGGCTGCGCGCCGGCGACCGGTACGGGCACGGGTACGTGAGGGGTGCCGGCGGCGGGGCTGAGTGCCATCATCTCGGGGGGCTGGCGCGGTTCGCCTCATCAGCGCTCGACGTCTTCGCCGCCGACGTGACCGCGCACCTCACCCGGGGCACATGCGGCCGCCCGGTCCTCGGCCTGCTGCCCGTCAGGCGCGCCACCCGCCAGGTCGCGCCGGGCCCGCGCCGGCCCTGACCCCGCCGAGGAATGGGTCGGCGCCGCGGGTTTCCGGCGGGCGCGACATTCGGGGCGGGCACCGTGGACAATGCATGCGGGCCCACGGAGAAGGCGGATCGAGAACGTGACGATGCCAATGATTCAGTCGATCAATCAACGCATCGCCGAAGAGCTCGCGGTGCGGGAGCGGCAGGTGCAGGCTGCCGTCGAGCTGCTCGACGGCGGCGCGACCGTGCCGTTCATCGCCCGATACCGCAAGGAGGCGACCGGCGCGCTCGACGACGCGCAGCTGCGCGTGCTCGAGGAGCGGCTCCGCTACCTGCGCGAGCTCGAAGATCGCCGGGACGCGATCCTGGAGTCGATCAGGTCGCAGGGCAAGCTCACCGACGAGCTCGAGACGCAGATCATGGCCGCCGACTCCAAGGCTCGGCTCGAGGACATCTACCTGCCGTACAAGCCCAAGCGCCGCACCAAGGCCCAGATCGCCAGGGAGGCGGGCCTCGAGCCGCTGGCCGACCGGCTCCTCGCCGACCCGACCAACGACCCGCTGGCCACGGCGGCCGAGTTCGTCGACCCCGACAAGGGCGTCGCGGACGCCACCGCGGCGCTCGAAGGCGCCCGTGCGATCTTGGTCGAGCGGTTCGCCGAGGACGCCGACCTCATCGGCGACCTGCGCGAGCGGATGTGGTCGCGCGGCCGCCTCGTCTCGCGCGTACGGGAGGGAAAAGAGGAGGCGGGCGCCAAGTTCGCCGACTACTTCGCCTTCACCGAGCCGTTCACCCGGCTGCCTTCGCATCGCATCCTGGCCATCTTCCGCGGCGAGAAGGAGGAGATCCTCGACGTCACGCCGGAGCCCGGCGACGACGACGCCGCGAACGACGACTACATCGCGCGCGTCGCCCGCCGGTTCGACGTCGCGGACCGGGGACGGGCGGCCGACCGCTGGCTGATGGACACGGTGCGCTGGGCCTGGCGTACCCGCATCCTCGTCCACCTGGGCATCGACATGCGGCTGCGGCTGCGCGAGGCGGCCGAGGACGAGGCCGTACGGGTGTTCGCGGCGAACCTGCGCGACCTGCTGCTCGCCGCGCCGGCAGGGGCGAGGGCGACGATGGGCCTGGATCCCGGGTTCCGCACCGGCGTCAAGGTCGCCGTGATCGACCCGACCGGCAAGGTCGTGGCCACTGACACGATCTATCCGCACGTCCCGCAGCACAAATGGGACGAATCGATCGCCACCCTGGAGCGGCTGGCCAGCGCCCACCGCGTCGAGCTGGTCGCGATCGGCAACGGCACCGCGTCGCGCGAGACCGACAAGCTCGTCGCCGACCTGATCAAGCTCCACCCGGGCCTCGACCTCACCAAGGTCGTGGTGTCCGAGGCCGGCGCCTCGGTCTACTCGGCGTCCGCCTACGCCTCCCAGGAGCTGCCCGAGCTCGACGTGTCGCTGCGCGGCGCGGTGTCGATCGCCCGCCGGCTGCAGGACCCGCTCGCCGAGCTCGTCAAGATCGACCCCAAGTCGATCGGGGTCGGCCAGTACCAGCACGACGTTTCCGAGATCAAGCTGTCCCGCTCGCTGGACGCGGTCGTCGAAGACTGCGTCAACGGCGTCGGGGTCGACGTGAACACCGCGTCGGCCCCGCTGCTGACCCGGGTGTCGGGCATCGGCGACGGCCTGGCAAAGACCATCGTGGCGCACCGCGACGCCAATGGCCCGTTCCCTTCGCGCCGCGCGCTGAAGGAGGTGCCGCGGCTGGGCCCGAAGGCGTTCGAGCAGTGCGCGGGCTTCCTGCGCATCCGCGGCGGCGACGACCCGCTCGACGCCTCCAGCGTGCACCCCGAGGCATACCCGGTCGTCCGGCGCATCCTCACCACGACCGGCGGCGAGATCACCGAGCTCATCGGCAACACGGCGCGGCTGCGCGCGCTCGACCCGCGGAAGTTCGTGGACGACACGTTCGGGCTGCCGACCGTCACCGACATCCTGGCCGAGCTCGACAAGCCGGGCCGTGACCCGCGACCGGCATTCAGGACGGCGACCTTCAAGGAGGGCGTCGAGGCGCTCGCCGACCTGCAGCCCGGCATGGTGCTGGAAGGCGTGGTGACCAACGTTGCCGCCTTCGGCGCGTTCGTGGACGTCGGCGTGCACCAGGACGGGCTCGTCCACGTCTCGGCCATGTCGAAGAACTTCGTCAAGGATCCCCGTGAGGTGGCGAAGCCGGGCGACATCGTCCGGGTGAAGGTGCTGGACGTGGACGTGCCGCGCAAGCGCATCTCGCTCACCCTCCGGCTCGACGACGAGGTCGGCGCCGCGGGCGGCGGCCGGCGCGATCGGGGGGACAGGGGCGACCGGGGGGACAGGGACGCCGGGCGCCGCGACGGGAGGCAGAAGGACGGGGGCGGCGGCGGGAAGAAGGGCGGCGGTCGCCGCGACGGCGGCCGGTCACGGCAGGGTGGGGGCGCACCGGCCGACACGGCCCTCGCCGACGCCCTCCGCCGCGCCGGTCTCGACAAGGGCATGACGAGCTGATCTGTGCATTTTGGGCTGACTCGTCCTGTGGCGTCCGAACGGTTGCCAGGGCCCGCACGGCCCTTCCGGCTGGACGGTGTCGCGGGCGAATTCTGCGCAGCGGAAAGGCGCCCGGCATCAACGGACCGCGCGTTCCCGGCCGCATAATGGGCGGACCGTAAACCATTGAATGATGGGCCGATGAGCGCATCCGGGTTGGACGGAAGTCTGGCATCATGGCGAAGGAGAGCCGTTTATTCCGCGGCGGCCGGCGTGGTCCCGCGTTCCGCGAACCGCATGCACGGCGAGCCGCCGCATAGTCACTGGAGTCCGGTATGGGAAACGGTATCCGCCATTGGACGGAGCGGATATTGCTGGCCCTCATGGCGACCGCCGGCCTCGCCGTGGCGCTCACCGATCTTTTCGGCCTGCTCGACAAGCTCTCGCTCAGCACCACCATTCCCAAGATCACCTTGCTCGTGCTCAGCACTGTCACGCTGTTCCTGCTGCTGGAGATCGACCGGCTCAAGCAGCTCGACGGCGTCAGCGCGTTGCTGTCGAAGCTCGACATCAACGCCATCGCCCGCGATCTCAAGCACCAGCACTACGGCGGGGCGATGCAGGTCCATCCGCGCTTTCCCGAAGACCTCTTCAACGCGTGCGTGAAGTCCGCGGAGCGCGAGGTGACGATCCTGCAGACCTGGATCCCCAACCTGCAGGGCCTGGAGGCCGCGCTCGAGGACGCCATCCAGCGGGAGGTCCTGGTCCGCGTCCTTCTCCTGAACCCCACCTCGCTCGCCGTCGGGCTGCGCACCGAGGCGCTGCGGCCGCTGCAGAACCCTTCGCGCGCGCCGGACGCCAGGGCCGGGGTGGAGGAATGCCTCTCGATCTTCGAGTCGATCTACACGAACTCCGCGGCCGCCCGCAAATGGCTGCGCGTCCGCGTTTACAACTCGCTGCCGGCGGTCGCCGTTTACCGTAGCGACCACCACTATTTCGTCAGCTCGTTCTGGCACGGCGTGCTCGCCATCAATTCGCCGCAGATCGAGATCGACGGCACCGACACCTCGATGGGCCAGGCAGTCCAGCGAGAGCTGGACACATTGTGGGAGATCGGGCACGATGTCGACCTCCGCGACTGGCGCCGGTCGATCGATATCATGTAGAGACCGCACCGAGGGCGAGGGGGCCGGGCGCATGCGCGATCTGGACGAATTCGAAGACGATCTGATCGAGCGGTTCAAGCGTCATCCCGTCCTGGCCGGCATCTCGCTCCTCGCCGACGACGATTTCGCGGCCATCCTCCTCCAGCGACGTTTCCTGTCGCTCGGCTTCACCCCCGCCTACGATCTGGCGATCGATCTGCTGGAGGACGAGGTGGGCCGGCGCCTCGCCCGGGTCATCCTGCGCGAGGAGTATCCCGACGCCACCGGGCACTCGCCGTCGCACCGCGAGGACATGAAGAACGACCTGCTCCAGCTCGGCGTCCGCCGCAAGACGCTCGTCGAGGCGCGGCCAACGCCGGCCACGTCCGACACGATCGTCAAGACCCTCGACCTGATCGCCGACGCGGGCCGCCACGGCAACGCGAACCTGCGCCTGCTGACCATCCTGCGCTTTTGGGGCGAGGTGCTGGTCTCCGCCGAGTACGGACGGCTGTGGCCGCGGATGGAGCCGCTGCTCACCTTGGACGGGGAGAACCGCTCCCGGTTCTACTACCCCCACTACATCCACGACAGGAAGGCGCACCCGCTGGCGGCGGCCTCCCTCCTGTCCACCACCCACTCCGACCGCCTCGGCATGCGGCTCAGCGAGCTGCTGGCCCGCGAGGACTCCACCGAAGCCTTCCGCGAGACCGAACGGGCCGTCCTCCGGCTCAAGCTGGGCTTCTACGACCAGTTCACCCACATGATCCCCACGCCCACCGCCTGATCCGTCGCGGAGCACCGGCCGGGGTCAGGCGCGAGCGGGTCGCGGGGTCACGACGGGAGCCAGGCCGGCCACCACGGGGGAACGTTGTCGTGGGGGCAGATGCCGGAGCCCGGGTATCCGGCGAGCGTGCCGATGTGTGCGAAGTCGAAGATGATCAGGGCGCAGGCGGCGGCCAGGCCGGCGAGCACGGCGACGAACCTGATCAGCGTTCGGGACGGGGCGAACCGCCACAGCGGCCCCGTGCAGCGGCCGATGAACGTGACGACGAGGTAGGGGAAGAACGCCAGGGCGGGGCCGATCAGCAGCCGCGGCAGCATTTCGAGGTTGAGCGCGAACACGTCGCCGGGTTCGGCGCCGGCATCGCAGTAGACCCGGGCGGCCAGCACGAGGCGGTAGTCGATGAGGGCCGCGCCGATGCCGATCCAGATCATCAGGACGGTCAGCGCGCATCCGGTGGCGTCCCGGCGGATGCGGTCCGCCCGCCGTGGCTCCGGTCGGTTCTCGATGTCGGGGCCGATGCCTTCGGCAGCCATCCCACCGACCTCCGTCTCCTCCGCCGGACCCCAGGTCATCCGGCATGCCTGCCCATCGTGGCACCGAACATGCCGGCGGTCGCCACCTGGAGAGGAATGCGTGCCGGACCCGCGACCTGGGCGATCGTTCGAGGGAAGTTATCCACAGCCTGTGGGCCGAGTCGGCGGATCGGCGCGCCCATGGCGGGTATCTTTCCCGCAACTTTTCCACAGGTCCGGGGCGGTGCCCGGAGTCGCGGCGCACCGCAACAGCGGCGTCCACAACTGTGGACAACCCTGTGTGGAGCGCCGGGAAAACATGTCGACACAGCATGGCCGGAGGCCGAAGAGTCTGGCGCATGACTTTGCGCATCCAGTGTGTCTGCGTGGACTGCCATGACCCCGACCTGGTGGCGACCTTCTGGGCGGCGGCGCTCGGCTGGCGGCGCACCCACGAAGGACCGGACGAGATCGTGCTGGAGCCGCCGGCCGGCGGTCCGGAGGACGGGATCGTCCCCGATCTGCTCTTCCTCCGCGTGCCCGACCCGAACCCTGGCAAGAACCGGCTCCATTTCGATCTCCGGCCCGCCGATCAGACCGCCGAGGTGGAACGCCTGATCGCGTTGGGTGCGCGGCGGGCATCCGTCGGCCAGGGCCAGGACGTCACCTGGGTGGTCATGGCCGACCCGGAGGGCAACGAGTTCGACGTGCTGCGCCCGCTCGAGCCCGGCTCATAGCTCCCGCCCCGGGCCCTGGCCGGCTCGCGCCACGCCTCAGGCAGGCCGGGGCGGGAGTACACAGAACTCGTTGCCCTCGGGGTCGGCGAGGACGACCCACGCGGAGTCGCCGGGTTGGCCGACGTCGGTACGCGTGGCGCCGAGGGCGACCAGCCGCTCGACCTCGGCATCGCGGGCGTCGGCATCCCGGGCGTCGGCCTGGATGTCGAGGTGCAGCCGGTTCTTGGTCTGCTTGTCCTCGGGGACGGGGGTGAAGGCCAACCAGGGCGTCGTCCGCTCGTCCTCGGCGATGAGATGAGCGCCGTTGGGCAGTTGACGGTGGGCGGTGTAGTCAAGGGCTCGCGACCAGAAGTCGGCGAGCCGTGCCGGGTCGGTGCAGTCGACCGTGACGCAGAGCAGCCTGCTGGACATGACAAGCCTCCAGCTACGAAGCCGAGAGCCGAAAAGCTCGGGAAGAGCCCGGCTCATGCGGATTTATGCGGATTCGGTGATGGTGAGGTCGGCGCGGTGGGGTGGGTCGGCGCCCGGGCGGGCGATGGTGGCGGCGGCGACCTCGGCGGCGAAGTCGAGCGCCGCCGCGGCCTCGGTGGGCGTCAGGGCGGCGAGGGTGGGGCGGGTGAGCCGGCCGTGGCGGGCCAGCCAGTCGAGCAGCGCGCCGGAGACCGCGTCGCCCGCGCCGATGGTGTCCGCGACGGGCACGCGCCGCGCCGGGCGCCTCAGGATCCGGCCGGCGACGGCGGCGTCCAGGCCCTCGGCGCCGCGCGTGATGACGACCAGGGACGGGCCGCGCGCCGACCAGCGGAGCGCGATGCCGTCCGGGTCCTCGCCCGGATAGATCCAGGCCAGGTCGTCGATGCTCGCCTTGATGATGTCGCAGCGCGCCACCCACGACTCCAGCCGCGGACGGTAGGCGCGCGGATCGCCGAAAGACCCGGGCCGGACGTTGGGATCAATGCTGATCACCCGTCCGGCCCGTCGCTGCTCGGCCAGCCAGATCGCGATCGCCTGCCCGCCTGGCGGCAGCGCGAGCGCCAGCGAGCCAGTGTGGACGGCGAGCGTCTCGTCGCCGAGATGGTGGGGAAGCTCCGCCATCGTCCACTGCCAGTCGGCCGTGCCGGTGATGTAGAAGGCATACTCAGGACGGTCGTGCGCGTCGTGCGTCACGACCGCGAGGCCGGCCGGCTCCGCGGCGTCCACGCACAGCGACAGGTCGACCCCGTTGCCCGCGAGGTGGTCGCGCAGCAGGCGCCCGAAGCCGTCCCTGGCAAGCCGCCCGGCGAACCGCACCGGCGTGCCGAGCCGGGCCAGCGTCACCGCCACGTTCGCCGGGCTGCCACCGGGATGTGCGGTGAACCTGGCGGGATCGTCCGGGTCGGCCGCCAGGTCGACCAGCGCCTCGCCGACCACGACCACGCTCATCGCGTACCTTCTTCCCTCGCCCGGCCCGGCCTCGCTCGTACGAGGCCGACGACCCGTACGACCGTACGGCCTCAGGTGCGGCGGAGCACAAGGGCGACGATCAGATACGGGACGGCGGCGAGGGCGAACAGCGGTCCCGGGCCCAGCCACAGCGACCCGACGGCGTAGCCGGAGAAGACCGCGATGCCCACCACCTCGGTGCCGAGCCCGGCCAGCGAGGTGACCGTCGCCCGCGCGTCGTCGCCGATGTGGTCCTGCAACCTGGCCTCGGCCGCGGCGTGCGCCCACTGGGCGGCGGCGAACCCGGCGGCGACCAGCACGATCCCGGCGGGCCGGCCGGTGAGCGCTCCGGCGGCCAGGCAGCAGGCGCCGGCGGCGAGCCCTGGAGGAACCCACCGAAGCCCGCGGCCGGCGACGAAGCCGCCCACCGCGTACCCGGCCGTCACCACCCCGACCAGCACCGTCAGCCAGGCCGGCCGCACGCCGGTCGCCTGGACGAGCAGCGGGACGTACTCGTCCACCGCCGAGACTCCCCACAGCACCGCGACCACCATCAGGCCGCGCCTGATGGACGGGGTGCGGCGCGCCTCGGCGAGGCCGCGCCGGAGCACCCCGGCATACGCCGGCCACCACGACGCCCGACCGCGGCCGGTGTCCGCGGCAGGCCGCGGCGCCCGGCTTTCCGGGAGGGTCAGCCCGACCACGGCGGCGAGCAGGGACGCCGCCACGCTCGCCAGGCCGACCACCTGGTAGCCGCCCGCCGCCAGCACCGGCCCGGCCAGCCAGGTGGCGACGAGCTGGCCGACCGTGCTCGCCGCCTCGGAACGTCCGGCCAGCCGTGCGTACGCCGCGGTCGCGCCCAGCCGCCTGAGCTCCTCGTACCCGAGCGCCTGCGTGGTGCCCGACCGCAGCGCGCCACCGGCACCCCACAGGACGAACCCGGCGGCGAAGGCGGGATAGGACGGGAGGAAGGTCCACAGCGCGTACCCGGCCCCGGCGAGGACGGGGGCGAGCGCGAGCAGCGTACGCCGGGAGATCATGTCCGCCCAGACGCCGGACGGCACCTCGAGCACGAATCCGGTCACCGACCAGATCACGAACAGTGAGGAGATCTCGGCCGCCGACAGTCCAGTGCGCGCGAAGAGCAGCACGTAGACCGGGTACAGCAGGATGAAGTCGTTCAGGAACGCGTAGCCGTACAGCCGGCTCGCCAGCCGGGACTCGGCGGGCCGCGGCCCGCGACGCCGCGGCGGCCACCAGCGCTTGCCGCGGGCACCACGACCGCCGGGATCGCTGGAATCGCTGGAATCAGGTGAGGATCAATGTCGCCACGTCACAAATGCCAGCCTACGGCAGGCCCTGGCGGGAGCGCTCACAAAAACAGCGCGCCGCTCGGCTCCTGGTGGCCTTCTGTCACGTGCCAATAGTCGCGAACCTCGATGACGAGGCCCATGTCGTTGAACCTGACGAACGCGCATCCGGCCAGCGTCAACGGGCGCTCGGTCGCGGCCTCGACGGCCCGCACGAGGTATTCCATCACCGCCCGGTCGCCGTCGACGATCGGCTCGCCGAAGCGCACCTCGAGGGCGGGCTCGTCCGCGAACGACCACCGGATGTAGTCGACCACGGCCGTGCGCCCCACGTGTGGCGGCCGGAACGGCATCGATCGATGGACGCAGTCCGCGGCGTACAGTTCGGCGATGCCGTCGACGGTCCGGCCGGCCCAGCCGGCCTCCCATGTACGGGCGAACCGCTCCGCGGCCTCACGCACATCCACACCCATCCCCGCATCACCCTCCGACACTTTTCCACAGCGTGTGGATACATCAGGGGACATGGTTTCACCGCCAGATGATCACAGCGAGTGCCGGCGAGTGAAGGCGCATTACGGTCAGGCCATGGTGACGAGGCGGGATATGCCGGTGACGGCGGGCAACCCCTGAGCCGGCCACCGAAGCACCGGATTACGGTCCGTCCCCGGCGGAAGGACCCGTCGCCTCGCGTCCGTCCAACACGCGGCGATCCGGCGCCCTGCCGTTAATCTCGCGCTTATGTACGACGCGATGCTGGCAGAGACGATCAAGATGATCGGCCACAACGACGACGAGATCGAGGCCTACACCGCCCGTCCGCTGGGCCCCGGCCCGTACGGCGGGGTGGTGGTCATCCACCACATGCCGGGCTTCGACCAGGCGACCAAGGAGATCGTGCGCAGGTTCGCCGTGCACGGCTACCTGACGATCTGCCCGAACCTGCACTACCGCGCGGCGCCGGGCGCGAGCCCGGACGACGCGTCGGCGGCGACCAGGGACGCCGGCGGTGTGCCGGACGACCGGCTGGTCGGCGACGTCGCCGGCGCCGCGCGCTGGCTGCGGTCGCAGACGTCGTCCAACGGCAAGGTCGGCACGATCGGCTACTGCTCGGGCGGGCGGCAGTCGTTCCTGGCCGCGTGCTCGCTCCCGCTGGACGCGGCGGTCGACTGCTACGGCGGGTTCGTCGTGCGCGAGATGCCCAAGGACATCCCGTACCCGCCGGTGCGGCCGCTCCTCGACCTGGCGCCGCAGCTGTCGTGCCCGCTGCTCGGGCTGTTCGGCGCCGAGGACAAGTACCCGTCGCCCGAGGAGACCGCGGAGCTCGAGAACGCCTTGAGCAAGGCCGGCAAGGCGTACGAGTTCCACACCTACCCGGGCGCCGGGCACGCGTTCTTCTCCGTCGACCGGCCGGCCTACCGGCCCGAGGCGGCGAAGGACGGGTGGCAGCGGATCTTCGACTGGTTCGGCCGCTACCTGGGAGGCTGACGCGACGTGTGCACCTACATGACCTACCGCGCCGAGATGGCGGGCAGCGCCAAGGGCCCGCGGGGATGGTTCCCTGTCACCCAGGCGAACGTGTACGTCGATCATCCCTTCGACGCGCCGTACGAGCACACCCTCAACATCGACTTCGCCGACCCGGCCAGGGGCCCGGCGGCGCGGGTCGCGGTCGAGCTGACCGAAGAGTCGGCGCTGGCCCTGATCGAAGCGATCAAGGCGGCGCTGGCCGAGGCACCACCAGGGCTCGCCTCGGCGGCGGCTCAGGCCGCGTCGGCCGCGTCGGCCTGACCTGAAGCGACGGCCGGCCGGGCTCGAACGGGTCGTACGTTCGGGCCCGGCCGGCCGCGAAGACGTGCCACGAGGATTTGCCGCGAGACCGGCCGCGAGACCGGCCGCGAGACCGGCCGCGAAGGCCTGACGGTCAGCGGGTCGCTCCGTACGGCCCGGTGCGCCCCGCCTGTGTCGCGGCCCGGCCGGACGCGGCGTCCGCCGCCGTCGCCGCGGCGCCGGCGCCCGTCGGGGCCACGCCCTCCGTGCCCATGGCACCGGCCGCCGCCGACGACCGGCCGCCGGGCGGCCACGGGTGGATCCCGTCGGTGGCCGGCGTCGAACGCAGGAAGCGCGGCGGCTTGCGCGCGTGCGTGCCCTGCTCGAAGGCGTACGCGAGCGCGAGCAGCCTCGGCTCGGCCCAGCGCGTCCCCATGAACGACAGGCCGAGCGGCAGCTCGAACGCCGCGCCGTCAGGGACGGTGATGTTCGGGTAGCCGGCCACCGCGGCCAGGGTGGAGCTGCCGAACGTGACGTGGTCGCCGCTGATCACATCGGTCGACCAGGCCGGGCTGACGGTCGGCGCGACGATCGCGTCGAGCCGGTTCTGCGCCAGCGTCTGGTCGATCGCCTGCCGGGCCAGCGACGTCGCGGTGCGGCGCGGGTCGGCGCACGCCGGGTCGGTCAGGTCGCCGCTGGTGGCCTGCGCCGCCTCGAAGATCTCCTGGTTGAAGAACGGCATCTCGCGGGCGGCGTTCGCCTGGTCGAACGCGATCAGCCCGGCCAGGTCGCGCGGGTGCTCGCCGGGTGTGGCGGCGAGGTAGGCGTTGATGTCGTGCTTGAACTCGCACAGCAGCGCGGTGAACTCCGGGCCGCCGATGGCGTTCAGGTTCGGCGGGTCGGTCGGGTCGACGACGGTGGCGCCGAGGCTGCGCAGCTTGGCGATCGCCTGGTCGAGGACGGCGTCGCTCTCGTTGCTGACCCCCGTGTTGCCGGCCCGCCACACGCCGATCCGCGCGCCGCGCAGCGCCCCGGCGTCGAAGAAGCGCGTGTAGTCCGGCGGGTTGTCGGCGGCCTGGGTCGGCGGGTCGGCCGGGTCGGCGCCCTGGATGGCCGCCAGCAGCACGGCGGTGTCGGTGACGTTGCGGGTCATCGGCCCCGCGGTGTCCTGCTGCGCGGAGATCGGGACGATGCCGGTGCGGCTCACCCGCCCGATCGTCGGCTTGAGCCCGACGAGACCGTTCACCCCGCTCGGGCAGACGACCGAGCCGTCGGTCTCCGTGCCGATCGCCACGGCTGCCAGGTCGGCCGCCTCGCCCGCGCCCGAGCCGGAGCTCGAGCCGCAGGGGTTGTGGTCGAGGGCGTACGGGTTGTTGGTCTGCCCGCCGACGCCGCTCCAGCCGCTCGACGACTGGGTGGAGCGGAAGTTGGCCCATTCCGACAGGTTGGCCTTGCCGATGATCACGGCGCCGCCGGCCTGGAGCCGGTCGACGATGAAGGCGTCCGCGGGCTTGGCCTTCGCCAGCGCGAGCGACCCGGCGGTGGTCGGCTGCGCCGCGGTGTCGATGTTGTCCTTGAGCAGCACGGGGATGCCGTCCATCGGGCCGCGCAGCCCCCCGCGCGCCCGCCGCGCGTCGCTGGCCCTCGCCTCGTCGAGCGCCTTCGGGCTGACCGCGAGGACGGCGTGCAGCAGCGGCCGGTCGATGCGCTGGATGCGGTCGAGGTAGAACCGGGTCAGCGCCACCGAGGTGAGCCTGCCCGCGTCCATCGCCCGCTGCAGTTGGGGGATGGTCGCCTGGTCGACGTCGATGCCGCCCGGGCCGAGGCCGGCGGCCGACCCCGGCGGCCCGCCGGACACCACCAACCCCGCCACCATGAGGAGCCCGGCTCCCACCGATGCCCATCGGATGCCGTACCGCCCGTACCGTCGCATGGCCGTCACCGCCCGGCAGAGATCCAGTGATTCGCTTGACCGCCCTTTACGGAACAGCGATCAATGCCCGGCGTCAATAGGATCGTCAACTCCCGGTCAAACTTCACCGGAGATCATCACCCCTGGCCGTCCGGCGCCACGGCTGCGCCGCCCGCCGGCGTTTCCTGGGCCGGGCCCGCTACAGGGAGGTTCCGAAGGTCCCGCGCCACCAGCAGCCGCCGGTACCGCTGTTCCAGCCTGGCCCGACTCGCTCATGGTCTGCCTCCGATCCGACGCACGCCGAATCTCCAGGCTTGATCGCTGGTAGGAGATCATGGTGAACGTCCGTCGTAGAAGGAATCTGGACCCCGGTTGGGTCCGCGTGTACCCGGGATGTGTTTGCGATGGCCAACGAGCTCGCCGAGTTGCAGGAACGGTCGTTCGCCAGGGGCAATGCCGCGGTCCGGTCGGCGTTTCCGGCCGAGCGGCGGCTGGCGGGCGACGACCTGGCCGCCTTCCTCGACGACCATCGCTACGCCATGGTCGCCAGCACCCGCCCGTCCGGCCGGCCGCACGCCGCGATGACGTCGTACCTCCGGTCGGGGGCGGTCTTCTGGCTGCCCACCATGACCGGCACCGCCCGCGCCAGGAACGTGGCGGCACAGCCGTGGCTGTCGCTGGTCATCGCCGAGGGCGAGGGCGACCAGCACGTCGCGGTCATGGTCGAGGGCCCGACCGAGATCGTTCCGCTCGACGTCGCGCCCGCCGGGCTGCTCGACCGGATGCCGGATCCCACGTGGGTGAGCTGCTGGCTGCGGCTCACCCCTGATCGGCTCTTTTCGTACGCGGCACCGGGCGCTGCGCTGGGATAGGGTCGCGGCATGCCGGCCGACGCGGTCCCGCCGCTCCCCGCCCAGGGCGCGACGTTGCGGGAGCGGTTGCGCGGCGCGTTGCGTACGGCGATGAAATCGCGTGATCGCGTCGCGCTCGGTGCCCTGCGCTCGACGCTGGCGGCCATCGACAACGCCGAGGCCGTCGAGGTGGACGCGTCCGCCGGCCGAAACCTCGCGATCGAGCTGACCCCGGTGGGCGCCGGAGCCGCCGAGGCCCAGCGGCGCGTGCTGGCCGAAGCCGACGTGGAGCGGATCGTCCGTGCCGAGACCGCGGCGCGCGAGGCGAGCGCACGTGACTACGAGGCCGCGGGCAGGCCGGAGCGCGCCGAGCACCTTCGCGCGGAGGCCCGCGTCCTGCTGGCGCACCTGGACGAGCACACTCGCCGTACCTGACGGGGCCGGACGAATAATCCGGGCAATCGCCGAAAATTACCGTGCTTTACGGTGCATTGCTGTGCGGAAACGGGTTCTTGGCCGCCCATTCGATTTGGCTTTTCAAGCCCACAACCGGCTTGCCGGCGCGTGGCCTTTTACCGCCCGGCCCGTGGCGGGCACACCGCGACCTCAGCGACTTTTCGGGACGAACAGTGAGTGGCGCATGACCTGGGAGGTAGGACGCACGGGAGTGGAGGCCATGCATTCGACAAGGGCAAGGAGGTAAACGAATGCGTTTCAGCCGGCTCCGGATAATCATCGCAGGTGGTTTGCTCGCCGTGCTCGCCGCGGTTGTGGGGATGTACTTCTCCGCGCTGTCGGGCTCGGCCGCGCCGTCGCCCTCGACCACGTCGCCATCCACACACCCGGCAGGCGGGGCGCCATCGAGCGGACCGCCGTGTCCGCCGTCGAGCCAGCCGCCCAGTGGGGCGCCAAGTCAACCGCCCGGCGGGGCGGCACCCAGCCAACCGGCCGGTGGGGCGGCACCGAGCCAACCGCCACCACCGAGCCAGCCGCCACCACCGAGCCAACCGCCGCCTGGCCAGTCGCCCCCGAACCAGCCGCCACCCAGCCAACCGGCACCCAACCAGCCACCGCCCAACCAGCCGCCAAGCCAACCCGCTCCCAACCAACCACCGCCCAACCAACCACCGCCCAACCAGCCGCCAAGCCAACCCGCTCCCAACCAGCCGCCGCCGAGCTAGTGCGGTCGGAGGTTCTCTAGCCTCGGCGCCGCAGTGCGGCCCTCAGGTGAAGAGCGCCGTCACTGTGCGGCCGGTGGTGTCGCCGCACCAGCCCCACCAAGTGGCGGTGGCGGCGATCAGGTGCAGCCCGCGGCCGTGGCCGGCCATGAAGTCGGGCTCGGCGGCGCGCGGCTCCGTGGGGCCGCCTTGATCGGTGACCGAGACGGCGATCCGGCCGCCGCGCCACCGCCGTACGTCGACCACGAGCAGCCCGCCGGGAGCGGCCGACAGGGTGTGCTGTACGGCGTTGGCGGCCATCTCGCCGACGGCCAGCACGGCGTCGTCGGCCTTCGGGTGATCGGTCAGCAGGAACGCCACGAAGCGCCGGGCGTGCGCGGCCTGCTCGGCTCGGCCGGGGAAGGCTCGCCGCCAGCACAGGGCGGGGACGTCGAGCGGCGGATGCGGGTGCAGGGCGGCGGTCGCCATCGATGACCTGTCCTCTTCCGTGGTCGTGCTTTGTCGGGGTTTCGTACGAGGCGGCGCGGCGGGCCGGAGTAGGTCACCCCGGCCGTGCGGGCCGAAGGGACGTCCCGCCGGCGCTAGAAGCGGGAGACGCGGCGTTCGGCCGCGGACAGCTGCCGGATCCGCAGCGCCAGCTCGACGGCTGTGGCGGCCTCGACCAGCGGCGGGTACCAGAAGGAGCGCGGCGCCATCCCCCACCAGGTTTTGGTCGTCGGCCCGTACCAGCACACCCACTCGGGGAAGTTCCGCTTGAGCGTCTGGACGGCGCGGCGGGCGACGGTCCCCGCGCCGTGATGGTTGAGCTGCTGGTTTGTCGTCATTTGTGCCGTCATGGCATCGCCCCTTGATTCGTCCGCGAGACGCGGCCTGGTCCGTGGACTTAGCCTGACCTCCAACACCATTACTGCGAATGGCTGTTTCGCCGACAGCCGCCCACGTCGACATCGGAGGTCACCATGGGTCGCCACCCCCGAAAACTCGACCCCACCGCCTCAGCCGCCGCACTCTTCGGCGCCAAGGTCCGCAAACACCGCGAAGCCAACGGCTGGACCCAAGACCAACTCGGCGAGAAGGTCTACTGCACC
>DASUWU010000195.1:0-26021 GCA_036378315.1 Streptosporangiaceae bacterium | reverse complement strand
ATGGTCGACAAGTGTCCCGAGTGGGAGCTTGAGCTCAACGACCTGTTAGTAACGATCGATGCCGGCCCGGAACGCCTTGCCCTGTCGGTCGCGCTCGCACTTAGTTTCGTCTCGCGGAAGCAAGGCATGGCCTGCCTGGTGTTCCCGGGCTGCCCGCGGCGAGGATTTCTCCACGTTGCCGGGCCGGCAGGAGCCGCGGAGCTGTACTTCTTCGCGTTCCCTGACGAGCTTCCTCAATTCTGGCGATCGCTGTTCCGGCTGGAGAACGTCCCGGAGGCGGAGTTCTTCGCGCTCGCCGAGCGGTCGTTCCCAAAGTTGATCTTCCATCCGGATCTCAATTTCGGCCGGTTCCGGGGCCCCTATCGGGAACGCCGTGATTTCGTGGTCGCGCATCTGTCGGCGCTGAACGACGAGTTCTTGGACGCTCATCAGGCATCACTTGGAAAGGCATCCGAGGTGGAAATTCGGCTCCGTCATGTCGGGTGGCACGGAGTCTCGCCGGAAAGCACCAAAACTCACGCCAATGCGGCGGCGATGCGGAAGCGCTATGTAAGGTATAACGGCCAGGATGTCTGTTGCGAATGGCATACCAAAATCATGCCGACATATGACCGGATACATTTCGCCTTCGGCGGTGTGCTTGGCGACCGAATCCTGATCGGGATCTTCGTTGCGCATCTCGACGTCTGAGCTGAGCCGTGGCGGTGCTCAGCCGGCGTAGCCGGGGAGGGTCACCTGGTGGGCCTGGCGCAGCTCGACCAGCGGGATGGTGAAGACGTCCTCGATGTGCAGCGCGTCGCCGCCGACTACGCCGAGGTGGTATGCCGGCACCCCGGCGCTCTCGCACAGGGCGCTCAGCCGGGCCGCGTCGCCGGGCCGGACGGCGACGACGGCGCGGGCCACCGACTCGCTGAACAGCTCGACGAACGGATCGCCGGGCAGGGAGATCCGGCAGCCGAGCCCGCCGCGCAGGCAGGATTCGACCAGTGCCTGGGACAGGCCGCCCTCGGACAGGTCGTGGGCCGCGGCCAGGATGCCCTCGCGAGCGCCCGCCACCAGGACCGAGGCGAGGGCCCGTTCGGCGGCGAGGTCGACCCGCGGCGGCAGCCCGCCCAGGTGGCCGTAGACGACGTGCGCCCACTCCGACCCGCCCAGTTCCTCGCGGGTCTCGCCGAGCAGCACGATCGACGCGCCCTCGGTGAGGAAGGCCATCGACAGCCGCCGCCGCACGTCGTCGTGCACGCCGAGCACCCCGACCACCGGGGTCGGGTTGATGGCCCTGTCGCCCGTCTGGTTGTAGAAGCTGACGTTGCCGCCGGTCACAGGGGTGCCGAGCGTCTGGCAGGCGTCGGCGAGCCCCTCGACCGCCTGGGCGAACTGCCACATCACGCCTGGGTCCTCGGGTGAGCCGAAGTTGAGGCAGTTGGTCACGGCGAGCGGGCGGGCGCCCGTGGCGGCCACGTTGCGGTAGGCCTCGGAGAGCGCGAGCTGGGCGCCGGCGTACGGGTCGAGCATGGCGTAGCGGCCGTTGCCGTCCAGCGACAGCGCGATGCCGCGGACCGCGCCCGGCTCGTCGTCCGGCGCGGCGTCGTCGATGCGCAGCAGGCCGGCGTCCTCCGGCATGGCGAGCACGGTGTTGCCCAGCACGTACCGGTCGTACTGCGAGGTCAGCCACGACTTGTCGGCGAGGTTGGGGGACGCGGCCAGCCACAGGACGGTCTTGCGCAGCTCGTCGGCGTCGCCGGGCCTGGGCAGCCGGCCGGCGCCGTCGGCCTGCAGCCGCGGCAGGTCGGCCGGCGGCTCGTACGGCCGCTCGTACACCGGGCCCTCGTCGGCCGCGGTGCCCGGCGGGATGTCGACGATCACGTCGCCCCGCCAGGTCATCACGAGCGAATCGCCGGCGGTGACCTCGCCGATGACGGTCGCCGGCACCTCCCATTTCGCGCAGACCTCGAGGAACCGGTCGACGTTGCCAGGCTCGACGACCGCCATCATGCGTTCCTGCGACTCGCTCATGAGGATTTCCTCGGGCCGCAGGGTGGCGTCGCGCAGCGGAACCTCGTCGAGCGTCACGCGCATGCCGCCGGTGCCGGCAGCGGCCAGCTCGGTGGTGGCGCAGGAGATGCCGGCGGCGCCGAGGTCCTGGATGCCGACGACCAGGCCGGCGCGGAAGAGCTCCTGGCTGCACTCGACCAGCAGCTTCTCCATGAAGGGGTCGCCCACCTGCACAGAAGGCCGTTTCCGCGCCGACGCCTCGTCGAACGTCGCCGAGGCGAGCACGGACGCGCCGCCGATGCCGTCGGGACCGGTGCCGCTGCCGTAGAGGATGACCTTGTTGCCCGGCCCCGGCGCGGCGGCGCGCTGGATGTCGGCGTGCCGCATCACCCCCACACACAGCGCGTTGACCAGCGGGTTCTGCGCGTAACACGGGTCGAAGACGAGCTCGCCGCCGATGTTGGGCAGGCCGAGGCAGTTGCCGTACCCGCCGATGCCGGCGACGACCCCGGGCAGCACCCGCCGGGTGTCGGGCGCGTCGGCCGGACCGAACCGCAGCGAATCCATCACCCCCACCGGCCGGGCGCCCATCGCGATGATGTCGCGCACGATGCCGCCGACGCCGGTGGCCGCCCCCTGGTACGGCTCGACGTACGACGGGTGGTTGTGCGACTCGACCTTGAACGTGACGGCCCAGCCGCCGCCGATGTCGACGACGCCGGCGTTCTCGCCCATGCCGACCAGCAGGGCGTCGGTGCGCGGCGCCTTGGCGGCGAACTGCCTCAGGTGCACCTTGGAGCTCTTGTACGAGCAGTGCTCGCTCCACATGACGGAGTAGATCGCCAGCTCGGCCGACGTGGGCCGGCGACCCAGGATCGCCCGGATCCGTCCGTACTCGTCCTCCTGCAGCCCCAGCTCGGCGTACGGCTGCGGGCGGTCGGGCGTGGCCCGCGCGGCCTGGACCGTGTCGACGGCCCCGGCCGCGTCGGCACTCGCCGCGAGCCGCGACTCGGTCGGCTCGGTCGGCTCGATCTGCCCGGTTGGCTCCGTCGGCTCCGACGGCTCGATCTGCCCGGTTGGCTCCGTCGGCTCCGACGGCTCGACCTGCCCGGTTGGCTCCGACGGCTCCGACGGCTCCGACGGCTCGGACGGCTCGCTCTGTCCGGTCGGCTCGGTCATGACGCCGCCGCCATGCGGCCGTCGACGAACGCGCCGATCGAAGTGAAGAAACCGAGCCCGTCGGTGGTGGGGCCGGTCAGGGCCTCCACGGCGTGTTCGGGGTGTGGCATCAGGCCGACGACGTTGCCGGCCTCGTTGCAGATACCGGCGATGTCGTTCAGCGAGCCGTTCGGGTTGACGTCGACGTAGCGGGCGACGACCCGGCCGGCGGCCTCGATGTCGGCGAGCGTCTCGGCCGAGGCGTTGTAGCAGCCGTCGATGTTCTTGATCGGAACGACCAGCTCCTGGCCCTGGGCGTACTCGCCGGTCCAGGCGGTGGCGGCGTTCTCGATGCGGATGCGCTGGTCGCGGCAGACGAAGTGCAGGCCGGTGTTGCGGGTGAGCGCGCCAGGCAGCAGGTGCGACTCGCACAGGATCTGGAAGCCGTTGCAGATGCCGAGCACCGGCAGCCCGCCGGCGGCCGCCGGCACGAGACTTTCCATGATCGGCGCGAACCTGGCGATGGCTCCGCACCGCAGGTAGTCGCCGTAGGAGAAGCCGCCGGGGAGCACGACGGCGTCGACGCCGCGCAGGTCGCGGCCGGCGTGCCAGAGCGGCACCGGCTCGGCGCCGGCCAGCCGGACGGCGCGCGCCGCGTCACGGTCGTCGAGCGATCCGGGGAACGTGACGACGCCAACTCGAAAGCTCATGCATGCCCCTGCCGTACCTAGACATCTCCGGCGGCAGACTCCGCCGGGAACGTCCGATGCCGCCCGGCCTACCTGCCGCTGTGCACCAGATCGTATTCGAGGCGGCGGAGCAATGCCTCATCACGCCAGGTCAGGCGCTTTTCGAGGTAGACGATCGTGCCCTGCTCCGGCGCGATGTCAAAGGTGACGTCGTCGACCAGGGCGCGCATGATTTTGATGCCGCGGCCCGACTCGGCCTCGAGCTTGGCCGCGGCCGCCGATGTGTCCCGCGTCGATGTGTCGAGGGAGGGCGCATCGAACGCCGCCCCGTCCACGGCCGGCCAATCATCCGCGGCCGTGAAACCGCCGGCGAACGATTCGGGGACCGGCCTGGTCGCCGGACCCGTCTCGACGATCTTCAAAACGCATTTCTCGTCGTCGATGCCGGCCAGCACTTCGTACCGCGCCGTCGCCCGGGCGTGCTTGACGACATTCGTGCACGCCTCGCAGGTCGCCAGCAGGATGTCGGCGACGCAGTCTTCGGAAACGCCCAGGCCGCGGAGCGCATCGCCCAGAACTCGCCGGATCACCGGGATGCTCAACGCCTCACGCGGCAACGCGAGCGAGAACTTCATGTCCACGGCCACCTCTTGTCCAACGGACCCCCGTGACCGGAGGCTGCCCGATCACCTTGCATTCATCGACGAAAGTAAGGCTTCCCCGAGGAAATCTTCCGTAACCGTTAGACTGACCCGTCTTTATGCGATTGAGAGGCACTCCCGGGGCGGCTGATGCGTCCCCGGCGGGCGCCGCCCTGGCTATTCGACCCGCATGTCGAAGGTCTCGATAACCGGATTGGTGAGCAGGGTTTCGGCGATCTTGCGAACGCGCTCGATGGCCTCCTCGTCGGCCGGCCCGTCGAGCTCCAGCTCGAAACGCTTCCCCTGCCGTACGCTCGTGATCCCGCCGAACCCCAGTTGCGGCAGTTTCCGCGCGATGGTCTGGCCCTGCGAATCGAGGATCTCCGGTTTGAGCATGACGTCGACGACCACGCGCGCCACCGCGCCGCCCCCCTTCGTCCGGCCGAACAGCACGCCGCTGATCAGCGATTTCTCATTCCGCACCGAAGCGTACGGTACTCGCCGCCACAAGATCGCGTTAGTGTCCGCGGCGGCGCGGATCCCCGCCGATCTTCACCGGGTCCGCGGTACATTTCCCTGGCGTTTTCCCGCGGGACGCTCACCCCTCGCCAACCCCTCCCACCAGCATCTCCAGGAGCCGCCCCATGCCCATCGCGGAACTCTCGACGGCCGAACGCGCCCTCTGGGACGCCGTCCCACGGGGCGCGTCCGTGGATCTGTCCGCCGGCCGGCCGGAGGAGGACGAGCCGGTGATGAGCGACCGGTGGGGGCCCGAGCGCGTGATCCGCGCCGAGGTGATCACGGCCCTGCTGCTCGGCGCGGGTGAGACCGAGTCCGGCCAGGTGGCGGCCGTGCGGCTCGCCGGCGCCCGGATCACCGGGACCCTCCACCTCGACTACGCCGAGGTGACCATCCCGCTGGCGCTGTCCGGCTGCGCCTTCGACGAGCAGCCGCGCTTCTACTGGGCGCGCATGCAGAGCGTGCAGCTGCGGCGCTGCCGGTTGCCCGGGATCGTCGCCTCCGGCCTGCGGGTGGACGGTCACCTGTGGCTCGAGGACAGCCGCGTGTCCGGCGGCATCTCGCTCGACAGCGCCCACATCGCGGGGATCCTCGACCTGAGCGGGGTGCAGGTGGCCAACCCGCGCGGTGAGGCGCTGCTCGCCGACCGGCTGGTCGTCGAGGCCAACGTCTACTGCGGCCGCGGCTTCGCCGCCCACGGCGAGGTGCGGCTGGCCGGCGCGCGGGTCGGCGGCCAGCTGATCATGCGCGGCGCCCGGCTCGGCAACGAGTCAGGCCACGCCCTGTACGCCAGCCGCCTCAGCGTCGCCGCCAACATGTTCTGCGACGACGGCTTCACCGCCCAGGGCGCGGTACGGCTGCGCGGCGCGCGGGTCGGCGGCTACCTGTCGCTGCAGGGCGCCACGCTGGCCAATCCGGGCCGCACGGCGCTGAACGCCGGCGATCTGGCCGTCGAGACCGACGTCTACTGCTCCGAGGGGTTCCGGGCCACGGGCGAGGTGTCGTTCGCCGGAGCCAGGATCGGCGGGCAGCTCAGCATGGTCGGCGCGCACCTGCACCACCACAAGGACGAGCGCGCCCTCGGCTGCCAGCGGGTGCAGGCCGCCGAGCTCGACCTGCGCTTCGCCGAGCGGGTCACCGGCATCGTCGACCTGTCGTACGCGAAGGTCGGCCGGCTGCGGGACAACCCGGACACCTGGCCGGACCGCCAGCAGCTCGACGGGTTCGTCTACGAGACGCTCGATCCTCGGCTGGCCGCCAAGCGCCGGCTTGACTGGCTGCGCCGCGACGTCGACGACTACCAGCCGCAGGCCTACGAGCAGCTGGCCGCCTCCTACCGGGCGATCGGGCAGGACGCGGAGCGGCGGTCGGTGCTGCTGGCCAAGGAGCGCGACCGGCGGGCCAAACAGTCGCCGCCGCGCCGGATCGCCGGTCTCGTGCAGGACGTGATGGTCGGCTACGGCTACCGCCCGTTCCGCGCCGCGGCGTGGCTGGTCGCGCTGCTCGCGATCGGCACCGTGGTGTTCTACCTCAAGGAGCCGCCGCTCCTCCCGCTGGACGACGGGCAGCACCCGCAGTTCAACGCGTTCCTGTACACGCTCGACCTGCTGCTGCCGGTCGGGTCCCTGGGCCAGGAGGGGCTCTTCGCGCCGAAGGGCGTCTACCTGTGGATCTCCGACCTGCTGGTCGTCGCCGGCTTCATCCTCGGCTTGACCGTGGCCGCCGGTGCCACCCGGGTGCTGTCCAGGGAGTAGCGGGTCAGTCGCGGCGCAGCACGCGGGCGACGCCGGCGATCAGCGCGGTGGCGAGCAGCCAGCCGGCCGCGATCACGGCGTACGCCAGCCACCGCGTCCAGCCGGCCGGGTCCCAGGCGTCCCGCTGGCCGAACGCGCTGATCGGGACGAGTAGGTCGAGGGTGTAGGCGAACGCGTTGAAGTGCGGCCGCTCGTCCGGCGGTTTGATCGGATGCGGCCGGTCGGCGGCGAACACCACGGTGCCGACCGCGAGCAGCAGCGCGAACCACAGCGCCGCCCGGGTCGGTCGGTAGCCGTAGGCGACCGTGACGTCCAGCAGGTAGCTCCACGCCCGCGCGGTCCAGCCCAGCGTGGCACGGCGGGCCCGCAGCTTGGCCAGGTGCGTCTGGCGGGCCAGGATCTCCTGCCCGCCGCCCCGGTACCACGCGGCGAGCTGCTCGTAGGGCTGGGCATGGAAGCCGCGCGGGTCGCGGCCCACCCAGTCGAGCCGCGCCGCGTCCTCGCTGCCGCGCAGCGACTCGTACACCAGGCCGTTCAGCCGCAGCTCGGCGGCCCAGTTGGCCGGGCCGTCGAGCAGCACGCCGACGCGGGAGTAGACCAGCGTCACCTGCCCGGAGACCTCTGCCATGGTGAGGATGAGCTCGTCGACCTGCATGTGGCTGAGATGCATGGCGCGCTGGCCCGGCGCCCGCACGACCGCGTCCTGGAACGACAGCGTGCCCGTGACCCTCGCGCCGCGCAGCCGGACCGTGCCCTCGGCGGTGAAGCCCCGGCTGCACTCCATGGCGTCCTCGACGAGCATGTTGGCGCCGTCAAGCGCGTCCGTGCCCGAGCCGCGCAGGGTCGCGCCGTAGAGGAAGAAGCCGCCGCCCAGCCGCGCGCCGGTGAGCCTGGCGCCGCCCTCGATCCGCGCCTGCCGCCAGTACGTGCCGGCCTCGACGGTCAGCGCGCCGGCGAACAGGCCCCAGCCATGGACATTGGTGATCTCGGTGCCGTTCATGCGGAACCCGCCGGTGATCCTGGCCCGCACCAGCTTCACCTGGCCGGCGATGACCGACCCCGACAGGCTGAGGTAGCCGTCCGTGCGCAGCCCGCCGCCGTCGAAGCCGGGCAGCCGGCAGTCGGAGATCCGGATCTGGCGGGCCAGCGTGTTGGAGAAGTCCGGCGCCTCGACCAGCGTGCACCTCGCCAGGCGCAGCTCGCAGCCCACCGTGCCGCCGGAGACGTCGATGCGTCCGGTGATCCTGGCGCCGCTCAACCGTACGGCCGGCACGTACCCGGGCCGGGCGGGGCGGGCGCCGAGCAGCAACAGGGCGATCACCTCGGCCCGTACGGTGCGGTCCTCGTCCCGTACGGCGGCGGTCACGTCCACATGGCGGCCGGTGGGATAGGCGTCCCACAGCCGCTGCTCCGGCTTGGTGAGGTCGATGCCTGGCGACTCGCCCCTGCCGGTCGCCTCCGCGTGCCGGCGCTGGTCGGCGAGCCAGGCGACCACCCGCGCCCACGCGTCGGCCCGCCCGGTGTCGGTGCCGTCCGCCACCTGCCCGCACCCACCTTCCGTACGGCCCGAGATCCCGGTCATCGTAGGGCCAGAACCGGTGCGGCGTAAGGCGTTCATGCCGCCTTGCCGGCCCACCACAGGGTGACGGCGGTCCGGTCGCGGGTGCCGGGCAGGTAGGGCTCGGCCGGGTCGGTGCCGAGGTCGCGCAGCGCCGCCGCGGCGTCGGCGGCGCGCTCGGCCGGCAGGCACAGCCGGGTCCGCACGACGTCGACCAGCTCGTCGAAGGTGCCGTACGGGCCGTGCGTCGCGCGGGTCCAGCGCTCGGCCCGCGGCCGCAGCCCCATCGCGGCGGCGATGGCGTACGCGTCGCCGGCCACGGGCCGGTCCGGGCGGCGCAGCCCGTGCAGCCGCAGCCACAGCGGGTTCAGCGGGGCCATCGGGTGCCGCTCGGTGAGCTCGACGACGACCCGGCGGCGGGCGTGCGCGGTCAGCGCGGCGAAGAAGGCGGGCAGCTCGGGGACGTTGTAGACGACGTCCTTGCAGACCGCCACGTCGGCCGTGCAGGACGGGTCGGCCGCGTCCGGCCAGCGGCCGCGCAGCAGCCGCGTCCTGACGCCGTGCGCGGCCGCCCGGTCGGCGAGCTCGTCGAGCATGTCGGCGGACAGGTCGATGGCGTGCAGCGCGGCGCGGCGGGCGACGGCGAGCGGGAGCCCGGCCGCCCCGGCGCCGGCGCCCACGTCGAGCACGGACCCGCCGGGCGGCAGCGCCTCGAGCGCTCTGACGTGCGACGGCCCGCGCGGCGCGCGCAGCTCGGCGTCGGCGCGGCGAGCGAACAGGGCAGGGGACGCCGCCCAGGGGGACGCGGTCACCGCCGCCAGGATCTCGTCGGGGATCGCCCAGGCGGCGAGGTCGTCGCGCCAGCGGTCGGCGAGCACGGCCAGCTCGGTGCGGACGGTCACGACCCCCAGTCTCACACCGGACGCCGTTGGGTGTTTTGGCTACCGGCGGGTAGAATGGCTATGTTACTGACTAGTAGGAAACAAAGGGTCGGCCAGTATGGGGCATTACAAGAGCAACCTCCGCGACCTCGAATTCAACCTGTTCGAGGTGTTCAACCGACAGGACGTCCTGGGCACCGGTCCGTACGCCGACATCGACGCCGACACCGCGCGCGGCGTCCTCGCCGAGGTGAACCGGCTGGCGACGGGCGTGCTCGCGGAGTCGTTCGAGGACGCCGACCGGCACCCGCCGGTCTTCGACCCGGACACCCACTCGGTCACGGTCCCCGAGGGATTCAAGAGATCGTTCGCCGCGTTCTACGACGAGGCCGAGTGGTGGCGGCTCGAGCTGCCCCCCGAGCTCGGCGGCATGAACGCGCCGCGCAGCCTGCACTGGGCGGTCGCCGAGCTGATCCTCGGCGCCAACCCGGCCCTGTGGATGTACGCGAGCGGGCCGTCGTTCGCGCACCTGCTGTGGCGGATCGGCACCCCGGAGCAGCGGCGGCTGGCCGAGCTGGCGATCGAGCGGCGCTGGGGCTCCACCATGGTGCTGACCGAGCCGGACGCCGGCTCCGACGTGGGCGCCGGCCGGGCCAGGGCCGTCCGGCAACCCGACGGGAGCTGGCACATCGAGGGCGTCAAGCGCTTCATCACGAGCGGCGAGCACGACATGGTCGAGAACATCCTGCACTTCGTGCTGGCCCGCCCCGAGGGGCACGGCCCGGGCACCAAGGGCCTGTCGATGTTCATCGTGCCGAAGTACCTGGTGGACGTCGAGACCGGGGAGCTCGGCGAGCGCAACGGCGTCTTCGCCACGAACGTCGAGAAGAAGATGGGCCTCAAGGTCTCCGCCACCTGCGAGCTCACCTTCGGCGCCGACCCGGCCCGGCCCGCCGTCGGCTTCCTTGTCGGCGACGTGCACGAGGGCATCAAACAGATGTTCATGATCATCGAGCAGGCGCGGATGATGGTGGGCACCAAGGCGATCTCGACGCTGTCGACCGGGTACCTCAACGCGCTCGCGTACGCCAAGGGGCGCGTGCAGGGCGCCGACCTCACCCGGATGGCCGACAAGACCGCGCCGCGCGTCACCATCACCCACCACCCCGACGTCCGCCGCATGCTCATGCTGCAGAAGTCCTACGCGGAGGGCATGCGGGCGCTCGTGCACCTGACCGCCTCCTACCAGGACGCCATCGAGGTGGCCCGGCACGCCGGCGGCACCGACGAGGTCGCGGAGCGGGTGAACGAGCTGCTGCTGCCGGTCGTCAAGGGCCTCGGCTCGGAACGGGCGTACGAGATGCTGACGTACGCGCTGCAGACCCTGGGCGGCTCGGGGTTCCTGCGGGACTACCCGATCGAGCAGTACATCAGGGACGCCAAGATCGACTCGCTGTACGAGGGGACGACGGCGATCCAGGCGCTCGACCTGTTCTTCCGCAAGATCCTGAAGGACGAGGCCGTCGGGCTGCGGCACCTGGCCGACGAGATCAAGGAGTTCACCGAGAGCGAGGCCGGCAACGGCCGGCTCAAGGTCGAGCGGGGGCTGCTCGCCGCCGCGCTCGATGACGTGCTGGCCATCGTCGAGGCGATGAACGGCTGGACGCTGAGGTCGATGGACCGGCCGGCCGAGATCTACAAGACCGGCCTCAACGCGAACCGGCTGCTCATGGCGCTCGGCGACCTGATCGTGGGCTGGCTGCTGTGCCGGCAGGCCGAGGTCGCCCTGGCCAGGCTCACCGAGGGCGAGGTCCCGGCGGCCGACCAGGCGTTCTACGCCGGTAAGGTGGCGGCGGCGCGGTTCTTCTGCGCCGAGGTGCTGCCCCGTCTTGGCGCCGAACGGCGGATCGCCGAAGCCACGACGGGCGACCTGATGGACGTCCCGGAAGCGGCCTTCTGACCCTTTCCCGGCCCACAAGTCGTGATCATGCAATGGTTCCCGGCGCGGGGAACCATTGCATGATCGCTGTCGGAACCGCGGGCTAGTGTTACATCTTGGCTACGCGTTTACTTGTAGGCGGCAGCGGCTTGTCGTCCCTGGAGGGGGCACGCATGGGAGTTGGGGTCAGTGTCTTCCTGCTCATCCTCGGAGCGATCCTCAGGTTCGCGATCAAGGCGGACCTCGTCGGCAAGTCCGTTGACATCCACGTGATCGGCGTCATCCTCATGATCGCCGGAGCCGGGACCTTCCTCCTCACGATCATCATGACCAGCCGGAGCGCTGGCAGGGAGCCGCAACGCGGCGAGCGCCTCTACAACGGGGACAACCCGCCGCCCGTGTGATCGCCGCGGGCCGGCTTGCCGCCGACGGGCTTGCCGCCGACGGGCTTGCCGCCGCCGGGGTCGCCGTCGACGAGCTCGCCGTCGCCGGCGCGGTAGATCAGCATCCGGTCCGGCCGCGGTGCCACCCGCAGGGTCGCGCCGGGCACGGGCTCCCGCCCCTCCGGCATCGTCACCTGGACGGTCGGCCCCGCTGTGGCCAGCGTCACCAGGGATGACGTGCCCAGGTTCTCCACGATCGAGACCCGTCCCTCGATGCCCGCCCGGTCGCCGCCGCCGTCCTCGACGAAGTACTCGGGGCGGATCCCGGCGATCAGCTCGTCGCCCGCCGCGACCAGGCCGGCGGCCGCCGCCGGCACCGGCAGCCGGACCCCGCCGAGGTCGATGCCGTCGCCGTCGCACCGGCCGGCCAGCAAGTTCATCGGCGTCGACCCGATGAAGCCGGCCACGAAGACGTTCGCCGGTCGCTGGAACACCTCGCGCGGCGTGCCGATCTGCTTGATCGTGCCGTCCGCCATGACCGCGATCCGGTCGGCGAGCGCCAGCGCCTCGGCCTGGTCGTGGGTGACGAAGATCGTGGTCACCCCGAGGTCGTGCTGGAGCTTCTTGAGGAACGTACGGGCCTCGAGCCGCAGCCTGGCGTCCAGGTTGGACAGTGGCTCGTCGAGCAGGAAGACCGCGGGCTCCGCCACCATGGCCCTGGCCAGCGCGACGCGCTGCTGCTGGCCGCCCGACAGCTGGGCCGGCCGCCGCTCCAGCAGCCCGGCCAGCGACAGTTCGGTGGCCGTGTCCGCCGCGCCGGCCCGGCGCCTGGCCCGGCCCACCTTCTTGATCCGCAACGGGTAGGCGATGTTGTCCACCACCGTCATGTGCGGGAACAGCGCGTAGTCCTGGAAGACCATGGCCACGTCGCGCCGTCCGGGCTCCAGCTCCGTCACGTCCCGGTCTCCGATGCGGATCCGGCCGCCGGTGGCGGTCTCGAGCCCGGCGATCGTACGGAGCAGCGTCGTCTTGCCGCAGCCGGACGGCCCGAGCAGCGCGAAGAACTCGCCGTCCGCGATGTCCAGCGACAGGCCGTCCAGCGCCCGCACCCCGCCGTCGAAGATCTTCGTGACCTCCTCAACGACCACCCTCACGACTTGATCCCTCCGTGGAAGCGGAAGCCGTACCGGCGGCTGACGAACAGGAACATGATCACCACCGGGATCGAGTAGAGCAGCGAGAACGTCGAGATAAGCGCCAGGTTCGGCTGCCCGCCCTGGGTGTAGAACGTGTTGAGCGTGACCGCCGCAGGCTGCTTGTCCGGCGTGCGGTAGAGCAGGAAGGGCATGAGGAAGTTGCCCCACACCTGGACCACCGCCCACACCGCGATCGTGGCCAGGCCGGGCCGTACGTTCGGCAGCACCACGTGGCCGAGCACCTGCAGCGGCCGCGCGCCGAACACCCTGGCCGATTCCTCGTACGACCGCGGCATCCCGTCCATGAAGTCCTTGAGAATGAAGATCGCGGCGGGCAGCAGGCCGCCGGTCAGCACGAGGACCACGCCGACGTCCTTGTCCAGCAGGTTCAGCGTGAACATGAGCTGGAAGATCGGCACCATCGCCGCCGTCCCGCTGATCACCGACGACAGCAGCAGGAGCAGGTACAGCAGCCAGTCCCGCCCAGGAACGCGCACCCGGCTCAGCGCGTACGCGGCCAGCGCCGCGGCGCCGACGGTGACCGCCATCGTCCACAGCGACAGCACCGCCGAGTTGTACAGCGAAGGCAGCGCGCCGGTGCCCGAGGTCAGCGCCTTGAAGTTGGCCACCGTGAAGTGCGGCCACGCCACGCCGAACCCCGGATGGGCCGAGAACGGCGCGGTGACCAGCCACAGCATCGGCAGCGCGAAGAACGCCGTGACCAGCCCGACGAAGACGTAGAACCCGATCCGCCCGACCACGGCCCTGGGCGTCGGCGCCTGCGTTGGCGGCCGCGTCATGCCGGCCTCCTGCGCAGCACGCCCACGTACGCCAGGGCCAGCACCAGGTTGATCAGCAGCATGATCAGCGAGATGGCGCTGGCGAAGCCGAGCCGCTCGCCCGGCAGCGCGGTCAGGTAGATGTAGACCGGCAGCACCGCCGACGCGCCGTGCGGCTCGCCCTTGGTGATGAGGTACGGGGTGAAGTCGTTGAACGTCCACAGGCTGATCAGCAGCGTGTTGGTCAGGATGTGCCCGCGGATGCTCGGGAACACCACGTCGCGCAGCTGCTGCCAGCCGGAGGCCCCGGCCAGGCGGGCGGACTCGAGGAGGCTCGGCGGCACGGCGGACAGCGCGGCGGCGAACAGCATCATCGAGAACGCCGTTCCCCGCCAGATGTTGAACGCGATCAGCGTCCCCATCGGATGGTCGAACCACCAGTCGCGGCCCGGCGTGTGCAGGATCGCGTTCAGCGTGCCGCCCTGGTCCTTGAGGAAGGCGATCCACAGCCACGCCACCACGGCTCCCGGCAGGATCCAGGCCACCAGCACCAGAGTCTCGACCGCGGTGCGCAGCCACCGGCGCACCGACCGCAGCGACCAGGCCAGCGCGAAGCCCAGCAGGTTCTGCCCGATGATCGCCGAGCCGAAGACGTACAGCAGCGTACGGCCGAGCGCGTCGCGGAACTCGGGGTCGCGGAGCGCGCTCGTGTAGTTGGCGGCGCCGACCACCCGCGGGTGCGCGGCCTCGACCCCGGTCAGCCGATAGTTGGTGATGCCGAGGTACAGCGTCCACAGCGCCGGCAGGACGAGGAAGACCGCGATCAGCAGTAGGGCGGGTGCGACGAAGCCGATGGCCCGCCGCCGCCCGAGGCCGGCGGCGTCGCCCGGGGAGCCGGCGCGGGTTGCCGCGGCGCCCTCGATCGCGGCCGCGGCGTCACCCGGTGCTGACGTTGCCCGCGCCACCGACCGCCTGCTCCAGGTTCCGCTCGTACGCCTTGGCCGCCTGATCGACGCTCGCGCCGGCCACGACGTCGCCGGTCGCCTTCTGCAGCGCGGTGGACACCTGCGGGTAAGCCGCGAGCCCCGGGCGGACGGCGGTGATCGGCAGCACCTTGGTGGCGATGAAGTTCAGCAGCGGGTCGCCGGCCAGCGTCTCCGCGTTGACGTCATTGCGCGGGCTGATGCCGACCGCGGTGCGCCGTACCTCCTCCTTGACGGCGTCGTGGCTCTGCATGAACGTGAGCAGGTCCCAGGCCAGCGCGGCGTTCTTCGTCCGCGGGTTGAGCACCCAGCCGACGCCGCCTGACATGCTGACCGCGTCCTGCCCGCGGATGCCGCCGCCCGGCTTCATCGCCGGGATGAGGGTGTAGCCCACGGTCTGGTCGCGGTCCTTCATCGGCGCCACGTCGGCGGTCGGGCCCACCACCTCGCGCCAGAAGTAGTCGCTCTCCAGCAGCATCCCGACCTTGTTCCGCGCGAAGCGGGCGAACGACTCGTCGCGGCCCTGCGCGCTTTGCTGCAGCTTCGGATCGCCGAGCCCGGTCGAGTAGATCGTCTTGTAGAGGCCGAGCACGTCACGGAGCTGCGGCGTGTCGCCCTGCCACCTGCCGTTCGCGTAGATCTCCTGGCCGGTGCCGACGAGCAGCGGCAGCACGCCCTGCATGGTGGTCGCCTCGGTCATCGCGGTGCCCGCGTTGAGCTGGATCGGGGTGACACCTTTGATCGCCTTGAGCTTCCGCCCGGCCGCCAGGACGTCGTCCCAGCTCTTCGGCTGCCAGTCGGTCGGCAGCCCGGCCTGCGCGAACAGCTTCTTGTTGTAGAAGAGCACCCGGCCGTCGGTGCCGGTCGGCAGCCCGTACCGCTGCCCGTTGAACGACATGATGGCCTGGACGGGCGGCGGGATCTGCGACCAGCCGTCCCACTGGCCGGCGCGCGCCCCGACCGTCTGGTCGAGCGGCTTGATGTAACCCGCCTGGGCGAACTCGCCCACCCAGATGCCGTCGATCTCGATCAGGTCGGCCGCGACCCCGGTCTTGAGGTCGAGCGCGGTCTTCTGCTTGAACGGCCCGTCGTCGACGCCGGTCCCCTCGAACTTGACGTCGACCTTCGTGCCCTTGCTCTTTTCGAGCTGCTCGAACTTCGGGATGACGTAGTCGGTGATCCACTGGGCCTTGGCGGTGTTCTTGCCGCCCTTGATCGAGTTGGCGCTGATCCTCAGCGTCGTCGTCCCGCCGCCGCCGCTCGCCGCGCCGGAGCATCCGGCCAGGACGAGACCGCTCGCCGCGATCAGTGCCGCCACCCGCGTCATCTTCATGCGCGCTCCCGGGGTTCTCCACGCATATATACGTTGAGTAACACCAGACTCTGCCCCGTCACGTCAACCCTCCGGCGACGCCGAGATCACAATTCGAACTCGTCTCCGCGCAACGATGAGACCCGTGAGAACCCGCGAGGTGGCCGCGACGTGCCCCCGGTGAGTGTCAAACCGGACCGGCATGCCCGCCCGAGTGCCTTGCATCGCTAGTAAATACGTCTACATCGCTAGTAAAGTAGACGAGTATGGCGGGTGGCGGGTGGCGGCAATGCGGCAAAGAAGACCGCGACGGTCGGCCTTGTACCGGAATTCGTGCGGACCACATCAGCAAGCCGATAAGGCCCACGCAGAGGTTGCGGCTGTGCCTTGCGCATCTTGGCGCCAATCAGCTCGACGAAGTGCTGGCTCAGCTTCATCCTGGATGCGAAGTCGACCTCCGTGGCACCCGCATCACAGGGGGCTTACTTCACCGCATTTTGGAAGCCGTGGCGGAAGACGGGATCCATACGTTACGAGATGCCAATTTCACTGCGGCGAAGTTCGATGATGATGCCGACTTCGGGAATACCGTCTTCCTTGGCACGACGCGCTTTAAGCGGGCACTCTTTTGCCGAGCAGCCGACTTTGATCAGGTGCTATTTGATGGCGATATCGCGGACTTCAGCGAGGTGCAGTTCCAGCGCGCTTCCTTCCGCTGGGTGAGGTTCAGAGGCGCCGCCAATTTTTCAAAGACGGAATTCCACTCGCGCGTATGCTTTGCCAAGGCGCATTTTACTGGCTACCTCGACTTCCGCGGAGCCAGGTTCTACTCGCACATAGCAGGCGAGGCAAGTGCAGACTTTACCGACGCGGCACTGACGGCGGCAGTCCACTTCGACGGTGTCTGGTGCCATGGTCGAGGAGGCCTGGACTTCTCTGGCGCGTCCTTCGCTGCCGCGGATCGGCTCGGACCACTTGGCGCCGACTTCCTGGCATTGAACCGCGCCACTTTCGGAAGTTCGGTGGCCATCGAGGCGCTGGCCACGGAAGTCTCCTGTAGTCAGGCAAGGTTTGAGGCGGGTTTCGCGATTCGCCTGCGCTATGCGCGGCTGCGACTCGAGAACGCGGTCCTGTCGGCGCCGTCGAGTTTGATGGGTAGTGAGTCGGGAAAGGACCCCTATTTTGACACACTCGCCGACCCCGAAAGACTGGTTCTCGACAACGGCGAGCTCGCCAACCGGATTCGGGATGACGAATCGCGGCCCGACAGGGCTCTGTGGATGCCAGTTCTTTCCTCAGCACAAGGGGTCGATGTTTCCGAACTGACCATATCCGACATCGACCTCTCGCAAACTCGTTTCAGTGGCGCATACCATCTCGATCGGCTGCGTATCGAGGGACGTAGTCGATTCACAGAGCCACTCAGGCCACATCCATGGCGAGGGTCGTTCCGAGTTCGGTGGGATTGGCCGCCCCTGTGGTGGTGGACTCGGCGGCAGTTGTTGGTCGAAGAGGCGATCTGGCGCGCCACGCAACGCAGAGGTGCTGACTGGAAGGCACTGGCCGACGAAGCCGGCGGGTCGCAGCGGGCGGCCACCCCTGAAGCGCTCGCAGCCATGTACCGCGCGCTTCGGAAGGCACAGGAAGACCACAAGAACGGGCCAGGTGCCTCGGATTTCTACTATGGCGAAATGGAGATGCGTCGCCACACACCTTCGGCATCTTTTGGCGAGCGGGCTGTGCTCTTCCTGTACTGGCTGACCTCCGGGTACGGGCTACGCGCGATGCGCGCCCTCGGCTGTCTGCTGGTAGTCACATCCGTGGTAACAGTGGTCATGCACAGCATAGGGTTCGCCGACACGCGCGTCGGGTTCGGGGGTTCCGCTCTGGACGTAGTGGATGCGGCGCTCTCCCTGCAAACCGGGTCGGCCGAAACGCATGCTCTGACCTGGCAGGGTGAGCTCCTACGGATCCTCATGCGACTGGTCGGCCCACTACTCCTCGGCTTGATGCTCCTGTCGGTCCGGAATCGGGTCAAGAGGTAGCCGGCGGCGCGGGCCATGGGCGGCCGAGACGCCGATGATCAGGTTTCGCTGTGGCCGGATTCGATTTGTTTATTCCTGCGGCCGGGCGACAGCTTATCCATGAATCGGCTCTCGATTTGGTCGTAGATACTGGATTTTCTGGCACGGCCGATGCCGCCGAGGCCGGGAAGGTCAGGATACGTGCCGAACCACAGACATCCTTCCCGGTCTTGCGCGATGGTCCGGACCAACTTCGCGGGTAGCTCTCTTCTCCTGGAAAACAACTTCCAGTTCGTTCCATCGAACCGGTTGACACCTCGCCTGGTGCCAAACCACATCTTCTTGTCCTCGTCGATGAACATGGCATAGACGTTGTTGCTGGCCAAGCCGTCGCGGGTGGTCAACGAACGCCATACCTTGCCGTCATAGATCGAAACGCCCTTGGTGGTACCGAACCACATCCGACCCTCGGGATCTTCGAACATCGAGTAGACACAGTCGCCGACCAGCCCATCGCGGGTGGTGAAGCGTCGCCACTCCGATCCGTTCCAGCGACCGACCCCGGCGCCTTGCCCGCCGTCGTAGGTGCCGACCCAGATGTGGCCTTGGGAGTCTTCGGCGACCTTGAGTACTTCCAGCCCGGGTGCACCTTGCCGCGTAGTAATGGCGCGCCATTTGAGGCTGTCCGGGGTGGACATACTTCGCTTGCCTGCACCCTCGGCCAGGTAGAGCCCGCCCCCGCTGCGACCCTCGTATTTCCAGCATCCGACCCAGAGGTTTTGGGACCGATCGAAAGCCATATTCAACAGACTATTTCCGAGGAGACCTGCATTGACGAACTTCCCGTCCTCGAACCGGTTTAAGCCGGCAGCGGTAGCGATCCAGATGCGACGCTTGCTGTCTTCTCGTATGCAGGTAACGTTATCGCTGGCCAGCCCGTCCTGACGGTCATAGACCGTCCAGGTGCCGTCCTGGTAGACGCCGAGGCCGCCGCCCCACGTGCCGGCCCACACCCGTCCCCTCGAATCCACGAAAAGGTCATAGATCCAGTTGTGCGGCAGGCCGTCCTTTACGGTCATCGAGTCCCAACTCAACTCCTCGTCGCGGTCGGCCTCCTCGAGGAACTGACGCATCAACTCGCGCACCTCGTCGCGCGCGGGTATACGAGATGACCATGGCCACCGTATCAACTCACCCATCTTTGGCGCCTTTGCGAAGGCCGGCGGAGCCGGCAAGCGATTCGAGGCTTTCCTGTAGCCCCCGCAGCTTCGCTGCCTCATCCATGATCGCCTGCCGGAACTTCTCCCCCTGCTCCTCCATGCGCTTGCGTGCTTGTTCCGGTGCCTTGATCTCGGCAGATGTAACTTCCTTGTGCATCACACGTAGCCGATTGTCCAGCCGTTTCTGCGCGGACTGATATTCCTTGAGGCGGGTCGTCAGCTGTGCCAGGGTGAGGAGTTGGCCGTCTTCCTCGAGACCGATATTCTCCCGATATCGGATGACGAAGGCCTCCATGACGGTGTAGTCCCTGGACTGGTATGCGAAAAACGCCACCTCGAACTCGGAGACATCGGCGTCGGACGTATCAGAATGGACCCGGGGAAGAACAATACGCCGGAAGGCGCGGTAGATCCGTTCCTTCGTAGCCGTGTCGAGCTCGTCGCTATCGGTCCAACCCGACGTGCGATTCTGCTCGCCGGGGACCGCATCCAGTGCGTCGGCCTCGATGTCGAGGAATTGTAGCGCGGCGTCGACGTCCTCTCTAATTTCCCCGTCGTCGCCGTACTCGCCGTTGTTCATCTTCTTCCGGATGCGATCGTATGCCGCCTCGAGCTGCTTGCGTTTCGTTCGCATCATGAAAAGCTCGCCGGCGGTGCTCAGTATCTGCGCGCTAAAGGCATCTTCGAACTCACGCATTCTCTCGGAGAGTTCGAGGTACTGGATGAGCGCCGAGACTACGGCGTCTTGAACGTCTTTGGTCTCCCTGACGATGGCGGCAGCCTCGTCGTACTGAGGAGATCTTGAGTGGCCGGTATACATCGCCTCGGTTCCGCCCGTGTCAAAGGCACCATCAAAGCGTCACGCACAACTCCCCGGAGGGTACCCGCCCACCTTACATACTGATGTCGATCGGTGACAGATGATAGCTGCCCCATGGCAAAGATCAACGGCACGGAGTTGCCCTGATGGACAGCACGAATGCTTGAAAAAAGGCCAGTTGACGGGCTGGTTCGGGGCAAGATACGCGAAGGTGACGACGTTCACATGGTGGACGTCGCCGGCGGAAGGTGATAACGACAGGCGCCGGATCCTTGCGGTGGGGTGTGCGGTGTCGCGGATGTCCCCTGGGGAACACGCCGGCGCCCAAGATCGTGAAAGCGTTCATGAATTCGCTCAGCTAAACGTGCTTTCTGAAACGGCACGTTGACCTCCGTTGAGACGCGGTGCTAACTTCCGCGGACGCGGTGGCAAACGCTTTCCCGAGAGGTGGACGGCCATGACATCCATCGGCAGGCGCGAGTTTCTCCTCGGGGCGGCCGCGGGCGCCGCGACCGTGGCCGGCGGCCCGCTCGCCGCGCGGCGGGCGGACGCGGCGGCGTTCGGCCTCGCGAACAGCGGGGGGTTCTACACCGTAACCACCGGCGGCGGCCTCGTCTTCAAGATCCGGCAGAGCACGGGCGGGATGACGTCGCTCAACTACAACGGCGTCGAGCTGCAGCCGTCGGGGACGAACGAGTCGCACGTGGAATCCGGCATTCCCAGCCCCACGGTGACCGCGTCGCAGAGCGGGAGCACCATCATCGTCACCGCCTCCACGAACGCCTGGTACAGCGGCGGCACGCTGCACCACTACTACGTGGCGGTGAGCGGGCAGAACACCATCTACATGGCCACGTTCGTCGGTCAGGGAGGCGGCGGCGAGCTGCGCTGGATCCAGTACCTCAACCGCTCCGTGCTGTCCAACATCAACCAGCCGTCCGACGTCAGCGGCGGCACGGCGATCGAGTCCACCGACATCGACCTGGTGAACGGCCAGACGCGGTCGAAGTACTACTCCAACCGGCAGGCGATGAACCTGACCACCCGCGGCGTCACCGGCAACGGCATCGGCGCGTTCATGCACTACGGCAACCGGGAGAGCAGTGCCGGCGGCCCCTTCTTCCGCGACATCGAGCAGCAGGGCACGAGCGCGTCGATCGAGCTCTACAACTACCTGTTCTCCGGGCACAACCAGACCGAGAGCCAGCGCCTCGGCGTGCTGTACGGGCCGTACGCGCTGGCCCTCACCAACGGTTCCACGCCGAGCCAGCCGGACATGTCGTTCATGTACGGCCTGGGCCTCCAGGGCGCGGTGGCCGCCTCGGGCCGCGGCTTCGTCACGGGCAAGGCGATGGGGGTGACGGCCGGGCGCGCCGCCGTCGTCGGGTTCGCGAACGGCGCCGCGCAGTACTGGGCCACGGCCGACCCCTCGACGGGCAACTTCTCCAGCCCCGCCATGAAGCCCGGCACCTACACCCAGACCCTCTACCAGGACGAGCTGAACGTCGCCACGCGCACCGTGACGGTGACGGCCGGCGCCACCACCAGCGGCCAGAACATCACGTCCGGCTGGACGACCCCGGCGGCGCTGTGGCGCATCGGTGCCTGGACCGGCGCGCCCACGGGCTTCAAGAACTGGAACAACCTGACGTGGATGCACCCGTCCGACAGCCGGATGAGCGGCTGGGGCCCGTCCACGTACACCGTGGGCAGCAGCCAGCCCGGCGACTTCCCCGCCTACCAGTGGAAGGACGTCAACAACCCGACGACGGTCAGGTTCACCCTGTCGTCGGGGCAGCTCGCCGCCCGTACGGTCCGGATCGGGATCAGCGCCGCCTACGCCGGCGGCCGGCCGCAGATCACGGTCAACGGCTGGACGTCCCCAGCGCCGTCGCCGTCCAGCCAGCCAAGCTCGCGCAGCCTCACGATCGGCAGCTACCGCGGCAACAACGCGCTCTACACGTTCAACGTCCCGGCCAGCGCGTTCGTCGCGGGCACGAACACGATGACGATCAGCGTCATCAGCGGATCGAGCGGCAGCCGTTTCCTCAGCCCCGGCTACAGCTACGACTGCGTCGAGATGTTCTGACCCGCGCGGGCACCCCGGTCGCGGCGCGGCGTCGCGGTCGACCACAATCGAGAAGATCGGTCGTGGTGACCAAGTGCCGGCGGGGAAGGCGGGTGACGCGGGTGTCAGGGAGCGCTCCAGGGCAGCCGACCGGGGGCCATCGGGCCAGGCTGGCCAGCCTGTTCGACGAGGAGGTGCGGCCGCACAACGAGCGGTTCCGTGCCGCCGCCGCAGTGGGTCCGCGCGACCAAGTGCTCGACATCGGCTGCGGTACGGGCGAGTCGACCCGGGAGGCCGCCCGCGCCGCCGTGGCCGGCCGGGTCGTCGGCGTGGACCTCGCCGAGCCGGTGCTGGCGGTGGCTCGACAGCGCACCGCGCGGGAGAGCCTGCGCAATGTGTGCTACCTGCGGGCCGACGCCCAGACGTGGCTGTTCGCGCCGGAGAGCTTCGACCTGTGCCTCAGCCGGTTCGGCGTGATGTTCTTCGCCGACCCGGTCGCCGCGTTCACCAACATCGGGCGGGCGCTGCGCCCGGGCGGCCGGCTGGTCCTGCTGGTCTGGCAGGCCCGCGACCGCAACGAGTGGTCGACCGCGGTGCGCGGCGCCATCCTGGGCGATCGCCAGGACGCCCCGGCGGCGTCCGCGCCGCCCGGCGCCGACCCGTTCTCCCTTGGCGACCCGGCCGCCACCACGGCCGTCCTCGAGAGGTCGGGGTTCACCGACGTCGGCTTCACCGACGTACACGAGCCCGTCTACTACGGGCCTGACGTCGAGGTCGCGGCCGAGTTCGTCCTCGGGCTGCGGGAGCCGGCCGGCCTGCTCGCCGGCATGGACGCCGCGGCGGCGGAGCGGGCCAGGCGGCGGCTGCGCGCGCTGCTCGCCGCGCACGGCGACGGGCGCGGCGATGGGCGCGGCGATGGGCGCGGCGACGGGCGCGGCGTCCACTTCGACTCGCGCGCCTGGATCATCACCGCCCGCCGCGGCTGACCGGCCGGCGGCGGCGCACGACGAGCGCGCCCCCGGCGCCCGTCGCGACGAGCACGACGGCCGCACCGCCGGCGACCAGCGGCAACGCGCTGTGCGAACTCTCCTTCACCGCGTTGAGAGTGATGGCGGGGCTGGGCGCGGCCGAGCGGCCCGCGGCCCCTTCGGACGGCTCGCCGGCCGTTGCCGCCGGGTCGTCCCGGGAGCCGTTCCCGGCGGCGGGCGTGCCGCCGCCGCTCTCCCCTCCGAACACGACGTCGGAGCAGGAGTAGTACGTGTCAGGGGTGCTGGAGTTCTGCCAGATCGTGTAGATGACGTGCCGGCCGGACTTGCCCCGCGGCAGCCGCGCCGGCATGACGTACGCGCCGTCCTTGATCGGCGGATCGGTGACGGTGGCGAAGGGCCGCGGCTCCAGGTCGGACCACCTGAGCGGCCGGGCCGGGTCGTAGCCATCCCTGGTGACGTACAGCCTGAAGCCACCCTCGTGCGGGATCGTCGTACGGTAGCGGAAGGTCAGCCGAGCTCCTGGGCGCAGCCTGGTCGCCGGCCAGTCGCGGCGCGGCAGGTCGAGCCCGCGGTAGGCGTCGAGCCCGCCGCTGCACAGCCTCCCGTCCGGGATCATCCGGCGATCCCGGCCGGCCACGCCGGAAACCCGCAGGTTGTCCCATTCCTCCAGCGCCGCCGGGTCGCTCACCGCCCTGGCCGCCCGGCAGGCCGCCGATCGCGCCTTCGACCCGCCTTCCGGGCCGCAGGCCATCGTCCGGCTCATCGGGTACGACAGGGCTCCGTGCGCGGCGGCGGGACGGGCCGGGACCACTACCAATGCGGCCAGCACGAGCCCCGGTACGCCCCCTGCGGCGAGTGCGCGAACGATGGTCACGAGCGGCGACCTCCTCGGAAGCGACGGACCCGGTGATGGGTACGAAGCCGATCCCTCGCCAGTTCATCCTTCGCCGCGCCGCCGGGCCGGTGGCGCGATCATCCGACCGATTCGGTGTGGCCGTCCCGGGCCAGCCGGCGGCGCAGGGCAACCTTCTTGGCCGGCCATTCGGCGGCGACGACCGAGAACATCGCGGAGTCGCGCAGCCTGCCCTCCTCGCCCGGAGCGTGCGATCGCGACCACTGGCGGAGCACGCCCTCGAACCGCGCCCCCGAGCGCTCGATCGCGCGCCTGGACCGCTCGTTGCGGGCGTCGGTCTTCAGATCGACGCGCGTCACGCCCATGGTCTCGAACGCGTACTCGAACAGCAGCAGCTTCGCCTCGGCGTTGATGCCGGTCCGCTGCGCCGACGCGGCCAGCCACGTCCAGCCGATCTCGATGGCGAACAGCTCGTCGCGGCCCGGCCAGCGACGGGGATCCCAGTACGCTGTGACCCCCACCGCTCGGCCGTCGCGTCGCCTGACCTGGGCGAATGGCGCCAGCTTGCCCTCGCGCACGCGTTCGAAGTGGGCGGCGAGATAGTCCTCCACCTCCCATGCGCGCGGTACGCCGGTGAAGGCGTAGGCGTTGCGGTCCTCTTCCGCCGCCACCATCAGGTCCGCGGCATGACGGTGCGCCAGCGGTTCGAGGCGGACAAGGGAGCCGTGCAGCGCGGGAACGTCGACCGGGAAGCTCATGGTCTCCTCATCGATCCTGGCGTTGGCACCTTGCGGCGAGCGCAGGTTGCCGGACCGTCACCGGGCCAGGTCCCTCGGATCCTCTGGATGATCAGTCCCCGAACCGTAACCGGCGGGCTCCAGGGCAATCAACCGGATTTGTCGATCAACCAGCGGGCCGGTGGGCGGGAATCCCGCCTCCGCCGCACGAGGCGCCCCTGCGGCCAGAAGGGCCAATGTGTTCTGAAATATGGCTTCGTTCGTCAAGGCCATCCAGTCCGGCCATAACTCGTCGTGTTGACGCAGTGTCTGGATTTGCGCTATCTGTGAGCGGCATCGGCTCTGGGGGAGATGCGATGGCGCGGGACGGCTCGGCCGGATTCCCGGCGGGGTTCTCCGGCATCGATCCGGAAGAGATGACCCGGCTCATCCGGTTGCTGGAACGGGGGCGGGAAGATCTCGCGCAGGTTCCGGCACGGTGGCGCAGCTTGTTGTCCGGTTTTCCCGAGGTCGACACCGGTGCGCTGAACCGGATCGCCCGGATCGGCGGCTGGATCGACGAGCAGATCCCGCAGCTTGAGCGCCGCCGCGACGCCATCATGGAGTGGAGCGGACCGCAGCCGGGTGGCCTGCGGCCGTACGTGGAGTCCGCGTTCGCGACCCCTGACGAGGCCCGCCGGTACGGGCGGTCGCTGGCGGCCCGGCTGGCCGCGATCAAGAACCCGGTCCACTACAAGGCGGTCCTGGCAGAGCTGGCGGCGCACAAGTACGACCCGGACGTGACGGCGGCGTTCTTCGCCGCGCTCGGCCCGGAGGCCACGAAGCGGCTCCCGCTCGAAGTCAACCGGGGCGACAACGAGCTGCGCGCCCAGCAGATCAACGACATCAGCGACGCGTTCGGCACCGCGATCAGCGCCGGCGGGAACATCGACGGGTTCGGACGGGTCCGCGATGCGATGCTGCACCCCCAGGACAGCCTCGACGACGTGCGCGGCATCTCTAAGCTGGTCGGCCACGGCCGCTTCTCCGCCGACTGGCTGGCCGGCGTGGTGCAACGGCAGGCACTCGATCCGATCATGGTCCCCGGCCTCGAAGACCGCGGCATCCACGACCGGGATCCGGTCGCGTTCACGCTGTTCCTGCGCGCGCTCGGCAACAACCCCGCTGCCGCCCGGCTCGCCATCGGCGGCTACTCAGGCGACTACACCCCCGCCGGGGCCCCGGCCGCCGCGCTCGCGTCCCCCGCATCCCCGACTTCCGGCGCGCGGGCCGCGTCCTCGGAGCTGCCGCGCCTCTCCGACGTGCTGCGGAAGCTCACCTCGGTGACCGCCACCGACGGTGCGGCGGCGAACGAGCTGGGTCGCTCCTTCGCCGCCGCCGCTGGAGCCACCGACGAGGCCGACGGCCGGCACACCAAGGACGCGGCCTGGTTCGCCTTCAACCTGATGACGACCATGCCCGGCTTCACGGCCCGGACCGACTCCGGCCTGCGCGGCCTACCACCGGAGCTGAAGCCCTACTTC
>DASUWU010000194.1:0-9691 GCA_036378315.1 Streptosporangiaceae bacterium | reverse complement strand
ACCGGGCGGTCGCCGGCCGGAACCGCACCCTCTTGAGCGTGTGGTCGCCGGCCCACGAGCCGCGCGCGACCGCACGGAACGCCGTGCCGTCGACGCTCACCGAGACGCGGTAGGCCGTGATGTTGCCCTCGGTGATGAACGGCTCGAAGGAGAAGTCGGCCGCGGTGTCCTGCCGCGGCAGATAGGTGAGCGTGTCGAGCCGGGAGCGGACGCGGCCCAGATCTGCCCGCAGTCGAGCGCGGTCGGGTTGAACGACATCGGGTCCTGGAACGGGTCGACCCACTCGACGTCGTGGAAGGTGCCGATGTTGAAGTGGATGAACATGCCGAAGCGCCAGTCCACGAAGCGCCGCTGCGGGGCGTACCTGTTGCCCATGGATGTGGCCGGCCGCGCGGCCGCCCGCGCCGCCGGCCGCGGCAGCGCGCCGCCCGCCGCGGGCGCGAGCGCCGTCGTCGCCATGAAGGTCCGTCTACGCATGATCGTTGCTACCTCGGTCGTTCGTGGGAGTAGGCGGGGGAGTACGCGGGGGACGGGACGTCGGACACGGAGTCGCCGCCGCGCTGGGTGCCGGCGACCACCAGGCCCGGCGGCGCGACCGACGCGTCCCGCTCGGCGATGACCGCGAGCGCGAGCGTGTTCCCGCCGTGCTGCCTGAGCAGCCCGGCCGGAAGCGTGAAGTCGGTCTGCGGGCCGATGTCGGCGCCGTACTGGCCGAGGTTCCAGCCGTTGAGGAAGAAGATCACCCGCGCACCCTGCGGGATCTCGCCGCCGAACCGCAGCGCCACGGCGGTGTCCTGCCCCTTCGGCAGGTCGAGCCGGAACCCGGTGCGGAACCACGTCACGCCGGGACGGACGGCGCCGGGCGCGCCCCTCGCCCACGAGCCGTCGGGATAGCCGGGCAGGTGCCAGCCGGTGCGCTCGCCGTACAGGCCGCCGGTGTTGAGCGGGCCGCGGACCCGGTCGACGAGGTTCTCGCCGCCGGCCGCGCCCTGGATCCGCCAGGAGATCGCCGCGCTGGAGCCGCCGGGCGCGGTGACCGAGGCGCCGACCAGGCCGCGCGGTTGCCGGTGCCGGCTCTCTTCGGCGGTCCAGTCGTCGTTGTGGCCCATGTTCTCGACCAGCACCGACAGCGTGGCCGGCTGTCCTGGCCGCAGCAGCCCGGCCGGGACCGGGAACTCGCCGGGGCCCGGGTCCGGGTTCACCGGCGCGTCGGCGTCGGCCTCCACGCCGCCGGCCGCCGAACCCAGGTAGCGGCCGTCCAGCCAGACCAGGTAGCGCCCGCGCTTGCCGGTGATCGCGTTCAGCGAGACGGCTGTCTCGGCGCCGGACGCGGTGAAGTGCCCGCGGTACCACACCGACCCGTAGTGGTATCCGTAGTCGTCGGCGTACAGCACCGGGAGAGTCTTCGGTGGGAACGGGCTCAGGCTGGTGGTCTTGTCGGCCGCCGTCCAGCGGGAGTCGTCGAAGCCGGGCGCCGCCTCGGGCGCCTCGCCGCGGGTCCGCCACCCGGTCAGCGCCGGCAGCCGTACGGGCGCGGGCCCGGGCAGCTTGCCGAGCAGGGAGCCGCTCGCCGTCCGCGCGGCCGCGACCGGCATGCCGTTCACGGTGAGCCGCGAGGCCGGCGCGAACACCTCGACGTCGCCGGCGCGCTCGGTGTCGGCGCGGAGCGCGACGGACCGGCCTTCCACCGCGGCGGACCTGACCAGTGATGTGCCACGCACCAGCACGTCACCGGCCGGCTGCCAGAACGTCGCGGCCGTCGCGTCCGTGCCGATGAGGAGCAGCAGCGGCCGCCGCCCGCCGCCGCTGATCAGCACGCGGGCGAGACCGGTGTGGGTGTAGTCCAGCTTCAGGTCGCCGGAGCCGGAGTCGTACGACGACGTCACCGCGCCGGCGAGCACCTTGACGCTCGGCCGTGCCGCGTACCGCAGCACGGTCGTGCCCGGCTCGCCGTCCCTGCCGTACAGCAGCGCGACGTCCCGGCCGCCGCCGCGTCCGGTCGGGATGGACGCGTGTGTCATGATCTCCGAACTGGACACGGCGAGCCGCTGGCCGCCCATGTCGTACCCGGCGACGAGGACCTTGGCGTCCCGCCCGTTCAGCCTGACCGGGAGCGTGTAGCGGCCGTCAGGGGCGGTCCAGTCGAGGGTCGCCGAGTCGTCGCTCGTCGCCGCCCGGTCGGTGTGGCGCACCAGCACGAACTGGGTGCCGGTGTCGGGGTTGACCCGCGCCGCCGTGGCGATCGCCGGGTTGTCGGAGGCCGGGCCGGCCGCGGCGTCGGTCTTGGTCAGCGGCGCCACGGCCCGCAGGAAGAGGCTCTGCCGCTTGAACTCGTCGTACTTGGCGGTGAGCTGGCGGTTTTCGGTGATCGCCGCGCCGTAGTCGTAGGAGGTGTAGACGTCGTTGGGCTGCGCGAGCCAGCCCCAGTTGGTGCCGCCGAAGCCCATGTAGTAGCTGAACGCGGTGGCGCCGCTGGCGATCAGGTTGTTCTTGTGGAAGTACTTCATGTAGTTGACGCCGGTCAGCTCGCGGCAGGCCGCGTACCCGGCGTTGAACGTGTCGATGGACCCGCCCTGGTACTCGGCGGCGAACACCGGGGTGTCCTCGCGGGTGCGCTCGGTGACGCCCTCGCCCCACGGCCCCCACGTGGTGCCGGCGTTGGGACAGTCGAACGACTGCGGGTAGTCGTCCACGCCGAGGATGTTCACCGCGCCCTGCCCGGTGGCCCAGTCGGTGGTCCAGGACGCCGCGTCGCAGCACTGGTTGTGGGTGATCGGCACGTCGATCCCGTCGGCCCGGGCCTTGGCCTCGATGTCCGCCATGTACTGGCGGTCGGTGTTCACGGCGTACTCGTTCTCGGCGTTGTAGAGCAGCACCGAGCCGCCCCTGGTGACCTGGTGCCTGGCCAGGATCGCGTCGATGTGGCCGAGCCAGTCCTGGTAGGCGGCGGTATAGCCGGGTGCGCTGGTCCTGGCCCGTCCCGGCACGTTCTTCAACCAGGCGGGGAAGCCGCCGCCCGTCGTCTCCGCGTTGATGTAGGGACCGGGGCGGGCGATCACGTACAGCCCGACCTGCTCGGCGGTGCGCAGCAACCGGTCGACGTCCCTGACGCCGCTGAAGTCGTACACGCCGGCCTTGGGGGAGTGGTATGCCCAGTCGAAGTAGATGGAGACCGCGTTGAAGCCCTCGGCCTTGAGCTTTTCCATGACGTCCCGCCACAGATCGGGACTGGGCAACCGGAAGTAGTGGAACTCGCCAGCCTGCAGCAGCACCCGGTTGCCGTCGATCATCAGCGAGTAGTGGTCGTAGGTCACCCGGTGCACCACGGGCGGCGGCTTCGCCGCCGCGGTCGACGCGTTGTGGCCCGGCGTGATCGACCACCCGACGGGCACGATCACGACGAGCGCCGCCAGGACGGTGATCACACGGTGGATGGCGGTGGCGGCGGCCCCCCGGCTGCCTCTCATGTCGGTGGTCCTTCCTCCCGCGGACGGCTCTATGGCGATGGCGATGGCTCGATCGCGAGGTGTCCCGCCCCGGAGGAGTCGAGTGGGGCGGGACACCGGTCCGCGATGCCGTGTGGCTAGTTGATGGAGAAGGTGCTGATCCGGGTGTCTCCGGAGAACACGAGGTACACGTCGTGGTGGCCGGCGGCGCCGCTCAGCGCCGCCGTCGTGGTCGCGTAGGTGTACCTGTCGCCGGTCGAGGCCACGGTCGCGGTGCCCAGGAGCCGTCCGGTCGGGGAGTCGAGCCTGATCTCGATCGATCCGGTTCCGGCGCTCTCCCGTGCCGTCCTCGCCGTGAAGGCGTGCGCGATGGATCCGACGTCGGCGAACTTCACCCACTGGCCGGCGGCGGTCGCGCCGACCGCGGTCCCGCGCGCCTTGCTCTCGTCGACCAGCCGGACGCCGGCGTAGTCGTCGAAGGACGCTGCGCGGGTGGCCTTGGACAGGTCGCGCGCCGGGATGGTCTCGCCGCGCACGCGGAGCGCGGCCCGCGCCCAGATGTCCGCCGAGGACGAGCCCGCCATCAGGTCGTAGGCACCGGACTCGACGACCCACCTGGCCCGGGTCACGTCCCAGTGCGCCAGGTCGGCCGCGCGCACCGTGAGCCGGACCGTCTTGGTCTGGCCGGGCCGCAGGTCCACCCGCTGGAACGCACGCAGCTGCTTGACCGGCTCCTTGTCCCGCGAGGCCCGCTGGTGGGTGTAGAGCTGGACGACCTCGGCGCCGGACCGCGTCCCCGTGTTGGTCACGTCGACGGCGACGGTCACGGTGCCGCCCGCGCCGACCGAGCGGGCGGCCGGCCGCAGATGGCCGTACTCGAAGGTGGTGTACGACAGCCCGTACCCGAACGGGTACAGCGGCGTGCCCCTGTAGTAGAGGTACGTGCGGTCGGACTTGATGATGTCGTAGTCGAGGATGCTCGGCAGGTCGCCGTCCGAGCGGTACCACGTCTGGGTGAGGTGCCCGCTGGGGTTGACGTCGCCGAACAGCACGTCGGCGACGGCGTGTCCGGTCTCCGGGCCCGCGTGCGTCGTCCACACGATCGCCGGCACGTTCTGCTGCTCCCAGTTGATGGTCGTGGGATAGCTGTCCTCGAGCACGACGATGGTGTTCGGGTTGGCGGCGCGGACCGCCTTGACGAGGTCCTCCTGGCCCTGGGCGAGCGCCATCGTGGTCCTGTCGTGGTCCTCGCGGCCGTTGATGAACGGCATGGACCCGACCACGACGACCGCCGCGTCGGCGCCCTTGGCCGCGGCGACCGCGTCCTCCACGCCGCTGCTGATGGTCTCCTTGGAGAACTCGGTGGCCGCGTCGGGCGTGCTCGCGCCGAGGTTGAGGGTGCCGTCGGGCCGCAGCGTGAGGTAGTGGTTCTGGGTGAACCAGCTCGCGAGGGTCTCATACCCCGCGTACCTGATCACGTAGTTGCCGTCGGGCCGCTGCTCCAGCTTGAACTGCTGCTGGACGAACCAGCCGCCCGGCTGATCCTGGTCGTTGACGAAGTTCGCGAAGTTGTAGCCGACGTACTTGCCGTTGGCCGCGCTGCGCAGGGCCAGCACGCCCTGGCCCCAGTCGAAGGCGTCGAACTGGGCGGTGGCGTCGGCGGTCGTCGCGCTCTCGCCGATGACCGCGCCGCTCGCCCCGCCGCCCGCGGTGACGTACTTGCCGGTCTTGACGTCCTTGAGCGCGATACGGTCCACGCCCTCGCTGGCGTTGACGGTGGCACCGGCGCCGAGCCGCTCCTTGATCCCGTCCAGCGGGGTGACCTTGTATGGGAGGTTCGCCGAATACCAGTCCGCGTACAGCGTGTTCTCGAGCGGGCCGACGACCGCGACCTTCTTGGTGGTCGCCGGGTCGAGCGGCAGCGTCCTGCCGCCGGCGTTGTTCGGCGCGTTCTTCAGCAGGACCTGGGACGCGTCCGCGACCTGGCGGTTCAGCCGCTGGTGGGCCGGGGAGTCGATGACGGACGAGTCGATCGCGCCGTACGGGCCGCCGCCCGGGTCGAACTCGCCGAGCCGTACCCGGATCGACAGGATGTGCCCGACGGCGGCGTCGATGTCGGCGGGGGTGAGCAGGCCCTTCGCGAGGGCGTCCTTGATCGCGTTCACCGTGTTGGTGTTGTTGCCGTTGTCGATGGTGAAGCTGTCGGTACCGGCTTTGAGGATCGCCGCGTCGCCCTCGGTGTAGTTCGGGTAGTAGTGCGTGTTCCAGGTCGGGTCGGTGCCTGGACCGGCGAGGCTGTCGGCGAGACCGGCGTCGGTGACGTTGAGCAGGTCCTGCCCGGTCCACGACCTGACGGTGGTGCCGAGGTCGGGGTTGACCGCGTTCGGCCGGCCGTTCACGCCGTTGTAGGAGGACATCACGCCGGTCGCCGCGTTCGCCGAGATGGCCGGCTTGAACGCCTGCCGGTCGTACTCGTTCAGCACCCGCTCGCGCAGCTGCACGTCCGAGGTGGCGCGGGAGACCTCGTTGTTGTTGGCGAGGTAGTGCTTGAGGGTCGGGGCGGTCAGCAGGTAACCCGGCTTGTCGCCCTCGAGACCCCGCCCGTACGCGGTGGAGATGGCGCCGGTGAGGGTCGGGTCCTCGGAGTAGCCCTCCTCGTTCCTGCCCCAGCGCGGGTCGCGCAGCAGGTTGACGACGGGGGCCCAGACGTTGAGACCCCACAGCTGCCGCTCGTCGTTGGTGGAGTTGTAGCCGCGGGCCTCGGTGCCGACGGCGTTGCCGACCTGCTTGACCAGCGCGGGGTCCCAGGTGCTGGCAAGGCCAACCGCCTGCGGGAAGACCGTCCCCTTCGCGTAGATCTGCGTGCCGGCGGCGTCGCTGGTCCAGGCGTACCCGTGGAGTGCCTCGGTGCCGGTCTTGAACGCCTTGATGCCCAGGCGCGGGATCGCCGGCTCGTACTGGTGCAGCAGCGAGATCTTCTCGTCCAGGGTGAGCCGCTGCAGCAGGTCGTCCACCCGCGCCCGCACCGGCAGCCGCGGGTTCTGGAACGGGAGGGTCGCGCGGGCGACGGCGCCCGGGGTCACCAGGGTGACCGCCAGCAGCACGGCGGCGGCCACTGCTATGGGAGCCCGGTGTCGGGCTCGGGGAGTCCTGAGCTTCCGGGGTGGGTTGAGGGCCATGAAGGTCCTCCCTGATGCGTACGGACAGGGATGTCGAAGCGCTTCGACTATCCAGTCGCGAAGACGAACCTCACACAACGCGGGGAAGGTCGTCAACCCCCTTAATGCGCGAAGTTCCAGGGCGAGCCCACGGCGGGTTCCGTTCGTCCGGAGGGCTTGTGCTTTAGTGGGGACACGGCTAGATTCACGCCATCGAAGCGCTTCGACATCCGCTTCGCGCGGACGGGGGCCAATGGTCACGATTGCGGACGTCGCCCGGCACGCCGGGGTCTCACCCAGCACGGTCTCGTACGTGCTCAGCGGCAAGCGGTCCATCTCCGAGCAGACCCGCCTGCGCGTCGAGCAGAGCATCGCCGTCCTCGGCTACCACCCGCACGCCGGGGCCCGCTCGCTGGCCAGCAGCCGCGCCAACGTGATCGCCCTGGTCCTCCCGCTCCGCACCGACATGCACGTGCCGATCCTGATGCAGTTCGCCACCTCGGTGGTGACCGGTGCGCGCGAACACGACCACGACGTCCTGCTGCTCACCAACGACGAAGGTCCGGACGGCCTGCGCCGCGTCGCGCGGTCCGCGCTGGTCGACGCCGTGATCGTGATGGACATCGAGCTCAACGACAGCCGCGTCCCCGTGCTGCGCGAGCTCGGTCTTCCCGCCGTACTGATCGGCTTTCCCGCCGACCCGGCCGGGCTTACCTGCGTCGACCTCGACTTCGTGGCCGCCGCCGCGCGCTGTGTGGATCATCTGGCCGATCTCGGACATCGTGAAATCGCGTTCATCGGCCCGCCGAGCGCCGTCTTCGCCCGCGGCACGGGTTTTGCCCAGCGCACAACCTCCGGTTTCGAGTCGGCCGTGGCCCGCCGCGGCCTGCGCGCCGCCGTGCGGCCCTGCGACCCCTCGCACAGCGCGGTCCGCGACACGATCAAGCGCCTTTTCGACGACCACCCCGGCCTCACCGGCCTGGTCGTCCACAACGAGGCCGCGGTCGCCCCCCTGCTGGAGACGCTCCGCGGCCTCGGCCGGCACGTCCCGCAGAACGTCTCGGTCATCGCCCTGTGTCCTGAGGACCTCGCCGCCCACGTCTCCCCGCGGCTGACCTGCGTCCCGATCCCCGCCGAAGAGATCGGCCGCCGCGCGGTCGAACTGGTGATGGGCAAGCTCGACGGCGCCGAAGGCGTCCCGCCGGCCACCCTCGTCGCCCCCCACCTCCTCCCCGGCGAAAGCACCGCCGCCCCGCCGGCCTGACCCCGCCCACCTGACGCCGGCCGCGGCCAGAGGCCGAAGCCGCCTGTCCGCGAGTCTCTCGCGGACAGGCGGCGTTCAGCCGTGGTCACTCCTGTGACCAGCCACGCTCACAAGACCGGTGGGGATCACGGGCTCGTACAGGTCAAGGCGGGGGTGGTGGCGGATCCCGACGCGAGGAAGCCGAAGGTCGTGCCGCCGTTGGCGGCGACTGAGCCGTTCCACGACTCGTTGCGTACGGTCACGGCCGAGCCGGTGCCGGACCGCACGCCGCCCCACAGTTGGGTGACGCTCTGGCCAGCCGGCCAGGTCCAGTTCACGGTCCAACCGTTGATCGGCGAGGTGCCCGCGCGTACCGCGACCTCACCCTGCCAGCCGCCGGACCAGGAGTTGGCGACCCGCATCGTGGCCGAGCAGGCACCGGTCGGGACAGGCGTCGGGGTTGGCGTCGGCGTCGGGGTTGGAGTTGGAGTCGGGGTTGGGGTCGGGCTGGGCGAGGAGGTGCTCTGGAACTGCGTGATGAACCGCCACGTCTCCGCCGGAAGCCACGTATTGGGGCTGAGGCCGGTGGCCCCGTCAGACGGCGCGGGATTGTGATCGTCGTCGAACGCGGCCCACACGACGGGGAAGCCGGCCCTGCACCCCGAATACGCGGTGACCGTGTGCGTCAGGCTGCCCTGCGCCGGCTCGGGCGGGTTCTGGGGAGTGCAGCCGTTGTTGCTGACGAACCGGTCGCGCAGTGCCCTTCCAAGGGAGATGTTCAGGACCGAGTCCCTGATGCCATGAGCGCCGAAGTACGCGACGGGCTGGGTGCCGCCGCTGCATCCGCTGATCTGCGCGCCGGAGTAGACCGCGACCGCGCGGAAGACGTTCGGCCGGGCGCACGCGAGCGCGAAGCTCATGCCGCCGCCGAAGCTCCAGCCCATGGAGAAGACCTGCGAGGTGTCGACGCAGAGGTCCGACTCGATCTGCCTGAGCATGTCATCGGTGAAGGTGACGTCTTCGCCGCCGGTGTTGGCCCAGCCGTTGTTGATGCCCTGGGGCGCGACGAAGATGGTGCTGTTGTTCGACAGCCGCAGGAGTCCGTAATAGGCCCACGTGTCGCGCTGCACGATCTGACCCGTGGCGACGTCGGTGGCGGTGCCGTCTCGCCAGTGGAATGCGAAGATCAGCCGGTAGGGATGCGTGTTGTCGTACCCGTCGGGAATCCGCAGGATATAGGTGCGGCTTCGGCCGCCGCTCTGAATCGTGCGCGTCCCACTGGTCAGCGTGGGCGTCCTGCCGCAGCCGGCCGTCGATGCGAGGGCACTGCTCGACGCGGTCCTGCCGGGGCCCGCGCCCTCCGCCAAGGGACCCGTGGCCGTGAGAAGCGCCAAAGCCGCAATGGCGATAATCATGGTTCGGTGTCTCAAAATCGCACTCCCCTTTGCCGTTCGAATTCGTGGTGTTATCGTTAACAATGCGAACGGCACGAAACGTACGGCGAAGCCGGAGCGATAGTCAATGTGCTTGTGGCGCACGCGTCCGCCACACCTCGCCTGAGCAGGCGCAGCCGGTTCCCGGCGTAGCGGCCGAACAGGAAACTTTCACTCTCGACAGGTTCGCCCGAGGCCGCCCATAGTCGAGTTGAAGCTATAGGGCGCCGGGTGCTTGGCAAGGTCGCCGCGGAACCGAGAATGGCGCTTTTCTTCCGGAGCAGGCCATTCTATGCGCGTCCTTCGAACTACTTCAAAGGTCTTGCTCCGCGTTCGCGTGGAGCCGGATGGGGAGGAGGCGTTCGGAGAGGGTGACGGCGAGGGCGGTGGCGGTGAGGAGGGCGCCGGCGA
>DASUWU010000193.1:0-105736 GCA_036378315.1 Streptosporangiaceae bacterium | reverse complement strand
CGCCGCGCTGCACGGCCCGGTCGGCAGCCGAGACCACGGCGGTGTGGTGGCGTTCGGCCGCCGCCAGGGCTGCCTCGAGCGCCGGCAGGTCGGGCGGCGGCTCGCCGGCCGCCCCGGCCAGCTCGGGGTCGGCGAGCAGCGCACCGACGGCCGCCTCCTCGGCGTCGAGCGCGCGCAACCGCGCGAGGTGTTCGGCCCGTACACCGTCCGGCAGGGCGGCCTTGACGGCCTGCTCGGCCGAACCGAAACCCGCGCCGGTCGCGGCGCGCTCGGCCGCCGCCCTGGCGTCGGCGAGCTCCTGGACGGCGGTCGCGGCGCCGCGGACCGCCTCGACCGCCGCGTGCAGCTGGTCGGCCTCACGGCCGAGCCGGTCGACGCGCGCCTCGATGCTCGGGTCGGCGCCGCGGGCCTCGTCGAGCCTGGTGCGCAGCCGGTCGGACTCGGCGGCCAGCTCGGCCAGCCGGGTGGCGTTCTCGGTCAGCCGGCGGACGATCTCGTCGCGCTCGTCGCGGGCGGCGTCCAGCCGGGCCTCGGCGGCGTCAAGCTCGGCGGCCAGCCGGTCGGCATCGGCGACCGCCGCGTCGATCGCGTCGAGCTCGGCCACGGCCGCGGCCAGGTCGGCGGTCAGCGCGTCCACCGTGCGGTCGCCGGCCAGGTCGCGGGCGGCATCGAGCTCGGCGCCGAGCTCAGCGACGCGGGCCGCGGCCTCTTCGCGGTCGGCCTGCGCCCGCTCGTACGCCGCCTCCGCGCGGTCTTCGTCGTCGTCGGTGGGGATGACGCCGAGCGCCTCGGCCGGGGTGGGGTGGTCGGGAGATCCGCACACCCGGCAGGGCTCCCCGGCCGCGAGGTCGCTGGCCAGCACGGCGGCCATGCCGTCGAGCCTCGCCTGCCGCAGGTCCTGTAGCCGGTCGCGGCGCTCCTGGGCGGCGTCGACCGCGGCGTGGTGCGCCGCCTCGGCCGCCGCGAGCTCGCCGACCAGCGCGTCGCGCCGTTCGGCCGCGTCGACGCGGCGGCCGGCGTCATCGACCGCGGCGACCGCGCCCGGACGGGCCGCGGCCTGCCGGTCGGCGGCCGCGAGCTGGTCGCGCAGCGCGCCGACCCGCGCCGGCAGCTCGACCAGCGCGGCGCTGACCGCGGCCTCCTCCTGGTCGAGCCGCTCCCCCGCCTGCCTGGCCCGCTCGATCTCGGTGCCGACCGCACGCAGCCGGGCGGCGTCACCCCGCAGCCGGTCGAGCCCGGCCATCTCGTCGCGGCGCGCCCGCTCGGCCGCGGCAAGCACCTCGGCGGACACGGCCGCTCCGGACGCGCCGGCTGCCTGGGCGGAAGCGGAGCCGGAACCGGAGCCGGACTCAGGGCTGGGCGCTGGGGGCTGCAGCAGGTGGGCGGCGGCGGCGCGGGCGGCGGCGGCGCGGCGGCCGGCGGCATCCGCGACGGCGGCCCGCTCGCCGACCGCGCGCAGCAGCGGCATGACCCGGTCGGCGCGGGCCGCGGCGTCGAGCGCCGCGGCCAGCTCGGCCCGCTCGGCGGCCTTGGTCTCGAGGATCTCCCGCCGGCGCAGCGCGTCGGCGTGCCGGCGCTGCCGGTCGGCGAGGGCGCGGCCGTGCTGCGCCGCCGCTCTGGCCGACTCCAGCGCGACCGCCGACTCGGCGCGCAGCGACCGGGTCACCGCGGAAGCCGCACCGAGCTGGCCGGCCAGCTCGGTCGCCCAGGCCACGAGCACCTCCCCCGGCGGCCCGCCGCCCGAGTCGACGCGTCCGCCGCCGTCAACGCGCTCGCCCGCCGGCCGCTCCGCTCCCGGGCGGTCCGCGCCGGCGGCCTCGGCGACCCGGTCGGCGATGGAGTCGGCGGCGGCACGCAACTCGTCGGCCGCGCGGCGGGTCGCCGCCCGCCGCTCGGCCAACCACGCCTCGACCCTGGTGAAGATCTCGGTGGCGAACAGCCGCTCGAGGACCTTGTGCCGCTCCTCGGCGCCGGCCCGCAGGAACGCCGCGAACTCGCCCTGCGGCAGCATCACCACCTGGCAGAACTGGTCGGCGGTCATGCCGAGCAGCCCGCCGATGAAGTCGCCGGCCTCGTCCAGCCGGGTGGCCCGGCCGATCCACGCGCCGCCCGTGTACTCCTCGACCAGGACCTTGGCCTGCTCGGACGTGGTGCCGGCGCCGCGCTTCTTGGGGCGCTGCCACGCGGGCGAGCGGGTGATGCGCAGCCGACGGCCACGCAGGGTCACCTCCAGGACGACCCGCGGGCCGACCGCCGCCGGCGCGTGGTCGCTGCGCAGCCGCCTGGCCGCGTTCCGCGCCCCGGCCACCTGCCCGTACAGCGCGAAGCAGACCGCGTCGAGCACGCTGGTCTTGCCCGCGCCGGTCTGCCCGTGGATGAGGAAAAGACCGCCGTCGGACAGCGCGTCGAAGTCGACGTCGGCGGTGCCGGCGAACGGCCCGAACGCCGTCACCTCGAGCCGGTGTGCCCTCACCCGCGCCCCAGCGCCTGGCGGGAGCATTCGAAGGCCTCGTGCAGCAGGGCGCGCTCGGCCGCGCCGGCGGGGGCGCCGCCGACCTCGTCGACGAAGTCGAAGGCGATGTCGAGGTGGGAGCGCTCCTTGACCCGCTCGCTCCAGGTGCGCCGGGCCGGCCCGGCGTCGCCGTCGGGCTCGAAGCCGAGCACCAGCGCGTGCGGGAACCGGGCGCGCAGCCGTTCCATCGCCGCGACCGGCCGGCCGGGGTCGGTGAGGGTCACCTGCACCCAGTGGTCGCGGTACGGCTCGTACCGCGGCCCGGTCAACAGCTCGTCGATGCGGCCGCGCAGCCTGGCCAGCGGGCGCGGCACCGGCGCGTCGACGAAGTCGATCTCTTTGACGCCGGTCGCGTCGATGTCGACCAGCCACGACCCTTTGCGGTGGCGCTCTTCGGAGAACGAGTAGGCGAGCGGCGACCCCGAGTAGCGCACGGTCTCGGCCAGCCGCTGCCGGCCGTGCAGGTGACCGAGGGCGACGTAGTCGACGCCGGCGAAGACGCCGGCGGGCACGTGCGACACCCCGCCGACCGAGATGTCCCGCTCGCTGTCGGACGGGTCGCCGCCGGTCACGAACGCGTGCGCCAGCACCACCGTACGGACGTCGGGGCGGCGCGCGGCGTCGGCGCGGACGCGGCGCATGGCCTCGGCGAGCACCGCCGCGTGCCCCCGCTCGGCCAGCCCCCAGGCGGGCGTGACAAGCTCCGGCTCGAGATAGGGGATGCCGTACACCGCGACGCCGCCGAGCAGCACCGGCTCGCCCACGGCCTCCTGGCCGGTGCGCACGTGCACCCCGGCGGCGCGCATCAGGCCGGCGCCGAAGCCGAGCCGCTGGGCGGAGTCGTGGTTGCCGGCGATCAGCACCACCGTGGTCAGCTCGGCCAGCCGGTGCAGCGCCTCGTCGCACAGCCGTACCGCGTCGACCGGCGGCAGCGCCCGGTCGTACACGTCCCCCGACACCAGCACCGCGTCGACGCGCTCGGCCCGCACCGTCTCGAGCAGGTGGTCGACGAACGCGGCCTGGGCGCCGAGCAGGTCGACCCGGTGGAAGGAGCGGCCGAGGTGCCAATCGGAGGTGTGCAGGAGTCTCATCGGGCGGCAGCATAGGCACCACGGCGGACACTTCTGCTCCAGAAACGCCGATGAACCCCAAAGGATCACCAAGTCCCCCGGAGACGCCGATGCACAGGGCGCCCCAGCCGCGGCTGGAAGAGGTCGCCGACCGGATCTACGCCTACCTCCAGCCGGACGGCGGCTGGTGCCTCAACAACGCGGGCTTCATGGTCGGCCCGACGTCGGTAACGCTGATCGACACGGCGGCCACCGAGATGCGCGCGCGGCTGCTGCGCTCGGCGATCGCCTCGGTGACCGCGCTCGCCCCGCGCACCTTGGTCAACACCCACCATCACGGTGATCACACCTACGGCAACTGCGTCTTCGCGCACGAGGCGGTGATCATCGGGCACGACGACTGCCCGGCGGAGATGGCCGAGCAGGACCTGCTGCTCACCCACCTGTGGCCGCACGTCGACTGGGGCGACATCGCGATCGTGCCGCCGACCGTGACGTTTCCCGAACGGCTGCGGCTGTACGTCGGGGAGCTGCGGGTCGAGCTCATCCACGTCGGTCCCGCGCACACGACCAACGACGTGGTCGTGTGGGTGCCCGAGCATCGGGTGCTGTTCGCCGGGGACATCGTGTTCAACGGCGGCACCCCGTTCGTGCTCATGGGCTCGGTCGCCGGCTCGCTGCGGGCGCTGCGGCGGCTGCGCGAGCTCGACGCGGCGACGATCGTGCCGGGCCACGGCCCGGTCGGCGGCCCCGAGCTGTACGACGCGACCGAGTCGTACCTCACCTGGGTGCGGGAGGTGGCCAGGCACGGCATCGCCACCGGCCTGTCCCCGCTCCAGGTGGCCAAGGAGGTGGAGCTGGGCTATTTCGGCGAGTGGCTGGACAGCGAACGGCTCGTCGGCAACCTGCACCGGGCGTACGCCGAGGAGCGGGACGCCGCCCCTGGCGCCCCGCTCGACACTTTGGCGATCATGCTGGAGATGATCACGTACAACGACGGGCAGCTCCCGACCTGCCTGGCGTGATCATGCCGGTTGTCGGGCGCCGGTCATTACAGGAGGGTGCCGACGCTCCAGTCGTGGTCGCGGCAGGCCCGCACGGCGTCCCTGGGCGCCGGGCCGGCCACCAGCAGCCGCACCGGGCGCGGCGGGACGGCCGCTTCCTGGGCGAGGGTCCGCAGCGTCACCGGCGCCACGATCGCCAGCGTCGCGTCGTACGTCTCGATCGCCCGCAGCAGCGGGGCCGTCCCCGGCCGCCCCACCGCGACGAACGTGGCGCCGCGCAGCAGCGCGACGTCGATGAGACCCACCCACGTCGCGGGCGGGCAGCCGGCCGCGGCGCCGATCAGCACGTCGCCGGCGTCAACGGCGACCGCGGCGGCGAGCCGGTCCAGCTCGGCCAGCCGGTCGGCGTGGGTGAGGCGCAGCCCCGGCTGGATGAGGGCGTGATCGCGCCGCGGATCGATGCGCGGCGGCGGCCCGCCGCCGCGCAGCAGCTCGCCGAACGGCGTCGCCCCCGGCACGTCGCCGAACGCGAAGACCTGCCGGACGTAGGACCGGTCGGCCGCGTCGAGCGCGATGCGACCAAGCGGCGGCGCGGTGACGAGCATCCTGGCGTCGTAGGCGGTGAGGAGCTCGGCCAGGTCGTCGGCGGAGGCGATGCCGGCGCGCGGGATCGGCGCCGGGACGGCGCCCGCCGCGGTGAGCGCGTGCACGGCCAGCGTGAGCTGCCTCGCGCACGGCACGTGGACGGCGGCGACATCCCCCGTCAGCACGCCGCGCCTGGCAAGACCGGCGGCCGCGGTCGGCACCACGGCCGCCAGCTCGGCGTAGGTCAGCGCCCGGCCGTCCGTCGTGTCGATCAGCGCGGCCCGGTCGGCCCGCCCCGCGCCCCGGGCGGCATGCGCGGTGACGGCACCGAACACGGTCGACGTGACCGTCGAGTCGCAGCGCGCCTGGCCGGCGGAGTCCGGTTCTGGGCTCGGCCGGCGGTTTCCGTGCTGCATGGTGCGACCGTACGGTCGGTGATTGGGCCGCCACATCCGAAGAAATGTGTAGGCCGGTGTGTAGAAGTGACCGGCGTCGCCGGTCGCGTCCGGCTCGTCGACCGGCTCGTCGACCGGCTCGTCGCCTGCCTCGTCCTGTTCCGCGCTCGTCATGCGCCGTTCGCTCCTCATGCGTCGACCTTCCTGGAAGGTGTCCGTAGTGGCCTGGGGTGGCTCGGCGGTCAGCCGTCGCGCGTCTCGCCGGTGTCACGGGTCTGGCTCGATGCGTCCGGGGACTTCGCCTGCTGGTTCTCGTCGGCGAGACCGGCGCGCTGGACGAGCGCCCTGCGCACGATCCGCCCGCTCGGCGTACGCGGGATCCCCGGGACCAGATGGACCGCCCGTACCTGCTGCGACCGCGGGAGCTGGCGGTTCAGGTACGCGAGCAGATCGGCGCCGGCGGCGGGCTCCCGCAGCACGGCGAACGCGTGCGGCGACAGCCCGAGATCGGCGTCCGGGATCGGGATGACCGCGGCTTCCCTCACGGCCGGATGGGCTTCGAGCAGCGCCTGCGGATCGTCCGTGAGCCGCGGTCCCGTCCCGGTCATCCGGCCGATGATGTAGAGCCGTCCGTGCTCGTCGACGAAGGCCGCGTCGCCCGTCGGCAGCCATTCGGGCAGCGGCCGCCCGTCCGCGCGGGAGCGGGCCAGCGCCGGGCCGCGCACCAGCAGCTCGCCCGGCTGGTACGACGGCTGCTCGGCGCCGCTGCGCGGATCGACGATCCGCCAGTCAACCCACGGGAGGCCCCGCCCGACCGAGTCGAGCGTCCCCTCCTGGGCCCCCCGCAGGTTGACATGGGTGATGCCGGCCGCCTCCGCCAGCCCGTACGCCTGCCGCACGGGGCAGCGCAGCCGGGCCGCGCAGGCGCGGGCGGCGTCCGGGCGCAGCGGCGCGCCGGTGGAGACGATCAAGCGCAGCGAGCGCAGGCCGTACCGGGCGACCTCGCGGTCGAACGCGAGCGTCTCGACGACGTCCGGCGTGCACAGCAGGAAGGTCACCCGCCGATCCCGCAGCGTGCGGAGCAGGTCGAGGCGGCCGGTCCCTGGCCTGGCCACGACCGCGGCACCGGCGTACAGGCCCAGGTGCAGTCCCGTCACCAGGCCGGTCACGTCGGTCAGCGGGATCGTCGACAGCACGGTGTCGGCCGCACTGATCAACCCTGCCCCGACGAGTTGCACGATGGCGGTCACCAGGTTGTGGTGGGTGAGGCGGATGCCTTCCGGACGCCCGGTGGTGCCCCGGGTGTACGGGATCAGCGCCGGGTCAGTCTCAGGGTCGGCGTAGGGCTCGGAGTGGGGAGCGAGGGGCCGCGCACCCTCCGCCGGGCCGGCCCGCCGGTTCCCGCCGGACGATCCGCCGCCCGCCCCCAGGTCGTGGTCGCCGGCGGCGAGCAGGGCGGAGAACGGCTCGGCTTCCGGTTCTTCGCCGAAGCAGACGACCCGTTCCACCTGGGTGTCCTCGACGGCCTCCAGCGCGATGTCGAGCAGCACCGGCCAGGTGATCACCATCCGCGCGCCGGTCTCGGCCAGTTGGCGTTTCATCGCCGCGGCGTGGGCGGTCGGGCGGACCGGCGTCGCCACCGCGCCGGCGGCCAGCACCGCGTGCAGGGCGACCGCGATCTCGGGCACGTCGGGCAGGTGGACGGCGACCACGTCGCCGCCGCCGATGCCGGACCTGGCAAGCCCGGCCGCCGCGGACCGCACGGTGGCGGACAGTTCGGCGTAGGAGACGGCGCGGCCCGACGTGGCGTCGACGAGGGCGGCCCGGGCGCCGCGCGGGCGGTCACCGAGCACCGCCTGGGTGATGGCGACCGCCGGCACTCTGGCGGCGACATCGGCACCACCCCGCACTCGGCCTGGCTTGATCATGAGGCGACGCTAGGCCCGCGGCCACCCGGCCCACATGTACCAACTTGTGCAGTTGACGTCGTATTGGCGAGGAGCGGGAGGACCCAGACGACGTACATATCGTGGAAACCACGTAGGTGATCCATGCGCGTGGCCCGCACGCCACAGCTTTGTGCCAATAGTTGCCAACTACTTGACAAAAATTGTCAAATGGCGCGATTCTGGAGGCACGGGCCCGCCGACACCATGATTGCCGAGGATGCCTCATGCCCACAGAGCAGTTGCACGTCGTGTTCGCGACCGACGACGCCTATGCCGTCGGGGTGGCGACCGCCGGCAACTCGGCCCGGATCAGCCTGGGCGGCAAGCGCTGCGACATCACCTTCCACATCATCGACGCCGGGCTCTCCCCCGCCTGCCGCGGCTACCTCACGGACGCGCTGAGCCCTGCAGGACAGGTCGCGATCCACACCGTCCCCGACCATCTGGTCCTCTCCAGGCGCCGGAAGTGGTGGACCTCGGCGGCGCTCGGGCGGCTCCACCTCGGCGATGTCGTCCCGGACGGCATCCGGCGCGTGATCTACCTGGACGGCGACACTCTGGTGCTGGGCGACCTGACCGAGCTCCAGGCGAGCGACCTCGCGGGCAACGGGATCGGCGCGTGCATCAACGAGGTCGGCCCCGACCGATCGATGATCCTCGGCGCGACCGCGACCGTGCTGGAGCACGGCGCACAGCCGCCTGGCTACTTCAACACGGGCGTGCTGCTGGTGGACATGGACCTCTGGCGGGCGCGCGGGATCACCGAGCGGGCCAAGGACATCTTCAACCGGTACGGACCCGACATCCGCTACGTCGACCAGGACGTGCTGAACTACCTGTTCTCCGGCCGGTGGACGCGCCTGCCCGACGTCTGGAACAAGCTGGTCGAGCACAGCGTGCAGGGCAAGTTCGGCAACGGCCGTCTCGACTACCTCACGCGCCGGGAAGGCGTCGTCCACTTCATCGGCAAGGAGAAGCCCTGGCGGGACGACTTCCCGCCCAACGCGCTGCGGCGGCTCTACGCCGAGTACGTCGCGGCCAGTACCCTCCCGGCGCCGCCGGCCACCGCCGCCTGAGGCGGGTCGCCCCGAGCGGGCTCAGCCGGGCCTGCCGTCCTGGCGCACCGCCCACGCGGCGATCTGCGCGCGGGAGCCGAACCCCAGCTTGGTGAGGATGTTGGTCACGTGCCGCGCGACCGTGGCCGGGCTGATGACCAACTCGTCGGCGATCCCCTTGTTGCTCAGTCCCCGGGCGATCAGGGCGGCGATCTCGCGTTCGCGTCGTGTCAGCGTGCTCGGCGGGGTCACCGGCCCCGAGGTCCCCGAGACGCCGGACGGGCCGTCCGGCGCCACCGCGGGCCGCGCCAGGGCCAGGGACACCGCGGCATCAGGGCTCATGTCGCGGCCCTCGCCCCAGAGCTGGGCCACCACGTGGTCCCCGAGCTCCTTGCGGATTGGGGCGAGCATCCGCTCCTGCCGCGCGCCCGCGATCGGCGACTGGCCGATGGCCTCGCGCAGCGCCGCCGCCGCCCCACCCAGCCGGACGGCCGCGGCCGGCGCCCCCTCCATCACCATGAGCTCGGCGAACGCCTCCAGACCACGGGCCACCCCCAGTCGCATGCCGTGGTCGCGGCTGCGCAGCAGGCTGCCGGCCAATGCCTGGCGGGCGCGCCCCACATCGCCCTGGTCGATGGCCACCCGGCCAATGCCGCTCAGGCACCGCGCGATCTCCGGCCCAGCGTCGATCATGCGCAGTCCCGGCAGCGCCTCCTCGTAGTACGCGATGGCGGCGGCCCCGTCGCCGCGCACCTGGGCGAGCTGGCCCAGGCCGATCAGGGCCCGGCCGGCGCCCCACAGCTGGTCGACCTCGCGCATCAACCGCAGCCCCGCCTCGTACGACTGCTGCGCGTCCCGCAGCCGCCCGCCCAGGGCCAGCAGCGCGCCGCGGCTGATCAGCGCCAGCCCCTCGTTCCACCGGTCGCCGCCGGCGTGCGCGATCTCGATGGCCTCATCGAACCTGGCGGCGGCCTCGTCCGGCCGGCCGGCCCGCAGGTCGGTCTGACCGAGCAGGTCGAGCGCGGCGGCCGTCATCACGGTGTCGCCGGCGTCGCGGCACAGCGGCAGCCCTTCCGCGGCGCACCGCGCCGCCTTGCCGAACTCGCGGCGACCGACGGCGAGCTGCGCCCGGCCGACCAGTGCGGCCCCCCGCACCCCGGGCCGGACGCCGGCCGGCGCGGACGCGAGGAACCGGTCGGTCCAGTGCTCGCACTCGGCGAAGTAGCCGCGCGGGATGCAGTACGTCCGCAGCGCGGTGCACAGCCGCAGACCGGCCTCGACCTCGCCGTGCTCGTACGACCACGCCAGCGCCGCCCGCACGTTGTCCAGTTCGGTGTCGTACCGCAGGAAGAGCCCGACCCTGACCGCCCAGGACGCCGGTCGTTCGGCCAGCGCGACCTCGGCGTCGTCCTCGGCGGCGGCGAGTACGACGTCACGGTGGCGGCGCCCGAGGTCCTCGGTCTCGCGGGCGTCCGCGAGCCGGTCGCCGGCGTACGCCCTGATGCTGTCGAGCATCCTGAACCGGGTCTCGCCCTCGACCTCGGCACCCACCACGACGAGCGACTTGTCCACGAGGGCGGTGAGGAGGTCGAGCACGTCGTCGGCCGCCAGCCGCCGGCCGCCGGTGTCCGCGCCGGTCTCGCCGCGCGGCCCGGCGTCCGGCAGGTCGTCCGGTGGCTCGTCGGCGCAGACGCGTTCCGCCTGGTCGAGTGTCCACTGGCCGGCGAAGATCGACAGCCGCCTGAACAACACCCGTTCCGGCTCGTCGAGCAGGTCGTGGCTCCAGTCGATGGTGCCGCGCAGCGTCCGCTGCCGGGCCGGCGCCGTCCGGTCGCCCGCGCTGAGCAGGCGGAAGCGGTCGCGCAGCCGGCGGGTGATCTCCTCGACGGACAGCACGCGGGTGCGGGCGGCGGCGAGCTCGATCGCCAGCGGGACGCCGTCGAGCGCGCGGCACAGATCCGCGACAGCGGCCGCGTTGTCGTCGGCGAGCGTGAACGACGGGCGGGCCGACGAGGCGCGGGCGACGAACAGCCGGACCGCCTCGCTGCGGGACAGCTCCTCCGCGCCGCCGGACGCGGGAACGGACGGGGTGGCGGCGGTCGGTGCCGCCGGAACGGCCGGAACGACCGGAACGGCCGCGGGAGTGGCCAGCGGCGGCACCCGCCACACGTTCTCGCCGCGCACCCGCAGCGGTTCGCGGCTGGTCGCCAGGATGCGCACCCGCGGGCAGTCGGCCAGCAGGATCTGGCAGAACCGGGCGCACGCGTCGATGAGATGCTCGCAGTTGTCGAGCACCAGCAGCATGTCGCGGCCGCGCAGCGCGGTGGCCAGCGTCTCGTCCAGCGGCCGGCCCGGCTCGTCGGTGATGCCGAGGGCCGCGGTGACCCGGCGGACGACCGGATCGGGGCCGGCGCCGTTGCCGTTGCCGGCGCGCTCGGCCGGAGCCAGCTCCCCGAGGCCGGCGAACCACACCCCATCGGGGCAGCCGTCGGCGAGCGTGGCGGCCACCCGCAGCGCCAACCGCGTCTTGCCGATGCCGCCAGGGCCGCAGAGCGTGACGGCCCGCGTCGCGCCCAGCAGCTGCCGCAGCTCGGCCAGGTCGCGCTCGCGGCCGATGAAGTCGTTGGGTTCGGCGGGGAGGTTGTGCGGAACGGTGGTCGCTGTCATGTCCCCTGGCGAGTTCCCCTGATGCGTCTGATGCGTCGGCGTTCCCGAGCCACCGAGTCTTGCATCCGCGACATTCCGCTGTCCTGGATTGGCAGCAGGCGGCCACCGTCGGCAGAGGGCGACGGCCCGACGTCGTGTTCAGCCGTACTGTACGATGCGCGAGTGTCCTCCATCCCGCCGGTCGGACAGCGGATCCGCGAGGTCAGACTCCATCGCGGCCTGTCGCTCCGCGGCCTCGCCCGCGCGGTGGGGGTGTCGGCGAGCCTCGTCTCCCAGATCGAGACCGGCAAGAGCCAGCCGTCGGTGAGCACCCTCTACGCCATCACCAAGGCGCTGAACATCTCCGTCGAGGACGTCTTCGACACAGAGGCCGACGACGGCATGGGTGCCCCAGGCGCGAGCGCCGGCCCGAGCCCGGCGCAGGGCGCCGGTCCTGGTCCGGGCGCCGACGCCGAGCCGCGCCATCCGGCGCCCCGGCCGGCCGTGACGGCGTCCCCAGCGGCGCAGCCGGGCGCGCTCGCCGCCGTGCCGGCCACCGGCCACGACACCGGTCAAGACCATGACGAGGTCCTCGATCGGACGCTCGACGAGGCGCTCGACCAGCCCCCGGGCGAACGCCGGGTCGGACCGCTCGTCCGGGCCGGTGACAGGGAGGTCCTTGAACTGGACTCGGGGGTCACCTGGGAGCGGCTCGGCCGGGTGCCGGGCACGCCGGTGGACTTCCTGCTGGTGACCTACCCGCCGGGCGGCTCTTCGTCGGGCACCGACCGGCTGATGCGGCACTCAGGAGTCGAGTACGGGTTCCTGATCTCCGGTGAGCTGACGCTGACCCTGGGGTTCGACGAGTACCGGCTCAGCCCGGGCGACGCGGTGTCCTTCCCCTCGACCACGCCGCACCGGTACAGCAACGACGGCGCCCAGCCGGCCGTGGGCGTCTGGTTCGTCGACGACTCCGGCTCCGGCGTGCGCTGACGTCGATCGGGACGGCGAGTTGTTCATCACCGCTACACAGCCCGTCGATCTCCTCCAGAATTGACCGTCCTGGTGTTCAGTAGGTATTGACGCGGACGCTCGTCAGAAACTTAACTCGGGTGACGGCCCCCCGAAGGAGTGGTCAGCCATGGCAATTCGTACGTATGGACCGAACGCCGTCGACTGGGAAGAGCGAGTCGACCTCGACCGGCTCCGCCGCGAGCGCCTGAGCAGGCTCAAGGAGGCCCTCGACCGCTCGGACCTCGCCGCGGTCCTCGCGTTCGACTTCTCGAACATCCGCTACATGACCGCCACCCACATCGGCACCTGGGCGGTCGACAAGCTCATCCGGTTCGCGCTGCTCGTCCGCGGCGGCGAACCGATCATCTGGGACTTCGGCTCCGCGGCCAAGCACCACCAGCTCTACAACCCCTGGCTGGACGGCACGCAGCGCGCCCGCGCCGGCATCTCCACACTGCGCGGCGCGTTCCACCCGGACGCCGGCATCGCCGCCGACGTGGCCCGCAAGGTCGCCGCCGAGATGCACGAACACGGCGTCGCCGACGGCCCGCTCGGCATCGACGTCGTCGAGATGCCCGTGCTGACCGCGCTGCGCGCCGAGGGCATCGACGTCGTCGACGGGCAGCAGCTGTTCCTCGAATGCCGCCGCATCAAGACGCCGGACGAGATCTCGCTGCTGACGCAGGCGTGCTCGATGGTCGACGCCGCGTACGAGGAGCTGTACGACTTCCTGCGCCCCGGCGTGCGCGAGAACGAGACCGTCGGCCTGGTCAGCAAGGTGCTCTACGGGCTGGGCAGCGAGTACGTCGAGGGCGTTAACGCGATCTCCGGGGAACGGTGCGCGCCGCACCCGCACGTCTACAGCGACCGGATCATCCGGCCGGGCGACCCCGCGTTCTTCGACATCCTGCACAGCCACCTCGGGTACCGCACCTGCTACTACCGCTGCTTCGCGGTCGGCAGCGCGTCGCGGGCCATGCGCGACGCCTACGTCCGGTGCCGCGAGTACATGGACCAGGCGATCGCGCTGGTCAAGCCGGGCGCGACGACGGCCGACATCGTCTCGGTGTGGCCGCGCGCCGAGGAGTTCGGCTTCCCCGACGAGATGGCCGCGTTCGCGTTGCAGTACGGCCACGGCGTCGGCCTGTCCATCTGGGAGAAACCGATCTTCAGCCGCCTGGTGTCGCTCGACCATCCGGAGACGCTGGAGGTCGGCATGGTGTTCGCGCTCGAGACGTACTGGCCGGCCTCGGACGGCTGGTCGGCGGCACGGATCGAGGAGGAGGTCGTGGTCACCCCCACCGGCTGCGAGGTGATCACGAAGTTCCCCGCCGAGGAGCTGCTCGTCGCCGGCCGCAAGTACTGGACCGCCGGCGGCGCGCTCAGCACGCTGCGCGAGTCCCAGTCCCATCTGAACACCGCCAACGGCGGCAACCAGTCGAGAACGCCGAACGGGTCGAACGGAGGTGGCCGATGACCGACGGCCAGGAGCTGCTCGCGCTGTACGAGCGGATGGTCCTCATCCGGCGTACCGAGAAGGCGGCCTACGACCTGTTCATGTCCGGCGTGGTCAAGGGCACGACGCACCTGGCGGCCGGCCAGGAGGGCGTGGCCGTGGGCGCGAGCGCCGCGCTGCGGCCCGACGACTATGTGTTCGCCACCTACCGCGGCCACCACCACGCGATGGCAAGGGGCGCCGGCGCCGAGGAGTGCCTCGCCGAGCTGATGAGCAAGGCGACCGGCGTGTGCGGCGCCAAGGGCGGGTCGATGCACCTGACCAAGGCGTCGGCCGGGATGCTCGGCTCGTACGCGATCGTCGGCGCGCACCTGCCGATGGCGGTCGGCGCGGCCTGGTCGGCCAGGCTGCGCGAGTCGGGGCAGGTCGCCGTGGCGTTCTTCGGCGACGGCGCGACCAACATCGGCGCGTTCCACGAGGCGCTCAACCTGGCCGCCGTGTGGAAGCTGCCGGTGCTGTTCGTCTGCGAGAACAACTTCTACATGGAGTACACGCCGATCAGCACGGTGACCGCGGTGGCCAACCCGGCCGCCGACCGCGCCGTGGCCTACGGCCTGCCGAGCGAGATCATCGACGGCAACGACGTCCTCGTCGTCAAGGACGCGGTCGCCCGCGCGGCGTGGCGGGCCCGCGAGGGCGAGGGCCCGACGGTGATCGAGGCCCACACCTACCGCCAGTACGGCCACAGCCGGGCCGACCCGGCCAAGTACCGCCCGGCCGAAGAGGTCGAGGAGTGGCTCAAGCGCGACCCGCTCAACATCGCCCGCTCGCGGCTCGAGTCGCTCGGCGTGAGCGCCGAGGACATCGCCGCGGCCGACGCGCGGGCCGGGCAGGTCGTCGAGGCCGCGGTCGACGCGGCGAAGAACGCGCCCGACCCCGACCCGGCGCAGGCGCTGACCGACGTCTGGGCCGACGGAGGCGCGGCATGGCGCACGTGACGTACCGGCGGATCTTGGGGAGGGGAGCGCGACCGTGACCACGGCGACGAACACAAACGTGATCACCTATCGGGAGGCGGTCGCCGAGGGGATCGCCCGCGAGATGCGGCGCGACCCGACCGTCGTGTGCCTCGGCGAGGACATCGGCGCGGCCGAGGGCGTCTTCAAGACCACGGTGGGGCTGCACAAGGAGTTCGGCTCGCAGCGGGTCTGGGACACCCCGATATCCGAGCAGGCCATCGTCGGCGCCGCGATGGGCGCGGCGATGACCGGACTGCGGCCGATCGCCGAGATCATGTTCAGCGACTTCCTCGCCTGCTGCTGGGACTACATCGCCAACGAGATCCCGAAGGTCCGCTACATGACGGGCGGCCAGGTCACCGTGCCGCTCGTGGTGCGGACGGCCAACGGCGGCGGGCTCGGCTTCGGCGCCCAGCACTCCCAGGCCGTCGAGAACTGGGCCTTCGCCGTGCCGGGCTTGAAGATCGCGGCGCCGTCGACCCCGGCGGACGTCATCGGGCTCATGGCCGCGGCGATCCGCAGCCCCGACCCTGTGGTGTTCTTCGAGCACAAGGGCCTGCTGGCGAGCAAGGGCGAGCGGCCGCCGGACGACCACGTGGTCGAGCTGGGCCGCGCGAACGTGGTCAGGTCCGGCGACGACGTCACGATCGTCGCGCTGGCCTCGACCGTGCCCACCGCGCTGGCCGCCGCCGACGAGCTGGCCAGGGACGGCATCGGCGCCGAGGTCATCGACCTGCGCTGCCTGATCCCCCTGGACATGGCCACGGTGCTCGGCTCGCTGCGCCGCACGTCCAAGCTCCTGATCGTCGAGGAGAACCCCTACCAGGGCGGCTGGGGCGCCACCGTCGCGTCCATCGTCGCCGACGAGGGTTTCGAGCTCCTCGACGCGCCGGTCAAGCGGATCGCCGCCGCGTGCGTCCCGCTGCCGTTCGCCGACGCGCTCGAGGACCAGGTCATCCCCACGGTCGCCGGGGTCACCGCGGCCGTACGCGCCCTCGCGGCGTACTGAACCAGCTAAGAACCGAAGGGTCGGATGCCATGAGCAAGATGCTTCTTCGGGGTGGCCATGTCCTCACCATGGACCCCCAGCTCGGCGACCTGCGGGACGCCGACGTCCTGATCGAGGACGACAAGATCTCGGCCGTACGGCCAGGCATCGAGGCGGACGCGGAGGTCGTCGACTGCAGTGGCCGCATCGTCATCCCCGGCTTCGTCGACACGCACCGGCACACGTGGGAGGCCGCGATCCGCGGCTGCGCGCCCGACTCGACGCTCGACGACTACTTCGTCGAGGTGCTCGACACCTTCGCGCCGCTGTACCGGCCGGAGGACGTGTACGCGAGCAACCTCGCCGGCGCGCTCGAGTGCGTGAACGCCGGCATCACCACGCTCGTCGACTGGTCGCACATCAACAACACGCCGGACCACCCGGACGCCGGCATCCGCGGCCTGCAGGAGGCCGGGATCCGCGCCCAGTACGCCTACGGCAGCGCCAACCTGTCGCTGGCCGACTACTGGTTCGAGAGCAAAATCGTCATCCCGCGCGATGACGTGCAGCGGGTGCGGGAGACGTACTTCTCATCGGACCAGGGCCTGCTCACCATGGCGCTGGCCACCCGCGGCACGGGGTTCTGCGTGGACGACGTCGTACGGCAGGAATGGGCCATGGCCCGCGACCTCGACCTGCCCATCACCGTGCACGTGGCGATGGGCCGGATGGCGGGTCGGTTCGGCATGGTCAAGGCCCTGCATGACCTGGGCCTGCTGGGCCAGCCCACGACGTTCGTGCACTGCTGCTACTTCAGCGAGGACGAATGGCGGCTGGCCGCCGATGCCGGCGCCACCATCTCCATCGCCCCGCAGGTCGAGACGCAGATGGGGCACGGCTGGCCGCCGGTGCGCAAGGCCCTGGAGTACGGGCTGCGGCCGAGCCTGTCGATCGACGTGGTCACCACGGTGCCCGGCGACATGTTCACCCAGATCCGCGCCGCGTTCGGCGCTGAGCGGGCCCGCGTCAACGCCGTGTACTGGGAGAAGAACGAGCCGGCGCCGAAGACCATGCTCACCGCCAGGCAGATGCTCGAGATCGCCACCATCAACGGCGCGCACGTCGCCGGCCTGGAGAGCCGCACCGGCTCGCTGACCCCGGGCAAGCAGGCCGACGTGGTGGTCATCGACGCGAGGTCGCTCAACATGGCGCCGGTGATCGACCCGGTCGCGGCGGTCACCCTGTGCGCTGACGTGTCGAACGTCGAGACCGTCATCATCGACGGCGTCGTCCGCAAGCGCGACGGCAAGCTGCTCGCCGACGAGGCCCGCGCCCGCGACCTCGTCGAGGCGTCCCGCGACCACCTGATCGCCGAGGCCGAGCGCCGCAAGGCGGCGGCCGAGGCGTGACCCGGCTGCCCCGGCCCTCCGCCGCGATCATGCGAGGGGTTCCAGCGCCCGCACCCGCGCCGGAACCACTCCATGATCGCGGCGGAGAGGGGCGGACCCGCGTTCGACGGCGTGGCCGATCGTTCCCGCACGAGCAGCACGAGCAGAGTGAGATCGAGCAGGAGGCACAGTGGCGTCTCGGCATCTGGTGAGCAAGGCGGCGGACCGCGCGTTCGCCGAGCCGGCGCCGTGGGCGCGGGCGGCCAAGGGATTCCGGCGCGCGACGATCGTCGACGACTCCACGGTCGCGGCCGTGCACACCGGGTTCGTCATCTGCGAGCTCGATCCCGGCGGCTCGGTGCCCGCGCACGTGCACTCGTTCGAGCAGAGCTTCTACATGCTGGACGGCTCCGTGGTCCTCGACACCGGCGAGGGCTCCGCGCTGCTGTCCGCCGGCGACTACGGCCTCGTGCCGACCGGCGTGCCGCACTCCTGGCGCAACACCGGCGACGCGGTGGCCCGCTGGGCCGACATGCAGGCGCCGCAGCCACGGTCGGGGCACGGCGACGACACCTACGCGGTGCCGGCGCCGCGCCGGTCGGAGGCGGCGCCGCCGGACGTACGCGATCCGCGCAACCTCGCCTACGGCCACATCACCGCGGCGAACATGGACGTCGGCAAGCAGTCACAGAACAACCTCGCGGTGTCCGCGAGCATGCGCACCGCACTGCTCGTCTACAGCGGGATCACCGTGAAGATGATGGTCGACAGCGACCTCGGGGCCCGGCTCTCGACGATGTTCATGGTGCAGTACGAACCCGACGGCGTCGCCGGCCCGCACGACCATCCGTTCGAGGAGACCTACCTCATCCTCGAGGGCGCGACGGACGCGACGTTCGACGGGCAGCGCTACCGCCTCGAGGTCGGGGACGTCGCGTGGGCGGGCGTCGGATGCGTCCATTCCTTCTCGAATGCCGGCGACGGCCCGGTGCGCTGGCTGGAGACGCAGGCGCCGCAACCGCCGTCGCGGCATTCTTACCGTTTTGCCCGAGATTGGGACTACCTGCAGGAGAAACTCACATGACCGTGGTCATCGTCGGTGGCACGGCCGGCATCGGACGCGAGATCGCCGCCTTCTACGCGAAGGCCGGGGAGTCCGTCGTGCTCACCGGCCGCGACGCCGCCCGTGCCGAGACCGTCGCCAAGGAGATCGGCGGCACCGCCCGCGGCGTCGGCTTCGACCTGTGCCGCCCCGAGGAGATCGCCGCCGTCCTGGCGGACGTCCAGGATGTCGACCGGCTCGTCCTGTCGGCCATCGAGCGCGACCAGAACACCATCGACGACTACTCCATCGAAGACGGCCTCCGGCTGGTGACGCAGAAGCTCGTCGGCTACACCGAGGTGATACACGCGCTGCGCCCGCGGCTGACCCAGGACGCTGCGATCGTGATCTTCGGCGGGCGGGCCAAGGACCGCCCCTACCCCGGCTCCACCACGGTCTCGACCGTGAACGGCGGGGTGATGGGCCTGGTCAACACGCTGGTCCTCGAGCTGGCTCCGGTCCGGGTCAACGCGATCCACCCCGGCATCGTCGGCGACAGCCCCTACTGGAGCGGCAAGCCGCTGCAGCACGTCATCGACCGCACCCCAACCGGCCGGCTGGCCACGATGCAGGACATCGTGGACGCCGTCGTCTTCCTGCTCAGCAACCCGTCGGTGAACGGCGTCAACCTCGACGTCGATGGTGGCTGGCTGCTGAAATGACCCGCCGGAACTTGTCCGTGATCTGGCGCGTCTCAATCGGGTGACAAGGCGCACCGCGGTGAAGTGCGGTGCGATCCTTGAGGAGCAGTCGCACCTGGTGAAGCAACGACCGCCGGTCGGGACAAGCATCGTGGCAGATGACGGGAAGAAGCAGTCGCGCCCAGGCAACGCGCCCAAGAAGGTGCGTTGGGAGGCGGTCGCGAGCGCCGTGGGCACGGCGCTCGCCGTTCTGGCGTTCTTAGGCATCACCGACGTCGGGCAGCTCAGGCAGCGACTCCTGGGCACCACGACCTCACCCACCACGACGGTCTTCACACTGTCTCCGACGCCCTCCGGCTCCGAGCCGACCCCGAGTGCCGAAGAAGACACCCCGACGCCCCCGGTGGAGACCCCGTCCGTGGAGGGCAGCACGTCCGGCGCGAACAGCCTCGACGACAGTTCCACCGACGGGACCCCGTTCACCCGGTCCGCCCTGATGGCCGATGCGTTCACCAACAGCCGGGGTGTCAGGTACAAGTGGGTCGCCGGCGGCTCGCACGGCTGCACCGAGGCCTACGCGATGACCAGCGACGTCCGGCAGGTGCTCGACGAGCACTCCTGCGGCGACATGACCGGCGACTACCAGGTCGACAGCGCCACCGTCAACGACAACAACGACATCCTGGTCTCGGTCCAGGTCTTCGCCTTCCGCGACTCGGCGGCGGCGGAGGAGGTGTACAACAGCTTTCCGAAGGGCGGTTCATGGGACTTCGGAGTCTGGTGCCCACTGCACGGGCGGGGGCAGGCCGCCTGCACGAGCGGTTACGCACAGGCCCGCAAGCGCGACCATATCCGGCTCTACCACCGGTACCTGATCGAGGCGACGGCGCTCTACACGAGCCTGGGAAGTGACATCTCACTGCAGCCCTGGATCGACGCGGCCGCCGAGAAGGCCGCCGAGGTGTGCGGGCCACAGAACTACGGCGGCGGTTAGCGGGAATCCGCGCCGCCGCCCGGCGGTTGGACCCGACGTGCACGGCGAGTACAAGGTCCCTGGTGGCAAGCTCGTCGTCGCCGACCTGACCGTCGCGGGCGGCACGCTGCGCGACGTACGGATCAGCGGCGACTTCTTCCTCGAGCCCGACGATGCGCTGGACCGCATGGACGCCGCGCTGACCGGGCTGCCGGCGGCGCTGGACACCGGCCAGCTCACCGAACGCCTGACCGCCGCCGTCGGACCTGACGTCGTCATGCTCGGGTTCGCGCCACGCGACGTCGCGGTGGCCGTACGGCGGGCGTTGGCCCGCGCGTCGGACTGGCGCGACCACGACTGGCACCTGGTCCACGAGCGGCCGCAGTCGCCCGCGCTGCACATGGCGCTCGACGAGGTGCTCGCCCATGAGGTGGCGGCCGGGCGCCGCCCGCCGACGCTGCGCATCTGGGAATGGGCCGCGCCGAGCGTGGTGATCGGCAGCTTCCAGTCGCTGCGCAACGAGGTCGACGCCGACGCGGCCCGCCGCCACGGCGTGACAGTCGTCCGGCGGATCAGCGGCGGCGGCGCGATGTTCATCGAGCCGGGCAACACGATCACCTACTCGCTGTACGCGCCGCTCTCCTTGGTCCAGGGCATGTCGTACGCCGACTCCTACGCGTTCCTCGACGACTGGGTGCTCGGCGCGCTGGGCGACGACCTCGGCGTCCGCGCGTGGTACCAGCCGCTGAACGACATCACGTCGGACGGCGGCAAGATCGGCGGTGCCGCGCAGAAGCGCCTCAGCTCCGGCGCCGTCCTGCACCACGTCACGATGGCCTACGACATCGACGCCGCGAAGATGCTCGACGTGCTGCGCATCGGCCGCGAGAAGATCTCCGACAAGGGCATCGCCAGCGCCGACAAGCGCGTCGACCCGCTCCGCCGCCAGACCGGCCTGCCGCGCGACGAGGTCATCGCCCGGATGATCGCCCACTTCCGCAAGCGCTACGGCCTCGTCGACGACGCCCTCTCCCCCGCCGAACTCCGCGCCGCCGAATCCCTCGCCGCGGCCAAGTTCGCCGACCCGGCCTGGACCGCCCGCATCCCCTGACCCCGCCGCGCTACCGGCCGATGAAGTGGCGCGGGCGGGCCTCGGCCGAGCGGTCAGCGAGTGGGAACAAGCTCCGCGACGTCGTTATGGAGTTTGGCGAGGCCCTGATCGAAAGTGGCCAACCGCCCGTCGCGCGCCCTGGCCAGCTCGGCGAGATAGGCATCGGTGACCTGGCGGTGGCCGACAACCCCAGTCAGGGATACGTCCTTGTACGAGACGCCATCCGGCCAGAATTCATGACGTGGATCGCTCCCGATCGCCGATACCACGGCCTGCGCCGTCCCGGCCGACTGGCCTTCGCGAACGAGCAGCCGGACCAGACTGCCCTCGGTGATCGGGCAGGTGGCAATGCGACCGTCGTGGCCGGTCAGCCACCGCTCCGCCGCGTCATGGTGAACGTGATCATCAACGACGAGAGCGATCAGCACGTTGGCGTCGAGGAGAACCGTCACCGGTCTTCGTCCTCGAGCGCGCGCACGTCCTCGGTCGTGATGACAGAGCCAAGATGGATCACCGGCAGCCCGGTGCGCGAGCTCCGCGAGACCTCAGCGCTCCCACCGTGACCCAGGCCGCGGCGCATGAGATCGGCGACCGTCTCACTCAATGTCCGCGATGTATCCCGAGCGATCGCCAACGCCCGACGGTGAAGATCTTCAGGAAGGTCAATCGTCGTACGCATGCGTTCATCATAACATCACCGCATCATGATGCATGCCTGCCCATATCGGCGATCATGCGCAGGCTGGCCATGTCACAGGTCGTAGCGGCCGCTCTTCACCCGTTCCGTGAAGCTCCGCCACTGCTCGTGCGGGACGGCGAGCGCCGCGCCGGTCGGGTTCTTCGAGTCGCGGACGGCGATCACGCGCCGGACGGCGGCGACCTCGACGCATTCGTTGCCGCCGCCGCTGCTGCGGCCGGCCTTGCGCCACGTCGCGCCGGACAGGTCAAGGGGGGAACTCATGAGCGCGGACTACTCCTCGGCGATGGCGGCGATGAGCGCCGCCGACTCCTCGTCAGACAAGGCCACATCAGCGATGTTGTCAAAGGTCGCGCCACAGCGCCGGACCTGCTCCACGTCTTCCAGGTAGACCCCGCCCGCGACGCTCTCCAGGTAGACCACGTCCGGGTCGATCGGCCGCGGAAAGCTAAAAATCGTGAACGATCCCTCTCCTAGTGAGGGGTAGATCCCGACGGACATGGGCACGACGCGGATCGAGACGTTCGGCCGGAGATGCGCCCGCAGGAGTGCGTCGAGCTGGCCGCGCATCACCTCGACGCCGCCGACGGGCCGGCGCAGGACCGCCTCCTCGATCAGAACCTGCAGCGCGGGAGCGTTCTGCCGGGCGAGGAGCGTCTGGCGCATCATCCGCGCCTGGACGCGCCGATCCACTTCCTGTTCGTCGGCGGAGTGATTGCGGATGAGCGTCCGGGCGTACTCCTGCGTTTGCAGCAGGCCATGGATGACCTGCACCTGCCATGACCTGATCTCGGCGGCGTCGTCCTCCAGCTCTGCGTAGGAGCCGGCGAGCACGTCGTCGTACGCGGACCACCAGCCCCGCCGGCGGACGTTCCTGGCCGCTTCCATCAGGGCCAGCTTGAGTTCGTCCGGCCCGCCGTAGAGGTCGAGGGCCGCGGCGACGTCCGCCGGCTTCGGCCGCGTCTTCGCGGTCTCGACCCGTACGAGCTTCGGCCGCGACCAGCCGAGCGCGGCCGCCGCCTGTTCCGGGGTCATCCCGGCGCGTTCGCGCAGCCTCCGCAGCTCGCCGGCCAGCCGGCGATGCCGGACGGTCGGGCTCTGTTCGGGCACGGTCACCGAATGCGGCATAGGTCGATCACCCTTCCCGTGGACGTGAACCTGGCCCACGAATCTGCACAAGTTCGTTGCTATGGATCTTCGTTGCGGCAATGATTACTTCGCGCGAAGTGATGCGTACTGTAGCGCGACCTTGACCCTGGAGTGCAGCATGAGATCAGACCTTGACCTGCCGAATCGCGACCGCATCGCCGGTGACCAGCGGTGATGACCGCTCCGGACGTCTGCGATGACGCCGCGTTTCCCGCGGTGCCGGAGTCGATGGCCGGTGTTCGCGCGTATGTGCGCGGGGCGGTGGCGCGGTACGGAACCGATGTCACCGAGGTCGCCGCGCTCCTCGCCTCGGAGATCGCGACGAACAGCATCGTTCATTCGCGATCCGGCGGGATCGGCGGACGCATCGCGGTGGCGGTCATCGACGGCGACCGGACCGTACGGGTGCAGGTCCGCGACGAAGGGTCCGAGGAGTCCGTCCCCCTGCCGCGCGCTCCGGGACAGCCGCTGCGCGAGCACGGGCACGGGCTGGTCCTCGTCGCGAACCTCGCCGCGCGGTGGGGCAGCGAGCCGACCGAGGACGGCGGCCGCCTCACCTGGTTCGAGCTGCACACGGACGGATCCGCGGACGGCGCATGAACAACGACGACGCACCACCACCGGCGGCACTCGTGGCCGCGCTCGCGATCGAGCGCCAGTTCCCGGGAACCAAGGTCTGGTACGGCCGCGCCACGCGCCGCTGGTGGGCCTTACTCCTCATCGGCGGCCGGGGACGCCTCGTCGAGGGGGCCAGCGCCGAACACCTCGCCCACCAAATCGGCTCAGCCCACCGCTGGGGCCGATTGTGATCTCGGCCGAGAAAGTAGAACTGTACTTATTATAAATGTAGTTCTACATTAGTCCCATGCCGACTGTACGGAAGCCTACCGAGATCTTCGACCGCGAGTACGAGTGGGCCGAGCTCACCGACTTCACCGCGGATCCTGCGGAGACGCCGCTCCTCGGCATCGTGTCCGGCCGGCGGAGGCAGGGAAAGACGCTGCTCCTGGGGTCTCTGTGCGAGGCGACCGGCGGTCTTTATGTCGAAGGCACGGAGGCGGTGGCGGCGGAACACTTGCAGTGGTTCGGCGAGATCGTGGGGGCACGGATCGGCGCACCCGGTCCCGTGGCGTTCTCATCATGGCGGTCCGCGATCGACGGCATCCTCGACCTCGCCACCGACCGGCCCATACCTGTCGTCATCGACGAGTTCCCCTACTTGGCCAAGGCGTCCCCCGAGCTTCCCTCGGTGCTGCAGGCCGCGCTTGACGTCCGGAGACGCCGCGGCGGATCCAAGGCCCGGCTCCTCCTTTGCGGCTCGGCATTGACCTTCATGGGCGGCCTGCTGGCCGGGAACGCTCCGTTGCGCGGCCGTGCCGGCCTCGAGTTGGTCGTGCCACCGCTCGACTATCGATTGGCTGCCGAGTTCTGGGGCATCAGCGATCCCGAGCTGGCGGTGCTCGTGCATTCCGTGGTCGGTGGGACTCCCGCCTACCGGCGGGAGTACGTGCGTGATGACGCACCCGCGTCGCGGGAGGACTTCGACGACTGGGTGCAACGGGCCGTGCTCAACCCCGCTCGTCCTCTCTTCCGGGAAGCGCGCTATCTACTCGCGGAGGAACCAGACCTGCGAGATCCGGCGCTATACCACTCGGTACTCGCCGCAGTCGTCGAGGGAAACGCAACGCGCGGCGGCATCGCCAACTTCGTCGGGAGAAAGGCCACGGAGATCTCCCACCCGCTCTCCGTGCTCGAAGACGCGGGGCTGCTGGCCAAGCAGCCGGACGTGCTGCGTGCCGCACGACCCCTTTATCGCATCACCGAGCCATTGATCACCTTTTATCACGCGATCATGCGTCCCGCGTGGCGACAGCTCGAACGCAGACGCGCCGAGCAGGTGTGGCAACGAAGCGGAAGGCGCTTTCGATCGGCGGTGGTAGGTCCGCACTTCGAGGAGCTGTGCCGTACGTGGGCCGCGGACTTCGTGGACCCCGAGACTTTCAACGGTGTGCCCGGCGAGGTGGGGTATGGCGTCGTCAACGACCCCGATCATCGCACCAGCCACGAGGTTGACGTCGTCGTGCTCGGCGAAGAGGACGGATCCGCCCGCAAAGTCCTGTCGCTTGGCGAGGCCAAGTGGGGCGAGACCATGGGGATGGGCCACGTCGACCGCCTCGCCCGTGTCCGCGACCTGCTCTCGAAACGTGGCTACGACACCCGCCACACTCGGCTCGCTTGCTACAGCGCCACCGGCTTCACGGCCGACCTGATCCGCGCGGCCGCGGCCGGCGACGTGCTGGCGGTCGACCTCGAACGGCTCTATTCCGGCTGCTGACCTGGCGGCATCGCGAGCTCGGAGTTCATTCCGATGATTCTCGGCCGCCAGTGATACCGAGGTCCTCGGCTTCGGCGGAGAGCTTGTGGGCGGTGGCGGAGGAGACGGTTCGTAGCTCGTGGGCGAGCTGTTCGAGCTCGGTGCCGCCGGCCATGAGGGCGGTGAGCTCGTCGTGCGTGACGTCGGCCTTGGCGCGGGAGGCGACGGTGCGGCCGCGGCCCAGGACGAGGAAGCGGTCGCCGACCGGATAGGCATGATGCGGGTTGTGGGTGATGAAAACGACTCCCAGACCGCGCTCGCGGGCCTGGACGATGTAGCGGAGCACGACGCCGGCCTGCTTGACGCCGAGGGCGGCTGTCGGCTCGTCGAGGATGAGCACCTTGGCGCCGAAGTGGACGGCGCGGGCGATGGCCACGCACTGGCGTTCGCCACCGGACAGGGTGCCGATCGGCTGGTCGACGTCGCGCAGGTCGATGCCCATCGCCGCCAGCTCGGACTTCGTCGTACGGCGCATGAAACCGACGTCGAGGCGGCCCGGGCCGCGGCGGCGCTCGGCGCCGAGGAAGAAGTTGCGCCACACCGGCATCAGCGGGACCACGGCGAGGTCCTGGTAGACGGTGGCGATGCCGCGGCCCAGCGCTTCGCGCGGCGAGGCGAAGGACACCGGCTCGCCGCCGACCTCGAACGTGCCCTCGTCCGGCCGGTGGACGCCGGAAATGATCTTGATGAGGGTGGACTTGCCCGCGCCGTTGTCGCCGAGCACGCAGGTCACCTCTCCGGCGGCGACCGAGAGCGACACGTCGCGCAGCGCGATGACGTTGCCGTAGCGCTTGCCGACCGCGGTCAGCCTGATCAGTGGGGTGTCGGTCATGTGGCACTCTCCGCCCGTCTGCGGACGACCAGGTTCACGATCGTGGCGATGAGCAGCAGCACGCCGAGGAAGAAGTAGAACCAGTCGGGGTTCCAGCCGGCGTACACGATGCCCTTGTTGGCCATGCCGTAGATGAACGCCCCGATCGCGGCGCCGATCGCCGAGCCGTACCCGCCGGTGAGCAGGCAGCCGCCGATCACGGCGCAGATGATGTAGGCGAACTCGTTGCCGACCCCCTCACCCGACTGCACCGAGGGGAACGCGAAGAGCAGGTGCATCCCGGAGAACCAGGCGGCGAAGCCGACCCCCATGAACAGGCCGATCTTCGTCCGGCGCACCGGCACGCCGGCGGCGCGCGCGCTGGCCGCCGCGCCGCCCACCGCCAAGATCCAGTTGCCGGTGCGGGTGCGGAGCAGGATCCAGGTCGCGACCGCGACGAACCCCAACCACCAGAAGACCGTCACGTAGACGTGCACCCCGAAGATCGTCGGCTGGGCCGCGAAGACCTTCCTGGCCTGGGCGAATCCGTCCATGTCCGCGACCGAGTTGGTGGCCACGTCGCCGGTGACGGCCTTGGTCACGCCGAGGTTGAGGCCGCGCAGCATGAAGAACGTGCCCAGCGTCACGATGAAGCTGGGCAGCCCGGTCTTGACGTACAGCAGCCCGTTCAGGAAGCCGATCGCGAGCGTGACCACCAGCGAGATCGCGACGCCGACCCACAGGTTCAGCGTGAGCTGGTAGCTCACCAGCGCGGTCACCAGCGACGCGCTGGTCACCATGACCCCGGCGGACAGGTCGAACTCACCGCCGATCATGAGCAGCGCCACCGCCACCGCCATGATCCCGAACGTCGAGCTCGAGTACAGCACGGTCGCGAAGGAGGTGCCCCGAAGGAATGAGTCGGCGGTCAGCGAGAAGAAGACGAACAGCGCGACCGCTCCGATGAGCGCCCCGAGTTCCGGCCGCCGCAACGCCTGGCGGACCGGCGAGCGGCCGGCCACGCGCTCGTCGCCCGGGCCGTCCCTGGGGTCGTCGTCGGGACCGTCACCGGAGGCGGCCCCGTTCAGGTCGACGATCTGCGCCATGCTCAGCGCGTTCCCTGGTCGGAGAACTGCTTGATGGAACCCGCGGTCGCCTTGTCGACGATCGCCGGGCCGGTGAACACCGGCTGCCCGCCGCCCAGGACGTTGCCGTTGCGCTTGTAGAGCCACAGCTCGTCGACGGCCTCGTATCCCTGCAGGTAGGGCTGCTGGTCGATGGCGAACTGGATCCGGCCGTCCTGGAGCGCGGCGATCAGCTGCTTGTTGAGGTCGAACGTGGCGATCCTGGCGTCGCTGCCGGCGTCCTTGGCCGCGTCCGCGGCGGTCAGCGCGATGTCCGCGTTCAGCGCGAGGACGCCGTCGATGCTCTTGTCCGACTGCAGCTTGGCGGTGATCGACGACTTGACCTGCGGCATGTTGGTGCCCGGCACGTTGAGGTTCTCGATCTGCCCGGAGAACGTCTTCTTCGCGCCGGCGCAGCGCGCCTCGAGCCCGACGTTGCCCTGCTCGTGGATGACGCAGATGGCCTTCTTCGCCCCGATCTTGTTCAGCTGCTCGCCCGCCGCCCGTCCGGCGACGGTCTCGTCCTGGCCGAAGTGCACCAGCGCGCCGAACCTGGCGGACACGTCGGCCCCGGAGTTGATCGACACCACCGGGATGCCGGCCTGGACGGCCTTCTCGACGACATCCTTGAGCGCGTCCGGCTTGGCGAGGGTGACGATGATGCCGTCGACCTTCTGGTCGATCGCCGCCTGGACGAGCTGTGCCTGCCGGTCGCCCTCGGGGTCGGCCGAATAGAGGAACTGCACGTTGTCCTTTGCCGCCGCGGCCTTGGCGCCCTTCTGCACGATGTCCCAGAAGGTGTCGCCCGCGCCGGAGTGCGTGATCATGGCGATCTTCAGCCTGGGGCCGGCGGCGGCGCCGGCCCCGGCCGCCTGGCTCTGCCGCTCCTCGGCCTTCTTGCCGCCCGAGCCGCTGCATGCGGTGAGCGCGAGCATCCCGGCGACGGCGACGGCCGCCAGCCTGGTACGGCGCTTCGGGCTATGGGATCGCTGCATCGCGGGGGACCTCCTTGGATTGGATGGGCGGCATGACCCTAACGAGGTCAATGCCTCGAATGGGTCACGGTCGGTGCACAGCTCTTCCCGGGCGTCCCGGCGGAGAAGGTGGCGCATGGGGCGGTCGAGCCGTATTATTTGACCAAGTCAAAGAATTCGTTGAGGAAGGCAATGGACGATGCCATCGCCCGGGTGCGGGCGTTCAACCGCTTCTACACCAACGTCATCGGCGTGCTCCGCGAGGGCCTGCTCGACTCCCCGTACTCCCTGACGGAGGCCAGGGTGATCTTCGAGCTGGCGCAGCGGGAGGCGACCGAGGTCGCCGACCTGCGCCGGAGCCTCGACCTCGACGCCGGTTACCTGAGCAGGCTGCTCGCCAGGTTCGAGACGGACGGCCTGGTCACGCGCACGCGTTCGGCCGCCGACGCCCGCCGGCAGGTCATCACGCTGACCGACGCCGGGCGGGCCGCCTACGGCACGCTCGACGAGCGCTCCGCCGACGAGGTGCGCGCGCTGCTCCAGCCGCTCACCGGCGAACGGCGACGCCGCCTCATCACCGCGATGGACGCCGTCGAGGAGATCCTGTCCGCCCCGCGACGGCCCCAGTCGTACGTGCTGCGGCCGCCCCGCCCGGGCGACTACGGCTGGGTGGTGCACCGCCACGGCGTGCTCTACGCGGAGGAGTACGGATGGGACGCCACGTTCGAGGCGCTCGTCGCCCGGGTGGTCGCCGACTACGTCGACAAGCACGACCCGCGGCGCGAGAACGCCTGGATCGCCGAGGTCGCCGGCGAGCCGGTCGGGTGCGTGTTCTGCGTGCGTCGCGACGACACGACGGCTCAGCTGCGCCTGCTGCTCGTCGAGCCGACCTGCCGGGGCATGGGGATCGGCAGCCGGCTGGTCGACGAGTGCCTGGCCTTCGCGCGCGGGGCCGGATACAAGTCGATCATGCTATGGACCAACGACGTGCTGGCCGACGCCCGGCGCGTCTACCAGCGTGCCGGGTTCCAGCTCGCCGACGAGGGCTCGCATCACAGCTTCGGCCACGACTTGATCGAGCAGGTCTGGCGGCGCGACCTCTGACGGCACTTGACCCCGTTTGGTCTCCGCTCTTCGGCGCGACGCTGGACACCGGTCCGTGGCGGAACGCGCCACCACGGACCGGCGCACACAGCGGTCAGTTTCTGATCTTGCTCAGACGCCGGTCGTCGGTCATCGGCGACCGGCTGCGTTTGCGGCTTCGCCACCTCCCTCCCGTTCGGTCGATGCGGGGAACGGCGGTCACGGTCACCGACCGTCGCCGCCGCATCGTCACCAGCGCGAGACCCGCCGCCAACACGCCCGCCGCGAGCGCGCCGAGCAGCCCGATCGGTAGGCCGGTGGCCGGCAGCCTCGCTGGTCCGTGCTCGTGGGGCGCCGGGAAGTCGGCGACGCTCGATGCGGCCGGCGCCACCGCCGCGCCGGGCGCACCCACCTGACCGGGAGCTCGGCCGGGGCCGCGACCGGTGTGGTGGCCCTGGTACGTCACGCCGGCGGCGTCACCGGTGATGGCGATGGGCAGGTCAAGGGGTACGCGGACCTGGTTGCCCGGGATGCCGCCGGCTCCGTCCGTATCGGCGCTCGCGACGCCGCCCGAGGTCACCAGGCCGGCGACCAGCGCCGCCATGGCCGAGACCCGGGCGGTGGCGATCAGGCATCGTCGTTTCTCCATCTGCGATCCCCGCTCCCTCGGCTGCGGCCGGTGCCGGGTGACCCCCCCGGCGCCGTGGTGGTCGGGCCACGACCCGGGCCGGCTCGCCACGGCCGAGGACCCGAGGTGTGTCGCCGGACCAACCCCGCCGGCCGGCGGACGCCCTCGGCCGTGCGGGCCAGGCCGGTCGGCGCACGGTGCCCGGGGAAGGAAGACGCTCCGGCAGCGCGCCCGCGGCCACACCATCCGAGCCCTCCTCGCCCTTGGGGAACCGGCCCGGCCCTTTACCGCCCCGGGCACTCTATCGACACTCTAAGTGACCAACTCATGACTGTGGGTACCCCTGATCGGCGGCAAGGTAAACCCAGGTCAATGAGGCAATGTGATCGGCCGCGCGGCGGCTGCGCCGAGTTTCGGCTTGGTCACGGCGCTCCCAGCGGTCTGCGCGGACTCTGGACTGTGATCGCTCAGGGCGAACGTTGCAGAGGAAACAATCTAGCGCTTCGCTTTCTTGAGTGTAAGTGACTCAATTTCGCCGAGTCTCTCCCCAAAGATGGAGCCTGAAAGCATGAGCGAGACCTTGAAGCTGCCGGTGCTGCCGCTCGACGACGCCGTCGTGCTGCCGGGGATGGTCGTTCCGCTGGACCTGTCCGACGGCGACGAGGGGCAGGGGCCGGAGGCACGCGCCGCGATCGAGGCCGCCCGCGCCGCCGAGCGGGCGCGCGGTCCCGGCATCCGCTCCGCGCCCAAGCCGCGGGTGCTCCTCGTCCCCCGGCTGGACGGGCGGTACGCGCCCGTCGGCACGCTCGGCACGATCGAGCAGGAGGGCCGGCTGCCCACGGGCGAGCCCGGCGTCGTCGTCCGCGGCGTCGCCCGGGTACGGATCGGCGCCGGCACCACGGGCCCCGGCACCGCGCTGTGGGTCGAGGGCGAGACGATCGACGTGCCCCCCGCCGGACCACGCGCGGCCGAGCTGGCCAAGGAGTACAAGGGCCTGGTCGGCGCCATCCTGCAAAAGCGCGGCGCGTGGCAGATCGTCGACGCCGTCCAGCAGATCGACGATCCGTCCACCCTCGCCGACAACGCCGGCTACGCCCCGTACATCGGCACCGAGCAGAAAATCCGGCTGCTCGAGACCGCCGACGTCGTCGAGCGGCTCACCTTGGTGGTGGGCTGGGCGCGTGACCACCTGGCCGAGCTGGACGTCGCCGAGACGATCCGCAAGGACGTCCAGGAGGGCATGGACCGCCAGCAGCGCGAGTTCCTGCTGCGCCAGCAGCTCGCCGCCGTACGCAAGGAACTGGCCGAGCTGAACGGCGACGCGGCCGAGGAGAACGACGACTACCGGGCGCGGATCGAGGCCGCCGACCTGCCCGAACGGGTACGCGATGCCGCACTCAAGGAGGTCGGCAAGCTCGAGCGGGCCGGCGACTCCTCGCCGGAGAGCGGCTGGATCCGCACCTGGCTGGACACCATCCTCGACATTCCTTGGAACGAGCGGACCGAGGACGCCTACGACATCGCCGGCGCGCGGGCGATCCTCGACGCCGACCACGCGGGCCTCGACGACGTCAAGGACCGGATCATCGAGTACCTCGCCGTCCGCAAGCGACGCGAGGAGCGCGGCCTGGGCGTGGTCGGCGGCCGCCGGTCCGGCGCCGTGCTGGCGCTGGTCGGGCCGCCGGGCGTGGGCAAGACGTCGCTCGGCGAGTCGGTGGCCCGGGCGATGGGCAGGAAGTTCGCCCGCGTCGCGCTCGGCGGGGTGCGCGACGAGGCCGAGATCCGCGGCCACCGGCGCACGTACGTCGGCGCGCTGCCCGGCCGGATCGTGCGGGCGATCCGCGAGGCCAGCACCATGAACCCGGTCGTGCTGCTCGACGAGGTCGACAAGGTCGGCGCCGACTACCGGGGCGACCCGACGGCGGCGCTGCTCGAGGTGCTCGACCCGGCGCAGAACCACACGTTCAGGGACCACTACCTGGAGGTGGAGCTCGACCTGTCCGACGTGCTGTTCCTGGCCACCGCGAACATGCTGGAGGCCATCCCTGGGCCGCTGCTGGACCGGATGGAGCTGGTCCAGCTCGACGGCTACACCGAGGACGAGAAGGTCATCATCGCGCGCGACCACCTGCTGCCGCGCCAGCTCGAGCGCGCCGGTCTCGAACCGTCCGAGGTCACCTTCCCCGACGATGCGCTACGGCTGATCGCGAGCGAGTACACGCGTGAGGCGGGCGTGCGCTCGCTGGAGCGCTCGATCGCCCGGGTGCTGCGCAAGGTCGGCGCGCGGGTCGCGCTGGAAGAGGCGACGCTGCCGCTGACGATCGACGATCTGACCGACTACATCGGCCGGCCGCGGTTCACGCCCGAGGTCTCGCTGGCCGAACCCGATCGGCGTACGGCGGTCCCCGGCGTGGCCACCGGGCTCGCGGTCACCGGCGCCGGCGGCGACGTGCTGTACGTCGAGGCGTCGCTGGCCGACGCGGAGACCGGCGAGGTGGGGGTGACGCTCACCGGCCAGCTCGGCGACGTCATGAAGGAGTCGGCCAGGATCGCGCTGTCCTACCTGCGCTCGCACGGCGCCGAGCTCGAGCTGCCGGTCGGCGACTTGAAAGATCGTGGCGTCCACGTCCACGTACCGGCGGGCGCGGTGCCGAAGGACGGCCCTTCGGCGGGCGTGACCATGACGACCGCGCTGGCGTCGCTGCTGTCCGGGCGCCCGGTGCGGGCCGACGTGGCGATGACCGGCGAGGTGTCGCTCACCGGGCGGGTGCTGCCCATCGGCGGGGTGAAGCAGAAGCTGCTCGCCGCCCACCGGGCCGGCGTCACGACCGTTCTCATCCCGAAGCGCAACGAGCCCGATCTGGACGACGTCCCGGCCGACGTGCTCGGGCAGCTCACGGTCCGTACGGTCAGCGACGTCAGGGAGGTCCTCGACCTGGCCCTGGAGCCGGCCGCCAGCCAGGCCGTCGCGGCCTGATCGCCGCGGCGGCCCCGGCCCGCCGCGGGGCCGCCGGCGGCATGATCACGGCGAGGTTTGGGGGTGGCCGACGGGGCATAGACAAGAGCGGGAGGCGTCGCTATGAGCGGTGGGAACGATCCGGCCGGCCGCCGGGTCCAGGGGCGCTTTCTGGGCCTACCGTACGACTGGCGGCCGCCGACACGCGCCCGGCTGCGCGCCAAGGCGTGGAACCCTGATGATCTTCGTATCCTCACCCCCAAGACGTACGGGTGGGGGCTCGGGATCAACCTCTACTGGCTGTGCCATCCGCTGCGGCTGGCGCGCGCCCGCCGCGCGGCCCGGCCAGCCGGGCGGAGCGACGGCCCGGCCGGGTGAACGTGGCGGCCGGTGACCTGTCCCGCCGGCGGGACGGTTGTGGCCGAATGTGACCGAACTGGCACGATCCACCGATGACAACGCGCGACGGATCGCGCATACTGGCTTGCCCGCGCACATCGGGGGATCCAGATCTGGAGGTGCGCATGGCGGATGACCTGGAGCGACTCACGGGCTATCTGTACGAGATGGGCCTGCTCAAGCGCTACCGGCGTACGGGGTGGTTCGTGCTCGGCGTGGGCACACCGGAGAGCGTCGCCGACCACTCGTTCCGCGCGGCGATCATCGCCGCCGCGCTGGCCGCGCTCGAGGGCGCCAGCCCGGAGCGGGCCGCGCTGCTCAGCCTGTTCCATGACAGCCAGGAGTCCCGGCTGACCGACCTGCCGTACGTCTCGAAGCCGTACGTCACGAAGGTCCCCAACGAGGACGTGACCGCCGAGCAGACCCGCGGCCTGCCGGAGCGCGTGGCCCGCGTGGTCGAAGGTGCGGTGGGCGAGTACGAGGAGCACACCTCCGCCGAGGCCCGCTGCGCGCACGACGCGGACAAGCTGGACTGCCTGCTGCAGGCCGTGGAGTACCGCGAGCAGGGGCACCAGAACGTCCAGCCCTGGATCGACAGCTCGCTGGCGCAGCTCCAGACGGTGCACGGCAAGCGACTCGCCGAGGAGGTGCTCCGCACCGGGTCGCTCGACTGGCTCGGTGACGCGGTGGCCGGACGCGGTGCGTAACCGCCGGCGGCCCGGCCTCCGCCCTCACAAGGCCATTGAATTTCTGTCGTGATCATGCGCCCATCCCTCTCCGACACCCGGGCCGACCTGCGGTAAAGCGATGCCGCGCGGATGCCGTCGAGGATCCCTCGTTTTTTGGGCTTGACTTCCGCCCTCGCGGGGTACTTCCTTCCGTGCGATGAATTGGGTTCTTTATCGCGAATTGGCGGCCGGCGGGTTTCTTTGCCCAACGAGCTTTCCCGGGAAAGCCCTTTGGGCTCTAATGCCAAATGAGCGGAAAGTCCAGCAATATCGGTGGCCACATAAGGCCATGAAGGTTTTCACAAAGGCCGCTCGCTAATAGCGCTGCAGGACCGACCGAAACCAGCTCTTAACGATCGCTGAGTTCCTCTTGGTCACTGGGCGGAACCAGGCCGAGCCCGTAAGCGACGACCAGTGCCTCCGCCCGGTTTCGTATACCAAGCTTCCGGAACAGCCGGCTTTGTAGGCTTTCCACCGTTTTGACGCTGATGCCGAGGACACGCGCGGTCTGCTTCACCGAATGACCACGGTCGATCGAGTCCAGGATCTGCTGCTCCCGCCTGGTGAGCTCGATCGGTGTGAACGGGCTCATCCGCGACATGCGCGCGTAGCCGGCGCCGATGAACTTGCGCGCCTGCTCGGCGTTGACCAGCAGGTAACCGGTCTCGACCATGCGAAACGCGGGCAGCAGCGTGTCGGCCAGCCATTCCCCGCTGATCAGCGCGTCCGCGCCGCGGAGCACCGCGTCGACCATCTCCGCCTGGCCGGGGGCCCGCGAGTGGACGACGATGATGCGCGACGGCAGGTCGAGCGGCACCGACCAGTCGGTCTGCTCAGGGTCGACCAGCACGACGATCACCGTTCCCCGGTTGTGGCGGGCCGGATGGTCGGCGACGAGCGGCCGGTTCGAATGGTCGACGATGAGCGGGACCTGGGCCGCGAGCAGGAGCTCGGCGACCTGGTCGGCGAGCGGTCCCGGGCGGCCGCACAGCAGCGCGACGACGGGATGCGGCGTCTCCTCGGAAGTGAGGGGGGCGGGCCTCGGAGCCGGTCCCTCCGCCTCGGGCGCGGCGGGTAGCAGCCCCAGGCGCACCGCGTACGCGGCGGCGTGCGCCTGACTGTGCGTGTCCAGCTTGGCGAAGATCCGCCGCTTGTAGTTCTCCACCGTCCTGGGCGTGATCTGCAGTGCCGTCGCGACCTGGCCCAACGTGTAGCCCGAGCTGATCAGGTGCAGGATGCGCAGCTCCCGGTCGGTCATCAACGCCCCGGCCCGGCGCATCGACCCGGCGTCCTGCACCGGGCCCCCGGCCGGCGGGCGCACCGCGCCGAGCAGCGCCACCACGCCGCCGGAGTAGGCGACGAGGCGGGTCACCCCGGCCAGCTGCAGCCGCTCGGCGACTTCGGGGTCAGGGCGGTCGTAGAGCCCCACCAGATGCAGGCGTTGGTGCCGGATCCGCAGCTCAGCGGCCACGCTGGCCGGGTCACCATGGTCGGAGTCGATCTCGAAGAGAACGACCTCCGGATTGCGCAGCTCGACCAGACGCGGCAGCTCACCCGAGAAGGCCGTCGTTCCGACGATTCTCAGATCCGGTTGTCCGTCGAGTTGAGCGGCTATCGCTTCGCGGAACATTCGATTACGTATCTGAATGGCCACGCCAAGCGCGCCGTTCAGCGTTACACCGTGCGACATGATGCCCTCTGCCCCGGGGGACAGCCGGCCGGCCGCTCGCCGGTTGGGAACCCCTTAGCTCTTCATGGAACAGCACACGCACCCATCAGCACGGCGGGGAGCATCGCAATCACGCGCCGTGGCGGATCGGCCTTTGCGAAGAACCCTCCGCCGCCGTGAAGACCAATCCGGAATATATCAAACATCCGGAGAAACTACACTTTTTTCCGCCGGTCACCACGACATTCAAGAGGGGGGACGTAAAACCCTTAGGGGTATTACGCGCTGTGATTACGGTAGCGCCGGCGGGCGCTCCCCCGCCGGAGGCGCCGGCGCCCGGAGATCGCGCACGATCCGGCGCTCGATGACGAAGGCCAGGAACGGCACGAGACCTGCCGCGACCATGGCGACCATCCGGACGAGGGGCCACCGGGCCCTTCGGTAGAGATCGAACGCCGCCGCCAGGTAGACGATGTAGAGGAAGCCGTGGATCGGCCCGACGATCGACACGATCGTCTCGTTCCGCGGCGGGCCGTACTTCACGATGACGCCCACGCACAGCAGCAGCAGGAACGTCCCCACCACGTTGGCCAGCACGCGGTAGCGCGTTACGGCTCCATCCACGGGTCATTCCTCCGGTCGCGGGGCTCGGGGTTCCAGCGGATCAGCGGACCGGCTGGTCAGCTCTGTCGGCGCGCCTCGGCGGCGAGCCGCGCCAGGTAGCGGTTGTAGGCGGCCAGCTCGGGATCGTCCTCGCCGTTCTTGGCGTCCTGCGCCGCGACGTGGACCGGGCCGGGCGACCCGTCGATCGCCTCGGCGTCGTGCGCGCCGCCCGCGTCGCCCTCGTCGTGCAGCTCGTCGTACATCATCTTGATCCACATGACGATCACGAAGACGGCGAACAGCGGCCATTCGAAGGTGTAGCCCCAGCTGCGCATGTTGCCGCCCTCGGCGCGCTGCAGCTGCCACCACCCGAAGCCGAGGAACACGGTGGCGAGCACGATCGCCGTCGCGTGCAGCCCCAGCCAGCCGAGCGTGAAGAACCGTCGCACGTCAACGAGCGTACCGCCGCATTCGCGATGCCTCCGACCGCCCCCCGCCCAGCCGGTACGAGCGTCTCACCTGCGCGTTCGCCGCCGCGGGGCACCCTGGCCGCGGCGAGCGCGAGATACGGACGCCTTCCGCCGCTGTCTCGGCGGCCGCCGGATGCGGAGTCGGATCAGCGGGGGACGGGCGGCCCCGTGTAGTGGGCGCGCGGGCGGATGGGGGTGCCGCGCTCGTACTCCTCGATGGCGTGCGCGAGCCAGCCGGCCGTGCGGGCCACCGCGAAGATCGCCTCCCCCGCGCCCGCCACCATGCCGGCCACGGCGGCCAGGGTGCCGAGGGCGAAGTCGACGTTCGGCTCGGGCAGCCGATGCCGCCGCGCCGCCGCGCGGATCTCCCGGGCCGCGGCAAGCCGCTCGTGCTCGGGTGCCGCCGCGGCGACCAGGTCGAAGAGGAGGACGCCGCGGCCGTCCCCCGCCGGGTAGGCAGCGGGGCCGAAGCCGGGGACGCGCTCGCCGCGCCGCAGCCGGTCGGCGATGGCCATGGGCGCGCGGGCCGGGTCGTCCACCTCGGCCAGGAGCTTCTCCACGCCGAACGACGCGCCGCCGTGCAGCGGGCCGCTCAGCACGCCGAGCCCGGACGAGACGACCGCGTACGGGTCGGCGCGCACGGAGGCGGCCACCCTGGCGGCCAGCGTCGACGCGGCGAGCTCGTGGTCGGCGAGCAGGATGAGCGCGGACCTGAACGCGGTCAGCAGCCCCTCGCGCGGCGCGGCCCGGCACAGCTTGGCCCACAGCCGCTCGGCGATGCCCGGCGCCGCGGAGCCCGCGTCCTCTCCGTGCGGGCCGGCGGGAGGCAGGGAGTCGACCATGCCGGCGATGAGCCCGCGACCGAGCGCGAGCACGCCCGGCCGGTCGAGGTGGAAGCGCAGCGGGTCGGCGGCGGCCATCGCCGCCACGATGACCTGGAGCCTGTCCAGCGGCAGGACCCCGGCCGGCAGCCCCGCCTGCGCCGCGTACCCGGCCGCGCGGGCCGCCGGATCGGCCACCCACGCCTCCGGCGCTTCGACAGCGGGTTCGCCGGTCCACAGCCAGGCGGCGACCCGCTCGAAGCCGTCCGGCCGCGGCCCGTACTCGCGGGCGAGGCGCAGCGCGTCACGGCCGCGGAAGTACGGCCGGTCAGGGCCGAGCGCGGTGATGGCCGACTCGATGGCGAGCTCGGACGAGCTCGCCGGGCGGCGCGGCCGGCCGCGCCGGGCCAGCTCGTCGATCTCGGCGGGGTCGAACAGGCTGCGCCGCCCGCCTTCGGCGTGCCGCCGCCGCAGCACGCCGCGGCTCACGTACGCGTACAGCGTCGCCGGCCGGACGCCGAGCCGGCGGGCCGCCTCGGCCGTGTCGATCCACTCCGCCATCACTAGCCACCGCTTCTGCTCGGATATTGATTTTAATCAACATTGATAAATATTGCTTGCCGTGTCAAGTTGGAAGGCATGTCGCAGATTCACTTCCTTGACGTGACGAACCGGGACGGCGTACAGACGGCGCGGACCGGCCTGTCGAAGTTCGGCAAGACGATGGTGAACTTCTACCTGGGCAAGCTGGGCGTGGCGCAGTCGGAGATCGGGTTTCCGTTCCTCTTCCATGAGGTGCCCTACATCCGGGCGCAGCTGGCGCTCGCCGAGGCCGGGGCCTTCGGCGGGCTGCGCCTGTCCGGCTGGTGCCGCGGCGTGCCGGCCGACGTGGACAAGGCGATCCCGCTCGGGCTCAGGCACTACAACCTGTCGATCTCCACGTCCGACTACATGATCGCCAACAAGTTCCGCGGCAGGCTGGACCGGGACGCGATCATCCGCGAGATGACCGCCGCGGTACGGCTGGCCAAGGCGAGCGGCGCCGAGACCGTCGGGGTGAACGCGGAGGACGGGTCGCGCACCGACGACCACTTCCTCGTCGAGTTCGGGCTCGCCGCCAAGGAGGCCGGGGCCGACCGGCTGCGCTACTGCGACACGACCGGCGGCGACACGCCGGACCGGATCCGCGGCCGCTTCACCAAGCTCGCCGCCGCCATCGACCTGCCCGTCGAGACGCACTGTCACAACGATCTCGGCCTCGCCGTGGCGAACTCCATCTCCGGCGCGCTCGGCGACCTCGACGCCGGGCAGGACGCCTGGATCAACACCTGGGTCAACGGCATCGGCGAGCGCGCCGGCAACGCCGACCTGCTGTCGACGATCCTCGCCTTCAAGCACGCCTTCGACCTCACCGCCGAGATCGGCGACCCGCTCGACCTGTCCTGGGCCAGGCGGTTCGCGCTGTGGGCGAGCTACGCGCTCGGCCAGCCGCTGCCGTACAACCAGGTCGGCGTGGGGCACAACGCGTTCGCCCACGAGTCGGGCATCCACGCCGACGGCGCGCTCAAGGACCACGGCAACTACGAGCTGTACGACGAGGAGACCCTCGGCCCGTTCCCTGATGACTGGCACTCCCGTCGCGGCCGCGTGGTGCTCACCGGCGAGTACGGGGGCAAGGCCGGCTTCCGGCACGTCATGGACGGCCTCGGCGTCGAGGTCGCCGACGAGGAGCCGGCCTTCCGCCTCGTCCAGCTCTGCAACGCGATGACCGGCCGCCCGCTGACCGACGACGAGCTCCGCCTGATCGCCGCCTACCCGGAGCAGCTCGCGCCGCTCTTCCCCGGCCAGGCCTGACCCTTCCTCCCGTCCTGCCCCACCATGTCGGGCCCGGTCAGTAGCCTTGACCGCATGGAGGAGGCACAGCCGATCGAGCCGCCGGAGGCCGCGACGCCGGACGCCGAGACCGTGGCCTTCGGCGCGGTCGGCACGCCGGTCGGGCGGCTGCTGGTGAGCGTCACCGAGGCCGGTCTCGCAGCGGTTGACTTCCGCGACTCACCGACGGCGCGGGGGCGGGCGGCCGCCGCCATCGGCCTGCCGGTCGCCGACGATCAGGCGCGCAGCGGGCGGGTGCGCGCCGAGCTCGCGGCGTACTTCGCCGGCGAGCTGACCGCCTTCACCATCCCCATCGACTGGCGGCTCGCCTCTCCCCTGCCCCGCCGGGTCCTCGGCACGCTGCACGCGACCGTGCCGTACGGGCGGGTCCTGACGTACGGCGAGCTGGGCGCCCGCAGCGGCACCGGCGTGCCGGCCAGGGCGATCGGCCAGATCATGGGGTCCAACCCGATCCCGATCGTGGTGCCCTGCCACCGGATCGTCGCGGGGAACGGGCTCGGCGGCTACAGCGGCGGGTTCGGGGTCGAGATCAAGCGATGGCTGCTGACCCTCGAGGGCGCGCTGCCGGCGACGTTTGACTGGGATCCGGAGCGGGGGCCGCGCCCGCTCCCCGGCTGAACCGTCGCCCCCTTCCGCCCGTTGCGGGTAAGGCGTCACTCATGTCACGCGGCGGCGGAATGTGGCTGTCCCTGTGCGACGATAAAGGGCGTTTTCCACCCGGCCCCGGACGGGGATGCGACAGGGAAGGCCGCGGGATGGCGCACGATCTGTTGCGGTTTGCGATCACGTTCGTGCTCGCCGTGGTGTCGGCCGCGGTCTTCCTGGCACTGCGCTGCCATCGTGAGGGCCGGCCGTTCGGGCCGTCCAGCAGGTGGTGGGCGCTCGCCGCCATGCTGCTGACCGGCGTCACCTCGACCGCCGCAGCGTACGCGAGCGTCGCGCTGATGCAGGTGGTGCCCCCGTTCGTGGTGAGCATCGCGGTGCCGAGCGGCCTGTGGCTCAGCGCGCTCGAGCGGCAGCCCCCCGAGCAGCGGGCCGGCCGGCTCCCCGAGGTTCCCCTGCTCGGGCTCGGCCTGCTCCTTGAACGGCTGCACCAGGCCATGGCGGACGACCGGCTCACCTGGTGCGAGGCCAGGGTCGACCAGATGTGGCGCTGGGACCAGCTGCTCGCCGCGGCGCGGTACTACAAGGCGGCGGTCAAGGACCGGCTCCCGACGAGCGAGCGTTCCCGGGCCAGGCTCGACGCGCGGCTGAAGGCGATCGAGGACCGGTTGGAAGTGGTGCGGCTCATCGAGGACGGCGCGGCGGCGTCGAAGGTACATGCCGCGATGCACGAGGGGAGGGTGACGAGGGAGAAGCGGTACGAGCGGTACCGCATTGATCTCATGCGGTTGGCCGCGTTGCTCAGGCACGACTCGGAGCGGGAGCTCGTCCGCCTGCTCGGAGTCGCCTACCGGTACCGGTTCTACCGGCTCAAACCCTTCAGCGGGACCGCCGATCCCCCACCGGCGAACGGATCAGCGGGCATCCGCCCGCATCCGTGACGCGCGGCGACTACACCGCGCCGCCCGGCTTCCGCGCGACCGGCCGGCGAGGACCGCGGTCAGCCCCCGTCGGCGACGAGGTCGTCGCCGGGATGCAGCGTGATCTCCAGGCGGGCGCCGAGCGCCGTGACCACGCTGCCGAGCGTGCGCAACGTGAGGTTCTCGCCGCCCGACAGGATCTGGCTGACCCGTCCAGGTGACACGTGCATGGCCGCGGCCAGATCGGACCGCGTCATCTTGTGCTCACGCATGTACCACGTGATTTCGTCGACGACTTCTTGCTGGAGACCGATGGCCTCGTCGTCGAAGGATTGCTCTTGCGCTCGTCTACGTCGGCTCAGCGCCATGGGAAGTCCTCTCGGGACCTGCGCCGGATTGTTCGGGCTCGTGCGTGAACTGTTTCCACCTTAGATCTGCCTAAACGTTTAGACAAGACTAAAGCGCTCGGCTACCATCGCGCCGCACGCCAGGAGAAAGCCGCGCACGTCACGGCGGCCAGGCGTACACCTAGGGCCGCAGTTCCAGTGTGCAACACTTGGCGCCGCCGCCCGCCTTGCGCAGCTCGGACAGATCGACCGGTATCGGCTCGAAGCCGCGCCTGCGCAGCTCGTCGATGAGCCCGGCCGCCGCCGCGTCGATGATGACGTGACGGTCGTCACACACGGCGTTCAGCCCGAGCACGCCCGCGTCCGCGGCCCCGGCGATGATCGCGTCGGGAAACATCCGCTCCAGCACCGCGCGGCTGCCGGACGAGAACGCGCCCGGGTAGTACGCGACCGTGTCGCCCAGCGGGAACAGCGCCGTGTCGAGGTGGTAGAAGCGCGGGTCGACCAGCCGGAGCGTCACGACCGGCCGGCCGAGGAACTCCTGCGCCTCCTGGTGCGCGGCGAGCTCCGTACGGTAGCCGGTGCCCGCCAGGATGACGTGGTCGAGCGGCAGGAAGTCGCCTTCCCCCTCGTTGGTGCTCGCGGGTTCCAGCACCCGGGCGAAGCCGCGGTCGCGGAACCACTTCAGGTAGGCGTCGCCCTCCGGGGCGCGTTCCGGATGGGCGAAGCGTGCCCCGTACACGCGTCCGTCGACGACCAGGCCGCCGTTGGCCGCGAACACCATGTCGGGCAGCCCAGGGGCCGGCTCGATGAGGCTGACCTCGTGGCCGAGCGCCAGGTAGGTCGCGCGCAGCGCCTCCCACTGGGCGATCGCGCGCCCGAGGTCGACGCCGGCGGCCGGGTCCATCCACGGATTGATCGCGTACGTGACGGTGAAGTGCTCGGGACGGCACATCAGGTAATGCCGGCGCCGGGCGGTGCGGGGCCTCGGCGCCCCGGTCCGGACGGCGGACTGCGTCGTCGGCTCCGTTGCCGGCGATACGGCCATGCGCTCCCCCACGGCGGCGAAACGATCAGCTGGTCCCGTCAGCGTAGGGTCGGCGGCAGCGTCAAATCAAAAGGTCATCGCTGCGGATCGACCGCGATTCGTTGCGTTCTCGGCTTGTCATCCGTCGATTCATTGCGGGCGATGCCGGTCTGGGACGCGCTACCGCCGGGCTCGGGTACGTCACCCCGCCGCGGTCGCGTAGGAGACGCCCGTCAGCTTCTCCGAGATCTCCCACAGCCGCCGGCCGGCCTCGGGATCGGCCGCGTGACCGGCGGTCCTGACCCGGCCGGGCCGGCCGCGCGTCTGCGTGATCCCGTGCGGGCCATAGGTCTCCCCGCCGACCACATCGGGCGCGGTGGCCGCGTACAGCAGCGGCCACGCGCCGGCGGCGGCCGGCTGGGCGGCCACCTTGGTGCCGACGGTCATCACCGTCTCGCGCATCCTGCTGCCGAGCTGGCGCGGCGCGGCGAGGTGCAGGTTGGTCGCGGCGTACCCGGGGTGGGCGGCCACGCTGACGATCCCCGGCACGCGCCGGTCGAGTTCCTTGGCGAAGATCAGGTTGGCCAGCTTGGCCTGCGCGTAGGCCGGCCAGCGCCGGTAGCGCCGCTCGCCCTGAAGGTCGTCGAAGCGGATCCGGCCGCCCCACGCCCACATGCTGGTCACCGTCACCACCCGGGCGCCTCTGGCGGACAGCAGCTCAGGCAGCAGCAGCCCGGTGAGCGCGAAGTGGCCGAGATGGTTGACCCCGAACTGGGTCTCGAACCCGTCGGCCGTGGTCTGCCTGGGCAGCGCCATCACGCCGGCGTTGTTGACCAGGATGTGCAGCGGCGCGCCGCGCTGGGCTTCGGCGAACGCGCGTACGGACGACAGGTCGGCGAGGTCGAGCGAGGCCACGCCGGCGTCGGTGTCGGGCGCCTCGGCGCGCAGCCGCGCCAGCGCGGCGGCGCCCCGTTCCGCGCTGCGGCAGGCCATGACGACCGTGGCGCCGTGCGCGGCGAGCTGGCGCGCGGCGTGATAGCCGATGCCGCTGTTGGCGCCGGTGACGACGGCCCGCCGCCCGGTCAGGTCCGGAATGTCATCGGTCGTCCATCCGCCCACGCTTCGCCCTCCCTATCCGGCATCCGATCTCGCGTCCCCGGTCCCATCCCGGCCGGGATCACGCAACGCCGCCAGATGAGCATCGCGGTGCCGCGTACGGCCCGAGGTCGGCGGGGACCACCGCGCAGGCTCCCGATCCCGCCGCCTTTCCTGCCCGCAACGCCGGCGGTGCGGGCAGGCCTTCGGGCCGCTCAGCCGAGGGAGTTCACGAACTGCGCGAGGGAGTTACCTGCGTCGCCGAGCAGCGAGAACGCGTTGTTGACCACCCTGGCCGCGTTATTTGGCTGGCTGAACAGGTAGAACACCACAAAGGCGATGGCAACGTACTTCAGGTTCCTCTTCATCAGCGCCCGTCCCTGTGTACCGCATGACACACTGACCCGTTGTGTTTGTGCCCCAGTGTGCCCTGTCGGGAGGAGACTTTCATCTGGCGAACCGGGTGAGGAACCCGTCTCTTTGGGCAGTCCTGTCGGCTAGCCCCCCGAGCAGGCCGGCGACCTGCGCGAAGAACGCCGGCGCGGGGTCAGGGGAGTTGGTTCACGAAGGTTGACAGCGAGCCGGCGGCGTTCGACAGGCCGCCCAGCGCGCCGTGGACCACGGTAGCGGCGCCGGTCGGCTGGTTGAGGACGTACCAGAGGACGAAAGCGATTGCGCCCCATTTGGCATACTTCTTCATGATTTGCGCACTCTCTGTATTTGAGCTCTCACAGAGTGCGATTCCCCGTGCGGATGCCGCCGTGTTCCCCGGATAGGTAAAAGTGCGGACGGTTCCCGCGGTCGGCTCCGGACAGGTGGTGATATGCGGCTTTCAGGCGGACGACGCATCCTCTGTCGCCGCGGTTTGCCGTCCCTGCCCGTAGGCCGACGCCTGCAGCCCGAACAGCTCCGCGTACAGGCCGTCCCGCGCCATCAGCGCGTCGTGGTCACCCTCCTCGATCACCCGGCCGTGGGCAAGTACGTAGATCCGGTCGGCGTGCTGGACGCTGGCCATCCGGTGGGTGATGAGCAGCACCGTACGGCCGGCGGCATGCGCCCTGATCCGTTCGAACAGCGCGTGCTCGGCGCGGGCGTCGAGCGCGGCCGATGGCTCGTCGCAGATCAGCAGCGAAGCGTCGCGGTAGAAGCCACGTGCCACGGCGAGCCGCTGCCACTGGCCGCCTGACAGCTCGGCGCCGTCTTTGAACCTGCGGTCGAGCAGCGTCTCGTACCCGCGCGAGAGCTCGGCGATGACCTCGTCGGCGCCGGAGTCCGCCGCCGCCCGCCGCATCGCGCGCTCGGTGGCGCCGTCCGCGCCAGGAGCGAGCCGGCCCATCGTGATGTTGTTGCTGGCCGTCATCGGCCAGCGCGTGTAGTCCTGGGCGATCACCGCGATATGGGCCCGCAGCGCGTCGGGATCCACGTCGCGCAGCGAGATCGCGTCCCACCGCACATCGCCGCCGTCCGGCTGGTAGAGCCCGGCGAGGATCTTGGCGAGCGTGGTCTTGCCCGAGCCGTTCTCGCCGACCAGCGCGACCACCTCGCCGCGCCGAAGCACGAGCGAGACGCCGTCGAGCGAGCGGGTCTCCGCGCCCGGGTAGGCGAACGTCACGTTCTCGACGACGATGCGCTCGAACCCGCGGGCCAGGGCGAGCGGCCAGGCCCGGTCGGCGGTCTCGGCGGCACCCGGCACCCGCCGCTCCGCCTCGGCCACGAATCCCAGGTAGTCGCCGAAGTACAGGCCCTCCTCGTAGCACCGGTTGGTCGCGTACACCAGGTTGACGAGCGAGGACTGCCCCGACCTGATGGCGAGCACCGCCGTGCCGGCCACCGCGAGCGGGACCGCGCCCGACCACAACATGAGGCCGAGCGCGACGTACACCCCGGCGGTCGCGACGCCCTTCAGCACGTCGCCGTACACGCGCGCCACCGTCTGCCGCCGGGCCAGATTGAGCTCGACGTCCCGCTTGTAGGCCGCGAGCCGCTCGAACTCCCGCAACAGGAAGTCGCGCATGGTGAACGACCTGATCTCGGCGGCCTGCTCGCGGTCGATCATCAAGTCGGACAGCACCCACTTGCGCCGGATGACGTTGATCAGGGTGAGCATGGTGACGTAGCGCATCTTGGCCGCCCGCACCGACGCCCAGCCCTCCGGCACGGCGGTGAGCAGCAGCAGCGGCAGCAACAGCGGGTGCAGCAGGCCGAGAGTGCCGGCGGCGGCGATGAGACCCACCGCGCCCGTCAGCACGTCGACCGTGTGCTGGACCATCATCGGCGCGGCCATCATGCCGCGGCCCTCGGCCCGCTTCATCTCGTCGAGGAAGTCGGAGTCGTCCAGCGCGGCGAGCTCGACCGACGTGGTCAGCTCGTACATCCGGCTCTCGACGATCTGCTCGACCCTGGGCTGCAGCCGCGACTGCGCCCAGCCGGCGACGGCCTGGAGGCCGGCCCGCAGCGCGGTGGACGCGCCGACGAACACCAGTGAGGGCAGCGCCGCGCGCACCCGGTCGGGCGTCGGGCCGGCGGCGAACAGGGCGGTGAGCACGCCCGTGGTGGCGAGCAACCCGAACGCGGTGAAGATCCCGGCGACCAGGTTGAGGCCCATGGTGGCCGCGGTGTCCACCGGGCTGGCCCCCCAGGCCAGCCTGACGGCTTGGGCGATCAGCGCGGGCAGCCGCCGCGCCACCGTGCGCAGCCGAGTCTCGAGCAGCTCTGCGCTCTTCGCCGTCCGACGGTGCTCGGCCATCTCGGGCAGCCAGCCCGGCTCGTCCTGGGCCGCCGCGCGACGCCGCACGCCCAGGAGCCGGGCTAACCAGTGGAACGTATTCATCCGATCCCCTCGGCCGGCGAACAATCCACAGCGAGTGTGCATCAGCTTGTACAGAACGCTCGTACGATTTTCACAGCACGAATCGGCCGAACCGCGTCCTGTGACACATGCCGGGAACGCCGGAACAATCCGCGCACGTTAACTAGGTTGAGCACATGGAGAGATGGCCCGAGGGATGGACCCGCGGCGCGCCCGCGCCACAGCCGCAGCCGCAGCCGCGGACATCGGTGATGCCTCCTGTCGAGTCGGCCGACCCGTACGCCGATCCCTACGAGGCCCCGTACCGGGAGCCGTCGTACGGCGACCGGGGGGTGGCGCAGCCACCGCGGGGTCGGGTGCGGCCGCGCCGCCGCTGGGGCCGCCGCCTGCTGATCGTCGTCCTCGCCCTGCTCGTCGCCGTGGTGGCGACCTACTTCTACCTGGACTCCAGGCTGCACCGGGTCGACGTGCTCGGCGACTACGCGGGCAGACCCGGCGACACGCCGGGCACCAACTGGCTCATCGTGGGCTCCGACAGCCGAAAAGGACTCTCCAGGGCGCAGCGGCACGAGTTCAAGACCGGCTCGGCCGCCGGCAAGCGGACCGACACGATGATGCTGTTGCACATGGGTGCCGGCGGCACCAGCCTCGTCAGCCTGCCCCGTGACTCGTACGTGCCGATTCCCGGGCACGGGTTCAACAAGCTCAACGCGGCGTACGCCTTCGGCGGCCCGAAGCTGCTGCTCCGCACGGTCGAGGGCGCCACAGGAGTGCACGTCGACCACTACGCCGAGATCGGGTTCGCCGGATTCGTCGGCATGGTGGACGCGGTCGGCGGGGTCAGGATGTGCATCAAGCAGCCGGTGAAGGACCCGCAGGCCGGCCTCAACCTCAAGGCCGGCTGCCAGAACCTCGACGGCGGGCAGGCGCTCGGCTACGTGCGCAGCCGGCACGCGTTCGCGCAGGGCGACCTCGCCCGCGTCCAGCACCAGCGGCAGGTCCTCGCCGCCCTCGTCTCCAAGGCCACCAACCCCGGCACGCTGTTCAACCCGTTCCGGATCATCCCGCTCGCGCTGCGCTCGACCGACGACTTCGCCGTGGACAAGCGCGACCACCTGTACAACCTGATGGGCTTCGCCTGGGGCATGCGCGGGGTGACGAAGGGCGACGCGGTGACCACCACCGTGCCGATCGCCGGCTTCGGCTCCTCGCCCACCGCCGGCTCCTACATCCGCTGGGACCGCACCAGGGCAGGGGAACTCTTCAACGCGCTCAAGGAGGACAAGCCCATCCCGAAGAGCCTGGTGACCAAGGCCTGACCTGGTCAAGGTCTAGATGTACGGTCCGTAGCGGCCGTCGACCGCCTGGTCGGACGGCTCGCGGTCGGGCAGGTCCCCCGGCCGCAGCAGGCGGACCTCGTTGCCGCTCACGCCGCCGGCGGGGCCGTCGGTCTCTGAGGTGATCCGCTGCGCCTGCCGCGCGATGGACCGTTCGAGCAGGTTGCGCATCAGCCTGGCGTTGCCGAACGACGGCCCGCGGCGGGCGGCACGCAGCAGCCTCCGGACGGCGTCGAGTACTCCGACATCAAGAGTGAAACCGGCTTCTGCCGCCATGAACTCAAATATCGCTACAAGTTCGTCGTCGGAGTAGTCGGGGAACTCCAGCACGGTCGGGAAGCGGGCGGCCACACCCGGGTTGAACGCGAGGAACCGCGCCATCTCCCGCGCGTACCCGGCGACGATGACCACCAGGTCGGCGCGTTGCTCCTCCATCAGCTTCAGGAGCTCAGCGATCGCCTCGTGCCCGAAGTCGCGCTGGGAGTCCGAGGAGGTCAGCGCGTACGCCTCGTCGATGAACAGCACGCCGCCGAGCGCCCGCTCCACCGCCGCCCTGACCTTGGGCGCGGTCTGGCCGACGTACTCGGCGACGAGGTCGGCACGACCCACCTCGACCAGATGCCCCGACGACAGCAGCCCGAGCTTGGCGTAGACGGCGGCGATGAGCCGCGCGATCGTCGTCTTCGCCGTGCCGGGGTTGCCGGTGAACACCATGTGCCGCGCCGGGGCGGCGATCGGGATGCCGGCGTCGCGGCGCAGCCGCTCCGCCCTCGCCTCGGCGACGAGCAGCTTCACCTCGTGCTTGACGGCATCCAGGCCGATCAGCCGGTCGATCTCGGCGATCGGGTCGTCGGGCGGCTGGACGGCACCGCCCGCGACGAGCGCGTCCGGGATGTCCTCGACCAGCAACTCGTCGAGCGACTCGTCCTCGTCGACCACGCCGTCCTCGAGCACCCGGCGGGCCTGCATCGCCACCGCGCGGTCCAGCAGGCCGGCCATCATCCTGGCGTTGGTGAACGCCGGCCCGCGGGACGCCGCAGCCACCACCGTCCGCACCTTGCCGAGCACGCCGTCGCGCAGCGCGAACCCGGCGTCGGCGGCCTTGTCCGCGAAGACCCGCACCAGGTCGTCGGCGGTCAGGTCGGGGAACCGGACGATTTTGGGGAAGAACGCGGCCAGCTCGGGATCGCCCTTGAGGAACCCGTTGACCTCGGCGGCCGGCCCGGTCAGCACGACGATCAGGTCGCTGCGGTGCGCCCGCAGCGCGGCCAGCAGCATCTCGATCGCCTCGGCGTTGCGCGGCGAGTCGGCCCTGGCCAGGGTGTGCGCGTCCGCGACGCACAGCACACCGCCGACCGCGCGCTCGACCGCCCGCCGCACCTTGGGACCGCTCTCGCTGGCGTACTCGCCGACCAGGTCGGACCGGTCCACCTCGACGAGATGCCCCGAGGACAGGGCGCCGATGCCGGCGAGCATGCGTCCGATGATGCGGGCGACCATGGTCTTGCCGGTGCCCGGATTCCCGGTGAAGACGAGGTGCCGCGGCCAGGCGGCGACCGGCATGCCGGCCTCACGGCGCAGCCTGGCGGCTTTGGCCTCCGCGACGAGCAGGCCGACCTCGCGCTTGACCGGCTCGATGCCGGCGCAGTCCTCGAGCTCCGCCTGGGGGTCGATCCCCGCCGCCCCGCCGAGGGTCAGCCGCTGCGGCAGATCCGCCGCGGTGACCTCGGCCGCGGTGACCACCGCCGCCGCCCCGGCGGCCGCCGTCCTTGCCCGCGCCGCCGTGACGCACTGGTCGGCCAGGTACTCCACGAGCCTGGCGTTCCGCAGGTTCAGCAGCGGCGGGGTGCGGGCGAGCAGCACGCCCGCCGTCCCGGCCACCGCGGCCGCGACGGCGGCGCCGCGATCGGCGACGGCGCGGCGGAACAACTCGGCGAAGTGCTCCTCGCCGAACTCCGCGGTACGGGCCGCCCGCAGCTCGCCGGCCAGTGCCGGGTTGACGTCGAAGATCCGCTCGTCGCCGCCCGGGCCGCACAGCGCGACGACGTGCAGACGACGATGCCGCCCCAGCAGCCGGCGCAGTTCCTCGACCACGGCGGGCCCGCACCTGTCGTGGCCCAGCAGCCGGTCGAGGTCGTTCACCACGAGCAGCATCCTGCCGTCGACGCATTCGCGCACCCGCGCCTGGAACCACAGGATCGCGTCGCTGACGTGCAGGCTCTGGAACACCTGGTCGGAGATCCAGTACGCCTCGCGGATCACGCCGGCCGCGACGAGCGCCCGCTCGAGCACGGCGACCGCGGTGCCCTTGCCGGTGCCCTCGGGCCCCGCGACGATCATCCGTACCGGTGCGGGGGCGCCGTGCGTGCCGGTCGCGGCCAGCAGGGCGTCCCTTACCGCGGCGGCCAGCTCCGGCTGCCCGACGATCCGCTCGGGCGGGTCGGGACCGGCCGCCTGACCGGCCCCGCCCGGCGGACCGGGCGGGGCGTCGGCCGCCCCTGCGGCGACGCCGGCGGCGGCCAGCTTGGCCGCGAACGGGTTGGCGACCGTACGCCTCCGGCGATCCTGGAACAGCCGCCGGACGTCGGCCTGGAAGGCCCGAACCGGCACCTTGGTCCGCGGCTGGGCCGCCGTGTCCGGCAGCCCCTGGACGGCGCCGGTCACCCGGACCGCCATGTCCAGCCACACCCGGCAGGCGTCCGCCTCGCCGGCCACGAGACCGCGCGCCAGCCAGGCCCTGATTTCGGCCGCCCACGCCTCGACCAGGAAGGTCCGCCGGACGGCCGGCAGCCGTTCGGCCACCGACTCGTACCGGCCGGCGCCGAGCGCGACGGCGAGCTCGGCGGGGAGCTCCTTCAGCTCGGCCTGCAGCAGCAGCCTGGCCAGCGCGGTGTCCAGCGGGTCACCGCCGGGCGCGGCGGCGGCCAGCCGCTCGTGCGCGGCCACGAACCCCGCGCAGCACCACTCGAGGTAGCCGAGCACGCCGGACAGCTCGGGCAGTGCGCCCAGCACCGCCTCGGACGCTTCGTCGGCCCACAGCCGTTCGAGCTCGTCCTCGGGCACGGTGAGATCCTTCTCGCGCCGTTCCGGGTCGGCCGCCCGTCCGTCGTGCAACGCGATCAGCGCCAGGCGGCGCTCTTCGATCGGCTCGATCCCGGTGAAGACGTCGAGGCACTCGCGCGCCAGGTCGTACATCAGGGCGCGCCGCTCCCGGTCGGTGCCGGCCGGCTCGACCAGCCACAGCCCGGGCGGCCGGAACCGGCCTCCCTGGCTGAACCACGACAGCGGATCGCGTACAGGCGGTTCCGGCTTGGCCAGGAAGCCGTTCAGCAGCTCGTAGTCGACATCGCCGCGCGACCCGCCGCGTACCGCCGACGCGCCGAGCAGGAAGGTCAGCACCGACCACATCTCCGCCCCGGTCACCGAGGTGTCGTCGGAGTAGAAGGCGCTCAGCGGGCGGGTGAGCGGCAACGCGCGCTCGTCCGCCTCGAGGGCCATGGCCCGCTCCCGCACCTCGTCGAGCAGGCCGTCCGGCACCCGCCACGGGCCGTGGGCGTACACGTCGAGCACCGGCTCATCGGTGAGCAGCAGCTCGAGATGTTCTGGCAGGCGCGGCGCACTCACGAGCGATCTCTCCAGGGATCGAATTTCGACGGTGGTTCGTCCATCTGATACACGTCTAATACACGTTCATCCCGGTCCGCTCAGCCGGACGTGGCACGGAGCGGCCGGCGAACGAGGCCCGGACGGCAGCGTATTGGCAGATCGAGCAACGTCAGGGACAGTTAGTTCATAGGCCGCGTCCCATCCAGACCGCGGGGTCGCGGTGTCGCCTCATATCCGGAGGAGGAAATCCCCGGTGCAACACCTGCAGTTGACCACCCAGGAGGTCGGCGGTCATGCCGTCCTCCGGCTCAAGGGTGAGCTGGATATCGCCACTGTCGACGACCTGCGCGACGACCTTCGCAAGGCACGGCAGTTCTACGGGGAGCGCATCATCCTCGACCTGACCGAACTGGAGTTCATGGATTCCCAGGGCCTGTCCGTCATCGTCACCTGCCACAAGGCCGTGACGGCGGCCGGCGGCAGCCTCGGCCTCGTCGCCCCGCGTCCCATCGTTCGCCGCACCCTGGAGATCACCGGCCTGACCGGCCGGCTCGACGTGTACGAGACGGTCGCCGAGGCCACCGCCCCGCGCACCCCGGCGTCATCGGAGGTGACGCCGTAGCCCGGCAGGCACGAGAAGGCCATAGGCCATTGGCAACGGCCGGTACCGGTCAGGTACCGGCCGTTGCCGTGGAGGGTCAGTATCGCGGCTGCGGCGATGCCACGCCCGGCGGCGAGCCGGTGCGCAGCACGCCCGTGTGCATGGCCATGGCGTGCTCGACAAGGTTGATCAAGGTGGCCTTGGTCGACTCGCGGCTGCGCGCGTCGACCTGCAGGACGGGGACGTGCGGGCTGACCGTGAGCGCCTCGCGCACCTCCTCAACGGCGTGCGGGAAATGCCCGTAAAAGCCGTTGACCGCCACGACGAACGGCACGCTCGAGGACTCGAAGTAGTCGACGGCGGGGAAGGAGTCGGCCAGCCGCCTGGTGTCGACGAGCACGACCGCGCCGATCGCGCCCTTGACGAGGTCGTCCCACATGAACCAGAAGCGGTGCTGCCCCGGCGTCCCGAACAGGTAGAGGATCAGGTCGCTGTCGAGGGTGACCCTGCCGAAGTCCATCGCCACCGTCGTGGTCGTCTTGTCGGGTACGGCGGACAGGTCATCCACCCCCGCGCTGGCCGCCGTCATCACCGCCTCCGTGGTGAGCGGCATGATCTCCGAAACCGAACTCACGAAAGTGGTTTTACCGACACCGAAGCCCCCGCCCACGATGATCTTGACGGACGTCATAGCCGGCGACGTCGCCGGGTTAGAGCTTGCGAAGTCCACTGAGCACCCTTTCCAGCAGGCGTACGTCGGGCTGCTGTCCCTCGGCCGCGGCGGGCTGGCTCAGGCGCAGGAGTCCTTCGTGCGCCATGTCGGCGATGAGCACCCGCGCCACCCCCAGGGGGAGGCGCAGGAGCGCGGAGATCTCCGCCACCGACCGCCAACCGCGGGCCAAATCCATGATCGCCTGATACTCGGGAGTAAGGGTGGTCACGTCTCGCGGCGGGTACGGGGCGATCGCCACGAGCGCCTCGACAGCCAGCTCCATGCGCGGGCGCGTCCGGCCGCCGGTCACCGCGTAGGGGCGTACCAGCGAGCTCGCCTCGCCGCCCGAACGCTGCGCCGGCAGGCCGGCTAGCTGGTTGTGCCTTTCCTCATCGACCACGGTCCCCTCCCACGACCTTCTCCCCCCCGATGCACCGCTCCTGACCCGGGATTACCGGGGTGGTCCCGCCCCCAGCTCGGTACGCAGCGCCGGGGTCAGCACCCGGCCGACGCGCTCCACCAGGAGGGTCATCTCGTAGGCCACCAAGCCCATGTCGCAGTCCGGTGCGGCGAGCACGGCCAGCACCGATCCGTTGCGGATGGCCATCACGAACAGCAGTCCGCGCTCCATCTCGACGACCGTCTGGGCGACCCCGCCGGCCTCGAAGATCCGGGCCGCACCATGGGTCAGGCTCGTCAGCCCCGACGCGATGGCGGCGAGCTGGTCCGCCCGCTCCGCCGGGAAACCCTCCGAGAACGCCAGCGGCAGCCCGTCGGAGGACACCACGACCGAGTGCGCGACCTTCGGCACCTGGTTGACGAAATTCGTCACCAGGAAGCTCAGGTCTTGTCCGCTCGGCTGACTCACACCGTCTCCTGTTCTTCGAGAACCCCGGATCATCCGTTATCACCATTGTCGTCCGGCCGTGCCGAGGCCCGGCCTTGGTTGATCCCCTGCTGGAAGCTCGCGAAGCGGGCCCGCATGGCCTCGGCGGACTTGGGCGGAGCCACCGGACCGGAGGTGGTCACTGATCCCGGCAGCCGGTTCTTGCCCGGTACGCGCTTCGGCAGTCCGGAGGCGGTGCGGCCGGCGGCCTTGGGCGCCCGCATCGTCGCCTCCGCGACCCGCCAGCCCTCGTCTCCCGGCGACCTCCAGGCGGGCGCTGGACTGGACGCGGACGATGCGGACGCCCCGGACCCGGGAGATCTGCGCTGGAACCACTCCGACTCAATCGCGTCAAAGATGGGCAATCGCTCCTCTCGCCTGATCGGTCCGGTGGATTCGACGCGCTCCCAGGTGCCGCCCGCCCCGCCGGGGCTCGACGACGCGGCATACCCGTCATGCTGTTCGTACTGCTGGTTGTCGTACTGCTGGCCGTCGTACTGCCGGTCGAAGCCCGCCGGTTGGTCGGCGCCCGCGGACAGGCCGGGCCGCTCCGGCGTCCCGTTCCTGGGCGGGTCCCTGCGCGCCGCGCCGCCGAGCGCCGGCATGCCGTGCATCGGCGTGCCGAGCGCCGGCGTTCCCTGCGCCGGGGTGCCGTGCCCGGCGGCCGGCCCCGGCCCGGCGTGGCGCGGTCCCGCGTGCGCGGGACCCGCGTCTGGGTCCTGGAAGGACGCGGCCGGCTGCCATGTCCCGCGGTCCGGCAGGACCGGCTGCGGCCCGGTGCCGTCGAAGCCACGCTGCGGTCCCGTCTCGCGGATGGCCGGCATCGGGTCGGTGACGGCGCCGTGCCGTCCCCAGCCGCCGGAGTCGAGCGCGCCGGCCGCGGCGTGCACCGGGTGGTTTGGCGAGTCGGCGACCTCGAACCGCCGCGGAGTGAACCCGGTGCCCCGGTCGCCGCCCTGCACGATGATCCGCGCCGGCATCAGCACGAACGCGGTGAGCCCGCCCGACAGGGCGGAGCGCAGCTCGACCCGGATGCCGTTGCGCGCGGCCAGCCGGCCGACGACGAACAGGCCCATGCGGCGAGCGGCGGACGCGTCGATGATCGGCGGGTTGGCCAGCCGCCAGTTGACCGCCTCGAGCTCGTCCGGCGCCATGCCGACGCCGTTGTCGGTGATCTGCAGCATCGCGCCGCCACCGCTCAGCAGGTGGCCGGACACGGTCACCCTGGTGTGTTCCGGGGAGAAGACGGTCGCGTTCTCCACGAGCTCGGCCACGAGGTGGACGAGGTCGTTGACCACCGGGCCGATGACCGATACGTCGCCCTGGACGCGCAGGCCGACCCGCTCGTACTGCTCGACCTCCGACAGCGAGGCGCGCACGATGTCGATGAGCGGCACCGGCTGGTTCCACCGCCGGACCTGCTCCTGGCCGCCGAGCACCAGCAGGTTCTCTGAGTTGCGGCGCATGCGGGTGGCGAGGTGGTCCAGCTTGAACAGGTTGCCCAGCCGGTCCTCGTCCTGCTCGCCCTGCTCGAGGTCTTCGATCAGCCGCAGCTGGCGCTCGATGAGCGACTGGCTGCGCCGCGAGAGGTTCACGAACATCGCGTTGATGTTTCCGCGCAGCAGGGCCTCGTTGGAGGCCAGCCGGACCGCCTCGCGGTGCACCTCGTCGAAGGCGCGGGCGACCTCACCGATCTCGTCGGTGGAATCGACGTCGATCGGCGCCACATGGATGCCGGCCGCGGCCGCCTCCGGATCGCGCAGCCGGTCCACCAGGCCTGGCAGCCGGTTGCCGGCGATGTCGAGCGCGCCGGCCCGCAGCCGCCGCAGCGGCCTGACCAGCGACTGGGCCACGACCAAGGTGATGGCGAGGACGAGGATGATGACCACGCACAGCAGTGCGGCGTCGATGACGGCGGCCCGCCTGGCGTTCTTCTTGAGCACGTCGGCGCGGTCGATGACCTGTCCGAGGACCTGCTGCTCCGCCGTGCGCATCTTGTCGATCGTCGCCGTGGTGTAACCGCTCCACGTACTGGCGTCGCGGACGCCGAGCGGGCGGGTCGACAGGGTGGGCGACCCGGTCGCGCTCGAGATGGCCTCGACCCGCATCGCCTCGCCGCGGTCGATCTCGGGTCCGCTCACGGTGTCGTCGAACGCCTGGCGCTGCTGGAGGGTGGCGACGGTACGGAAAGCCAGGAGCTGGGCCTCGCGCTCGGCCCTGGCTGACTGCAGCGCGTCCAGCTCGGTGGGCTCGAACGAGCCCTTGAGCAGCACGGCGTGCAGGATCGCCCCTTCCAGGCTGGCCTGATCCTTCAACCGGGCGAGCGCGGCCTCGGCGCGCGCGGTGGCGAGCAGCGTCTGGTCGGAGGTGCCGCCGACCACGTCGTCGTTGAGGTCGAGCAGGGTGTCGATGGCGTCCGAGTACTTCTCAACGCCCGCCTCTGGCGGCAGCAGCGTCTCTGTGGTGATCTGGCGCAGCGCCGGGAGCTGGTTGATGAAGTTCTCGATGTTCCGCGCCCGCAGGCGTACGGCATCGGGATAGGACGAGTCGATGCCGGGCAGTGTGGTCTGCACCGCCTGCGCCGCCTCGTCGACGTCCTGTTGCGCCTGCCGCAGGGCGGCGCGGGCGCTTTCGGGGCGCTTTTTCGGATCGGCGTTGGTAGCCGCGTATGCGGCCGTCAGATCTCGTTCCGCCTCGACCTTATGGACCATGGCATTCGTTTTGGCGGCCAGGTCGGAGAGCTTCTCGAGACGTTGGTCGGCGTTGGCATTGTCCATGGCCGCGGAGACCCGCAGTCCGGCCAGCAAAGCCGCCACGACGGTGGGAATCGCGATAAGTGCGAGCAGCCGAACCGCTACTCGCCAGTTACGTAGACCCAAGCGCCGATAATTACGACCGGATTTCGCCCGATTACCATCTGTAGTAGAGGGCTGCATGGCGCGAGCGGACTCCGGGTTTCCCTCCACGAGTGTACGCACGGACCTCCGTCGCCTCCCGCCCGCATGATCACTTAAAGTGATACATGCGTCCCGATCTGCTCATCTATCCCCAGCATCGCGACGGTATTGGAGCACAAACCCCACCGCCGAGCCAACCCAAACCGCAACATATACCCGATCCGTCGCCGTATGCCCAGAACGGCGTTTTGCCCCTTTTGTCCTATTTGTCCGTTTTCATAGATCATGATGAATACCGAGAGTGAATTGGCTACTCTCCCGCATGGATTCGCTGGCCCCGCTCCTCCGAGTGTCCCCCTGTTGCCCTAAGTAAAGGAGCATCAATGAGGTTCCCCCACATGCGCAGCGCCGCCGTGCGCGGCGCTGGTGTCATAACCGCCATGGTGCTGGCAGTCGCCGGCTGTGGTGGTGGTGGCGGCTCCGACTCCAAGAACTCGGGTTCCGGCCTGGAAAAGAGTACTATCACCGTCGGCTATCTACCGGTCGCCGACGGTGCGCAGCTCAAGCTCGCGATCGACCGCGGCTTCTTCAAGGCCGAGGGCCTCACGGTCAAGATTCAGATGCTGAAGGGCGGAGCCGAGGCGCCGCCGAAAATGCAGAGCGGAAATCTCGATCTCGCGCTCGGCGCGTACGTCCCGTTCTTCATGGCCAAGGCGGCGGGCTTCCCGCTCCACATCGTCTCCGACGCCTTCGAAACGGCCCCCGGCACGCACACGATCATGGTCGCCAAGGACTCCCCCATCCACAGCATCAAGGACCTGGCGGGCAAGAAGATCGCGGTCAACGTCAAGCACAACCTCGCGACCCTGCTGATCCAGGCCACGCTGCAGCCGCAGGGCGTCAAGCTCGATGAGGACAAGAACTTCGTCGCTGTCCCCTTCCCGAACATGGAGGCCGCGCTGAAGAATCACAGCGTGGACGCCGCGCAATTCGTCGAGCCCTTCGGCACCCAGGCACAGAAGTCGATCGGTGCTCGCCTGATCACCGATCTCAGCGAAGGCCCCACCGCCAACTTCCCTGTCGGCGGCTACGCCTCGACCGAAAGCTGGGCGAAGAAGAACCCCAAGACGCTGGCCGCCTTCCAGCGGGCGCTCGCCAAGGCGCAGGCGCTGCTGGCCGACCGGCAGACGCTCGCCCAGGTCCTGCCCACCTACACACAGATCGACGCGGCCACCGCGGCGACGATCCACACCGGTGTCTACCCGACGTCGATCAACACCACCCGTCTTCAGCGGGTCGCCGACATTATGCGACAGTACGGTTATCTGAAGAATCCCCTCGATGTGAAGTCTCTCGTGAGTTGATCCTCTCTATGACATTCGTGTCTGTGACACTCGTGAGTCTCGGATGAACAGGGTCCGAGTCATTCGCGGCGTCATCGGTGTCGCCGGGGCGGTCGCCGTCATCGAACTGGCCGCAAGGACCGGTCTCGTTGACGAGACCGCCCTGCCGCCCGCCTCCACGGTGTTCGCGCGGGCGGTGGGGCAGTTGGGCGACAAGGATTTCCTGTCCAGCGTCGGCTCGACGATGGAGGCGTGGGCCGGCGGGCTGCTGGTCGCCATCGCGGTCGCGGTGCCGCTCGGCATCGCGCTCGGTTCCATCCGCTGGCTCGGCACGGCGAGCCGGGTGGTGGTCGAGTTCCTCAGGCCCATCCCCTCGGTGGCACTGATCCCGCTCGCGATCGTCGTGTTCGCGTCGACGACGAACGTGAAGATCTCCCTGGTCGTGTACGCGGCCACCTGGCCGATCCTCATCAACACGCTGTACGCGCTGCGCGACGTCGACCCGCTCGCCAAGGAGACGCTGCGCAGCTTCGGCTTCGGCCGGCTCTCGGTGCTGTGGCGGGTGACCCTGCCCAGCGCCGCCCCGTTCGTCACCACCGGCATCAGGATCTCGGCATCCATCGGGCTGATCGTCGTGATCAGCGCCGAGCTCTTCTCCGGCGGCGGTGGGCTCGGCACGTATCTGTCCGATACGCAAAGCGGCGGTGGCCGGACCGACCTGCTGCTCGCGGGCGCCCTGTGGGCCGGGCTGATCGGCCTGGGGATCAACACGGCGCTGGTCTGGGCGGAGCGCACGGCGTTCCGCTGGCACGCCGAGCGTACGGAGGCGAGCAGATGAGCAGGTGGCCGGCAGCGAGACGAGCGAGAGGGGTGAGCGAGCCATGACCCGCGAGCGAACCCGCCGAGCGAGCGGAGTGGCCGGCCGAGGAACGAGGTCGTCCGCGCAGGGAGCGAGAAGGGTGAGCGAGCCATGACCATCCGTACCTCGCCCGCCGGCCGGACGGTCACCGGTCCCGCGGCACGGTCGCGGACGCGACACGTCGGCGCGACGTGGCGGTTCGGCGGTTGGGCGCTGAGCCGGATCTGGCTGATCATCGGTCTCGGGGCGCTGTGGCAGATCCTGGCGCGCGCCGCGGACAACCCCTACTTCCCGCCCCCGTCAAAGATCTTCCCGATCGTCCATGACCTGTGGTTCTCCGGCCCGGCCGGCCATCTGTTCCTGACGAGCAAGGCGGGCGACGACTTCACTCCGAGCCTGACCCACATCTTCGCCGGGTGGATCATCGCGTCGGCCGTCGGCATCGTGATCGGCGTGGCGCTCGGCCGCTCGCGCGCGGCGTCGGAGTTCCTCAACCCGCTGCTGGAGTTCGGTCGGGCGATCCCGCCGCCCACCCTGATCCCGTTCTTCATCATCGTGTTTCACATCACCGACTCGATGTTCATCGCGGTGATCGTTTTCGGCGTCATCTGGCCGGTGCTGCTCAACACGATCGACGGCGCCCGAACCGTCGACTCGCTGCAGCTCGACACCGCCAAGGTCTTCGGCATCTCCGGCTGGCAGCGGCTGTGGCGGGTCATCCTCCCCGCCGCGGCACCCAAGATCTTCGCCGGGCTGCGGGTCAGCCTGTCGCTGGCCCTCATCCTCATGGTGATCTCCGAGCTGGTCGGCGCGACAGCGGGGATCGGAGATCATCTCGTCAATGCCCAGCGCAGCTTCGAGCTCCCCCAGATGTGGGCGGGGATCGTGCTGCTCGGCATCCTCGGTCTACTGTTCAACGGGGTGTTCGTTCTCGTAGAACGGCGGGTGCTCGCCTGGCATCGGGGTGCACTCAGGAACGAAGGCTGAACGGCTCGTTAAGGAACGGTTCCCTTGCTCGAGATCAAAAACCTGACCCACGTCTACGGAGACGGCTTCCAGGCGCTCGACGACGTCAACCTCAGCGTGAAGGCGGGCGAGCTGGTCAGCATCGTCGGCCCGTCGGGGTGCGGCAAGTCCACCCTGATGAGGTGCATCGCCGGACTGCAACGCCCCACGTCGGGCGAGGTGCTGCTGGACGACGCCCGGCTCGACCAGGTGCCCGGCAACCTCGCCGTCGTGTTCCAGGACTACAGCCGGTCGTTGTTCCCCTGGCTGACCGTACGGGACAACGTGGGCCTGCCGCTGCGCCGGCACGGGAAGAACCGCCAGGAGCGGCGCCGCGCCGCCCAGGAGGCGCTCGAGTCGGTGGGCCTCCCCGACGCGGGCCAGAAGTACCCCTGGCAACTCTCCGGCGGCATGCAGCAGCGCGTGGCCATCGCCCGCGCGCTCGCCTACCGGCCGTCGCTGATGCTGATGGACGAGCCCTTCGGCTCCGTCGACGCGCAGACCAGAGAGGACCTCGAGGATCTCCTGCTGCGGGTGCGGGGCCACGACGGCATGACGATCCTGCTCGTGACACACGACATCGACGAGAGCGTGTACGTGGGCGACCGGGTCGTTGTGCTGACCCGCTCCCCCGGCCACGTCCGCGCGGAGCTGGCGGTCGACCTGCCGAGCGAGCGCGACCAGGTCGCCACCCGCGAGCTGCCGGCCTTCGTGCATCTGCGCGCGGAGGTGGGACGGCTGATCCGCGGCGACCTGTCCGCCCGGAGCGTCTCGGTGGAGGCCGGCGAGTCCCCTCAGGGCTGACCGGCGATGCGAGGAGCACGCATGTGGTGGGCGTCCGGTCCTCGATCGTGCCGCAGCCGCCGCCCGGGCGGCGATGTCCGCGTGCCGTCGCGAAACCCACAATGGGGATGATGCGCATTGGCAAACAGTTCTGACGCCCTGTTACGAGGCAATGCGCGCCCGGGCGTGACGCTGGCGAACCGCCGGGCATCTGATTCGCGGCGAACTACGAGTCTGTGCTGGCCACGGCCGGTTTGGAGCTCCTGCCGGCACGCCGCCGGTGACCCTTGGACGCCCAAAATGCGGTGCCGTTAGCACTTCGAGGCTTTGTCGTTAGCGCGCTTGCATCCCACATCTCAAAGGTAAGAAGTACGTTACTGTCCATTGACCCCGCTGCACCACATCCACGCACTTTCGGTCCCCCCGTTCCCCCCGCGAAGGAGCGTCTCATGAGACTTCCGCGCATGCATCGAGGATCGCTGGCGGTCACCACGGTGATCACCGCCGTCCTCGCCCTCACCGCCGCCGGCTGCGGCGGCGGCGGCGGTGACAACAAACCCTCCTCCTCCGGCACCGGCCCGGAGAAGACGACGCTGAACATCGGCCTCCTGCCGGTCGGCGACCTCGCGCAGTTCCAGCTCGCCCAGGACCGCGGCTTCTTCAAGGCCGAGGGCCTGACCGTCAAGACCCAGATGCTCCAGGGTGGCGCCGAGGCGGTGCCGAAGCTCAAGAGCAAGAACCTCGACATCTCCGCCGGTGCCTGGGAGCCCGCGTTCGCCGCCCAGGGCTCGGGCGCGGTCAAGCTGCACGCGGTGGCGCCGGCCTTCAACTCCGGGCCCGGCACACACGTGATCATGGTGCCCAAGAACTCGCCCATCAAGACCGTCCAAGACCTGGTCGGCAAGAAGATCGGCATCAACGTCAAGCACAACCTCGGCTCGCTGATGATCCAGGCGACCCTGCAACCGCGCGGGGTGAAGCTGGACGACGAGAAGAACTTCGTCGCGATACCGTTCCCCAACATGCTGGCCGCGCTGAAGAGCGGCAGCGTCGACGCGGTGCAGGCGGTGGAGCCGGTCGCCACCCAGCTCCAGCAGGCCATCGGCGCCCGGCTGCTCATCGACCTGAGCCAGGGCCCGACGGCGAGCTTCCCGATCGCCGGGTACTTCTCGACGGAGGAGTTCGCCAAGGAGAACCCCAAGACGATCGCGGCGTTCCAGCGCGCCATCGTCAAGGCGCAGGCGCTGCTCACCGACAAGTCGCTGGCGGCGAAGGTGATCCCCGAGTACACGAAGATCACACCGCAGATCGCGGCCGCCATGCACTACGGCAGCTACCCGACCTCGGTCAACGCGGCCGACCTCAAGCGGGTCTCCGACCTCATGATCCAGTACAAGTACCTGGCCACCCCGATCGACGTGAACGCCTTCGTCGGCAACGCCGGGTGATCGACCGGGGGCCGATGCGCGACCGACGTGCCGCTCCCACGCGGCATGTGGTCGGCCGGCCACGGTTAGATAACGGCCATATCCGGGCCGGTCCGTACGGACCGGCCCGGGTATCGGTCCTGATATAGCTCTCGATATCGCTTTGATGCGCGGCCGCCTCTCCCCCTGGAGGGTCCGAATGAGCTCCTCGCGTGGCCCCGGCTCCCCCGGCCCCGGATCTCCGGGATCGCCCAGCTCGCACCAGGCCGCATCCGGCGCCGGCTGGGACCAACGGCACGAGGTCGGCACGTACGAGAACCTGCTGCCGGACCGCAGGACGCCCGGCTTTTCGTGGCTGAACCCGCTCGTGCTGTGGCGGTCGCGCAACGACATCGTCGCGCGCTGGTTCGGCGACCCGACCGACGACGTGCGGCGGCGCTGGGTCGCCGGGCAACGCGCCCGCGGCGTGGATCCGGACTTCATGATCTCCCGCCCCGACCTAGCGTCGTTCATCGTCATCGGCGACACCGGCGAGGGCGACCGGTCGCAGTACGCCGTCGTGCCGGGGCTGCTCAAGGAGGGCGCGGGGACGTCCTTAATGATCATCGCAAGCGATGTGATCTACCCGGTCGGCAGCATCAACGACTATCCGGTCAAGTTCTTCCGTCCGTACCAGAGGTATCCGGCCCCGATCTACGCCGTGCCGGGCAACCACGACTGGTACGACGGGCTCGGCGGGTTCATGCGCGTCTTCGGTGACGCCACCGGGCTGCCGGCACCTCACTGGTCGGGCCGCGGCGGGTGGCTGGCCCGGCTGCTGTGGCGGCGGCCCGCGGTCCCCGACGAGGCGGAGCTGGCCGCCGGGCGCGCACTGCGCTCCGCACCCGAACAGCAGGCCGTGCTGCCCGGCCCGTACTGGGCGATCGATACCCAGGCGCTGCGGATCGTCGGCATCGACACCGGCATCGAGGGCGACATCGACGCCGAGCAGGGCGCGTGGCTGCGCCGCGTCTCCGCCGGCCCCAAGCCCAAGGTGCTGATCACGGGCAAGCCGCTCGTCGTCGACAACGAACGTCACCCCGGCGCCATCAAGGCCGGCGGAGCCGGCAGCGGCGGCGCGGGTGCGGGCGCCGCGACGGTGAACGACATCGTGACCGACCCGTCGTGCAACTACGTAGCGGCGATCGGCGGCGACATCCACAACTACCAGCGCTACCCGGTCGACGTCGGCGGCGGCCGGACGATCCAGTACATCGTGTCCGGCGGCGGCGGCGCGTTCTCGCACGCGACCCACACGATCCCCAAGGTGACCGTCGTCGACGAGGACGACTTCACCTGCTATCCGCTGCGCGGCGACTCGCTCGTCTTCTACAGCAGGCTGTACGGCCGGCGGCTGCGGATGCGGTGGCTGTTCGACCTGACCTACGAGCAGGCGGCGGCCGCCATCCAGCACCGGCTCGGCCTGACCCCGACGCGCGAGGAGGCCAAGGGCGTTCACCCGTCCCGGCGAGCCAGGCTGGTGGCCGCGCTGCTCGGCGTGCCCGGGCAGGCCGGCCGGGCCACGCGGTGGTTCAGGCTGCCGGTGCGCAGGGTGTACCACCGGCTGTTCTCCAGCTCGTCCGACTCCGACCGGCCGCCGTTCTTCAAGAGCTTCCTGCGGATCGACGTCGCCGACGACGCGCTGCGGATCCGCTGCTTCGCCGCGACCGGTTGGCTGGAGCACGAGCGGCATCCACCGGTCGAGGACGAGGTGACGATCCCGCTCCGCCCGCCCGCCGCCGGCCGGCCGGCGGCACAGGCGCAGCAGGACGTACCCGCGCCGCGTCCCGGCCCAGAAGAGACCGGCACGACCGCGAAGGGGGGCACATCGGGCGGCGGGGAACCGTCGGCCGCTGGTGCTTAACTGGCAGCGTGCGGATCGCGGTGGCGGTGTCCTCGGGGGGCGGCGGCGTGTTGCGCCCGCTCGCCGCGGACGGCTCCCCGACCGGGCCGCCGGAACGCGCCGCCGACCTCGCCGCGGAGATCGCGGCCCGCGAGCGCGCGCAGCCACCGCGATGGGTGTGGTCGGCCGGCCGGCTGCACTATCCGCGGCTGCTGCGCGCCGGGGTGCGGATAAGCCAGTGTCATGATCTCGAGCTGGTCGAGTCGCTGCTGCTCGGCCACGCGGCCCGGCACGGCGAGCCGCGCTCGCTGGCGGCGGCGTACGCGCGGGTCCGCGGCGTCGCGGTCCCCGACGACGTCCCCGACGCGGGTCCGGCCGCCCAGCCGTCGCTGTTCGACGCGACCGGAGCCGGCACGGCCGCCGAACCCGGCACCGGCTCGGCGGCCGCGGCCGCCGAGGACATCGACGCCGTCGTGGCCGTCCACCGCGACCAGGTGCGGCGTATCGCGGCGGCCGAGCACCCGGGCCGGATGGCGCTGCTGGCCGCGGCCGAGTCGGCGGGCGGGCTCATCGCCGCCGAGATGGCCCACCACGGCCTGCCCTGGCGGGCCGACGTGCACGACCGGCTGCTCACCGATCTGCTCGGCCCCCGGCCCGGCGGCGGCGGCCGGCACGGCGTCGGCCTGCGGCCGCGCCGGCTCCAGGCGCTGGCCGACGAGGTGGTGGCCGCCTTCGACGGCCGGCCGGTCAACCCCGACTCCCCGGCGCAGATCGTCCGGGCGTTCCGGTCCGCCGGGGTCACCGTGGCCTCGGCCCGCTCCTCGGTGCTGCGCGACGTCGATCATCCGGCGGTCGCGCCGCTGCTCGAGTACAAGGAGCTGGCGCGGCTGCACGCCGCGCACGGCTGGGCGTGGCTGGACACGTGGGTGCGGGACGGGCGGTTCCGGCCGGAGTACATCGTCGGCGGGGTGGTGTCCGGCCGCTGGGCCACCCGGGGCGGCGGCGCGTTGCAGATCCCCAAGGTGCTGCGCAGGGCGGTCGTCGCCGATCCGGGCTGGGTGCTGGTCGTCGCCGACGCCGCGCAGCTCGAGCCGCGGGTGCTCGCCGCCCTGGCCGGCGACGAGGCGTTCGCCGCGGCGGCGGCACACGGCGACCTGTACGCGGCGCTGGCCGACGCCTTCGGCGGGGCCAGGGACAAGGCCAAGATCGCGCTGCTGTCCGCGATGTACGGTGGTGCGACCGGCGACGCGATCAGCCTGCTCGGCGTGCTGCGCCAGCGGTTCCCCGCCGCGGCCGGCTACGTCGAGGCCGCCGCCAGGGCGGGCGAGGCCGGGCGCGTCGTCCGCTCCCGGCTGGGCCGCACCTGCCCGCCGCCGTCGCCAACCTGGCGCGAACGGGTGAGCGGCCCGTCGGGAGGCGCCGTCGCGCGCAGCCGCGGCCGGTTCACCCGCAACTTCGTCGTGCAGGCCAGTGCGGCCGACTGGGCGCTCGCCCTGCTCGCCGTGGCCCGCCGCCGCCTCGCCGACCTCGCTTCGCCGGCCCCCGCAGCCGAGCGACCGCACCTCGTCTTCTTCCAGCACGACGAGCTCATCGTGCACACCCCCAAGGAGCACGCCGACGCCGTGGTCGCGGCGGTGCGCGCCGCGGCAACCGAGGCCGGGCAGTTGGTCTTCGGGCCGACGCCGGTCGTCTTCCCTCTCGAGATCGCGGTGGTCGACTGCTACGCCGACGCCAAGTGAGGCCGGCGAGAAGCTCCCGCATGAGCGCGGCGCGAACGCTCGTGCGGGAGCTTCCGCGCGCCCGGGGGCGCACGAGGTGATGATTATCCGACATAATGTCCGAAATTGGACATCTTAGACCGCAACGTCCCGGAAATGTGGCGTCGCGGAGAGCGGGAAGCACGCCCGATGAGCCCCGGCCACCCGAGATGCTGCACGGAGTGAACTCTCGGCCACGCGGCAGCGTATATACCCGGGAGGCCCCGCCCCGACGCAGCGGAAGGGGCACCGAGGCGGGTCCTCTCGACTCGGCCTACCTGACATCAGGCGACCGCAAACGCCCCATTTGTGGAACGGTGTACGCGCACGCTAGCGCCGCGAAACCCATGACAAAGCAACGCGCCGCTCAAGATATGTCCCCACCAGCGAAGATCCTCCTTGACGCGGCACCCTCGGCCCGTCGCCCGGTCGCGGTTCACGCCAGGACCCGCAGCGCGCCAGGGAGCACCCGCACGATCACCGGCAGGGTCCCGATCAGCTCGCCGTCCGCTCCGTACGGCAGGGCGCGGTCGGCCTCGATGCGGACCTCGCGACCGCGCAGCACCTCGACGTTGGCCCGGCGGACGTGCGTACCGTGCTCGAGCTCCTTCATCACCGCGAAGAACGTCGGCTTCGGCGCGTGCCTGATGATGACGATGTCGAGCAGCCCGTCGTCGACCCTGGCGTCGGGGGCGACGTGCCTGCCGAAGCCGTAGAACCCCGAGTTCGCGGCGACCACGGTGTAGCCGCGCCGGTCGTGGCGCCGCCCGTCGACGGTGACGCGGTAGACCGCGGGCCGCCAGGTGACGACGGCGCGCAACGCGCCGACGTAGTAGGCCGCCGACCCGCGCAGCAGCCGTGAGCTGTTGGCGTTGCGGTTCGCGACCGCGTCGACGCCCGCGTAGACGCTGCCAAGGACGATCTTCGGCGGGCCGTCGGCCCCGGTCACCTCGATCACGTCGACGGCGCGCGGCTCGCCGTCCAGCATCAGCCCGGCCAGCTCTGAGGCGTCCCCGACGCCGAGCTGGCGGGCGAAGTCGTTGCCGCGCCCGGCCGGAACGATGCCGACGACGCCGTCAGTGCCCGCCACCGCGCCCCCCACGCACCCGGCCATCCCGTCGCCGCCCACCCCGAGCACGACGTCGCCGCGACCCACGGCGTCCCTGGCCAGCGCCGCGGCGTGCTCGAGGCCGCGACTGTACTCGACCGTGACCCGCGCGCCGGCCGCGCGCAGCGGCCCAGTGACGGCCTGCAGCGCCGCCTGGCCCGACCCGCGGGCGGCGCCGGCCGTGGGGTTGACGATGGCGGTGAAGGAACGCGGCTTCGTCATCGAGCGCTCTCCTGGGTCGGGGAGACGAGCACGCCGGGGTTGAGGATGCCGGCCGGGTCGAGCCGGTCCTTGACGGCCCGCAGCACCTCGGCGCCGAGCGGACCGATCTCCTCGGCGTACCAGTCCAGATGGTCGGTACCGACCCCATGGTGGTGGCTGATCGTGCCGCCCGCACCCAGGATGGCCTCGCCCGCCGCGCGTTTGGCCGCGGCCCAGCCGGCCGGCCCCGGGTCCGCCGCGACGACGGTGAAGTACAGCGCGGCGCCGGCCGGATAGACGTGGGAGATGTGGCACAGCACCAGCGGCGGCGTGCCGGCGCCGGCCAGCGTGGTGGTCAGCGCCGAGCGGACGGCGTCGTACAGCCGCGGCAGCCCAGCCCAGAACGTCGCGGTCTCCAGCGTCTCGGCGAAGAAGCCGGCGTCGAGCAGCGCGTCGCGTAGGTACGGTGCCGCGTACCTCTCCCTGGCCCACCGCTCTCCCGGTTCGGGTCCGAGCGGCGTACCGCCGGCGGCACCGAGCACCGCCCCGGCCGCGGTGCGCCTGGCGGCCACGTCGGCGGCCGTGCCCTCGTAGCCGGTGACGGCCAGGCAGCCACCTCCGGCCGGCGGGGCGGCGCCGGCCAGCGTCTCGGTCTCGTCGGACAGCCGGAGCACGGTCGGCAGCGGGCCGTCCTGCGCGAGCGCGCGCAGCGCGGCGGTGCCGGCGGCGAACGAAGGGAAGCGCCACCCCTCGTACGTGGCAAGCTCCGGCGCCGGACGGACCAGGACCGTGACCGCGGTGATCACGCCGAAGGCGCCTTCTGAGCCGAGGATGAGCTGGCGCAGGTCGGGTCCGGCCGCCGATCGGGGCGCGCGCCCCAGCTCGAGCGGGCCGCGCGGGGTGGCGACGGCGATGCCCATCACCATGTCGTCGAAGCGCCCGTAACCGGCCGACGCCTGGCCGCTTGACCTGGTCGCGGCGAACCCGCCGATCGTGGCCCATTCGTAGGACTGCGGGAAGTGGCCGAGCGTGAAGCCGCGCTCGCGCAGCAGCGCCTCGGCGGCCGGCGCGCGCAGGCCGGCCTCCAGCGTCGCGGTGCGGGAGACCGGATCGAGCGCCACCAGGCGGTCGAGCCGGCGCAGGTCGAGCGCGATCACCGCGCGCGGCAGCCGGTCGCCGGCCGGCCCGCCGGGCACCGCCGGCGCGAGGCCGCCGACCACGGAGGTCCCGCCGCCGAACGGGACGACGGCGATCCGATGCTCCGTGCAGGTCGCCAGCACCGCGAGCACGGCGTCCGGCGACCCGGGGAGCACCACGGCGTCGGGCGCGCCGGACGCGTCGCCCCGCCTGATGCGGAGGAGGTCGGGCGTGGACTTGCCCCTCGTGTGCCGGATCCGCGTTTCGGCGTCGTCGCGGACGGCGTCGTCCCCCACGGCGGCGGCGAGCGCGGCCAGGGCCGTGGGGCTCAGCCTCGACGGCGGCACGGCCACCTCGTGCAGGTCGGGCTCGGGCGCGGCCGATGCGGCCGCGGCCGCCTCGGCGCCGGAGCCGGCGCCGAGCAGGTCGCGCAGCAGCGTGCGGACATCGTCCGGCAGCGGGGCGGCCCGCGCCGGGTCGCCCCACCCGCGCCACAGCATCTCCTCCGGCGGCCGGCCTTGTGGTCGGGACGTCACGCCTTACACTGTGACATATGACGTCGATTCGTCACAAGCAGGAGCAGCGGTCGCGGGGGCCGCGCACCGGCCACGACCGCGTGCTCGACGCCGCCCGCGACTGCGTGCTGGCCGTCGGCGTGCGCCGCACGACGCTGACCGACGTCGCCCGGCGCGCCGGCGTGTCCCGGATGACCCTTTACCGGCGCTGGCCGGACGTCCGTTCGCTCGTCGCCGACCTCATGACACGCGAGTTCGTCGCCCTCGTACGGGGCGTGGTGCGCATCGAGCCAGGCCGCCCGACCGGCCCGCAGGTGGTCGACAGCCTGGTGCGCTGCGTTCGCGCGTTCCGCGGGCACCCGCTCTTCCGCAAGATCATCGAAGTTGACCCCGAGCTGCTCCTGCCGTACCTGCTCGAACGCCGCGGCACCAGCCAGGAGGCGATGCTCGGCCTGCTGGAACGCGACCTTCTGGCCGGGCACGCCGACGGCTCGGTCCGCGCAGGCGACGCCACCCGGCAGGCACGGGCGGTCCTGCTGGTCGTGCAGTCCTTCGTCATGTCCGCGCACACCATGACCGATGCCGGGGCCGCCGACCGGGCGGTGGCCACGGCTTCCCTCGACGACGAGCTGCGCCGGATCCTGGAGGGATACCTGCTGCCATGACCCCCGTTCCCGCGGCCGCGCCCTCCCCGGCGCCGGCATCCACGTCCTCGCTGACCGCCGCGCGCCGCGCCGGAGAGCTGGCCGAGCTGGCGGGCGGGGCGGTGGTGGACCTGCTCGTCGTCGGCCTCGGCGCGACCGGCGCCGGGGTCGCTCTCGACGCCGCCTCCCGTGGCCTGTCCGTGGCCGCCATCGACGCCCACGACCTGGCGTTCGGCACCTCCAGGTGGAGCTCGAAGCTGATCCACGGCGGGCTGCGCTACCTGGCGTCGGGCCAGGTCGGCATCGCCTACCAGAGCGCGGCCGAGCGCGGCGTGCTGATGACCCGCACGGCACCGCACCTGGTGCGCGCGCTGCCGTTCGTGCTCCCGCTGACGCCGCTGGTCACGCCGGCGCAGGCGCGGCTGGCCATGGCCGGGCTGCGGGCCGGCGACCTGCTGCGCCGCTCCGCGCGCACGCCGCGCGCCGTGCTGCCTGGGCCGCGCGGCCTGTCCGCGATCGAGACGCTCCGGCTCGCCCCGCCGCTGCGCCCGCACGGCCTTCGCGGCGGGCTGCTTTCCTGGGACGGGCAGGTGGTCGACGACGCCAGGCTGGTGATCGCGCTGGCCCGCACCGCGGCGGCGCACGGCGCCCGCGCGCTCACCCGCTGCCGCGCCCTCGCCGTATCGGGCGACGGCGCCGAGGTCAGGGACGAGCTGACCGGCGCGGTGCACACCATCCGGGCCCGCGCCGTGGTCAACGCCACCGGGGTGTGGGCGGGCACGCTCGTCGACGGGGTGCCGCTGCGCCCCTCCCGGGGCACCCACCTGGTGCTGCCGGCCGCCGCCCTCGGCGGCCTCGGCGGCCTCGGCACCGGGCTGCACCTGACCGTGCCCGGCGAGCCTGGCCGGATGGTGCTCGTGCTGCCCCAAGGGGACGGCCGGGTGTACGTCGGGCTCACCGACGAGCCCGTGGACGGACCGATCCCCGACGTGCCGGCGCCGGCGGAGGCCGAGATCGGGTTCCTGCTCGACATCCTCGCCGCCGCACTCGACGTGCCGGTGCGCCGGTCCGACGTGATCGGGGCGTTCGCCGGGCTGCGCCCGCTGCTCGACGACGGGCACGGCAGGACGGCCGACATCTCCCGGCGGCACGTCGTGCTGCGCGGCAGCGGCGGGGTGGTGACCGTCGTCGGCGGCAAGCTGACGACGTACCGGCGGATGGCGCAGGACACCGTCGACGCGGCGGTCGAGGTCGCCGGCCTGGCGGCGGCGCCCTGCAGGACCCGGCGGTTGCCGCTGGTCGGCGCGGGAACGGCGACCGATGCCGCGGGCACGGGTGGCGTGCCGCGGCGGCTGTCCGAGCGGTACGGCACGGAGGCGCCCGCCGTGCTCGCCCTCGGCGCGGCGGATCCCGCGCTGCTCGAGCCGGTCGCGGACGGCCTGCCGGTCATCGGCGCCGAGCTCGTGTGGGGCGTACGGCACGAGGGCGCGCTGGACGAGGCCGACCTGCTCGACCGGCGGACCCGCATCGGGCTCGTGCCGGACGACAGGCGGCGGGCACTGCCCGCGGCGCGCGCCGCCCTGGGGTCGGCGCCGGCCACCTCTGGCGAGACACGATCAAGTTAGGTTAGACTTACCTAACGAACAGTCGAGGGCAGGGGGTCCGTGCCACATCCGCATCGCGCCGCGCTCCGGTCTTGCACGCATTGTCCAGGGAGCCATACCGGGGAACTGCCGTGCCGGGCGAGCGCCACCACCAAGGCGCGCGCCTGGCTGCTCATCGAGCATGCCGGGCCGTGGGCGGAGAAGGCGGCCGACACCGAGCTGCCGGGCCCCCTGGCCGCGGCCGTCGCCGAGGCGAGCAGGCACGGCGTCCGCACGCAGCTCATCCGGCGGCCGGGGCGCAGGTCCCCAGTTCCCCCTCTCCACGTGTACGTCGGCTGGTCGGGCACCGGCGCGCCGGCCTGGCTGGAGGGCAGGCGGCTGAGCGGCCCGGCCGAGCTGAGCGACCTGGACCTCGACCTGGCGGCGGTGGCCGCCGGCCGGCGGCCCGGGTTCGGCGAGCCAGCGGCCGGGCCGTTGCTGCTCGTGTGCGCGCACGCCAGGCACAACGCCTGCTGCGCGCGGGCCGGGGCGCCGCTCGCCAGGGCGTTGCACGGGCGGTTCGGGTCCGGGGTGTGGGAGACGACCCACCTCGGCGGCGACCGCTACGCGGCCAACCTCGCGTGCCTGCCGCACGGCTTCTACTACGGCGACCTCGGCGTGGACGAGGGCATCGCGGCCGCCGAGGCCTACCTCGATGGCAGGGTCGTTCTCGACCGGCTGCGCGGACGCGCCGGCCTGCCGGAGCCGGCCCAGGCGGCGGAACACCAGGTCAGGCAGCACACCGGCCGGCTTGGACTGGACTCGGTCGCGGTCGAGTCGATGACCGGCGACGGGCCGACGTACGAGGTCGTGGTGCGCGCCGGCGGCGAGCGCTTCCGCGTGCACGTGCGTCCCGGGCCCACCTACGGCCCCTGCGGCCCCGGGTGTGACGACAAACGACGTACATATCTTTGTGACCCGCCCACCCTTCTCAACAGGGCGGCCCTCGTGTAGCCTCTCCAAGGCCCCGGAATCTGGGGGCTCTCCGCCGTGTGTGCTCCGGTTGTCGCTCAAGACGTACGCCGGGGAACAGAGCGGAAACTTCAGGCGTTGGAGCTTTGGGTAACTGCCATGCAGTTCCAACGTGTATGTCCGAAATTAAACCAACTCAGGTGGGTGTTCTATGGCTCAGGTCCGTCGGCAGGCAAACCTCCCGCGGCCCAGCTGGGGCTGGCAGGACGCTGCCGCGTGCCGAGGGGAGGACCTCGTCCTCTTTTTCGGCCCCGACGGCGAGCGTCAGCCCGAGCGTGAAATCCGCGAGCGCAAGGCCAAGCAGATTTGCATGGGTTGCCCCGTACGCGTCGAGTGCCTGGACTACGCGGTGTCCCGGCCGGAGAAGTACGGCACGTGGGGCGGCCTCAACGAGGACGAGCGGGCTTCCGAGCGCCGCCGTCGTATGCGCCGCGCGAACGCCGCCTAGGTCACCTCGGGTCACCTCGCCGGCACACTTAGAACGATGTCACGGTCCCGCCACCGGCGGGACCGTTTTCGTGTCGTTCCACGGCTCCGTCCGGCCATGCCTTTCATAGTCTTTTCGCGATTTGGCGCAAATCGCGGATCTGTTATCGGCACCGGCACTCCGGCTTGTCATTTGACTCCCGCGCGTTCCAGCACGCGCAGCACGTCGTCATCGGTCAATTGGTCGAAGCGCTCATACCACTGCCCCACCGCGCGGAACCGGCGCGGCTCGGCCAGCACCACGACGTCGTCCGCCTCGGCGCGGAGCGCGGCCACCGTCTCGGCCGCTCCCACCGGTACGGCGAGGATCAGCCGCGCCGGCGCTCGGGCGCGTACCGCGCGCAGGGCGGCGCGGGCGGTGCCGCCGGTGGCCAGACCGTCGTCGACCACGATCGCCGTGCGGCCGGCGACGGCGGGCAGCGGACGGCCGTCGCGGTAGACGGCGACCCGGCGGTCCATCTCGGCGCGCTCCCGCAGGATCGTGGTGGTCAGGTCTCCCTCGCTGAGCCGCAGCCGGTCGATCAGCGGCAGGTCGAGCACCGGTTCGCCGCCTTCGGCGATCGCTCCTACGCCGAGCTCCGGCTGGTACGGGTAGCCGATCTTGCGGGTGACCAGCACGTCGAAGGCGGCGGCCTCGTCCGCCGTGGAGAGCCGCGCGGCCACCTCGTTCCCGACAGGAACCCCGCCGCGCGGCAGCGCGAGCACGACAGGCACCGGCAGCACGAGCTCGGCCAGCCGGCCGGCGAGCAGCCGCCCGGCCTCGGCGCGGTCGGCGAAGGGCAGGCGCACGTTCCCTCCCTACCCACGCGGTTTCCGCCGAACCGGCGCGCCGCGCGCACGGCCGGCGGCCGGGCCGACCGCGGGACGACCGCGGGCGGGCAGGTCAGCCGGCGACGGCCTGGGGGGAGACGGTACGGGTCGCCCTGGCCCGAGCGGTGTCCGCGCTCGGCCACATCTTGTCGATCTCGGCGTTCAGCGCCGCCCCGATGAGAACCGCGAGCGCGGCGACGTACAGCCAGCCGAGCAGCGCGATCGACGCGGCCAGCGACCCGTACACCGACACGCCGGAGATCGAACCGGCGAGGTAGAAGCGCAGCAGGAAGCTGCCCAGGATCCAGATGACCAGGGCGACGACCGCGCCTGGCACCTCCCGCCACCACGCCGTACGGACCGGGACGCTCATGTGGTACAGCAGCGCGAGGAAAAGGATGGACAGCACGATGACGACCGGCCAGTAAAGGGCCTGGACGAGGACCGCCGCGCCCGGCAGCGCCCTGCGTACCAACGTGGGCCCGGCCATCAGCAGCGGGATCACGATCAGCATGACCAGCATGCCGACGACGTAGAGGAAGAACGCCCTGAGCCGGGTGCGCACGATGCCGCGCAGGCCGGACAGGCCGTACGCGATGGTGATCGTGTCGACATAGACGTTCAGCGCGCGCGAGCCGGCCCACAGCGAGATGAGGAAGCTGATGGAGACGATGTCGACCCGGCCGCCCTTGATGACGTCGTTGACGAGGGGCACGACGACCGAGTCGACGGTGGGCCCGGTGAGCACGGTGCCGGCCTTGTCGATCACCCACGACCTGATCTCGTTGATCGTCGGCTCGCCGAGCGCGCCGCGGAAGTGGCCCATCGTCCCGATGAGGCCGATCACCAGCGGCGGCAGCGATACCAGGGCGAAGAACGCGGCCTCGGCGGCGAGCCCGGTCACCCGGTACCTGAAGGCCGCGACCGCGGTGCGCCGCATCAGCCACCAGACGACCTGCCGAGGCCGGCCGGCGGTGGCCTTGCGCTCGGTGAGGGGCGGGGCGTCGGAGACGGTCGTCACGAAGTCCTACGGTAGAGGGTCGACGGTCCGGTACATGCCGCGTCACCCATTTCGATGATCCTTTTCAGCGGGTCGGCGGCTACGAGGAACGATGCTCATCGCACGCTCCCGGTTCGGTATCGGCGTACAGTCGGCGTTCCCGTCGGGTCTCAACGTGTTGGTGGCCGTTTACCCGAGGGAATCGGGTGAAACCAACCTCAAGACTATGACAAAGCTCACATAACCCTTTAACTCGGTCCGGCCGGCGCGTCCGCGGCGACCGGCCGGCGACGGTGAAACGGCGAACGACAGGGACAATGGAGGCATGATCTGCCAGGCGTGCCGCGATCGCCACCACGACGACTGCCGCGGCGGCTCGTGGTGCGACTGCCAGCACCTGCGTCCTGAGGAGACGCCCGACGAGGCGCCGATCAACTGGGTCAGGCAGGGCTGAGCCTGGGATAATTCCGGCGCCGCCCGACAGCCGCCTTGTCCGTATGGCGGACCCAACTGGACAAAGGCCGAGACGGCATGTCACTCTCGAAGCATGTCTGCCGCGGATCCGATGCTGGTCATGCGCCGGCACGTCGACTTCCTCCGCGTCCGCAGTGCTCTGTGTCTCTGACGCCCCATCACGCCCCGTAAGCGACGTCTGCTGACGGTCCCTGGGCGCGTGGTGCGCCGGCGTCTGCCCGCAACCGGTCGGCCTTTCGGCCTCTCCCGACGGCGCTCCCACCGCCGCGGCCGAGGCCGGGCCGCCCGTGCGGCCCGATCATCAAGCCGCCGGCCCGCCGCCGCGCGCCCGCCTCGGCCCGTACAGCTCCGCAGCGAAGAACGGTTCCCAGCCGAACAGTTCCACGAAGGACGCGCGCCCCATGCCACCAAGCCAGACGACGACGAAGCAACCGGCCAAACGACCCAAACGCGGCGAAGGCCAGTGGGCCCTCGGCTACCGCGAGCCGCTCAACAAGAACGAAGAGAACAAGAAGAACGACGACGGCCTCAACGTCCGCCACCGCATCATCGACATCTACGCCAAACACGGCTTCGACTCGATCGACCCCGCCGACCTGCGTGGCCGGTTCCGCTGGTACGGCCTCTACACCCAGCGCCGGCCGGGCATCGACGGCGGCAAGACCGCCGTCCTCGAACCCGAGGAGCTCGACGACCGCTACTTCATGATGCGGGTCCGCATCGACGGCGGCCAGCTCGACCTCGCGCAGCTGCGCACCATCGCCGACGTCTCCAGGACCTACGCGCGCGGCACCGCCGACCTCACCGACCGGCAGAACATCCAGCTGCACTGGATCGAGATCGAGTCGGTGCCGGCCATCTGGGCGGCGCTCGAGGCGGTCGGCCTGTCGACCACCGAGGCCTGTGGGGACACGCCGCGGGTGATCCTCGGTTGCCCGCTGGCCGGAATCGACGCCGACGAGGTGATCGACGCCACCCCGCAGGTCCGCGAGATCCACGACCGGTACATCGGCAGCCAGGACTTCTCCAACCTCCCGCGCAAGTACAAGTCGGCGCTGTCGGGATGCCCGGCGCAGTGCACTGTCCACGAGATCAACGACATCGCCTTCGTCGGCGTGGTCAACGACGACGGCGAGCCGGGCTACGACGTCTGGGCGGGCGGCGGTCTGTCCACCAACCCGATGTTCGGCCGGCGGCTCGGCGCGTTCGCCCGGCCCGACCAGGTGCACGAGGTGTGGGCGGGCATCACCGGCATCTTCCGCGACTACGGCTACCGGCGGCTGCGGCACCGCGCCCGGCTGAAGTTCCTGGTGAACGACTGGGGTCCTGAGCGGTTCCGCGAGGTGCTCGAAAAGGAGTACCTCGGGTACGCCCTGCCGGACGGCCCGGCCCCGGCACCGCTGCCGGACGGCCGCCGCGACCACGTCGGCATCCGCCGGCAGCGCGACGGCAACTACTACGTCGGGTTCGCACCCAAGGTTGGCCGGATCAGCGGCGCGTTGCTCGGCGTCATCGCCGACCTGGCCGAGGAGTACGGGTCGGGCCGGGTCAGGACAACCACCGAGCAGAAGATGGTCATCCTCGACGTCCCCGAGGCCCGGACCGAGGAGCTCGCCGCGGCCCTCGAGCAGCATGGGCTGCGCGTGCGGCCGTCGACGTTCCAGCGGCAGACCATGGCCTGCACGGGCATCGAGTACTGCAAGCTGGCGATCGTCGAGACCAAGCAGCGGGCCATCGACCTGATCGACGAGCTGGAGCGGCGGCTGCCCGACTTCGACCAGCCGCTGACGATCAACGTCAACGGCTGCCCGAACTCCTGCGCCCGCATCCAGGTCGCCGACATCGGCCTCAAGGGCCAGCTGGTCACCGACGAGAACGGCGAGCAGGTCGAGGGCTTCCAGATCCACCTGGGCGGCACGCTCGGCGGCGCGGACGGCGAGGGCACCTTCGGCAAGAAGGTGCGCGGGCTCAAGACCACGGCGGCGGCGCTGCCCGACTACATCGAGCGGGTGGTCCGCAGGTACGACGCGCAGCGCGCGCCGGGCGAGACCTTCGCCCAGTGGGTCCGGCGTGCCGCGGACGCCGAGCTGCGGTAGGGAGGGATCACGTCACATGAGTGAGCGCGCCGCCCCCTTCTACTGCCCGTACTGCGGCGACGAAGATCTCGAGCCGTACGAGAGCGACGGCGGCTGGCACTGCCGGGCCTGCGCCCGCGCGTTCCGGCTGAGGTTCGTCGGGATCGGAGTCGCACGATGACCGCCATGACCACCGTCACCGCCACCGCCACCGCCACCGCCACCGCCACGGCCGCCGGGCGGCCGGCCCTCGACCTCGAGGAGCTCGCCGAGTCCGCCGCCGAGGCGCTCCAGGGCGCGTCGGCTCTGGAGATCGTTCGCTGGGCGGCCGCGACGTTCGGCGACCGCATCTGCCTGACCTCGTCGATGACCGATGCCGTGCTGATCCACCTGGTATCGCGGGTCAAGCCCGGCGTCGATGTGATCTTCGTCGACACCGGGTACCACTTCGCGGAGACCATCGGCACCCGCGACGCGGTCGAGGCGGTCTACCCGGTGAACGTGATCAATGCGACGCCCACCAGGACCGTCGCCGAGCAGGAGCGCGACCTGGGCCCGCGGCTGTACGGCCGCAACCCCGACCTGTGCTGCCACCTGCGCAAGGTGGAGCCGCTCAGCCGGGTGCTGGACGGCTACCTGGCGTGGTTCAGCGGGATCCGCCGCGGCGAGACCAGCAACCGGCGCGCGATGCGACCGGTCCAATGGGACCGCAAGCGCGGCATGGTCAAAGTCAACCCGATCCTCGACTGGACCGACGCCGACGTCACGAAGTACATCGACGACAACGGCGTCCTGGTCAACCCGCTGCTGTACGACGGATACCCGTCGATCGGGTGCGAACCGTGCACCCGGCGGGTGGCGCCTGGCGACGACCCGCGCAGCGGTCGCTGGGCCGGAACGGGCAAGACCGAGTGCGGCATCCACCTTTGACCGGAGCACCGGCGCCGGCGGCGGTGGCACCGCCGGCGCTGGTGGCGGTCGCGCACGGCAGCCGCGACCCGCGGGCCGCGGCGACCGTCGACGAGCTCCTTGCCGCGGTGCGCGCGCGCCGGCCCGGGTGGCCGGTGCTGGCCTCCTACCTCGACCATGCCGCGCCGGCCCCGGGGCAGGTCCTGGCCGCGCTGGCCGCGGCCGGCCGGGCCGGCGCGGCCGGCGCCTGGGGCGGAGGCGGCGGAGCGGGCGGCGCCCGCCGCGCCGCCGTGGTGCTGCCGCTGCTGCTCACGGCCGCGTACCACAGCAAGACGGACATCCCCCGGGTGCTGTCCGAGGTACGGCACCGCCATCCCAGACTGGCGCTGCGCTACGGGGCGACGCTGGGCCCGCACCCGCTGCTCGTCGACGCGCTCGAGCGGCGGCTGGCCGAGGCCGGGACGGCGATCGGCGACCCGGCCACCGCGGTCGTGCTCGTCGCGGCCGGCTCGAGCGACCCGGCCGCCAACGGCGTGATCGCCCGGCTGGCGCGCTGCTGGCAGCGCCGGCGCGGCTGGTACGACGTCGTCCCGGCGTACGCCTCAGCCGCCCGCCCCGGGCCGGCCGCCGCGGTGCGGGCACTGCGCGCCGCCGGCGCCCCGCGGGTCGTGGTCGCTTCGTACTTCATGGCGCCCGGTTATTTCGCCGACAAGGTGCGCGCGGAGGCGCTGGCCGCCGGCGCCGACACCGTTTCTCCCGTGCTGGGCGCCGCCCCCGAGCTCGCCGACCTCGTGCTGCGGCGCTATGACGAGGCGGTGCGGGACGAACGGGCCGCCGCCGCCGGCTGATCCCCGTTCCGAACGCGATTCGGTATCGTGGCGGGGAAGCAGCCGCCCGCAGGTGGGAGCCGTGCCATGACCCACGAGGTGTTCAACCAGGTACCTCCGCTCGCCGACTACGACGTCGCCGACGACCCGGCGCTGCTGGACGGCCTGACCCGCGAGGGCGCCGGCTGGGCGGCCGCCGAGGTGCACGAGCTCGGCCGGCTGGCCGGCACCGCCGAGGCGCAGGACCAGGGCCGGCTGGCCAACGACTACCCACCCGTGCTCCGCACCCACGACCGGTACGGGCATCGCATCGACGAGGTCGAGTTCCACCCGGCCTGGCACCGGCTCATGGACACCGCCGTGTCGCACGGGCTGCACGCGGCGCCGTGGGCGCCGGGCGCCGACCGCCCGGGCGCGCACGTGGCCAGGGCCGCGAAGTTCTACGTCTGGCGGACCGATGCCGGGCACGGCTGCCCCATCTCCATGACGTACGCGGCCGTGCCCGCGCTGCGGCACTCCGCCGAGCTGACCTCCGCGTACGAGCCGCTGCTGACGGCCGGGTCCTACGACCCGGGGCTGCGACCGCCCCGCGCCAAGCGCGGGTTGCTGGCCGGCATGTCGATGACCGAGAAGCAGGGCGGCTCGGACGTACGGGCCAACACGACGCGCGCCGAGCCGAGCGCCGGCGGCGCCTACCTGATCACCGGGCACAAATGGTTCACCTCGGCGCCGATGTGCGACGTCTTCCTCGTCCTGGCGCAGGCGCCCGGGGGGCTGACCTGCTTCCTGCTCCCCCGCGTGCTGCCGGACGGCACCCGCAACGCGATGCGGCTGCAGCGGCTGAAGGACAAGCTCGGCAACCGGTCGAACGCCTCGGCGGAGGTGGAGTACGAAGGCGCGACCGCCTGGCGGGTGGGCGACGAGGGACGGGGCGTCCGCACGATCATCGAGATGGTCAACATGACGCGGCTCGACTGCGTCATCGGGGCGGCGGGCGGGATGCGGCACGCCGTGACCCAGGCCGCCCACCACGCCGCGCACCGGCAGGCTTTCGGCCGCTACCTGGCCGACCAGCCGCTGATGCGCAACGTGCTCGCCGACCTCGCCGTCGAGTCCGAGGCGGCGACGGCCGTCATGCTGCGGCTGGCCGGAGCCACCGACCGCTCGGTCCGCGGCGACGCCGGGGAGTCCGCGTTCAAGCGGCTCGCGCTGGCGGTCAGCAAGTACTGGGTGTGCAAGCGGGCACCGGCGCACGCCGCGGAGGCACTTGAATGCCTCGGCGGCAACGGTTACGTCGAGGAGTCGGGGATGCCCCGCCTGTTCCGCGAGTCCCCGCTCAACTCGATCTGGGAGGGCTCGGGCAACGTCGCCGCCCTCGACGTCCTGCGCGCGATCGTCAAGGAGCCGGAAACCCTCCAGGCCTTCTTCGCCGAGGTCGACCTGGCCGCCGGAGCCGACTCCCGCCTCGACACCGCCGTGCGCGCCGCCAAGGACTCCCTCGCCGATGCCGCCACCGCCGAACCACGCGCCCGCCGCATCGTGGAGCGGCTGGCCCTGATCCTGCAGGGCTCGCTGCTCGTGCGGCACGGCCACCCGGCCGTCGCCGACGCCTTCTGCGCCTCGCGCCTCGGCGGCGACTGGGGCCACGCCTTCGGCACCCTGCCCACCGGCGTCGACCTCGCCCCGATCATCGACCGCGCCACCCCAAAGATCGCCTAACCAGGGTGTCGAAGCACCCCCGCAGTGCCTCGATCGAACCCCCCGACGCCGCGTTCCCTCAAGATCATCGGCTAGCGTACCGGCTAGTAGCGCGGCACTTTCCAGGGTTGACGGCGGTGAATGCAGTGCGATGTCGCCCAGCGTCGCGGTGGCAGCGATGAGTCGCCGGCGTGTGTGTCGGGCTTCAAGGTGATTGAGGCTGCGCCCGGTCAGGGAACGCAGGGCGCCGTAACCCTCCTGCCAGATGCTGGCGCGGTCTTCATAAACAGCCCCGTTGTTGTTCGTCCCGGCCCCGTCCGGGACATCCCGTCGGTCCTGCATTAGGCCACGTGACGTGGTGGGATGTCCCGCGTTTGTCCCGAAACGACCACTTACTCTTGTCGCCGCCTCCGGATCTGCTGAGGATTTCCGACATCTCGATGGACTTCGGCGTACAAGCCATCTCATTGAGGTCGCATAACGGGGATCGGGGGAGTGAATGGGCGTAATGGGCCGTGCGCGTTTGGCGGTGCTGTCTTCCGTCGGCGCGGTGTCGACCGCGATGGTAGTGCTCTTGACGGGGACGTCCGCGCACGCAGTCGCCGGGTGGCGGGTCGCGCACACCGTGAGCTACGAGAATGACACCGACTTGGTCGCGGTGGTGCCGCTCGGCACGAGTGACGCGTGGGCGTTCGGCGCCAAGGACGCCGCGTTCCAGACGGGACCACTCGCCGTGCACTGGAACGGGCGCGGGTGGTCGGAGGTTCCGCTGCCCGCCGCGATCCCGGGCGAAGAGCCCGGCATGGTGACCGCGGCGGACGGCTCCGCACCAGGCAACGTGTGGGCCGCCGGGGACAGAGACGGACAGGATCCGTACGCGCTGCGGTGGGACGGCGCGGCGTGGACCGTGGCCAAGACCTGGCCCGGTGAGGGACAGATCACCGGACTGACCGCCTTCAGCCCTACCGACGTGTGGGTCTTTGGCGCGAGCGGGGCCAACGTCGGCCTCGGCACCTGGCATTTCGACGGGCATGACTGGACCCGGATCGATCCGGGGTTCGAGCCGGCAGCCGCCAGCGCGGTCTCCCCGGACGACATGTGGGCTGTCGGGCGGAGCACCAGCGGTGACTCCCGGTCGCTCGGCCACTATGACGGGAGCCACTGGAACCTGGTCGACCTCGGCGACCTGTTGCCCCCCGATATCAACACCGACACGCTGCAGCAGAACGCGTACTTCACCGACGCCACGGCCGTGGCGAGCGACGACGTGTGGGTGGCCGGCTACCTGGACCGGACGGAGAACGCCGCCTTCACCCGCACGGTGTTCCTCCTGCACTGGAACGGTCACGCCTGGCGGAAGCTCAACGGGCCTGATGTCAAGGACTGGACGCCGCGGCGAGGGATGGACTTTGACGGGCGCGGCGGGCTGTGGATACCCGGCTCCGTCATCCCCTCCGGCGACCTGCCCGCCACCCCGCTGCTGATGCACGTCTCAGCGACCGGAACATGGTCGGCCACGAATATCGTGGGCGGGCGCGGCCGCCTCCCCTTCGTCGACGACATCGCTTTGTTGCCCGGCACCAGGTCGGCGCTGAGCGTCGGCGCGCTGAGCACCATCGACCAATCCGCCGCTGATGGCGCGATCTATGCCTACGGCGCCGCACCCGCGGACGACCAGCTCCGCCAACGCCCTCGTCCCGGTTCGGCCATTGACGATGGTGACGGGCGATGAGGCGGCTTCCCGGTCCGGGGTTCCATATGCGGACCCGATCGCGGGCGGCGGTCGCTGTGGTTGTGGCGCTGTCGTTGCTGTTGGTGGGCGGCGTCACCATGCCGGCGTGGGCCGGGCCCAAACCGCATGTGATATTGCCGGGTCCCTACGTGGCAGACGTGTTTCCCGGCGACGGCTCCGTCACGGTGTCGTGGGCACCTCCGGACTGGCCGGCCGACACAGCGGCCGACATCACCGGTTACGAGGTGGACGCTTCGCCCGGCGGGGCGAGCGTGACGGTGGGCGCGAACAGCCGGGGAGCCACGGTCGATGGCCTGACCAACGGCCAGACCTACACGTTCACCGTGCAGGTCATCTCGGATTGGGCGAGCGCGCCGTCGGCGCCGTCGGCGCCGGTGATCCCCCAGGCCGCCACGGCGCCGGGGGCGCCCCTGCTGACCGCGGTGGTGGGCAGGGACTCCTCGGTGGTGGTGTCATGGTCGCCGGGCGCCGACGGCGGCGCGGCCGTCACCGGCTACCGCATCAGCGCCGATCCGGGCGGTGCCGGCGTCAGCGCGGCCGCTTCGGCGACGTCGGCGACGCTGGCCGGGCTGGCCAATGGGACCCCGTACAGGATCTCGGTCCAGGCGATCAACAAGGCCGGCGCCGGCGCCGCTGCCGTCTCCGACCCGGTGGTGCCGGCGCCGGTGCACGCGCCGGGGGCGCCGCAGCGAGTCTCGGCGATGGGTACGGGCAGCGGGTCGGTGCGGGTGTGGTGGCAGCCCCCGGTCGACGACGGCGGTGCCGCGGTCAGCGGCTATCAGGTCGTGGCCGATCCGGGAGGCGCCACGCAGACCACAACGGGCACCGCCGTCACCATGACCGGGCTCGACCCGGACACCGCCTACACCTTCACCGTCACGGCGACCAACGCCGCCGGCACCGGCCCGGCGGGATCGACACCACGAGCCGTGCACGCCCAGCTCGCGGTATCCGCCAACACCGTCGTCCTGTCCGGTCAGGACATCGCCGCGCTGACCGCCGCGCACAGCGACGGCACCCTCGACTTCACCAGCCCTCCCGCCGACATCACCGCGCTGACCGCGGGAAAGATCCTCGTCGCGGCGACCAGCGGCAAGCTGCCGGCGGGTTTCCTGGGCCAGGTCACCGGCGTCACCAGCAGCGGCTCGAACGTCACGGTGACGACGAAACCGGCGGCGTTGAAGGACGCCGTATCCGTCGATGTCGCCGCCGCCGCCGACATCGACGGCGGGGACCTGCTCCCCGCCGGCAACCTCCCGCCCGGCGTCAGCGTGCACGCCGAACCCGCCCCCAAGGCAACCCACGAGCTGCGTGGCCTGGCCATCGACTGGAAGCTGCACGCCGAGTACGAGAACCACATCAAAGTGAACGGAACCGTACGGATCAATGCGAGCCTCACCCCCTACCACGAGGAATCGATCGACATCCGCGGCGGCAAGGCCGACCTCACCGGCGGGGTGAAAAGCCACCTATCGGTCACCGGCAACCTCACCGCCGTCGGCGAGTTCGAAAAAGAGCTCAAACGCATCCACTTCGTCGACAAGTGCTACACGTTCCTGGCCGGTCCGGTGCCCATCGTCGTCTGCGTGCGCGCCAGCGTCGCACTCGTGATCAGCGGCTCGGGCACCGCCGCCGTGGATTTCAGCCTTGTCCAGGGCGACAAGACCCTCGGCGGACACGTCCACATCAGCGGCCACGACGTCAGCGCCGACAAGGTCAACACCGGGCCGGGCTGGCAGGGCCCGCGAGTCCAGCTCACCATGAACGGCAAGCTGCACCTGGAACTGCCGGTCACCTTCGAATTCCTGCTGTACGACGAGGTCGGCGCGGCCATCACCGTCGGCCCGTACGCGGAGTTCCGCGCCGACCTCACCCAAACCCCTTGGGGCGAGCTGTACGTCGGAGTGCGTATCGGCATCGCGGTCGTCGGCAACAGCCCGTGGGAAGAAGACTCCGTCCCGCTATGGCAACGCGAAGACATCTGCGACTGCGCAGTCAAGCTCTGGGACACCGGCGGCCCCTATCACGGCCTGGTCATCGATCCCATGGCGGGCGGCACCGACCCGGGCCAGAGCGTCCAGTTCACCGCCCGGCCCGTGGGACTCACCGGCCAGTCCGCCATCACCTGGAAGGTCACCCACGGGCCCGGCGACATCTCCACCACCGGCCTGTACACCGCAGCCGACGACCCGCCACGCGCCTGGGCCGAAATCACCGCCAGCACCCAGGCCGGCGGCACCACCTACACCGCCCGCGCCGCCGCCCTCGTCGGCGCCATCGCCCCCGACCCGCCCCTGTACGTCACGGCCCGGCCGGCACTCGGCGGCGCCCTTGTCAGCTGGGTGCCACCAGACAACGACGACGACGTCGCCTACTACGTCATCCACATCATCCCCGACAGCGGCGCCCCCACCAGCACGGTGACCGCCGACGGAACCTCCACCACCATCAGCCTGCCCTTCCCCGGCCAACGGTTCTCCTTCGAGGTGGCCGCGGCCGGCGATGACGACGCCACCAGCGCCTTCACCATCGGCAACACCATCACCATCCCCGACCGGATGCCCCGCGCCACCACCAGCGCCATCTTCCCGCCCGGCGACATCACAGACGACATATGGCACCTGTCCGGCGACGGATCCCGCATCTTCTACAGCACCGCCGCCAACACCGCCGCCGCACCACCCGAAGTCCACGGCACCGACGACCAGAACCTCATCGCGGACACCACCGTCTTCGGCTGGGACGGCACCGACCCCACTGTCAACCCCAACCGGATCTCCCTGGTCGCCACCAGCGTCGACGGACACGACGTCTTCGCCGATCGCACCGATGGAGTCAGCACTGACGGCAACATCTACCTCTTCCACGACGCTCGCGACATCGGCCATGACTGGTACATCCACAACATGCGCACCGGCGACACCCACAAGATCAGCACAACCCTCGGCCCTCCAGGCGAAGCTGTACTCAACTCCGAAGGCACGAAGGCCGCGCTCAGCGGCTACCCCACCGAGGACGGCGTCACGCACACCTATATCCAAGACACCGCCGACCCGGGCGCCACGCCTGTTGAAATCCCCTATCCTCCCTGCGATCTCTATCCCGACGCCGGCACCTGTGATAACGAACCGGAGAGTGCTTTCGGTCTGTCCGCCGACGGGACCAAGGTCTTCTACAACGTGACGAGCCAAACCAGGCCCCCCTACACATGGTGCTCAGACATCTACGAGGCCGATATCGACAACGGCACGGCCGCCAACCTCACCCACTGCCACGACCACAATCTGCTCAACTATGACGGACGAGCCGTCTCGGCAGACGGGAGCACCATCCTTTATGAGACGCGCACTGACGCGGATATCCGCGCCAATAGAATGACCCTGAACTGGGGTGCCATAACGGCTGATTCAACGCTGGCTGGGCACCCAATCCCTGGCATGACCGACATCCAATACGGCCTCGCCGGCGGCTACAAGGCGAAGATGAGCGGAAACGGACGCATCGTCGTCATGAAACGGCTCGATACAGCCGATTTCAACAAGGCATACGCCTACGATGCGGAGACCAACACCGTCACACCCGTCGGCTTCACCGATCCACAACACTGGGTCGGCGACGTCCAGGTCTCCGACTCTGGCACCACAATCGCCTGGAGTGCCTTCGACTGCACACCCAACCCCTGCAACGCAGGCAACATCAATAACGCCCAACTATACGTCAACACCCCCGCCTCCTGAGCGGACACGCGGACGCCATCTGAATTCACATTCAATGGAGCTATCGAAGACGCAAAGCTCCGTAACTTTGAATTGACAGACCCGGCCCGCGGGGGACGCCGAGCGACGGTCAGCGGGCCGGACTTTGGCCCGTGGGCCTCACGACGATCTCGTTGATGTCGACGGCCGGGGGTTGGGTGAGGGCGAAGAGCACGGCACGTGCCACGTCTTCCGGGGCGAGTCTTGGATCGGCCCGGCGGTCGGGTGCGATGGGGCCGGCGTCGACGAGCCCGGGGTGGATCACCGTGACTCGCACATGGCTTCCCGTCGCGGCTGCGCGAAGGGACTGCCCGAGCCCGGTGATCGCCCATTTGGTGGCGGAGTAGAGGCTTCCCGGCACGGTGACGCGTCCGGCGACCGAGCCGGTCACGATCAGGTGCCCGCGCGAGCCTTTCAGCAGCGGCCAGACCGCATGGGCGGTGATCGCCGCGCCGTAGACGTTGGTGAGGACCATCCGCCGCCACTCCTGCGGGGTGTCGTGCTCGCCGAGCAGTGGGGCGCCGCTGACCACCCCCGCGTTGACGAATGCGGCGTCGAGCCGGCCGAAGACCTCGGCAGTGCGGTCGGTCAGGGCCTTGACCTGCTGCCAGTCGCCGACGTCGCAGGGGACGGCCAGGGCTCGGGACGGACCACCCAGGGCGTCGGCGAGCGCCCGCAGTCGCGCGCCGTTACGAGCCGCGAGGACGAGACGGTATCCGTGGTCGGAGGCCAGCCGGGCCGTCGCCGCGCCGATTCCTGTGGAGGCGCCCGTGATGAGCAATACGAGATCGCGCACGGAGTTCCATCCTGGCACACGACCGCGAGGACAGGCCCCGGCGTGAGGGCGCTGTGCCCGCGGACGGGAACGCCACCGTTCCGAGTTTTCAGATGTCGACCGCCCGTCTGCGCCAGAACCGCCCGCGCACCTCGAGTGACCGCCCTCACCAGATCCTATTTTTACTAATTTTTTAGTATAAACTATGAACGAATGTGGCAATAAGCCATGGTCGAGGGAAGTGAGGGGCATGATGGGCACTCCGGTCAACGTCGAATCCGCGGACCAGCAGGCGCTCGCCGCCGTTCGGGACCACCACGCGGGATTGCGCCGCGAGCTCGACGACCACGTGACCGCCCTGCGCACCGCGGTGCGGACGGACGCCCCGTACCAGCGACAGCTTGCCGCGTTGCGGGGATTCGTCGACGGCAGCTTGCTGCCGCACGCGGCCGCGGAGGAGGCGACGCTGTATCCCGCCGGTGCGACCGGCGCCCCGCTCCTGGTCGAGGCGATGGTGGCCGAACATCGGGCGCTCGCCGACCGGGCCGGTGCCCTGGCGGGGGCACATTCGTCCGTGGAGGCGCTGGCCGCCGCCGAGGGCCTCGCCGCCGTGTTCGCTGTCCACGTGGACAAGGAAAACGAGCTGCTCCTGCCGCTTCTCATCCGTACGGCCGGGGTGAGCGTGGCGGGCCTGGTGCGGGCCATGCACGATTGGCCGGCCCAGCCGGAGAACGCCGAACATTCGGGCGCCGGCGACGCGCAGGAGGAGCTCGACGTGCGCACGCTGCCGCACGGCGGCGGTCGGCACGAGGCCATCTTCGCGCGGTTGGAGACTCTGGGGCCTGGCGGCCGGCTGGTCATCGTCAACGACCATGACCCGCGGCCGCTGCGCTCCCAGCTCGTCGCCACCTGGCCGGACACCTTCACATGGGACTACCTGCAGGCCGGGCCCCAGGTGTGGCGTGTCGCCATCACCCGGCGGGTCTAGGGCGGGCATCGCGGCTCTGCCCGGCGGCTGCTCATCAACGACCTACAGGAAGGAAGCACCGTGACCGAGACGCTCTATCACCCGACGACTCCAGAGGTCTCCACCCGCCGCAGGGAGCTGGCGCCGGAGATTCACGAGGCATTCGAGAAATTCAGCCGCGCCGTGTTCGCCGACGGGGCCCTGACAGGGAAGACCAAGCAGCTGATCGCGGTGGCGGTCGCGCACGTGACGCAGTGTCCGTATTGCATCACCGGGCACACCAGGCTGGCCCGCCGTGCGGGGGCCAGCCCGCAGGAGATCATGGAGGCGATCTGGGTGGCGGCGGAAATGCGCGCCGGCGGTGCCTATGCGCACGCCACCTTGTCCGTGCCGGTGATGGACGCGGTGTCAGCAGCGAACGTAACCGATGGCCGTCGTCGATGATCTCGCCGACTTCACCGTCCGGGCCTCGTTCACGGACCTGACGCCACAGGCCGTGGAGCAGCCGCGGATCCACGTGCTCGACGCGTTCGGCTGCGCCGCCGGCGCTGCCGGCCGGCACCGATCGCTACCGCGGCATCCTCGGCGTCTCCGACGACCCGCTCGTGTCAGCCGACATCATCGGCGACACCGCGCCGCGGCCGTCGACCTCACACTCACCCAGGTCGTGGACGAGAGACCGGATGAAAGGGCCGGTCATGACGCGGCGCGGCGCGTCACCGTCACCCGCCACGGGGCCGGTTCGTCGTGCAGGTAGGCGAAGCCGTAGTCGTCACGCTCGGTTTCGGCCAGCCGGCGGAACATCGGGTCCGGGTCGCTGCTGGAGCGTAGTTCGAGCTGCTGACCGTGGCCGAGCCGCAGCAACCGGTCCCTGATGGCCTCGATGACTTCGTCGCGGGGCAGCCTGTCCAGGTCGATCACCGGTCCTTCGGTAAGCGGGTACCAGCGATGCGGGTGGGCGCCGAGGGTTGCGGTCGCGGGCGCCGGTGTTCCAGGCCGGGCCAGCGTGGTGTCCTCGACGCTGAAGTGGTGCTCCATCTGGAGGAGGAGATCGCGGGTGGTCGTGGCGATTTTGGCCGGCGAGCGGGGTTCGTGGCCGGTGGCCGCTGCCGCGATCGCGTCGATGCAGACCCGCAGTCGCGTATGGTCGCGGGTCAGCCGTACCAGGTTGGAAACGGCGTCGTAGTAGGGCAGCACCAGCCGCTCTTCGTCTCGGATCTGCCGGATCACCTCGGTCTGGAGGTAGTCGATCAGCGCCCGCAGCTCCCGCTCAGGCCACCGGTTCTGCGCGGTGACCATGAGAAGGTCCTCTGCCCGGGCGGTGACCTCTTCCAGCAGGTAGATGTGTTCGCCGGCCAGCGTGGATGGTCCGCCGGTCGCTGCCGAGGCATCCTGCGGTGGCCGGTGTCCGCGGCTGTGGTGCGCCATCGTGGGTTCCCCCTGGTTCTCGACGCCTGTTTCGGCTCCGATCCGCTTGGGCGACCAGCCCCTGCTGGCCTGCTCGACCGCCACGCCAGTCCTCAGCCAGGTCGTCAGGTCCCTCGCCTCTAATTTAAATGATGAGTATCGTTTTTATTCGTGTCAAGGCGTACCGTGGAGAGCGGCGGCCATCACAGCAGGCAGAGCTCGTAGCTGCCGATACGCGGCCAGGTGGCCCAGATGCCTGAGGGGACTCGATAGGGATGACCAATCCGCTCACCGCGCTGTCCGAGGCCGGGGTGTCCATCTGGTTGGACGACCTCAGCCGTCGGCGCCTATCCGACGGCAGCCTGGCCAGGCTGGTCGCCGACCGGCATGTCGTCGGTGTAACGACGAACCCGACGATCTTCGCCAAGGCCATCGAGGGCAGCGACTGCTACGACGACCAGCTCGCCGGCCTCGCCCTGCGCCGGATCGGGGTGGAAGAAGCGCTGCGCGCGCTGACCACATCCGATGTGCGCTCGGCATGCGACGTGTTGCGTCCTGTGTACGACGCCACGGACGGGGTGGACGGGCGGGTCTCCATCGAGGTCGACCCGCGGCTGGCGCACGATACGGCACGTACCGTCGCCGAGGCGCGGGCACTGTGGTGGCTGGTGGACCGACCGAATCTGTTCGTGAAAATCCCCGCGGCCGAGCAGGGCCTGGAAGCGATCAGCGCCTGTCTGGCCGAGGGCATCAGCATCAATGTCACGTTGTTGTTCTCGCTGGAGCGCTATGACGCGGTAGCGGAGGCGTTCCTGACCGGGATGGAACGCGCCCGGGACGCCGGGCACGACCTGTCGGGCATCGCGTCGGTGGCCTCCTTCTTCGTCTCCCGCGTCGACACCGAGATCGACCGGCGGCTCGACCGGCTGGGCGGTGACCGGGCCGCCGCCTTGCGCGGGCGTGGTGCCATCGCCAACGCCCGGATCGCCTACCAACACTACGAGCACATGCTCGCCACCGACCGGTGGAAGCGGCTGTCACGAGCCGGCGCCCGGCCGCAGCGGCTGTTGTGGGCGTCCACCGGCGTGAAAGACCCCGCCTACGACGACACCCGGTATGTCGTCGACCTGGTCGCGCCCGGCGTCGTCAACACCATGCCAGAGGCCACACTCGACGCCGTCGCCGACCACGGCGTCCTCCCACCCAACACCATCCGCGACGGCTACAGCGAGGCACACCAGGTGCTGGCGGACCTCGCCGCCATCGGCGTCGACTACGCCGACGTCGTCCAACTGCTGGAGAAGGAGGGTGTGGACAAGTTCGAGGCCAGCTGGGACCACCTGGCCGACAAGCTCGCGATCCGCCTGAGCGAGCCCGGCGGCCTCCAGCAAAACCTCACATCCGCCGGCAGGGACCATGCGTGACGGCATCACCGGCGTTCCTGATCGCCCGAGCGAGCCCGCCCGGCGGCAAGGCCCCGAAGCGCTGCGCGGGCACGGCGTCGACGGCGGCATCCCGCGCCGCCGGCTCGTTCACCGCCGTCATCGCTTCGGTCCTTCGCTCAGATCACGATGCGCAGGGGCTCCTCCAGCGTGGCCCGCAGGTCACGCAGGAACTCGGCGGCAGTGGCGCCGTCGAGTACCCGGTGGTCGATGGAGAGGGTGAGTTTGATCGTGGTCCGGGCGGACACCTGCCCGTCACGGAGCACCGGCTCTTCGGCGGCCGCGCCGACCGCGAGAATGGCGGCCTCCGGTGGGTTGATCACCGCAGTGAAGTGGTCGATGCCGTACATGCCGAGGTTGCTGATCGTGAACGTGCCGCCGCGGAACTCATCCGGGGCAAGCCGGCCCGCCCGGGCCCGCTCGACCAGGACATGGGCCTCGGCGGCGATCTCTCCGAGGGACTTGCGATCGGTGTCACGGATCACCGGGACGATGAGCCCATCGGCGACCGCGACCGCCACCCCGACATGGATCCGGCGATGCCGAAGGATCTTGTCGCCGCCCCAGGAGGAGTTGACCCGCGGGTGGGCGCGCAGCGTAACCGCACAGGCCCGTACGAGCAGGTCGGTGACACTGATCTTCGTCCCGGTGTCCGCGAGCCGGTCGTTGATCTCCGCGCGGAAGGCGAGCAGCCGTCCCGCGTCGACCACGCTGGTCAGGGAGAAGTGCGGCGCGGCCGCGCTCTCGGTCAGCCGTTGCGCGGTGACGCGCCGGACCGCGGTGAGCGGTACTTCCTCGACATCGGCGTCCGCGGACGCTGCGGCCACGGACGCTGATGCGGCTGTGGGCCGGGGGGTTTCCGGAGTCGCTTCGGCGGCGGCGATCGCGGCCTCCACGTCGGCGCGGACGATCCGCCCGCCCGGGCCGGTGCCGGTCACAGTGGTGACGTCCAGGCCATGGTCGCGGGCGATCCGGCGGGCGAGCGGTGACGTGCGTACCCGCGGCCCGTCCGCGAGCTGGGCGGTGGACGTCTCGGGCGCGGCCGGCGGGGTCGATGCGGGCGGTCGTGGCAGGGTGGCGGGAACGGGCGGTGGCTCCTGCGCCGCGCCCGCACCGGTACCGATGATCGCGAGCGGCGTGCCGATGGAGGCCGTGGTTCCCTCGGGGACGAGCAGCCGTTCCAGTACGCCCTCGTCGTAGGCCTCCAGGTCCATCGTGGCCTTGTCGGTCTCGATCTCGGCGATCACGTCACCACGGTGGACCTGGTCGCCTTCGGCCTTCAACCACCGGCTGAGCACGCCCTCCTGCATCGTGTCGGACAGCCGGGGCATGACGACATCGGGCACGGCGACCTCCTACCTGGTGAACCGGGTGGCGTCCAGGACCTCATGGATCACCTTGGTCAACGCGGCGGCATCGGGCAGCGCGGCGAGCTCGAGCGGCTTGGCGTACGGCAGCGGCACCTCGGCGGCGGCGACCCGGCGAACGGGCGCGTCGAGGTAGTCGAAGGCGCCCTCCTGGATCGTCGCCGCGATCTCCGCGCCGACACCGTAGGAGAGCCAGTCGTCCTCGAGGACGACCGCGCGGCTGGTCTTGCGCACCGACGCGCACACCGTGCCCCGGTCCAGCGGTCGCAGGCTGCGCAGGTCGACGACCTCGACGGACACCCCATCGTCGGCGAGTTGCCTGGCCACCTCGAGTGCGACGACGGTAGCCCGCGAGTAGGCGACGACGGTCAGATCGGTTCCTGGCCTGACCACCGCGGCGCGGCCTATTTCGCCGACCTGCTCCCCATCGGGTACCTCGCCCTTGGTGTTGTATAGCGCGAGGTTCTCCAGGACGAGGACCGGGTCGTCGTCGCGGATCGCGGCGGTCAGCAACGCCTTGGCGTCGGCGGGGGTGGCCGGTGCGACCACCTTCAGGCCCGGCACGTGGGCGTACCAGACCTCGATGTTCTGCGAATGCGTGGCACCGAGTTGCTGGCCGCCGCCGCCCGGGGTTCGGATCACCATCGGCACGGACACCTGACCGCCGAACATGGCGTGCATCTTCGCCGCGTGGTTGACGATCTGGTCGATGGCCAGCAGCGAGAAGTTCAGGGTCATGATCTCCACCACCGGCCGCAGCCCGAGCATGGCCGCGCCGATCGCGGCGCCGACGAATCCCTCCTCGCTGATCGGGGTGTCCCGGATCCGCTCCGGACCGAACTCGGTGAGCAGCCCGGCGGTGATCTTGTAGGAGCCCTCGAACACGCCGATCTCCTCGCCGAGCAGAAGGACGTTGGAGTCGCGGTCGAGCTCGGTGCGCAGGGTGTCGTGCAACGCCTGCCGGTAGCTGATCACCGCCACAAGCCGGCCTCCCCGGACACGACTGGGTCGCCGGGCAACAAGTGCGGGGCGTTGGGCACCGGCGTGGCGTACGCGTGGGTGAACAGCTGATCCGGCGTCGGATCGGGACTTTGCTCGGCGAACTCCACCGCGGCGGCCACCTGCTGGTCGGCTTCGGCGTCGATGCGCGCCGCGTCGGCCTCGTCCAGCACTCCGGCGCCCAGCAGCTCCGCTCGGAACGCCGGGACCGGGTCCAGGTCGCGGAGGCGTTCGGTCTCCTCGCGCGACCGGTACCGGGCCGGGTCGACCACCGAGTGTCCCCGCAGCCGATAGCTCACCGTCTCCAGCAGTCCAGGTTGCCGGTCGGTGCGGGCGCGGTGCAGCGCGGCTCGCGCGGCGTCGCGGACGGCAAGCACATCGTTACCGTCGACGCGCGCACCCGGGATCCGGTAGGAGCAGCCCCGCTTGTACAGGTCCGGCTCGGCGGCCGACCGCTCCACCGTGGTGCCCATCCCGAGCCGGTTGTTGACGATGACGTACACGATCGGCAGCCGCCACAGGGCCGCCAGGTTCAGCGACTCGTGGAACGCCCCGATGTTCGTCGTCCCGTCGCCGAGCAGGCACATCACCGCCTCCGCATCCGGACCCGGCTCGCCGCGGTGAGCCAAGGCCAGCGCGGCCCCGGTGGCCGGCGGCAACTGCCCGCCGACGATGCCGTACCCGCCGAGCAACCGGGCCTTCGCGTCGAACAGGTGCATCGATCCGCCCCAGCCACCGGACACCCCAGTCGTCTTACCGAACAACTCCGCCATCACGCGCCCCGGCTCCAGCCCACGTGCCAGGGCATATCCGTGCTCCCGGTAGGTGGTGAACAGGTAGTCACGCGATTCCAGCGCTGCCATCAACCCGACGACCGTGGGCTCCTCACCGAGATTCAGGTGGCAGTACCCACCGATCCTGGCCCGCTGGTACATCTCGCCGGCGCGCAGCTCGAACGCGCGGATCAACGCCATTTGCCGGTAGTAGCCACGCAGCACCTCCGGCGGCTCCTCCTCCGGCGGCACCCGACCGCCCCCTTCCATTCACGTCCCCGGCGGCTGCTCCTGCAACGCGAACCGCTCACCGTCACAGAGGCACTTCGGGCATGTCTCGGGTGGCCGCTCGCCGCGTACCGGCTCGCCACACGAGCCGCACACCCATTCGGTCGCGAGCAGGGCGACCACGTCACTGCGGCTGACGATCCCCACGAGCCGCCCGCCCGAGAGCACAGGGACCCGGCCGAATCGCCGGTCCACCAGCAGATGCCGCACGTCGTCGACGCTCGTGTCCTCGGTGACGCTCACCACGGCCGTGGTCATCACCTCCCGTGCCGTGGCACCGGCCTTGGCCATGAGGTCGTACTCGCTCACCAAGCCCACGACCGCGCCGGCCTCGTCGACCACGGGCACGGCTCTGATCCGGTGTCGCCGAAGCGTCTCGGCGATCTCCCCGGTCGGGCGATCCCCAGTCACGGTGACCACGGGCGCCGACATGATCTCCGCGACGCGGTCCGCGGCCACTCGCCTGCCGGCACTGAAGTCATGCTGCCCTGCCACACGCCCAATTGTACGGCTTCATTGTAAAAAAGGTCTGGTCCGGGCATGCCGGAACCGGGGGGACGACGGGGCCCTCGTCGAGGGGTGCAGGCGCTCCCCTCGGGTCGAGCGCCGCCGGACCCGGGTCAGGCGAGGCGGCCGGACCCGCCGTCCTTGGCGTCCTTGGCGTCCTTGCGGGTCGCGAGGTGGGCGACGCACAGGTCGGGTTCGACGAAGGGGTCGAGCCGCTGGGCCTCGATCGGGGCGCCGATCTCGGCGAGCATGCCTTGCATGAGGCCGAGGTGAACGGAGCAGACCACCTCGCGGTGTTCGACGGCCGTCTCGCGGAATGGACAGTGGTGCAGCAGGATTTCGCGCTGCGATCCTTTCGTGGCGGCTTCGGGGGCGAAGCCGATGTCGCCGAGAGTAACGACGAGCTGCTCGATCGCCGTATCGGCGTCGACCCGGCGGAATGGCGGCGGCCGGTCGGCGAGGTAGCGGCCCCAGGCCTGCCCGGCCCGCCGCGCCGCCTGCGCCGGATGCGGGATCTCGGCGGCGAGGTAGCCGGCGAGGATCTCGGCGAGCAGCCGGTAATTGCGTCTCCCGGCGCGTGCGGTGTCCGGCCGGGCGGTGTACAGCGCGCGCGGGCGGCCCGGCTGCTCGCGTTCCTCACTGGCCCGATCGACGAATCCGGTTTCGACGAGGGCGTCGAGATGGAAGCGGGCTGTGTTGGTGTGCAGGCCGACCCGGTTGGCCACCTCGCCGACGCTGAGTGATTTCCCGGCGTCTTGGAGCACGGCCAGCACCCGGGCACGACTCTCCCCCAGCGCGGGCACCGCGCTCTCGTCGGCCTGCAACACTTCCCGACCAGCCACCCGACTCATTTTACAAGGCTTTATTGTAGAAACAAGCGGAGGAACTCCCGCCGGCCGGGGCCGGCGACTCCAGTCGGACTGACGTCGGACGAGGGACCGCGCATTGTCTTCACGATGCCATGGCCACCCACGTACATCGTGTTGCTATCCCCACCAGCACCAGCACGAGCTCCAGAGGTACCAACGGTCGGCACCGGTCCGAGGGCGCCACGCACCCTCCGTCTCGGGGTTCCGGTTCGCCGCTTGTCGCCAACGGGGCCGGAGCAGTCGCGCACAAACGGTGAGCGCGGCGAGGAAACCGAGCACCCCGGACATGACCAGCACGATTTCCACCTGAGCACTGATCAGCGCGATGCCCGCGAGCAACACGCCGACAGACACGACCGCGCCGACCATGAGCTTCCACGAGCGCCGCCGCCGGGAGGGGCCTACCGACCAGGCGGTGATCATCCCTGCCAACCTGGGGTCCTCGGCACTCAGTTGCCTATCGATATCGGCGAGCCGACGCTGCTCGGACGAAGAGAGCGCCACACCCATCACCCTCTCTCCGCGTTGAAGTTATTTACAGCATCCATTGTATTAACTTCATCGCTTATAAGAAGGTCGCCTACGTGACTGTGGGCCACCAGACACAGATGCGTGTCGGTCAGTCATCGCCAACTTGAGACCCAGCACCCGATCGACTGGCCGCAGCCCGCGGTGGCGCTGCGCGTCGCCGACTGATATCCGCGCCGACTGAGAGCCGCGCCGGCCGCTCCCCGGCTATGTCATGCCGCCCGCACGGGCAGGTCGAGGTCGACGCGGATATCCGGCGTCCACACCATCGAGTTGTGGATGACGCAGCTCCTGGCCACGGCGATCAGTCCGGCACGGTGCTGCTCGGGGATGACCGCCTGGGGGCGGATGTGCACGTCGATGCTCCTGATCCAGGATGGCGGCCGGTCGCCGGTGTCGTAGATCGCGGCGACCTCGAGCAGTTCGCCCGGCACGCCGTGCCTGGCCAGGTACCTCCTGGCCGCGTTGGCCACGCTCGCCGCCAGGTTCGCCAGGAACAGCTCGGTCGGCGTGGCGACGGCTTCGGCGCCGCCCATCGAGTGCGGCCGGTTGATGTGGATCAGGTTGCCGCGGACGAGGGCGGCGTACTCGTGGTCGTAGGCGTGGTCGCGGTGCAAGGTGACGTCGATGTCGTTCATGGCGCCCACTCCCCTGGTCCCGCCCGTCCGGCGCGTCGATGTGCCGGTGCCCATGCTCGCCGTCCGGCGCCGTTCGGGGCAGGGACCTTGGTCTCGACCCGGTCACTCCCAAAGACCCGAAATCTCGGGGCTTACCGCGATGGAGTCGCTGGAGTCGATGGTCAGGGTTTCTCCCAGATCGAGACGTGCTGGCGGCTCTCGCTCGTGAAGGGCTCCCGCGTCCAGCCGTCCCACCGGTCGCGCAGCCGCATCCCGGCCAGCCGCGCCATCAGGTCGAGCTCGGCCGGCCACACGTACCGGAACGGGATGGACCAGAACGAGCCGCGGTCGCCGTCGACCTCGACGTAGTTCGAGCTCATCGCCTGCGTCGCGACGTCGTAGACGTCGTACGCCCATCGCGTCCCCTCGACGCGGAACGGCACGACGTTCTGGCCGGGCGGCAGCGCGCGCAGCTTGGGCACGCCGACCTCGATCACGAAGCAGCCACCGGGCTCGAGGTGCGCGGCGACGTTCTCGAAGCACGCCACCTGGGCGTCCTGCGTGGTGAGGTTGTTGATCGTGTTGAAGACGAGGTAGGCGACGGAGAACGTCCCGTCCACCCGCGTCGTGGCGAAGTCGCCGATCGTCACGCCGATCGCGTCGCCGCCGGGCTTGGCGCGCAGCCGCGCGACCATCGCCCGCGACAGGTCGATGCCGTGCACCTGGACCCCGCGGCCGGCCAGCGCCAGGGCCACCCGCCCGGTTCCGATTCCCAGCTCGAGGGCGCGGCCGGAACCGGCCAACTCCGCCAGCACGTCGACCGTGGGCTCCAGGACCCGAGGGTCGAACCTGTCCGCCGCCGACTCGTCGTACCCGGCCGCGATCGCCTCACCGAAGTAGCCATCCGGATCGTCCACCGGCGGACGGTACCGCGCCCGTCCGTTCCGGCGCCAGCGCATTTCCTCGCGCCGGCGGGCGGCCGGCCGCCGGCACGTGGTCGCGCGGCGGCCGGCGGGCGGCGGCCGATGGCTAGCCGAGCACGGCCTGCTCGTACTGCGGACGCTCGGCGGCGGCCGGGTCGAACAGGGCGTGCTCCTCCATCCAGGTGTGGGTTTCCTCGAACATCTCGCGCGTGTACGGCTCGAAGACGATGCGCTCGCCGGGGCCGAAGCGACGCACGTCGACGAGGGCCTGGATGTCCTCTGGCATCTCCCGCAGCCAGTGATGCTTGTAAGGCTCGGGGCGCAGGTCGATCTCGCGCTGCGCGCGGCGCAGGCCGGCGAAGTACCTCTCCAGGTCATCCTGGTCGGCGTCTTCGGCCACGAGGAAGCCCATCATGAACGTTGTGTCCAGGAGCTTGCGGAACCCCGCCTGTTCCAGCACGTAGTACTGGGGGCCGAACACGTTGGCCGCGGGGATCATGCGATCGAGCAGCAGCCGGACGCGGTCGTAGGGCAGGCCGACGTAGCTCAGCTTGACCTGTTCCGCGCTGAGGAACTGCTCCATCGCCTGCAGGGCCGAGTAGTGGCTGCCCGAGCGGTGACCGACGCCGACTTGCACGCCGGCGAGGTCCTCGGGCCGCTGGTACGGCGACTCGGGCGCCACGAAGACCCCGGACGGGCAGATGGAGTACGCCTTCCCCCACATCTTCCCGTGGCTGGCCGACGAAGCGGCGTTGACCGCCCAATGGCAGGCGGCCGAGATGTCGCAGGAGCGGCCCTTTTCCATGTCGGCGAACGCGCCTGCGGTGATGTTGCCGAGCGCAGCGTCGGCCGGCGCCACCGAAGATGTGGTGTAGGCCGCGCCGGCGAGGCCCTGGGGCTCGAACTCGTAGTCAAGGCCTGCGTCGGTGAAGTAGCCGCGCTCGTCGGCGACCCACTCCTGCAGGCGTACGTGGGGCTGTATCCGGAACTTCACTCGTCCACCTCGTGTTTGCGGTCCCCGGATCACGACATCCGCCACCTTTCCCTAGTCTTCACCGGTCCATGCCCGGATTTCCATTCCCATAGGTGATCGGCCGGCCGGGCGGCGGCATCGCACGTCATGCGGTGTCCGCCCGCGTCAGGTGGAATCCGGCGCCGGCCCGCGCAAGGCGCGCGGGGTGCCGGTTCCGGCGGAACGCGGGTCGACGTGGTCGGGCCCGGTGAGGCCGAGCCTGCGCATCGCGATGCCGGTGAGGGCCTCCATGACGGCGCGGCGGGCGAACAGCGCGGTGATGCCGGGTCCGACGTCGTACGGCGGGCTGACCTCGACCACGTCCATCGCGACGATCCCCACCTCGGCGGCCAGCCGGCGGATTGCCCACAGCACCTCGCCGGTGGTCAGGCCGCCGGGCTCCGGCGTGCCGGTGCCCGGCGTGAACGCCGGGTCGCAGACGTCGACGTCGAGCGAGATGTAGAGGTGGTCGGCCTGGTCGAGCGCCTCGGCCACGGCGCGTTCCAGCACGGCGCGGAAGCCGTCCCTGTGGATCTCGGCCATGAAGTGGGTGCGCAGGCCGTGGTCCTCCATCCACGCCAGGACGGGGGGCTCTGGCCAGTAGCCACGGAGTCCCACCTGCACGAAGTTGCGACCGGGCACCGCGCCGCTTTCGATGAGGCGGCGCATCGGCGTCCCGTGCCCGTGCAGCGAGCCGCGCATGTCGGGGGCGGTGTCGGCGTGCGCGTCGAAGTGGACGATGCCGACCGTGCCGTGCCCGTAGGCGTCGGCCACCGCCGTGGCCGCCGGCCACGTGATGCCGTGGTCGCCGCCCAGGATGATCGGCACGGCGCCGCCGGCGAGGATCTCGGCGACGAACGAGCGGATGTTGTCGTACGTGCCCTCCGCGTTGCCGATGAGCACGTCGGCGTCGCCGTAGTCGGCCACGACCAGGTGCTCGAGCGGATCGACCCGGACGTCCAGGTGGCCGAGCATCCTGGCACCGGTGATGTAGTCGCCCTGCCTGATGGCCCGCGGGCCGAGGTGGGTGCCGGTGAGACCGGTCGCCGTGCCGTCCCACGGCGCACCGCCAATCGCGACGTCCACCCCGCCGGCGCGCAGGTCGTCGGGCGTCAGGCAGACGGGGGCCTTGAGGAACGTCTGGATGCCGCTCCAGGCCATCTCGTTCTCGCGCCGGTTGACCGGCATCGGGCCGGGTGGCCGCGCCGCGCCGGCCGGCCGCGCCGCGGCGGCTCTCTCAGGTGACTGCTCGGCTGGCATCTCGGAACTCCGCTACGAGGTCAGGGCGCGCACGCCGGATCCGGACAGCTCGATCTTCCCGGAGCCTGCCAGATCGCCCGGCGCCGCGGCGCGGGCGGCACGAACCCGGGACGGCCTCTGACAGACAGTCATAATGCGGAGTTGATATGGTCTGCTCCCGAAACCCTGGGCTTCGGGGTAAAAGCGGGCGCAAAGTGGCGCTCCACTCCGGAGGCCCGGACGGAGGACGACGATGGCTTCGGACCCGCAGGAGACTCCCACCCGCACCGAGCGGCAGGCGCTGCAGGCGGCGGCGTTCGACCGGATCGGCGAGCGCTACGACGAGGCGTTCCCGCACAAGGAAGGCCAGCTCGAGGCCGGCGACTGGCTGGCCGACCGGCTGTGGCCGGGCGCCAAGGTGCTCGACGTGGGCTGCGGTACCGGACTGCCCACCGCGCGCCGGCTCGCCGACGCGGGATGCGACGTGACGGGCATCGACATCTCCGACGGGATGCTCCAGCTCGCCAGGCGCGACGTGCCGGAGGGCACGTTCTACCAGCTCGACGTGGCCGCCCTGCCGGCGAAGGGGATCGAGGAGGGCGGCTTCGACGCCGTCGTCGCGTTCTTCTCGCTGCTGATGCTCACCCGCGAGGAGATCCCGCCCACGCTGCGGACGCTGCGCCGGCTGCTCAAGCCGGGCGGCCACTTCCTGCTGAGCATGGTCGAGGCCGACGTCGACGGCATGCCGCTGCGGTTCCTCGGCAACCGCGTGTGGGTCAGCGGGTACCTGCGGGACGAGCTGTGCGAGGTGGTCGCCGCTGCCGGCTTCGACGTGCTCGACCTGCGGCACCTGACCTACGCGCCGGCCACCACCACGGTCCCGCCCGAGGTGCAGCTCTTCGTGTACGCCCGGCGCGGCGACCGCTGAGGTGCCGGGGCGAAGCGACGGGTGGACGCGGGCGACGACGGACGTAGGAAAGCATCTCGAATATCTCCACGGCGCGACCACGCGCATCGGGGGCGGCCTGGAGCCCGAGCAGGTGGTGACCGCGCTGTGCGACACGGCGGTACCGGAGATCGCCGATCTCGCCGCCGCCTACTTGTACGAGAGCGTGCTGGCCGAAGGAGAGCTGCCGGGCGCGCCGGCGCCCGGCGGGACCGTGCTGCGCCGCGCCGCGCTGGCCGGCGGCGGCGACGGTTCCGGTGCCGCGCTGGCGAGCGAGGTCGCCGCGGCCGAGCTGACCGGCCCGTTCACGACGGCGCTGGCCCAGGGCCGGCCCGCCGCCTGGACCGGCGGCGAGGACCCTAACGCGCAGGTGGCGTGCGTGCTGAAGGCGGCGTGGCCGGGCTCACTGCTGGTGGTTCCGCTCCGCCTGGACCGGCTCGTGCTGGGCTTCGGGGTGCTGCTCCGTACGCCGGGGCACGAGGGCTTCGACGAGGTCGACCTGGTGACCGCCACGCTGATGGCCGACCAGGCGGCCCTCGGCGTGCACAAGGCCCTTCTCTACCGGCGTGAGGCCAGGATCGCCGACGAGCTGCAGCGCAGCATGCTGCCCAAGCGGCCGCCGCGGCTGCCCGGCATCGACATCGCCTACCGATACCTGCCCGGCAACCCGGCCGCCCAGGTGGGCGGCGACTGGTTCGACGCGATCCCCCTGGCCGGCAGCCGGGTCGCGCTCGTCGTGGGCGACGTGATGGGGCACGGCGTCCGGTCGGCCGCGGCGATGGGCCAGCTGCGCATCGCCGCGCGCACGCTCGCCACGCTGGATCCGCCGCCCGACCAGGTGCTGCGCCAGCTCGACCAGCTCTTCAACGACATGGCCGAGCAACTCGACGAGCACCAGCTGGCGACGTGCATCTACTGCGTGTACGACCCCGTCGCCCGCCGCTGCGCGATCGCCAACGCCGGACATGTGCCTCCCGTGCTCATCTTCCCCGACGGCGGCGCGGAGCTGATCCGGCTGCCCAGCGGAGCGCCGGTGGGCGTCGGCGGGGTGGCCTTCCAGACGGTCGAGATGGAGATGCCGGACGGCGCGGTGCTCGCGCTGTGCACGGACGGCCTGGTCGAGTCGCCCACAAGGGACCTGAGCGACGGTCTGGCCACCCTGTGCGACAGCGTCCGTGCCGCGGTGGCGGCCCATCGCGGCCGCGCCACGGTCGCCGGCCGGTCCGGGCCGGCGGCGGCGCCGCTGGACGACCTGTGCGACCGGGTCCTGCGCGACCTGGACATCGGGGAACGGGTCGACGACGTCGCGCTGCTCGTGGCGCGGTTCCGGGGCATCCCGAGCGAGAACGTCGCCAGCTGGATCCTGCGCCCCCACGCGCGGACGCCGGGCCGCGTCCGCAGGCTCGTCGCGACCACGCTGGCGGGGTGGGGCCTGACCGCGCACGTCGCCACGATGGAGCTGCTCGTCACCGAGCTGGTCACCAACGCCATCAGGTACGCCACCCGACCGATCACCGTACGGCTGCTGCGCACAGAGACGGCGCTGCTGTGCGAGGTCTCCGACGACGACCACAACCTGCCGGTGCTGTGCGATCCGTCGGGCCGCGACGAGAGCGGCCGCGGCGTCTACCTGGTCAGCCGGCTGGCCCGCCGCTGGGGGACCAGCCTGACGGCGACCGGCAAGTCGGTCTGGTGCGAGGTCGCCCTGCCCTGAGCCATCTCCCGGGCCGCACCGGTCGCCGCCATCGGCGTCGCGGCGGCCCTGTCGGTGCTCGGCGCGGTCGGCGCGCTAGCGTTTGCGGTCATGCGGCTGCATGTGGGATGCGCGATGTGGACCCACGCGCCCTGGCAGGGGCGCTTCCTTCCCCATCCGCTGCCGGCGGGCGAGCGGCTGCGGGCCTACGCCACGTGGTGCGACGCGGTGGAGGGCAACACGACGTTCTACGCGACGCCGGCCAGGACAGCGGTGGAGTCGTGGGCCGCCCAGACCGCGCCCGACTTCCGGTTCGTGCTCAAGCTGCCCAGGTCGGTCACGCACGCGGGGCGGCTGGCCGGTGGCCAGGAGGAGCTCAGGTCGTTCCTGGCGGCGGTGGAGCCGCTGGGTCCCCGCACCCACGCCCTCTGGGTGCAGCTTCCCGGGTCGTTCGGCCCGGGCGACGTCGACACGCTGGCCGGCTTCCTGCGCCGGCTGCCCGGCGGACACCGCTACGCCGTCGAGGTCCGCCACCGCGCGTTCTTCGCCGACGCGCGGGCGGCGCGGCTACTCGAAGCGGTGCTCGGCGGGGCCGGCGCCGAGTGGATACCGTTCGACACCACCGTCCTGTTCGGCGAACCGCCGGCCAGCCCCGCCGAGCGGGAGGCGTGGACGCGCAAGCCCCGGCTGCCCCGCCGGACGCGGGCCCTCACCGACCGGCCGATCGTGCGGTACATCGGCAGGGACGACGCGGACCGTACGGTCGCCGGCTGGCGGCCCTGGGTCGACGCGGTCGTCGGGTGGCTGCGCGAAGGCCGCTCGCCGACCGTGTTCGTCCACACTCCCGACAACGCCGAGGCGCTGCCGCTGGCCCGCCGCTTCTACGACGAGGTACGGGCCCGGCTGCCCGAGCTGGCGCCGCGGCCCGAGCCGGTCCCGGCCGGTCCGCCAACCCTGTTCTGACGGCACCCGGTGTCAGCTTCGAATATCGAGCTCGGTCCATCGCGGCTTGGACGGCAGCCGTTCCGGCGGGCGCTCAGGCCCGATGAGCGACAGCAACGGGCCGGTCATCAGCGTCGTCACCAAGGCCATGAGCACGAGCACCGTGAACAGTTCTGGCCCGATGATGCCGGCGCTGAGCGCGACGTTGAGCACGATGAGCTCGGTGAGCCCTCTGGTGTTCACCAGCGCGGCGACGAGGGCCGACTGGCGCGGGGCCATGCCGCCGAGGCGCGCCGCCACGTACGCCGGCGCCAGCTTGCCCGCCGTGGCGACGAGCAGGATCAGGCCGAGCAGCAGTGCGGCGTCGCCGGTCATCGTGCCGATGTTGAACGACAACCCCGTCGTGACGAAGAACAACGGCAGCAGCAGGCCGGCGCCCTGCTCCATCGGGCGGAGCACCTCCTCGTCCGGCATGCCGTTCACCCGCGGCATCGCGAGGCCGGCGAGCAGCCCGCCGAAGACGGGGTGCAGGCCGAGCGACGCGGTGACCCACGCGCTGCCCAGGGCCAGCGCGAGGGCGATCGGCACCCGGTTCACCAGCAGCGCCTTCGCCCGCCCGAGCCACCAGGCGAGCGCCGGCCTGACCACCAGGAACACGCCGGCGCAATAGGCGACGAGCAGGAGCAACGTCACCGGCCAGGAACGGTCGGGCGCGTGGCCGGTGCCCGCCAGCGCGGCCGCGAGCACCAGCCAGGCGGCCACGTCCATGAGCCCGGCCGCGGTCGTCGCGACCGTGCCGGCCGCCGTGCCGGCGAGGTCGCGCTCCCTGACGATGGCGGCCAGCACCGGCAGCGCGGTGATGGCGACCGCCACGGCCATGAAGGGCACGAAAGAGCCGCCGCCCGCGTGCTTCGGGTCGACCGCGGCGAACGTACCGTGGAGCAGCCGCACGGCGCCGACGCCGAGCCCCATGGGGACCAGCAGCGCGACCAGGGCCACCGACACCGCCGCCCGGCCGCCGCCGCGCAGCCGGTGGAAGTCGATCTCGTAGCCGGCCACGAACATGAACAGCACGATGGCGATCTGGGACAGCACCGACAGGAACGGCAGCACCTGCTCGGGGAAGAGGCGCTCGGTCAGGTCGCCCGGCAGTCGCCCGAGCAGGGTCGGACCGAGGGCGATACCGGCGATGATGTGCCCGATCACCGACGGCTGCCCGCACCGGCGCGCCAGCGCCCCGAGCAGCCAGGAGGCGACGACGATCACCGCGACGTCGCCGACCACCACGGTCGTGGTCGACTCGACGCTCATGGCGCCATCTCGTGCTCTTCCGCGCCGGCGATGAGGCGTTTCGGCACCAGCCACCTCGGCCTTCCCGGGGGCCGTCCGACCTCCGTGTCCTGGTGGTTCGACCACATCAGGTAATCACGGCAGGGCGCCGTTCGCCTTAGTCCCTTGGTCGTACCGCTCCGCCGCCGCACGGTGCTGAACAGAGCTTCATAACGGTACGTATCACAAAACGGTTGATCCATACCGTCAAGGGCTTAGTCAGGAAAGAATAGGCATCGGCCGGTTACCGGGTGAAGGGGGAAATGTGGGGGTGGAGATCTCGGCTCTCATCACCTGGGTCCTGGACGCGGTCGCCGGCCTCTACCTGCTGGGTAGGTCGCTAGAGGAAGGCGGGCTACGCGGGCAGGCGACGAAGGTGACGCGGTTTCCGGCCACGCTGACCCTCAGCCACCTGCTGCTCGGGGTGGGCGGCCTGGGCGTCTGGATCGTCTACGTCGTCACCATGCGCGCCGCGTACGCGTGGACGGCGTTCGGCTTCCTGGTCGTCGTCGCCCTGCTCGGTTTCGTGATGCTGACCCGCTGGCTGGTCGGCCAGGGCGGGCGGCACGCGCGCGGCGCCGAGCAGGAGGTGCCCATCATCGCGGTCGTCGTCCACGGGGGCGCGGCCATTATGACGTTCGTCCTGGTGCTCTTCACCGCGGTGGCGGTCAGCCGGGTCTGACGCCGCCCCGGCCTCCGGTGCAATCTGTCAACAACCGAGTCAAATACCGGAAAAGACAGAAATCTTCCGATCACCTACCGTCAGCGGGGCTCGGTGCGCTGGTCGGCGACCCGGCGCAGCAGGATCAGCGACCGTCCAGGCACATCGACGGAGTCGCGCGCCTTCACCGGCTCGCGGCCGCGTGCCAGCCCGGGATCGTCGGTGTCCAGCGCGTACTCCCAGCGCTCGCCGAACTCGGTCCCCGGCACGGCGAAGCGCACCGCTTCGGAGTGCGCGTTGAACAGCAGCAGGAACGAGTCGTCGGACACCCGCCGCCCGCGCGGGTCGGGTTCGGTGATCGCGTCGCCGTTGACGAAGACCGCCAGTGCCTTGGCGTACCCGGCGTTCCACGCCTCGTCGGTCATCGGCTCGCCCGACGGCGTCAGCCACGCCACGTCGCCGAGGCCGTCGTCCCGTTCGGCGCCGCGGAAGAACCGGCGGCGCCGGAAGACGGGATGGTCGCGGCGCAGCGCCGACAGCGTGCGGACGAACTCGAGCTGGCGCTCGTCGGCCTCGTCCCAGTCGACCCACGCCAGCGGGCCGTCCTGGCAGTAGGCGTTGTTGTTGCCGCGCTGCGTGCGGCCCAGCTCGTCGCCGTGCGAGAGCATCGGCACGCCCTGCGACAGGAACAGCGTGGCCAGGAAGTTGCGCTGTTGCCTCGCCCGCAGCTCGAGCACGCCGGAGTCTTCCGCCGGTCCCTCGTAGCCGCAGTTCCACGACCGGTTGTCGTCGCTGCCGTCCCTGTTGCCCTCGCCGTTGGCGTCGTTGTGCTTGTAGTTGTAGGACACGAGGTCCCGCAGCGTGAACCCGTCGTGGCAGGTCACGAAGTTGATCGAGGCGACGGGCCGGCGGTTGCTCTGCGCGTACAGGTCGGACGACCCGGCCAGCCGGTAGGCGAACTGCGGCAGCGTGCCCGGCTGGCCGCGCCAGAAGTCCCGCACCGTGTCCCGGTACTGGCCGTTCCACTCCGTCCACAACGGCGGGAAGTTGCCGACCTGATAACCGCCCTCCCCCACATCCCACGGCTCGGCGATCAACTTCACCTGCGAGACCACCGGATCCTGCTGCACCAGATCGAAGAACGCCGCCAGCCGGTCGACGTCATGCAGCTCACGCGCCAGCGCCGCCGCCAGATCGAACCGGAACCCGTCGACGTGCATCTCCAACACCCAGTACCGCAGCGAATCCATGATCAACTGCAG
>DASUWU010000192.1:0-7576 GCA_036378315.1 Streptosporangiaceae bacterium | reverse complement strand
ACCACCGCCTGGATACGCCGCCGGGTCTGTTCCGACACCGGGCGCTTGCCGCTCAACGCGTAGGAGACGGTGCTGCGTGACACGCCCGACCGTCTGGCGATCTCCCCGATGTTCACGGCTGCTCCTCAGCTCATCCGACCGGACATGCACATCGTAGGTCGAATCGAGCCCGCCGCCGGGAGCACCCGTCCCTGCCGCGCTCTCACCCGACCCCATTGACGTGCGCACTCTGTGGGCCTATGGTCGGGCGAACCGATTCGATTAGCAATGGACGGCGGTAGCCCAACACGGGTTGGGGGAGGTCACGATGGGGTCAGCGGCAAGCGGCCGGCGTGCCGGCCTGGTCCTGGCGGCGCTGGCCGTCGCCGCCGGCACGGTCGGCGTGGTCGCGTGTTCCTCCTCCTCAGGGGGTGGCGGCGCGGGGGCGCGCGGCGCGACCTACACCATCTGGGACCCGTACCCGCAGTACGACAGGGGCTCCAAGTGGGTCGGGCTGCTCGAGACGTGCGGGACCCAAGCGGGCGTCAAGGTTCACCGCACGGCCTACGACACCAGCGACCTGACGGGCAAAGTCCTGCTGGCGGCGCAGCAGGGCAACGCGCCCGACGTCCTCATCGTGGACAACCCGGTCGTCTCCACGCTGGCGGAGGCCGGGGTCCTCACGACCACCGCGGAGAACAGGCTCGACACCTCGGCCATCGCGCCGAACCTGCTGGCCGCCGGGCAGCGCGCGGGCAAGACGTACGGCGTTCCCATCGGAGCCAACACGTTGGCCCTGTACTACAACAAGAAGGTGCTCGCCAAGGCCGGGGTGGACATCGCCGCGGTCAAGGACTGGGCGTCGCTGACCGACGCGCTGCGGAAGGTCACGGCCGCCGGCGAGAAGGGCATCACGTTCTCCGCCATCGGCACCGAGGAAGGGAGCTTCCAGTTCCTGCCCTGGTTCTGGGGAGCCGGCGCCCAGCTCACCGAGCTCGACTCCCCGGCGGGGGTGTCGGCGCTCGCGCTGTGGACGGGCTGGTTGCAGAAGAAGTACGCCCCCAACTCGGTCATCAACAACACCCAGACCACGAGCTGGCAGGAGTTCGCGAGCGGCCGGTACGCCTTCGCCGAGAACGGGACCTGGCAACTCGCCAACGCCAAGGCGGCCGGCTTCCCGTACGGCATCATCCCGATTCCCGCCAGCAACGGCGGAACGGCGCCGGCGCCGACCGGTGGGGAGTTCGTCAGCATCCCGGTGCAGAAGGACACCGCGCGCTATGCCACCGCGCGGGCGCTGGTGGCCTGTCTGACCAGCACGAACAACTCGCTCACGACGACGACGACGCTGTCGTACGTGGCCCCCACCGAGCAGGTTCAGGCCAGGCAGGTCGCCGCGAACCCGGACCTGAAGGTGTGGGTGGAGGCGGTCAAGGCCGCCAAGGGCCGGACCAGTGACGGGCTCGGCACCAAGTATCCGAAGATCTCGGAACCGATGTGGGGCGCGGTGCAGGCAGCGCTGAGCGGGTCCAAGAGCCCCCAGCGGGCCATGGCCGACGCGCAGACGGCGGCGGCGAACGCGACGAGGTAGACCCCTGGACGGCTGTACGGGCGTCCGGGGGATCTGGACGGGCATCTGGACGGGCATCTGGACGGGCATCTGGACGGGCATCTGGACGGAGCGAGGATGAATCGAGTCTCACCGGCGCCGTCCGCCCGGCCCGCCGCCCGGCACGCGGCCGGGCCCGTCCCGCCGGCGGGAGCGGGCCGCGACCGCGGGACGGCGCCGCGCCCGCGGTCCGGTCAGTGGGCGGCCTGGGCCTTTCTCGCCCCGATCGTGATCTACCTGCTGGTGTTCTACGCCTATCCGCTCTACCGCAACCTCGATCTGAGCCTGCGCGACTATACGGTGCGCTCGTTCGTCCAGGGCGACGCGCCGTTCGTCGGGCTCGCCAACTACGCCAAGGTCGTCCGCGACGCGACGTTCTGGCCGGCCCTGTGGCACACGGCGGCCTTCACGCTGGTGTCCCTGGCGTTCCAGTTCGGCATCGGGCTCGCCCTCGCCCTGTTCTTCGTCAACAACTTCCGGCTGTCGGCCACCTTGCGGGCGCTGTTCCTCGTGCCGTGGCTGCTGCCGCTGATCGTGTCGTCCTCGACGTGGTCGTGGATGCTCAACAGCGACTCGGGCGTCGTGAACGCCGTGCTCGGCGCGTTCGGCGTGGATCCCGTCCACTGGCTGACCTCGCCGCACTGGTCGCTGTGGTCGGTGACGATCGCCAACATCTGGATCGGCATCCCGTTCAACCTCGTGGTCCTGTACTCGGGTCTCCAGGCGATCGACCCCGCCATCTACGAGGCGGCCGAGCTGGACGGCGCCGCCGGCTGGCGGCGGTTCTGGCGGGTGACCTTCCCCCTGCTGCGGCCGGTCTCGACGATCACCCTGCTCCTGGGGCTGGTCTACACGCTGAAGGTGTTCGACATCATCTGGATCATGACCAGGGGCGGGCCGAGCAGCTCGTCCACCACGTTCGCCACCTGGTCGTACCGGCTGGGGTTCGGCAACCTGCTGCCGGCCTTCGGTCCCGGAGCGGCGGTCGCCAACCTGCTGATCGTGACGGCGCTGACCTTCGGGCTCGTCTACATCCGCGGACAGCGAAGGCGGGCCGGCGCATGAGCCGCTCGCGCGCCAGGGGGAAGACCGCGATCGGTCTTGTGCTGACCGGCGTCATGCTGTTCCCGGTCTACTGGATGATCAACGTGTCGTTCACCCGCGACCAGGACATGCGCAAGAGCCCGCCGTCCTGGTTCCCGGCCGGCGGCACGCTGGACGGCTATCGGGCGGTCATCGACCAGCAGGCGCCTTACCTGGGGATCAGCGTGGTCGTGGGCCTGGGCACGGTGGCGTTGACGCTGCTGGTCGCCGCCCCGGCCGGCTACTCCCTGGCCAAGCTGCGCCCGCGCGGCGGCGGCGCGCTGAGCTTCGTGCTGCTGATCGCCCAGATGATTCCGGGGATCATCATGGCGATGGGGTTCTACGCCATCTTCCTCGGCGCCGGCGTCCTCAACACGGTCCCCGGACTGATCGTGGCCGACTCCACGCTGGCGGTGCCGTTCGCAGTGCTGATCTTCACCACGTTCATGTCCGGGATTCCCGACGAGCTGATCCAGGCGGCCCGGGTGGACGGCGCGGGGACGCCGCGGACCTTCTGGTCGATCGTCCTGCCGGTCAGCCGCAACTCGGTCATCACGGTGTCGCTGTTTTCGTTCCTGTGGGCCTGGTCGGACTTCATCTTCGCCAGCACCCTCGACGGCGGAGGCGGTCACCAGCCGATCACCCTCGGCATCTATCACTACATCGGCAACAACAACCAGCAGTGGAACGCCATCATGGCGACCGCCGTGGTCGCCTCCGTCCCCGCCACCGTTCTGCTCGTCGTCGCCCAGCGCTACGTCGCCGCCGGCGTCACGGCGGGCGCGGTCAAGCACTGACGCCCTCGCCCACCGAAACGCGCCCCGGCGCAGAGAAGGAACACGCCGTTTATGATCCTCCCCGCCGGCCCGGTGTTCTCCCCGCGCGAAATCCCGTTCAGCTTCTGCGGATCCTGGTTCGATTTCTCCCCGGTGGTGGGGGAGAAGACCTTCGCCCGGGACATCCACCTGGTGTCGCACCAAAGCGGCATGCATCCCATCCTGCGGCTGATCCCCACGACGGCGGGCGCGTACGCCGAGACGAGCGTCACGGCGACGCCGTACCTGCTCACGTGGCGCGGCGACCCCGGGCGGATCGAGCTCGCGTACGAGGGCGAGGACGCGGTGCGGATGCGCGGCGAGGGCCTGGGCATGCGCCTGCTGGCGGCCGACCCGGTCCTGACGCCGTTCAGCGGACCGTACTTCTACCAGGATCCGGGCGACGGTTCGTGGGTCTTCACCGTGTACCAGACCGGGCGCCGCTACCGCGTCACCGTCCTCGCGGGCCGGATCGCCGACGAGCTCGGCGTGCAGTCGCTCGGTACGGCCGACCGCGGCATCGTGCTGCCGGACGGCGGCGGGCCGTGGGAGCTCGCCATCGAGGAGTACGAGGCCGCGCGCACCCCGTACGCGAGCGAGAACGGCTTCGCCGACGTGGTCGCGGCGGCGCGGACCGGGTTCGAGGAGTTCCGCGATGCCGTTGCGCCCTGGCGGAGCGACAGGACGCCGGCCGCCGAGCTGGCCGCCTATGTCCTGTGGTCGGCCACGGTGCGCCCCGCGGGGTTCGTCACCCGTCCCGCGGTGCTGATGTCCAAGCACTGGATGGACAAGGTGTGGAGCTGGGACCACTGCTTCAACGCGATCGCCCTCGCCGGCGGCCGCCCGGACCTGGCGTGGGACCAGTTCCATCTCGTGTTCGACCACCAGGACGCCGCCGGGGCGCTGCCGGACTCGATCACGCACTCGGAGATCCTCTACAACTTCGTCAAGCCGCCCATCCACGGCTGGGCGCTGCGCCACCTGTGGCGGCCGGGCCAGGCGCGCCGGCCGCGCGACGGCGACCCGGGCGAGGTCTACCGGAGGCTGGCTCGATGGACCTCGTTCTGGTTGACCGCACGGCGCGCCTCGGGCCACGAGCTCGCGCACTACCAGCACGGCAACGACAGCGGCTGGGACAACGCCACCACCTTCGACCCCGAGCGCGTCGTCGTGACCGCCGACCTCGCGGCCTTCCTCGTCCTGCAGATGCGCGAACTGGCCCGGCTGGCGGGCGCGCTCGCCAAGCCCGACGCGTCGGCCCGCTGGTCGCTGGCGGCCGACCGCATGCGCGAGGCGATGCTCGGCGAGCTGTGGAGCGGTGACCGCTTCGTCGCCCGGGGCGCGCGGTCCGGGCGGACATGGTCCAGCTCGAGCCTGCTCGACCTGATGCCGATCGTCCTGGGCGAGGAGCTGCCGGAGCCGGTCCGCGCGACGCTGGCGGCCAGGATCGAAGCGCACCTGACCGCCTTCGGGCTGGCCACCGAACTGCCCACCTCGCCGCACTACCAGGACGACGGCTACTGGCGCGGCCCGGTCTGGGCGCCGCCGACGGTGCTGATCGAGGACGGCCTCCGCCGCGCCGGATATCCGGACCTGGCCGACGACATCAGCGCACGGTACCGCGCTCTGTGTGAGAAGTCGGGGTTCGCGGAGAACTTCGACGCCCGCAGCGGCATCGGCCTTCGTGACCGCGCCTACACCTGGACGGCCAGCGCCTACCTCATCCTCGCCGCCGCGCACGAGTCCCGGGTGGCCGGCGGGGGGTGAAATCCTCATCGATCCGGTCGGTGAACTCGCCGCGCCGACCGTCGGATGAAAGTCGATGAAAGGTCGGTTGACGGGCCTTATGGCCGGGCCTACGTTCGCGATGCACGCTTTTTCGAATCGGTTCGATATCCCGAACGAAGAAGACTCCCATGCCCGAAAGGCTTCCTGCCATGACTTCGTCCCCGATCCGATTCAGCCGCCGCGCTGCGCTCGCGACGTTCGGTGTCACCGCGGCCGGCGGACTGCTGGGAATCCGCACCGCCCGGGCCACCGACGGTCCGAGCAGCTATACGGCGAGCTGGTCGTCGGTTGATCAGCATCCGCCCGCTCCCGAGTGGTTTCAGGACGCCAAGTTCGGCATCTACTTCCACTGGGGCGTGTTCAGCGTCCCGGCGTTCGGCAGCGAGTGGTACCCGCGGAACATGTACGTCGGCGGCTCGGCGGAAAACAACCATCACATCGCCACGTACGGTGACCCGTCGGCGTGGCCATACCACAACTTCATCAACGGCGCTCGGGACAGAGCCGGCAACTTCGTGCAGTTCGCGCCGAAGTTGACGTCCGCCGGCGGCAGCTTCGACCCCAATGCGTGGGCGCAGTTGTTCGCCGACGCCGGCGCGAAGTTCGCCGGCCCTGTGGCCGAGCATCACGACGGCTATTCGATGTGGAACAGCGGCGCCAACGAGTGGAATTCCGTCGCCACCGGACCCAGGCTCGACCTGCTGCGGTTGCACGCCGATGCCATCCGGGCCAAGGGGCTGCGGCTGTTCGTCTCGCTGCACCACGCGTTCAACTTCAACGGCTACTACGACCACGTCCCGGCGCAGTCGACGACCTCGTTGAAAAAGCTCTACGGCCAACTCGACAAGGCCACGGAAAATCAGCTCTGGTTCAGCAAGCTCAAAGAGGTCATCGATGGCTACCAGCCCGACCTTGTCTACCAGGACTTCGATCTGAACCTGATCGACGAGTCGCAGCGGCTGAACTTCCTCGCCTATTACTACAACCGTGCGGTCGCCTTGAACAAAGACGTCGTGGCCACGTACAAGGACGGGTTCGACAACAAGGGCGAGGTCTTCGACTTCGAGCGCGGCGGGCCGAGCGGCATCGCGACCCCCTACTGGATGACCGACGACAGCGTCTCCAGCTCGAGCTGGGGCTTCACCGCCGGCATCGGCTACTACTCCACCAAGGCGCTGCTGCACGCGCTCATCGACCGGGTCAGCAAGAACGGCACCATGGTCCTCAACATCGCCCCGATGGCCGACGGCACCATCCCCTCCGGCCAGCAGGCGATCCTGCAGGGCTTCGGCGACTACCTCAGGCGGTTCGGCGAGTCGGTCTATGCCACCCGCGCCTGGGCGGCGTACGGGGAGGGCCCCACGCAGATGGGCGGCGGCTCGTTCACCACGCCGCGCGAGGGAACGAGCCAGGACATCCGGTTCACCCGCAGCAAGGACGGCACGGTGCTGTACGCGACCGTGCTCGGCTGGCCCGGCAGCACGCTGACCATCACCACCCTGAACGCCAACCGGATCAGCCTGAGCAACCTGGCCTCGGCGCAGCTCCTCGGCTCATCCGCCGGTTCGTTCATCAACCTTCCCACCCGCAGCCAGGACGGCTCCGGCCTGCACCTCACCATGCCATCGGCCGGCGCTCCGTTCAGCGCCCCCGCGTACGTGGTCAAGCTGACATTCGCCGGCCAGATCCCCGCCCTGGGCGGGGGTTCGATCCCGACCGGCTGGGTGAAGATCGCCAACGTCACGACCGGCCTCGTGCTGGACAGCGGCGGCAACGTGGCGTCCGGATCGGTGCTGAAGCAGTGGAGCTATGACGGGTCCACCAACCTGCAGTGGCAGCTGGTGAACCTGGGCAACGGCTACTACCGGATCGTCAACCGCACGAACGGCATGGTGGCCGACAGCTGGGGTAACTCCGCCAACGGCGCCAGCGCCCTGCAGGCCCCGTGGAACGGCGGCAACAACCAGCAGTGGCGGCTGAACGACATCGGCAACGGCCGTTACCAGATCATCAACCGCGGCACCGGCACCGCGCTGGACGGCGCGGGCAACGCCACCGTGGGCGCCACCGCGGTCATGTGGGCGCCGAACGGCAGCACCAACAACCAGTGGACCATCGCCGCGGTCTGACCGGCCCGGGGCGGCCGTCCCCTGTCGGTGAGGGGGACGGCCGCGTGCGGGTGGTCAGCGGGGGGTGAAGTCTTGGTTGGTGGCTGGGGCGTTCTTGCAGGGCCATTGGTCGAGTTGTTGGCCTTGGTTGTTGCCGGCGCCGAAGACGTCGAGGCACAGGCCGCTGTTTTGGT
>DASUWU010000191.1:0-7636 GCA_036378315.1 Streptosporangiaceae bacterium | reverse complement strand
ACGGCCGCCGTACGGACGGGATCGTCGCGCAGCGTCGTCGCGTGGAGGCGGAGCTCGAGCGACGCGCCGTGCAGCCCGAAGACGTCGAGCCGTCGGCGCAGCGCGGCGAGCCCGCCGTCCGCGACGCGGGTGCCGCGGTGCACGCGGAGCCGCCGGACGGTGCCGGCGGGGAGCTCCAGGACAGCATCGGCGAGCTTGGCCGGTTCAGCTTGCGGGATCGCGTGGCCGGCCCGGGGGCGGCCGAGGCGACGGACCGCGACGACGCGGCCGCGGCGCAGCCAGAGGACGTCGAGCGGGAAGCGCATGCCGCGCATCCAGATCCGGACGAGCGCCGGCGCTTTCTGCGGGAACAGCATGCCGTGGCCTCGGGCGAGGCTCCTGCGTCCGCTCAGGCCCTTCTCCTGCTCGCTGGTCGACGAGGCGACGTCGACCACGATGCGGTGGCCGGCGAGCTTGACCGCCGGCGGGCGGCCGGAGCCGCCGCATCCTGCGAGCATGACTGCGGCCGCGAGGGCGGCAGCGGTGCCGGCCCGCCCGACCCTGAGGGCCGGGCGGGCGGCGCTCCGAGGGCCTACTTGGCCTTCATGAGCTTGCGGACCCAGACGATGCCCACCGACAGGGCGAGCAGGCCCGCCGCGATCGGCAGGCCCGTGGCCAGAGCCGACTGCACCTGCTCCTTGAAGCCGGTGCTGATCGGGCTGAGGTCGTAGTCCGGGGTGGTCTGCGCGAGCGCGGCCGCCGGGGCGACCACCGCGAAGACCACGCCCATCACGGCCGCGTTCACGCGCGCCGCCTTGGAGCTGAGGAACTCCCGCATCGAGATTCACCTCCCTTCTGTGTGTTGGGTTGCGGAACGGCATCAGCCCCCACCCTCGATCGAGAAGAGGCGACGCACGAGTGCGATCGCCGCGAGCGGCATCCACGCCACCCACGGGATCAGGAAGCCGAGGGCGACGCCCGCCCAGAAGGCCGAGGCGTCGATGCCGGGAACGAGCAGACCGATCACCGGAGCCATGGCGTCACCAGGCGGGTGAAGGGGATGGAGAACACGGCGCCAGCCAGGGCGCCGATCAGCACCCAGATCGCGCCGTGGACCGCGGTGCCGGCGTCGTCGACCTGCTTGGAGCTCGCGGCCGCGAGCTCGACATAGGTCGGATCCTCCGGAGTACCCGAGCTCGCCGCGGTGGCCGGCGCGGTCACGTGCAGCGCGTGCGAGTCGTCGGCGCCCAGCTGCTCGATCGACGTCTTCACGGCCGCCACTCCCGTCGCGGTGGCCTCGTCGGAGTGGATCGCGTCGAGCTTGGACGCGACGGCCTGGAGGTCGTCGTGCTCGCGGTCGAGCCGGTCAACGTCGGCCTGGCAGGCGGTCGCGGCATCCGCGCGCACCGCGCGGAGCTCCTGCACCACCTCGTCGGTGCCGGTGTAGGGCGCCGGCGCCGCAGGGCACGGTGCAGGATCGGCCCGAGCGTAAGCAGGGTGACCAGCCAGCCCACACAGCAGTAGACCAGCAGCGCCGAGAGCCAGAACGGCACGGCGCATCACTGGCCTGCCGCGCGTCCGGCCAGCTGCCAGAGCACGTCGAAGATCACACAGCCGATGGCAGCCCACAGGGCCGCCTCGATGTAGAAGCGCACGGGGACCGCCCTCCCCTAGCCGATAGCGGCTAGGAGCCCTTCTTGGCGGTCTCGTGCTCGGCCGGGGCGACGACCGGGCGCATCTCCATGACCCGGTAGCTCTCGCGGGTGCGGACCTGCTCGCGGCCGTCGCGGCGGTAGGTCACGAACTGCTTGGCGACCACGAGCACGTCCATGTCGCAGACCGTGCCGGTGCCGGCGCGCTCGCCGTTCATGCCCTGCCGGAGCGTCATCCGGCGAGTGGTGCCCTCGTTGTCGAGGACGTCGACGTACTCGACCAGGGTGCCGTCACGCCACTTGGCGGGATCGGTGTCGCCCTCGCGTGCGTAGGTGCCATACGCGACCGGGGTGACGTTGAAGACCTGCGCCTGCATGGGGGCTACCTCCTGTGGGGGTGCCACGCCGCCATGCAGGCGGGTGGCGGAGCGAACAGGTGGCACATTAGTGCCCCAGGCGGACGTCAGCAAGGCAACATCGCTGACCTCAAGGTCGCGTAGCACCGTGCCGATACGGGTAGGTTGCGCCGCCGCGACCGGGCGCCGTCGCGCTTGCGACGGCCACGAGGGCCTCTGTAGGGTCGCTCAGCGGTTGGGGCGGTCGGTAGGCGGAGCGAACACCCCGGCCGGCCGCCCTGGCCGCGCCCGTCAGCCGCACGCACGACGGACGGCGGGGCGTCTCATCGCCTCACGGTCGGGCACCCGGGCAGCGGCCCCCAAGGTCGCCCAACGCCTCTCAACGCCCTACGGGATCACTTCGCTCGTCGAGAGGCATCGAGCTCCCGGGGACCGCCACCCGTGCGCCCGCTCACGCGGGCATGAACCACCCCACCATCACCATCCGCCGCACGATCGTCGAGGGCCTCCTCTGGCCCGCAGCGATCACGCCGTGGCTCGTCGTCCTCCTGGAGCTCGTACCGCGATGAGCTTCGACACCGGCTACCGGCGAGCGCTCGCCTCGGGCATCGACCCGCTGGAAGCGCTAGACGCCATCTACGAATGCCCGCACGGGCACCTGCACGGCGACGGCTGCCACCTGTGCACGCCGGCGCCGGCGAACCTCGTGCCGCTCCCCGCCGGCCAGCTCGAGCTCACGCTGGAGCAGGCCGCATGACGGCCACGCTCTACCAGTCGCCGAGGATCTCGCACCTCATCGACCACGGGCTGGCCGCCACCATCGAAGCGGGCAGCGACGTCCGCTTCATGCTCGGCTGCGAACTCTCGATGGAACTCGACAGCCTGGCCCGCGAGTGGCGGGCCTACCAGCGGCGCTGGCAACAGCGCCCCGACCCGGACCAGCTGGTCTTCGGGGAGGCGTCATGACCGACAAGGCCGCCTTGTCGGCCGGAAGCCGTCAGAGTGCGCCCGTGCACCGCTCTGACGATGACGTCACCGAGGCCATCGGGCGCATGATCCGAGCGCTCGGCCGCCGCTGCGCCGAGGGCGACCCGGACAACGCCAGGCTGCTGCGCTACCTACAGAACGAGCTCGACGACGCCTTCGCCATCGCCGTGGCCGGCTGGAGGATCAGCCGGTTCTCCGACGCGCAGATCGGCCGCGAGCTCGGAGTCACCAAGCAGGCCGTCCAGCAGCGCTGGCCCAGGAGGTAGCTTCGGACCATGAGCGACGAGGGCACCACGTACCGACTGAACGCGCGGCTGCCGGCCGGCTCGCGCGAGGACCTGGCGCAGCTTCGCAGAATGCTGCGCCAGGTGACCGGCCGGGATTGGTCGATCGCCGAGGCCGTCGCCTTCGCCATCCGATGCGGAGTCGAGGACGCTGAGACCAGCGTCGCGCGCATCGTGGCCAGCCGGATCGACGACCTCGACGCGAGGCGACGGCCGAGCGCGTGAGCGCCCGGGCGCCTCGACGAGATTCACCGTCCGCCAGCTGGTCGCCTCGGCGATCGCCATAGCCTCCGCCGCGGCGAGCTCGGCGTCATGCGGGCCGAGGCCCCGCACGTGGATCGCGCGCCAGAGCTCACGTTTGTGGCGCAGCGACCGGCGGGCCTGCTCGCGCGCCTCCGGCGTCGACCCCGCCAGGTAGCCATGCGAGTGAATGAACCGGTGGCCGCGCCAGCCAGGCGGCGGCGCCTGGCTCTCCTTCTGGAAATGCAGCGCCACGTAGCGCATCAACCCGCCGAACTCGCCGATCGTGCCGACATGCTGCGCCTCAGGACGGGCGCCGACCTCGGGCCGGCGGCACCACACGCCGCGGATGATCCCGGCGGCATCGTCCAGCTGCTCGGCCGGCACGCCCTTTATGAGCAGGTTCCAGTGCGGGCGGCGGGCACCGCCGGCGCGCAGCCCGTAGCCGGTGGTGAACTCGACCAACGCGGCGTACTCACAGCCAGGCCACCGGCGCCGCAGGGCCTTCACCACGGCCTCGCGGGCGCGGTAGAAGGCTCGCGGGTCGCGCAGCGGCCGAGACGTCGTGAGAACGGCCCAGATCGCCGGAGCCGATCCCGCCAGCGCGTCGAGCGCCAGGAGCTCGGCATTCTCGACGGCCGCGAGCCGCGCGCAGTACGCGCACTGATTCGTCGAGCCGCACCGCCCGCGGACGAGCTCGCCCTGCGAGCTCAGCAGCCGCATGTGCTCAGGCCACCGAGGGCACCCGCCCCGTGCAGGGTCCGAGAGGCGAGGGTCGGAACTTTCCTCATGCAGATCGAGAGGCCCGCCGGAGGGATCGCCGGACGGGACCTGCCAGGTGCACGGGTCGAAGACCGCCGCTGGCGCGGCGCCGCCGGTGCCGCTACCCTCGCCCTGCACGGTCGCGGCCCGCCTGCCGCGGATCGTCAGAAGCGCCCGGGTGCCCGCCCGGGCGCTTCGTCGTGGTAGGGGCTGCCACCTCGGGCACCGAGGGGGAGCGTGCTGGCTGGTGCGGACGGACCACGGCGAAGACCGACGCTTGCCGGCGGTCGCGGCCGTCCTGTGAGGTTGACTCCGGCTGCGCCTCCGCACGGAGATCGCCCGCAGCGGCCGCGGGGGAGGCGGGCGCGTCTGGGGGCTCGTCCGACGGGGCGGCGGCGAGGTGCAGCGAGCCGGCGGCGCCGGCCTTCGGCCTGGCTCCCGCCGGCACCTCGCGCAGCTGCTCGGCGACATCCACCGGCGGATGCGGCAGCCAGATGACGTCCGACTCGTCATCGACGTCGAGGCCGTGCGAGAGCGCCATGGTGTCGTAGAGGCCCGCGATGCGGCGGCTGAGCCGGCGGACCTGGCGCTTGGCAACGCTGTGGCTTGGGTCATTCCAGCCCCAGATCGCCAGGAAGAGGTTAAACGGGATCAGGCGGACGCCGGCGACCTTGAAGTTCCGCAGGTTGCGCAGGCGGATCAGGTACTCGAAGAGCGATCGGACCTGGCGGTCGACGTTGGCCTCATCCTGCGTGATGAGGAAGACCTCCCACCCGAGCTTGCGGTGCTGCGAGAAGAAGCGCACGACCGCCAGGCGCCGCGCCACGGCGGCGCCCTTGCTGTCGCTCTTACCGGACGGGTCGGAGTCCCACGTCCGAGCGTTCATCCAGTTGTGCGCCTCGTCGAGGACCATGCGCCCGCGTCCTTCGCGCCGGCACGTGCGGCCGGCGCGGCAGCCGCGGCAGTCACCGCACGGCGCCAGGCGCACGCGGAAGAGCTCGTCGAGGTCGGCGCTCACGAAGACCAGGCGACGGAGCTCGGCAGCCTTGCGGGCGCGCCAGCCGCGGCCGCGGAGCCACGACAGGGGGTAGGTGCGGGCGACGTCCTCGGCCCACGCCTCGGCGAGCTCGATGTTGGTCGCGATGTAGCGGCCCTCGCGGACGGCCTCGACGATGAGCGCGACCGAGGTGTAGGACTTGCCCGACCCGGGCGGCCCGACAACCAGGGCGATCACAGGACGCCCCCGGAGGCGCCGTAGGGCCTCTCTGCCGCCAACCGCGGACACGCCCCTTGCTTAAGCATGGCCAGTCTCACAGGGCCTTCACCCACCGCAGCACAACACGCAGGGCGAGGAACGCGGTGTACAGGGCCAGGAGCGTGGTCGCCGCGGCGATCATCGGAGCGATCGGCAGCAGCCAGTTGAGCCAGCCGATCCAGTCCGCGACGGGCGCCGCCGGCGCGTCGGGGATCGACGGCAGCAGGCCGAGCACGACGTTCGCGGAGCCGGCGAGGGCGGCGATGACGGCGTTCACGCCGGCCTCCAGCCCGTTGAGGACGAGCTCGCCGAAGTGCTCGACGGCATCAACGATGTTGGCCTGGACGATCACTCGTCACCCCCGTCGCCGGAATCGTGGGCGCCGCGGCGCGAGAGCCACATGACGATGCCGACGAAGGACATCAGGAGCAGCAGCGGCCGGATGATGTCGACGGCCGGTTGCACGGCCGCCAGGTCAAGCTCCAGGTCGTTGGAGCCGAAGAACGAGCCCACCGCGAAGTGAAAGTCGGGGGCGCCGCCGGCGCCCGAGAGGCCGCCCACGGCGCCGATGACGTAGCAGGGGACGCCGAACGGGAACGTATTGCACGCCGTAGCGCCGAGCTCACGCAGCGGGTCGAGATCGATGCCCGGAGACGCCGGCGCGGTCCAGCCGTCGGCCGGGTCGCCGCCGTCACCGCCCGTGCCGGACTGCGGACCGGGGATCACGGCCGGGTTGATCCAGACGTCCACCTCGTCCTCCGGGTCGACCTGGCTGCCGGCGGACGGGTCGGTGCTGACGACCTCGTTAGCAGAGCGCTCGTGGTCGACCTGGCTGTCCGGAAGGACCATCTTGCCGATCGAGCCCATGAGGCCCGCCGCGCGGAGGTCGGCGGAGTACTGCTTGAACGTCTCGTGGGCGAGCGGCTCCGGGATGGTGACCTTCACCGGATCCTCGGGCTGCAGGTCCGGGTCGGTCTGGTGGGCGATGAAGGGGATGACGTGCGGATAGTCGCCGGCGTGGTCGTGGAGCTCGGTGGTGACGTTGTTCACAACGTCGGTGTCGTGCCGGACCACGGTGTCGGTGCCGGCGCCCTGGAGGCGGTACCCGGGGTCAAGAGCGTCCGTGACCTTGCCGATGACGTCGCGCTGCCGCAGGAAGATCCACTGTGCGAGGACGGTGGCGCCGGTGATCGGGCCGCCGGTGGCGGGGTTCGCCAGCGTGCAGGCGCCGGCGCCGAGAAGGACCTCTTTGCCGGAGTACCGCGCCGGGAGGACGCTGGCCAGGTCAGGCTGGCCCGAGGTGCAGTCGCCGCCGCCGACGACGTTGATCTGCCCGGTGGCGGTGCCGGGGCCGGTGTGGGCGGAGGCCGCGGGCCAGGACTCGTTGAAGAGCAGGTAGAAGCCGTTGCGCGGGGCGGCGTTCGCGCCGGCGCCCGTGGTGAAGCAACTGCCGGTGATCTCGGCGGGGCAGTCGCCCTTCTTGATGGCGCGCAGCTGGATGTTCGAGACGGTCACGGACCAGTTGAGCCCGGTGACCTGGGCCGGGGTCTGGGGCACGTCGGCTTCAAAGAACTCCTTGCGGATGGCGGAGCCGACCTGCCAGCCGATCAGCGCGGTACCGAGGACGGGCAGGGCCACCTGGGCCGCGGGCACCGCGGCGGCAAGCCAGGCGCTGGCGCCGGTGGTCGCGGCGAGCTCGACGGACTCGCCAGCGAGGGCGGTGCCGGCGCCGCCGGCGGCCTGCGCCGCCTGCTCAGCCTCGTAGGTCGCCTGCGCGGCGGGCGACGTCGCGGCGTAGTCGGTGCCGCTGGCGCCGCCGGTGCCGATGCGCTCGACGTAGTCGGTGACCTGGCGGGCGCTGACGCCCCGTTCGCTGGCGGGATCGATGATCCAGTCGGACGGGCCGCCGACGTTGTTGACGCCAGCCTCACCGATCTTCTGGAGGTGGAGCAGCTGGTCGGAGGTGACCCACCGCACCACGCCCTGGTCGTCGGTGTACTGGTAGCGGCCGGAGCCGAGGAACTCCAGCGGCACCTGGGTAGCCAGCGCCGGCGCGGCCATGGCGAGCGCCGCGGCGATCGTCGCCGCGGCGGTGAGCGCGGCGCGCCTCACCGCTTCACC